>JAEWYQ010000014.1 GCA_023395555.1 Bacillota bacterium
AATGAGAGGGCCGGGGGATCACGATGATCCCCCGGCCCTCGGTTATTAAATAAAGAGTCTGCTTGCGTTGCCGCACAGCTGCCTTCGGGTAACGTTTACCTTACGTGCGGCATGGGAATTCTGCGAAGCGTATTATCATATGGGATGAGCCTTCCTAATATTTCTGATAAACGCACAGACCTGGCGCGGACCATGCCCTGATGTGTGAAATATGCATAACAGATATGGGATTTTTCCATTCTAAAGCTAGTCCCATTTCCTTATAATGTCGGTATAAAGCGAAGAAATGACATAATGGAAGGTGGACTTTATGAAGTTATATGAATTGAAAACAAATCATCGTGTGAATCATAATAATATTGACCGTCAGAACCCGGTCTTTAGCTGGAAAGCGGAGGGCAAGGAAAAGGAGATCCGCCAGGAGAGCTATCGGATCCGGGTATGGAAGGAAAACGGGGAGCCGGTATGGGACAGCGGATGTATGAAATCCTCCCGTATGTCAGGCGTTGCCTATGAAGGAAGTGCACTGGTATCCAGTGAACATTATAAATGGGAAGTGGAGAGCGTCTTAAGCTATGCCGGAGACAGGACGGAGACAGTCAGCCAAAACACCTATTTTGAAACGGGATATTTGAACCGGGAGGACTGGAAGGGAAGCTTTATCGGAGAAACCCGGGATCATGTATACCACCTGTTCCGCAAGGCATTTCCCTGCGGAAAGAGGCTGAGAAAAGCAAAGCTGTATATCTGTGGTCTGGGACATTTTGAATGCTGGATGAATGGCGGCAGGGTATCCGACCACGTGCTGGAGCCGGGCTGGACCGATTATGACAAGACCTGCTTTTATACCGCCTATGATGTGACCGCATTGATGAGGGAAGGCCAAAACGGCTTGCTGGTAAAGCTGGGAGACGGCATGTATAACGTACCCGGAGGCAGATATGTGTACTATGAAAGAAGCTATGGGAAATGCAAGCTTCTGGTACAGCTGGAGCTTCAATATGAGGACGGGACGAAGGAGCTGGTGGTAACCGACGATTCCTGGAGAATGGCTCCGAGTCCCATACAGTTCTGCTGTATCTATGGCGGTGAGGATTATGACGGAAGGCTGTGGAAGGAAGAATATCTCAGCGGGGATTATGTGGAGGAGGATATCTGGAAGCCGGTTCTCTGTGTGGAGCCGCCCAAAGGAAAGCTGGCTGCCATGCCCATGGAACCCCTCAAGGTAATGCAGCGCTATACACCGGTCAGTATAAAGCAGATCCGCCCGGGAACCTGGCTGTATGATTTTGGAACCAATTTCTCCGGCTGGGCCAGGATAAAAGTCAAAACGGACGGAGCTATGGCAGGCCGGAAGATTGTCTTAAAGACAGGAGAGCTTCTCAATCAGGACGGTACGGTGAACCAAAAGGGAACGGGAAGGGGATATGCCTGGACTTATATTCTGAATGAGAAGGAGGAGCAGGAGTTTGCGCCGGACTTTACCTATACGGGATTTCGCTATGTGGAAATGACAGGTGCCCTTCCGGGAGGAAATGCGGCGCCGGAAGAGAGCCCGGACCGGAAGAAAGGCTCCATGAAAACTATAGGGGCGGAAGGATCGGATGACGGAGACTTCCCCGTATTAACGGAGATGACCGGAGAGTTCCTCTATCCCGGCGTGGCACAGGCAGGGGATTTCCAATGCTCCAATCAGCTGTTCAATGATATCCATAAAATCGTACGCCAGGCGATCCTCAGCAATACTAAGAGCTATTTTACCGACTGCCCCCACAGGGAGAAGCTGGGATGGCTGGAGGAGAGCCATCTGATCGGCCCTTCCATTATGTATAATCTGGAGGTTCAGAGCCTATACGGCAAGGTGGAGGGAGACATGGCGGATGCCCAGTGGGAGAACGGCCTGGTGCCGGATATCTGTCCCGAATATGTAACAGGCTTTGAAAAATGGCACCAGGGCTTTGTGGATTCCCCGGAATGGGGAAGCGCCTGCATTATCAATCCCTGGTATGTATATAAAAGATACGGGGATCTCTCCCTTATAAGCCGGTATTATGATGTGATGAAGCGCTATCTGGATTACTTGGGAAGCCGTACCCATCATGAGGTGCTGCATCACGGACTGGGAGACTGGCTGGATATTGGGCCATGCACACCCCATTCCCAGAATACGCCGGTTCCGGTTGTGGCAACCTGTATCTATTATTACGACCTTGGAATCATGAAGCAGGCGGCCGGGCTCCTGGGCAAGACGGAAGATGCAAAGGAGTACGGACAGCGGATGGAGAGGGTATTCCGGGAATTCAATCTGCAATTTCTGGATGACCAGACGGGAAGATACGCCACCGGCAGCCAGGCAGCTCAGGCCATGAGCCTGATGGCGGGTCTGGTGCCCGGGGAAATGGAAGAAAAGGCGGTAAAGCAGTTAAGAGATGATGTAATCAAGAGAAAATATGCAATTACCGCAGGTGATATAGGCCATCCCTTCCTGATTGCGGCTCTGATGAAATACGGAATGTCGGATCTGATCAACGAGATGACTAATATTACGGAGACGCCGGGATACGGCTACCAGGTGGTGAAGGGAGCCACCACTCTGACGGAGGAATGGGACGGACCAGATCCCCAGAGACCCCACGGCTCCCAGAATCATCTGATGCTGGGCAGCATTGAGGAATGGTTCTACGGTGCGCTGGGCGGCATGGAACTCATAAGGGACGGCCTGCCCATTGAGGAGATCCGTATCCTGCCCCGCCCGGAAAAAGGTGTGGATTGGGTAAAGGCCTGGGTAATGCATCCCTATGGAAGAATTGCTGTGGAATGGAAGCGGGACGGTACGGAGGCCGAAGTGAAGGTGGAGGTGCCGCCCAATGTGACAGCCCACCTGGAAGCTCCCAACGGCAGCGTAAAGCAGACTGTGGGCAGCGGCAGCCATACCTACCGGTTTGTAATATAAACGATAGGAATAGTAAATTATCTGTATCATACACCCTGATTACAGGAACATGTAATTATGTTCCTGTAATATAAATTATGAGAGCAACTGCACCTGTATGGTACACCTTGATTACAGGAACATGTAATTTTGTTCCTGTAATATAAATGATGAGAGCAACTGCACCTGTATGGTACACCTTGATTACAGGAACATGTAATTTTGTTCCTGTAATATAAACGATAGGAATAGATCTAAGGTTCAGAAATTCCCACTCTATCATAATATTTTACGATTCCAATAGAGTGGGAAGTTCTATAAACTGGACTTAGTACATCATGCACCAATGGATTTATCAGAATTTTATCTTTTATAGCAAAAATGACGGTTTTATTTCAACAGAAAAGATCTTGCTGCAGAATGTCCGTACTTTTAAGAAAGGGAGAAGAGGTATGCTGTATCATCACAACAAAGAAGCGGAATTAAATCAGGAATTATTCAAAAATCCCTCCAGTGAATACCGGGGAACCCCGTTCTGGTCCTGGAACTGCAAGGTGAGCCGGGAGCTGATCAGCGATCAGATGGAAGTATTTCATAAAATGGGATTCGGAGGAGCTCACCTTCATCCCCGCACCGGCCTGGAAACAGAATATATGGGCGATGAATTCATGGAGCTGGTTCAATATGCCAATGAGAAGGCAAAGGAAAAGGGGATGCTCTGCTGGCTGTATGATGAGGACCGGTATCCCTCCGGCGCCGCAGGCGGACTTGTGACGGAGAACTGGGATTACCGTGCCAGGCACCTGCTTCTTACCCGGCAGAAGAAGGAGGGGATGTGTTCCTCCAGGGATGAGTTTCTGGAGAGTATCCGAAAGGGGCAAAAGCCTGCGGGCTATTACCTGACGGCCTACCGGATTAAGACCGAGGGCGGATATCTGAAGTCTTACCGCAGAGTGGAGGGCCCTCAGCCGGAATATGACAGCGAAGAAGAGACCCGGAACCAGGGAAGGCTGTGGTTTGCCTATGTGGAACTGATGCGGGAGAGTCCCTGGTTCAATGACCAGACCTATGTGGACGTGATGAACAGGGAAGCAATCCTCAGATTCCTGGAAATCACCCATAAGCGTTATTATGCTGTACTGGGAGAGGATTTCGGCAAATCCATTCCGGCCATTTTTACCGATGAGCCTCAGATTAAGGGCAGCATGGCATTGCCTGATGGGGAAAGCGAGTATGATGTGACGCTTTCCTTTACGGACGATCTGCCTGAGACCTTTGAGAAAGCCTATGGAACAAATCTGCTGGAGGTATTGCCGGAGCTGATGTGGGAGCTTCCCCAGGGAAAGGCATCGGTACACCGTTACCATTACCATGATCACTTGACAGAGCGGTTTGTTTCTGCATTTTCCGATACCATTGCAGAGTGGTGCGAAGAGCACGGCATCGCCATGACCGGGCACTACATGTCGGAGCCCACCCTGTATTCCCAAACCCTCCGGCTGGGAGAGGCCATGCGCTGCTATCGCAGGCAGCAGCTTCCGGGAGTGGATATTCTCTGCGGGGATCCGGAGTATTCCACCATTAAGCAGGCGGTCAGTGTGGCGCGCCAGAACGGCAGGGAAGGTGTTCTCAGCGAATTATACGGAGTGACCCATTGGGATTTTGATTTCAAGGGGCATAAGCTGCAGGGGGACTGGCAGGCGGCGCTGGGCGTCACCATACGATGCCATCATCTGGCCTTTATGTCCATGGAAGGGGAAGCCAAGCGTGACTGGCCGGCCTCCATCAACTATCAATCCCCCTGGTGGGAGAAATACTCCTATATGGAGGATTATTTTGCAAGGGTTAATACGGCGCTGACCAGGGGATGCGCCCAGGTGGAGGTGGCCGTGGTGCACCCCATTGAATCCTACTGGATGAGCTATGGCCCTGTGGCTCAGACAAAGGTACCACGGGAACAGATGGATGAGAATTTCCGCAATATCATAGATTGGATGCTGTTCGGCCTGGTGGATTTTGATTTCCTGTCGGAAGGAATGCTGCCGGAGCAATGTGCACAAGCAGGAGAGCATCCGGAGAAATCAGAGGATGCGGGTCTGCTTAAAGTGGGATGCATGAGCTATAAAACCGTGCTGGTACCCGGCCTTAGAACCATCCGCAGCACTACCCTGGAGCGTCTGGAGGCTTTGGCTGATGAAGGGGGCAGGGTGATTTTCCTGGGAAATATTCCGGAGCTTGTGGATGCCCTTCCCAGCGACCGCGCCTGGAAGCTGGCCGCTCGTACCCAGGTGATACCTTATCAGAAATATGAGCTGCTTCGGGCATTGGAGAAAGACCGTACCCTGGAAATCCGTAAGGAGGACGGGGATTACAGTGACAATCTGTTTTATCAGATGCGCAGGGACGGAGACAGCAAGTGGCTGTTTGTCTGCCATGTAAATCGGAAGGGGAACCGTCTGGATCAGGCAGAGAAGATGAAGGTCCGTATCCGCGGGGAATATCAGATAACCTGTTATAATGCCATGAATGGGCAGACCGGACCGGTGGAAGCCGAATACCGGGATGGCTGGACCTGTATAAGTCTGAAGCTGTATTCCCAGGACAGCTTCCTGTGGAAGCTGGAGGAGAAGAAGATATCCACTGGCACAATAAGCTTAGAGAAGACGGCGGATTTCAATAGCGAAGCAGGTGCAAATGACGAGACGAGGGAATCATATCCTGTTAAAACCGGTGAGCTGACGAAGTTCTATGGTTTGGTCGCAGGGCCGTCAGGTTCCGGCAGAAAACCGGAAAAGATACTGAGCACGATCTACGAGCCGGATGGCTTTAAACTGGCGGAGCCCAATGTATTATTGCTGGACAGCGCCTGGTGGAAGCTGAACGGCGGGGAATATCATCCCAAGGAGGAGGTCCTCCGTCTGGATAATGAGATCCGCACCATTCTGGGATATCCCCATCGTCAGGATGCCTATACGCAGCCGTGGAGAATCAAAGAGGCACCGGAGAAGGATACAGTGACGCTGCGGTATGAAATAATCTCCGAGATTGGGACGGGAGGCCTCATGCTGGCTATGGAGCGGCCGGAGAAGGCGAAAATCTGGTGGAATAAAGCCTTGTGCGGTACAGAGAAGGAAGCTTCCTGCGGCTATTATGTAGATTCCTTTATTCGTACCGTTCCGGTACCCGGATTGAAAGCAGGCAGCAATGAGCTGCTTCTGGAAATTCCCTACGGACGCAAGACGAATCTGGAAAATGTATTTCTCCTCGGAGATTTTGGAGTAGAAGTGCGGGGAACGAAGGCTGTGGTAACAGCCGGGGCCAAAGTGCTGATGTTCGGTGATATTACCAGGCAGAAGCTGCCGTTCTACGGGGGAGATGCAATCTATTCCATGCATTTTGAGCTGGAGAGGGATCAGGAGATCACTATCCGGGTTCCCCATTTTTCCTCGCCTGTGCTTGAGGCATTGGTGGATGGAGAGAGCATCGGGCTTATTGCGCTGGCTCCCCATACCGTACAGGCTGGCCGCCTGTCTGCAGGAAGTCATACCCTGGAGCTGCGTGCCTTCGGCAACCGCTTTAATTCCTTCGGAACACTGCATAACTGCAATGAGGAATATAAATGGTATGGACCGGATTCCTATAGAACCAGGGGAAGCGAGTGGAGTGAAGCATGGTGCTTAAGACCCTTCGGAATTCTGTCACGAGTGGAGATACTGGAAGGATAGTAACGTAGGATTTGATCAGGAACATTGGCCGGCAAGATGGAGCAAGCAACGCTGGACAGGAAAATAGAACAGGGATATAGAATAAGGAGGCAGGATTATGCAGGAAGAAAAGGTCTTTCTCTGGCTGGAGACAGGAGAAAGGACGGAGAATCATATGGAGCTTACGGTGAGGCCGCTGCACTGGGCCGGAACCGGAGGAAATATCTGTCTGATACTGACAGGACCGGACGGATACCGGTTGGAACAGAAGGCGGCCTTAACCGAAGGTGTGCAGGAAGCGGTATTTCAATGTCCGGGCGTGAAGCTGTGGGATCCGGAGCATCCTGATCTCTATCATGCCATTGTGACGATGAACAGCGGAGAGGCCCTGGTTGCAAGCCATGAGACAGATATCGGCTTCCGTACTATAGAGAAAAAAGGGAAGAAGCTCTTCTGGAATCATAAGCCCTTGAAACTGAAAGGGATCTGCTACCGTGAAAGAATCGGAGATATGGAAGGAACAAAGAAGGATCTGGAACAGTTTGCCCGGGCAAATGTGAATTTCCTGCGCAGCATTTACGGTCCCTTCAGCAATGAACTCTTAAACTTATGTGATGAAATCGGCTTCCTGGTTGAAAATACGGCACCTTTTTATGAAATCGGGCAGACAAAGGCAGCCATCCAGGATCTTCCCCATTGCAGAGACGGGTGCCTGACACCGGTACGGGAGATGATGGAAAACGGATGCCATGTGAGTGTTCTGATCTGGTCCCTTGGACATGACTGCGCCTGGGGAGCTAATTTCCGGGAGGCGGCGGACTATATTCGCAGTATCGACAGGATCAGGCCCCTGACCTTCCATCTTCCCATGTCCATTCCTGAGGAAGAGGAACAGATGGACATCTGGCCGGTACATTATATTGACTGGAAACAGCCCTTTGATGTGTGCTTTGACCAGATGGTGATCTTCCATACACCGGGTGCGGATAATGAAGTCGGCTATATGACGGGACAGGCGGAGTATGAGGTGCCGGTGCTCCATGAGGTATGGTCGCCGGTTGCCTGCCACAACCGGGATGAGATCCGGCAGGATCCGGCAATCCGCCGGTTCTGGGGAGAGAGCATCCACCGGTTTGCCGAGAAATCCTACCGGACGGAGGGTTGCCTGGGAGGTGCCGTTCTGGCCGGTGTGGATGAGGATGGAAGCTTTGAAGGGATGGATCAATATGAATGGGGAATTCTGGATAGGCAGCATAACCCCAAGCCGGAATATGAACAGTTAAAAAGCGCATATGCGCCAATTCTTGTCCGAATCAGCGGGCTGGAGGAAGAGGAACTGCTCCTGGAAACAGAGAATCGTTTTCTCTTTACGGATTTGTCGGAATACCGGCTGATGATTGACGGCAGGGAATGGGAAGGCATAAGTCTGTGCGGGGAGCCGGGCAGCGTGACCCGGTACCGTATCCGCAGAGATGAGCTGCTGTCACAGAAGAAAGAGGGAACAGTCTTCGGCAAGGCAATGAAGGATGGGAAAGAGCTGGGCATCACCTTCGTGTCAAAGACCGGGGGAAGGGATTATACTTGTATAGTTCCGGTAAAGCAGGATGCAGAACCACGACCTTTAACGGAGAAGAAATCACTGGATCCGCTGGTGATCTGTCATGGCACAGAGGGGGAGGATGCAGACCGGCTGATCATCAGTAATCATACCTATGAGTACCGCTTCTCGAAGAAGACCTGTCTGCTGGAGGAGGCATCTGCCGGAGGAAGGAAGATTCTTGCCGGAGGCCCCTTCCTGAACTCCGCCGGCCTGCTGCTGGGCAATTGGATCGGGACGGATCTGACGGCAAAGGAGTCGGGAGACAGGGTACAGGTAACCATTACGGGCAGCTATAAGAAGGTGCTGGATATCCGGTTCCGGCTGTTGATTGCTCCGGACGGAGGCCTGGACACTTCCTACGAGGTGCTGAAGCTGTACCGTCATATGCCCCACACGGTCAAGGCGAATATAGGAATTGCACCCGGCGGTCTGAATGAAAAAGGCGCAGCCTATCTGCTGAAGGAAGGAATAAAAAGCTATTCCTGGACATTTGCAGATCTGCAGGGAGAAGCGGAAGCCTGGCACAGAGCCTCCTGCTGCGGATGTTCGAAGGAAGAGGCTGAGGCTGCACAGGACAAGGATTTGTGGTCCTCGAGGCATCATATCCGCAGAGCGGCTGTGACGGATACAAATGGCTATGGTGTGGAGGTTCTTTCCGACGGGTCAGACAGTGTGAGACTGGAGAGAGCGCCGCAGCTGACACCGGAAGCAGTGGTGGATGACCGGGATATCAGGATGCACTTTACCGGAAGCTGGCACCGGATGGATGATTACTGCGGTAATTATGCAGGAACGGAGACCCTCAGCAAGGAAGCCGGAGACAGCATGAGCTTTACCTTCACGGGAACCGGAGTCCGGCTGTACGGGCCCTATGATATTAATTACGGAATGTGTGATATCTATCTGGATGGGGAAGCGGCAGCACAAAATGTAAGTCAATACCTGGGTAAGGTGGATTTTCCGGGACTGAGCCGGGGATATGAAAAACGGTACGGACAGCTTTTGTTTGAGGTTCGGGATCTGCCGGAGAAGGAGCATGAGCTGGTGGTTAAGGTACTGGGAAAGGCTCCTGCCGGAGCCCAGAGCACTTATACAGCCATTGATTACGCAGTGATTGAAGGCAGCAGGTATCCGGAGGGTATCCGGATGAATGTGAACCAGGACTATAATTACACCCGTCTGGTACGGGGCTGCTATAAGAGACCCAAGGCGGAATTGATACCGGGTGTGAGAGAACATTTTGGAATCAGGTTAATAAAACCTTTTGCATAAGTTGCGTCAGCATAGAGGATTGATCATGCCGCATAGCGGCATCATGGAGGTAATAATGATAGCCAAGGATAGATTTGAATTAGGGGAGGCTGTTCTTCCCCGTCTGGTGCCGGAACCCTGTTGGTGCCGGGGGATTACAGAACCGGTGACATGTCTGGACGGAGAATGGGAGGTACAGGACTATAAGGACGGCGGCATCCGCAAGATAAAGGTGCCCTTTGACATGGTAGTTCTCCGGAAGAAGGGATTTTCCAGGCATTATGAATATCGCAGGGAAATCATACTGCCCAATGAGGCGGAGGGGAACCGGATCATACTGAAATTTGAAGGAGTCAACGGCTTTGCCCAGGTCTATGTGGACGGCGAAGCTGTGGCATCCCACCAGAACGGTTTTCTCACCTGGAATGTTGAGATTACGAAGCAGACAAAGGGAAAGAAGAAAGTGACTCTGAAGGTGGCAATGGATGAGGAATCAGACAAGGTAAGCGCCTACAGCCACGGAGGAATTCTGCGCAGCGTGTATCTCTACGTGCTGCCGGAGGCCTATGTGAACGCAGTCTATCTGACCCCGCTGTTCGATGAAGATATGGATACCTGCACATTGCGGGCGGATCTGGATATCAGCGGTAAGATGGCAGAAACACAAGCAGATGAAAAACAAGAAGATCGGTATGAAGCGGTTCTGCAGCTCTATGGACCGGAGGGTGGGGCGGTAACCGGGAAGAGAGTGAGGCTGGATGTCCGGGAGGACGGTTATTATAGCATGAATCTGCCTGTGTCCGAGCCGAAGCTGTGGGATGCGGAGCATCCCGTACTGTATACGCTGGAGATAGACCTGTACAGGAACGGGGAGAAGCTGGAGACCGTGAAGCGGAGAACAGGGCTTCGCAGGCTGGAGAGAAAGGGAAACCGTCTCTTTGTGAATAAGCATGAAGTGAAGCTAAGGGGAGTATGCCGTCACGAAATCTCACCCAGATGCGGCAGAGCTCTTACCAGAGAGCTGATTGAGCAGGATGTCGACCTGTTCAAGGAAGCCAATTGTAACTATATCAGAACCTCCCATTATCCGCCCAGCGAATATTTTCTGGATCAGTGCGACGAAAAGGGAATCTATGTGGAGGACGAGCTGGCATTGGCATTTATCGCAAGAACACTGCCCTATACCCAGAGAGATCCGGAGGAGACCGAACGGTATCTCAGCCATTTTACGGAATGCATGGCAAGGGATTATAACCACCCCAGCGTGATCATCTGGTCACTCTGCAACGAGTCCTTCGGCGGCCACAATTTTGACCTGCTGAACCAATATGTACACCGGCTTGACCCCACCAGAATGACGAAGTTCAGCTATCCCATGACCATGCGGGAGGAGCATGAGATGCCGGATATCTGGAGCATCCATTATTCCGAATATGACACGGATCTGGCGAAAAAGAGGGATAATGTAAGCGTGGGCCATGCGCCGGGAAAGGATATGCCGGTGCTTCACGACGAATATGTCCACGTAGCCTGCTACAACCGGGAAGAGCTTAGGAGAGATCCTTCCGTGCGCAGCTTCTGGGGAGAGGGAATTCGAATCTTCTGGGATAATATCTGGAATACGGAAGGTGCTCTCGGCGGAGCCATCTGGGCCGGAATTGACGAAACGGATATCTACGACGGCGGCAATACCCAGCTGGAATGGGGAATTATTGATGTCTGGCGCAGAAAAAAGCCGGAATTCTACATGACCAGGAAGGCCTATTCCCCCATCAAGGTGCTGCATTATCAGGGGAATCCGGAGGAAGACAAACTGCTTCTTATTGTTGAAAACCGATTCTCCCACACCGATTTATCCGAGGTACAGGTAGCGTGGAAGAGCGGGGAGCATGAAGGAAGCTGCAGTCTTCCCGCAGCCGGGCCGGGCCGGACGGTCAAGGCGGTCATCAGCCTGGAGCCGGGAATTCTCTCCGAGGGCAGACCGGTAAAGCTTACCTTTTTGGATGCCTGCAAGGATTCTGTGGATGAAATCATAGTTACAGAAGGAAACAAGGAAGAGAAACTGTTGGTGGAAGAGAAGGAACACGGACAGAAGGATGGCTGCACCGAAAGAATCACCGTACAGCGCCTGGAGCAGGAGACCGTATTGACAGGGAAAGACTTTACCATGTCCTTCAGCAATGCGGAGGGTCTTTTGAAGGGCCTGTGGATCGGGGAGAAGCGTCTTCTCATGGGCGGGCCAATTCTGAATGTACCCTACCTGAAGCTGGGAGAATGGTATCTGAACTCCATGGACTGCAAAGAAACTTCCCAGGGAGCCGAGGTGATCATTCACGGCGGTTACCGCCGGTCTATAGAGCTGACCTGGAAGATAACCGTTACGCCAAGCGGCGAATTCACCACCCAGTATCACATCGACCGGCTGGAGAAGGGACTTCCGAAGCAGCTGAAGCTCCGTGTAGGTGTGGATTGCGGCGGACTGGATGAGTTGGGAGTCGCCTATCTTGCCGATCCTTCCATGGACACCCTTTCCTGGAGAAGAAGCGTGAATGCGGATCAGGAGGGAAGCTATACCTGGTACCCGGAGGATCATATTTCCCGAAATACAGGAACGGCTGACCGCTATTCCCAGGGAAGCATCTGGGGAGAGCAGCCCAATGTTTCCTGGGGCATGGATATGAAAAACGATATCCTTAACGGATATTATGATGTAGAATATAAGGGAACCAATGATTTCAGGAGCACGAAGGAAAATGCGGAGGAAGCTTATCTCTACAGCGGACAGGACCGGGCGGCAATCGGTGTGACCGGTAACGGCACCCATATCCGTGTGGAGACCGTGGAGCCGGAAGAGTTAAAGATTACGGACCGGGATGAACGGCTTTGCTATACCGGTACCTGGTATCCGGTGGAGGATAAGAAGGAAAGCGACCACGGCACGGAGATGTGGAGCCGGGATAAGGGCTCTTATGCCGAGTGTACCTTTGAGGGAACCGGAATCGTCTGGTATGGCCCCCAGGATACCACCTATGGCATGGCAAATGTGTATATTGACGGAAAGCTGGCAGCAGAAAAGCTCAGTCAGCGTGTTCCAGGAGTGGACTTCTCCTGTTCCTCCGTAGGGTATGATAAGAAATACCACATTCCCATTTTCTCCGTTACAGACCTTCCTTACGGGGTGCATACCATCCGTATCGAGGTATGCGGTGAGAAGGCCGAGGATGCTTCGGATTATTATATCGTCATCGATTACCTGCGGATTCTGAACGGAGAACGGGCAGAACCGGTGAAGCTGATTATGAACCAGGAATATTCCTTCCCGCATCTGTCCTGGGGCAATTATGTGAAGCCGCCTATTTTAATAAAGGACGGAACCACAGGAACGGTAACCATGAAATCAGTAAACCTGCGGGAGGAATCCGTAAGAGGCAGAATCGATGCGGCAATCCGCCGGTCCACAAGCGTCTAAGAGCTTCGAAGGAGGGAGAAAAGCAATGATTGAATTATCAGATAAACGAATTCAGAAGTACCTGACACCGTACCGCTGTCCCGAACCGGTTCTCCATGGATCGGGAGCGGAAGGAGCCTTTGACCGGATGGCGGTGGATATTCCCTTTGTATTCTGGCATAACGGGCAGTTTTATATGCTGTACACCGGATTTGACGGAAAGGGCTACCAATCTGCACTGGCAGTCAGTGAGGATCTGCTTCACTGGACCCATAAGGGGGTAATTCTGAAGAAGAACCTGGACAGTGACCGATGGGACCGAATCGGCGGAGCCGCAACCTGGATGATCAAGGAAAGTGATGATTTGTGGGAACTTCCCCGCTTAAGAAAGGTGGAGGGGAAGTACTGGATGGTATATCATTCCTATCCCAACACCGGATATGAGAATGGCCCGGCAGAAATCGGCCTTGCCTGGACGGAGGACGAAGAGCTGCTGGATTGGAATTTTCCGGAGCGGCCGGTCTTCTCCTGGAGAGAGGGCGCGGACTGGGAAGCCGGAGGACTTTACAAGGCCTGCATTATTGAAAAAGAAGGAACCTGGTATATGTTCTACAATGCCAAGGACAAAGCAGAGCGCTGGACAGAGCAGACCGGTATGGCATATTCTTCCGATCTGAAGAGCTGGACCCGCTGTGAGGCCAATCCATTACTGCGTGTGAATCGGGAATCCTGGGATGAGAGATTCGTGTCGGATCCTTATATTGTCAAGGACGGCGATATCTGGGTGAATTATTATTTTGGATACGGGAAGGTCTATGAGGATGGGCATACCCACGCCCAGGAAGGACTAGCCCTCTCCTCCGACCTGATCCGCTGGGAGAAGGTAAGAGAGCCCATCCTTGCTTATGGAGAGCCCGGCAGCATTGACAGCGGCCACATTCATAAAGCATCCATCGTATATTATAAGGATGTGCTGTATCATTTCTACTGTGCCACACGCCCCGGAAAAGAGGGCGATCCGACGCAGGCTTACGGGGAATACCGGACCATCTGTGTCGCGGCCAGCAAGCCGGTGTGGGAGGCAAAATAACGGTCCGGCTGAGGACAAAAGGAATACGTTCCTTTCCCGTATAGAGGGAGGGAGCGTATTCCTTAATGAAGAAAGCAGTGCGCAATCTCAATGAAAAAGCAGTGCACAATCTCAATGAAAAAACATTGCGGAAGGATAACAATGGTTTTATTCGACAAAACATGCCGCGGAAACAATGTGGGATACGATGGAAAGATGAGGTAAGCCATGGAACGATTACAAACATTATTACAAGGGAATGTTACCAGCCACATTCTGCCCTTCCTTTGGATGAAAGGGGAAGACAATGCCACCATTCGGGAAGAGCTGGATAAAATTGAAGAATGCGGTATTCGGGAGATCTGCCTGGAGTCCAGGCCCCATCCGGATTTCTGCGGCAAGGGCTGGTGGGAGAATCTGGACTTCATTATGCCGGAGGCCAGAAAAAGAGGAATGAAGGTATGGATTCTGGATGATGATAAGTTTCCCACCGGACATGCCAACGGAGGCTTTATTAAGCATCCTGAAAAAAAGAAAGTCTATCTGGCGGAGCGCCATATGGATATTATGGGGCCTTGCCGCAGCGGTGCGGTGCTGGTAGAGAATTTTATGCAGCCGGACGGAAAGCTGCTGGGAATACTGGCTCTCCCCAAGCCGGACGGGGAGACCATGGCTGTCAGCCGGGAAGGCGGAATTGATCTGACCCACCGGTATGCGAACGGTTTCGTCTATTTTGATCTGCCGGAGGGAGCCTACCGGCTGTTTGTTCTGTTCACCACCCAGAAGGGCGGCGGACGGGAAGACTACATGAACTTAATTGATTCCGACTCCGTCAGAGTACTGATTGATGAAGTATATGAGAAACATTATGAGCGTTATGAAGAGTATTTCGGGAGTACCATTGCAGGGTTTTTCTCTGATGAGCCGGAGCTGGGCAATGTACAGGGCTACCCTTTTGATGATGTTCTGGGACAGAAGGATAAGCGGCTTCCCTGGAGCAGGCAGCTGGAAGAAGCGCTGCGGGGCAGATGGGGGGAGGATTTTCTGAGCCTACTCCCGGCGCTCTGGTATGAAGCAGGGGAGAAGACGGTATCGGTCCGCTCCGAATATATGGATGAGATGACGAGGCTGGTGAAAACCTGTTTTTCCGGCCAACTGGGAAGCTGGTGTGAAGAGCGCGGGGTAGAGTACATCGGACATATTATTGAGGATGACAATGCCCATGCCAGGATGGCCTGCAGCATCGGACATTATTTCCGGGAGATGGAAGGACAGCATATGGCCGGGATTGATGTGGTGCATCATCAGATTGTGCCCGGATTCACCGAGCCGGTGCATCAATGGATTGCCGGGGACCGGGACGGCGAGTTCTTCCACTACGGGCTGGCCAAGCTGGGAAGCTCCGCGGCGCATATCCAGGAAAATAAAAAGGACCGGGCACTCTGTGAGATCTTCGGCAACTATGGGTGGGCCGAGGGTAATTCCTTTATGAAATGGCTGACGAACCATATGCTGGTCAGGGGCATCAATGAGTTTACGCCCCATGCGTTTTCCATGAGCTATCCGGATCGGGACTGCCCGCCTCATTTTTATGCCAAGGGCAATAATCCGGGCTTCGGCTGCTTTACCCAGCTGATGAAATATATGAACCGCGGCGCCCATCTGTTAAGCGGAGGCATCCATCTGGCGGATGCGGCTATTTTGTACCATGCAGAAGCGGAATGGAGCGGAGGCAGGACGATGTATTTTCAGAAGCCGGGCCGCCGGCTGATGGAGCATCAGCTGGATTATGATGTTATTCCGGCGGATGCGCTGAGATCGGCGGCGGTGGAGAAAGGGCAGCTGGTGATCAGGAGAGAGAACTATCCCTGCTTGATACTGCCCTATGCCCAGTACCTGGATGCGGAAGTGGTTCGGTTTGCCGCCGCCGCAGCGGCTCAGGGGCTGAAGGTGTTTGTGATTGATGCCCTGCCGGAAGGAGATACCAGGGGAGAGGCGCTTCCTGCAGGCTGGGACCGGAAGGTGAAGGTGGTAAGCCTGGAAAGTATCGCGGAGGAAGTGGCGAAGCTGGAGACAGGATTGGGAAGCAGGGAGCTTACGGTAACCGGCGGGATACCGGAGCTTCGCAGCATGGTAATTCGCCGGCCGGATGGCCTGACTGCCATGTATTTCAATGAAAGCGTATCCCGGAAGGTGCAGGCACAGCTTCAGGTCCGTGATAAAGAATATGGGTGTGTGACCGTATATGATCCATGGAATCACAGGGCAGATGAGTATGGGATAGAGGAACACAGAATTCCGCTCTGCCTTGAGCCGGGAGAAGCTGTTTTTCTGTGCCTGGAGAAAAAAACGGCGGAGAGAAGCTTTCCCGAGCGATCCGGCGAGAAGACTCTGTGTCTGGACTGGAGAGTGTCCCGGCGCGGGGAGCTGGGAGAGGAATTTGCAGAAGAGCTTCTGCTGAAAGCAGGAGAAGAGCTTCCTAATCTTAACGGGCCCGGTTATTGGCCTGCCTTTACCGGAACCTACCGGTATGAAGGAGCCTTTGTACAGGAAAAAGCCGCGGGGCAGCGCTATATGCTGATGCTTCCGGAGGCATCGGACTGTGTGAGAGTATGGATAAATGGTACGGATCGGGGCTATCTCGCCGGATTCCCTGGCAGAGTTGATATAACGGAAGCACTTTGTGACGGTGAGAACCGGTTGATACTGGAGGTGACCACGACCCTGGTATGGAAGAGAAAGGACGGGGCCTCCACCCATTTGCAGATCCCGGCAACCGGAATTACCAAAGAGCCCGTGCTGGAGTGGTATCGGTAAGAGGAGATATGCTTCCTGCGGGTTGTTTAAAGACAATGAGAAAGGACATGGTTATTAACATGGAAAAATCAATTTTATTTCCCCAGACAGGCGGTTTTGTTCACGGATGTGATTATAATCCGGAGCAATGGCTGGACCGCCCGGATATCTTAGCGGAGGATATCCGGATGATGAAGAAGGCGGGAGTGAACAGTGTCACCCTGGGCATGTTCTCCTGGTCCTTTTTGGAGCCGGTGGAAGGGGAATTTCAATTTGAATGGCTGAGAAAGATAATCGATCGCTTGTATGAGAACGGAATTTACACAATTCTGGGCACTCCTTCCGGAGCACGTCCCGCCTGGCTGGACGCGGCATATCCCGAGGCGATGCGGGTCAGTAAACAGGATGTGCGCAACCATCACGGTGTCAGGCACAACCATTGCATGAGTTCCTTGCGTTACCGGGAGAAGGTGGCAATCCTTGACCGCAGGCTGGCGGAGGAATTCGGCTCCCATCCCGGTCTGCTGATGTACCATATTTCCAATGAGCTGGGGGGAGATTGCTACTGCCCTCTGTGTGTGGAGCGTTTCCAAAGCTACCTGGCGGAGAAATTCGACCATGATATTGAAAAGCTGAACCAGGCATGGTGGACGGCCTTCTGGAGCCACCGGTATAATAATTTTCAGCAGATCGAGCCGCCCTTTGCCAATGGGGAGGGCAGTATTATGGGGCTGAACCTGGAATGGAAGCGTTTCACCACCTGGAGTATGACTGATTTTATGAAATTTGAGATTGCTGCTCTGAGGAAGGTAACACCGGACATCCCGGTAACCACCAATTTCATGATGCTGTACAACGGACTGGACTACCGCAAAATGGCGGAGGAAGTGGATGTCATCTCCTGGGACAGCTATCCCAGGTTCCATAACGACCGGGAATCCTTATATGATACCATGGCGGAGTATGCCTTTCACCATGCGGTGATGCGCTCCATGAAGAAGGAGAAGCCCTTCATGCTGATGGAAAGTGCGCCGGGCCTTGTGAACTGGCATCCCTATAACAAATTGAAACGTCCCGGTGTGCACAGGCTGGCCTGTCTTCAGGCAATTGCCTGCGGCTCCGATACGGTGCAGTACTTCCAGTGGCGTAAGGGCCGGGGGTCCTTTGAACAGTACCATGGCGCAGTGGTGGATCATCTGGGTACGGATGATACCAGAGTCTTCCTCGAGGTGGCGGAGGTGGGAGAGCTGCTGAGCCGGATATCTGCGGCAGCGGGAACCCTTGTAAAATCCAAAGCGGCTCTGCTATTCGACTGGGATAACCGATGGGCGATTCAGGATGTGAAAGCATTAAGTGATGAGACGAAGCGTTACGAAGAAACCTGCATTGGAATCTGGAAGGAATTTCTGAAGCTGGGCGTAGAAATGGATGTTATCCCTTCTGACGGAGATTTTTCAGAATATAGCGTAATTGTCGCACCCATGCTGTACGTTCTGCAGCCCCGGACTGCTGCAAGGCTGAAGAGCTTTACGGAGCAGGGAGGGCAGCTGCTGGCTACCTATTTCACCGGATATGTGGATCAGAATCTGCTCTGCCATCTGGGAGGCTTTCCTGGAGATGGACTTTCGGAGCTTTTTGGCATCGTCAGTGAGGAGATTGACACCCTTTATCCCTCGGATCGGAATCAGATTCATTTTACAGAGGATTGGGTGAAGGAGGTAAGTGCCGAAGCAGGAACAGCTTCTGCTGTGGAGGAACAGTGGAACTGGGAAGTGAAAGACTATGCGGAGATCCTGAGGGTCAAGGATGCCAGGGTACTGGCCTGCTATAAAGAGGATTTCTATAAAGGAACGGCAGCTGTAACCTGTAAAACTTATGAGAGAAGTGAGCCGGCAGGATCAGGCATGCCGGTAAAACAGGGTAGGGCGTACTATGTTGCTGCCAGAAGCTGCCCCCGGCAAATGAGCGTTCTGTTTGCCAAAATGCTGGAGGATGCGGGAATTGAGACAAAGAAGCTTCCTCAGGGCATTGAATACCATAGCAGAACAGGTGAGGAAGGAAGTTATGAGTTCTATCTGAACTGCCGGACAGAAGCGGTAACACTGGAGGGCTTGAACGGAGTGGATCTCATAACCGGTAATGCAGTGGAAGGCTCTCTTGAGCTGGGGGGCTACAGCGTGGCAGTGCTTCGTAAATAGAAGGAGGAAGACAGGATGAGATATAGCAAGCCCTGGGAGCAGGGAGAATTAAGGGTCACAGATAACGGCAGATATTTCAGCATCGGAGAGGAGGCCTTCTTTTGGATGGGAGATACCGCCTGGCTGTTGTTTCATCAGCTGACCCTGGAAGAAAGCTACCGCTATCTCAGGAATCGCAAGGAGCTGGGATATAATATTATTCTGGCGGATTTTATTCATACCGCGAAGCAGCGCAATCTGGAAGGACAAACTGCTCTGGTAGACGGAGATTTCTCCAAGATTAACAAGGACGGCGGTTTCTGGAACCATGTGGATAAGGTGCTTGAGATGGCAAAAGAGCTGGGGCTTTATATGGGAATTCTTCCTGTATGGGGCAGCAGTGTGGTAAATGGCGGTGATCTGACGGAAGAAAATATGGGTGGATATATGGATTTCATTCTTAGCCGTTATCATCATCTGCCCAATCTGGTCTGGATTGTAGGCGGTGATGTCCGGGGAGATGTGAATCCGGAGCTTTTCTCAAAAATGGGACGCAGGATGAAGCAGGACAGGCCGGACCGGCTGGTAGGATATCATCCTTTTGGCAGAACCAGTTCCGGCCTTTGGTTTCACGGCGAGGAATGGCTGGACTTCAATATGTTCCAGTCGGGACACCGAAGATATGACCAGACGCGGCTGGATGCATGGGATGACAACAGCCAGGCGGAAGGATGCTATGGAGAAGACAGCTGGAGATATGTGGAACGTGATTACGGGAGGACTCCTCCCAAGCCGGTTCTGGATGGCGAGCCCTCCTATGAATGGGTAGTCCAGGGACTGCATGATGATACCCAGCCTTACTGGAAGGCGGCGGATGTACGCCGTTATGCGTATTGGAGCGTGTTTGCAGGTGCCGCAGGCCACACCTACGGACATAATTCCATTATGCAGTTTTATCGGGATACCTCAGTGAAGGGAGCCTTCGGGGCAAAATATCTGTGGTCGGATTCCCTTCATCATCCCGGCGGGAGCCAGATGATTCATCTGATGAGATTAATGGAATCCGTAGATTATATCAATGGAAGATCTGCTCAGGAATATCTTCTCAGCAGTCAGGGAGAGCAGTACGATTACATCAGCGTATTTGCCGGAGCCAAGTATCTGTTGGCTTATACCTATACGGGAAGGGAAATCAGTCTTTCCCTGAAGGATTATGAAGGAGTAACGCTGGATGCTTACTGGATGGATCCGGTGACAGGACTGCAGAGCTACATCTGCAGTGTAACAGGGAAGGAACAGGTGACCTTCCAGCCGCCGGAGAGAGAAGACAGTAAGGATGTTGTCCTGGTAATACGGTAGCAGGATAGATTCATTTTGTAACGGCTTTTTTGCGGAACATTCCAGGAAACCGGCATATAATGGAATTAAAATGGTCTTCAGCGGCGGGCAAGCAAAAGCGCCTTGAAGTGCCCGGCAGAACGGGAGCGATTGATCTTGCCCCTGCTGATGGCAGGATAGAGGTTCATATGGCGAATAAAGCTGCGGATTCCAGAGGAACGATAACACAGCACGGCCGTAATTTACGGATCGAAAATGCTTTGGTGGAAGAGGTATTTACAAATAACAGAAGAACCGGCAATATTTTAATATCCTATAGAATAGACGGCCAGAATGGTTTGGCTAGAATTGAGACGCTTCGGCTGAATGTAGACCAGGCCACCGTAATTACCAATCAATTTGACCAGGAATTATGCTTGTGTGAAATCAGAACCGGAATGTGGATTGACGCGGAGTTTTCCTCTGCTATGACCAGAAGTATTCCTCCGCAGTCCGCGGCATACCGGATCGTCGTGCGCGGAGACAGCGCTTCTGTCAGTGTGACAACCGATCGGGTCGTTGATGTGAATGCCAGAAACAGATTCCTGCTTACCGGTAATCCCTACGATACAACTGACCAGATACGGTTTGTTGTCACCAATGCCACCTCCATCCTTGACCGGAATGGACGTCCCATCAGGCTGGAAGCAATCCGCCCGGGCCAGATGGTAAGAATAGAGCATGCCAACTTCCAGACGGCGAGCATTCCTCCTCAGACTACGGCCTTCCGTATCCAGCTTCTTTAAAGTACATCACGTCATATTAAAATAAAGAACCCGCTTGCGCTGCCGCACGGTTGCCTTCAGGCAATATCCACCTTACGCGCGGCATATGCGTCCTGCGGAGCAAAGATTGAGGGTATCGCCCCATCACTCTATTTTAGTGATTTTGCGACACCCTCAATCTTTATGGTATATTTATTACCAATCAACTATTATCGTCATTCACAACAGCGATCTTGTTGCCGTCGGGGTCAGCGAACCAAAACGAGTACGCACCCCAGGGCTTTCTTTCCGGCGGCGAGATGATTTCAATGCCGGGGATTTCCCGCAGCAGCCGCTGGTATTCCGAATCCAGATCTGCGACAAAGCATTGTAACCAAATATTTTTCTCCTTTGCCATGGTTACCTCGCCCGGATCATAAACGGCCATGTTACCGAAGCCGTAATGGCTGCCCTCTGCAAAGGGTTCTTCTTGCAGCACAATTTTATAAAATTCTGCAAGACGGGGTGCGTTGTCTGTTACAATACATATTCCTCCAAAGTTCATATGGACATTTCCTTCCGCGCCGATGCTGTCCCAGCGGCTGTTTTTTTGTTTGTCTTACCTTTCCTATTCTACTATGACGAGGATCAATTTTCAATGAAATACGGTAAAAAAAGGTGCAGGTTTTCACCATGTACAATCCCTCCTCCCCGCACTTACGAAGTCTGCAACAGTAACCTCTCTTTCCGCCTGACATATAATACTGTATAAGCAAATATGGAGGAAATAGCGATGGGCGAGCTATTAAAAATTGATCATCTCAGTTACACCTATCATAGCCTCGAGGGAGAAACACCGGCATTATTCGATGTTTCTTTTCATGTAACGGATGGCGAGTTCGTGAGTATTGTAGGACCCAGCGGCTGCGGCAAATCCACGCTTCTTTCGTTAATAGCAGGGTTGATCGAGCCGGGCAGCGGATTTATATATATCAATGGAAAGGATTTAAAATCCTCCGGTAAAAATATAGGTTACATGCTTCAAAGAGACCAGCTGCTGGATTGGCGCAATACCTTGAAAAATGTCACCCTGGGTCTGGAAATACAGCATAAGCTGTCGGATAACAGTTATGTTCAAATAAACGAACTGCTGGATACTTATGGCCTGATTACCTTTCAGAATTCCTACCCCTCTGAATTGTCCGGCGGAATGAGACAGCGGGCAGCCTTAATCCGGACTCTTCTTCTGGAACCGGATATTCTGCTGCTGGATGAACCCTTTTCCGCCCTGGACTATCAGACGCGCCTTGAGGTGGCCGATGATATCTGGGGTATCATTCGCAAAGAGAAGAAGACAGCCATCCTTATCACCCATGATATAGCGGAAGCCGTGAGCATGGGTGACCGGGTCATTGTACTCTCCTCCCGTCCCGGTACGGTAAAGAGTATCATTGATATCAACCTGTCCATTCCGGACAGAACCCCCTTTACCTCCCGAAGCGCGCCTGAGTTCCAGAAATATTTTAACTTAATATGGAAGGAGTTAACTCATCATGAGCAGGAAGCATAGACAAGTCGAAAGCAAAAGCTTGAATGTTTCCGCAGCCCAGCAGGAATATATCAGAAAGCATAGGCTTCAGCGCCGGCGGGTCCGTTTCTGCCAGTTTCTGATTCTCATCAGCTTTATATTATCCTGGGAGCTTACGGCAAGGCTGGGAATCTTGAATTCCTTCGTTTTCTCCAGCCCCTCAAGGATTATAAAAACCGTCCTGGACATGACCGTCAGCGGCCAGCTTCTCTATCATGTAGGGATCACACTGCTGGAAACATTGGGAAGCTTTTTTTTAGTAAATGCATTGGGAATTATCATTGCAATCATTCTTTGGTGGAATGACAGCATCTCCAAGGTGCTGGAACCCTATCTGATTGTTCTTAACAGCCTGCCCAAATCGGCGCTGGCACCGGTATTCATCGTATGGCTGGGGAACAATATAAAAACAATCATTGTTGCCGCTGTCTCCGTTGCCATCTTCGGAACGGTAATCTCCCTCCACTCCGTTTTTAAGGAAATGGAAGAGGATAAGATCAAATTAATTTATACTCTGGGAGGGAAAAAGAGGGATGTGCTGTTCAAAGTAATCCTTCCCGGTAATGTTCCGTCCATCATCAGTCAGATGAAGGTAAATATCGGGCTTTCCCTGGTTGGTGTCATTATCGGAGAATTCCTTGCCGCCAAGGCAGGACTGGGTTATCTCATTATCTATGGAAGCCAGGTCTTCAAGCTTGACTGGGTAATCATGTCCATCGTGATTCTCTGTATTGTTGCAACAGGGCTGTATAAGCTCCTGACCTATTTTGAGAAGAAGGTAAGCAGGTAGTATAGAAGCGCCATCCAACCGCCAGTCAAAGGAAGATTATTTGATTGGTGGTTTTGGGTGCGCCCGGCAGCTTTATTCTGCTAAAATTAAAAAGTTTCTGCATATCTGTTTATAAATCGAGAAATATCTGTCAGTTTTGTGAATAACTTCTCATTTTTCTTCTATTTATCCACACTATCAACATTCTGCTGTGGATAAATGGCAATTAATGTTATTCTATGAATAATAATTCCATATGGTCACTTTTCGTATTCTTTTTAGGAAGCTGCAAATACTAATTTCGGAGGTGATTATAGTATGGATCCCATATCGTTTACATCGGCAGCAGCTTATCCGACATTTCTTCCGACCTATGGTTATTTCTTCGCACCGGGAATTTTCCTGAATGAGATGGAGGGAAACAATTATTTGTCTTCCCTGGACTCCGATACGAGAGACTATGTTCTGAAGCATACGGATGAATTCCGCTCACGGCAGGATATTGAAGATTGTGTCAGCAAATTGCGGAACGGATAAAAAAGAGTAACAGTTCAGCCCGGCGGCAGTCCGGCAGATCCCTTTTACTTGCCTTACCTTCGTGTGTTCAAAGTGCTCCGCTTCACAAGATACACTCGGACAGTCTGCGTAAAAAGGACCTGCCGGACTGCTGCCGGGCTGAACTGTTATGGATCTTTCATTCTTCCCATGCATTGACTTTATCCCGTTCAGATATTATAATGAGGCTATGGATATAAGCACCAGCTTATAGAAATAAAGGAATAAGGTCGGGCGAAGGATTGGGGAGAGACCGCCGGAAGGAGGCGGCGCCGAAGGGGAATGCGAAAACTCTCAGGCAGAAGGACCGGGTCTGGACGATACTCTGGAAAGCGATTTGGCACCGAAGAAGCAATCCTCTGTCTTGCAAGAGCGGGGGAGAATCTTTCAGGTAAATCAACAGAGGCGTATTGATTCGTTCAGTACGCTTTTTTTTGTTCCATTTTAGCAAAAAAATGCGTTCGGCGAAGTAAAAATAAAAGCAAAATGGGAGGTTGCAATGGAAAGGAAGACTCAGCTTTATGATTGTCATGTGAAAGCGGGAGGGAAGATGGTTCCCTTTGCCGGATATCTGCTGCCGGTGCAGTACGATACCGGTGTGATTGCAGAGCATATGGCGGTGAGAACCGGTGCGGGCTTATTTGACGTATCCCACATGGGGGAGGTTCTGCTGAAAGGGAAGGACGCTCTGAAAAATGTCCAGAATCTGGTCAGCAATGACTGCGGACATATGTATGACGGGCAGGTGAAGTACAGCCCCATGTGCAATGAAAGCGGCGGAGTGGTGGATGATCTTCTGGTCTATCAGAAGAATCCCCAGGAATATCTGATTGTAATCAATGCGGCGAACCGCCATAAGGATGTGGAGTGGATGAAAGCCCATCTCATGGGTGAGGTGGAGTTCACCGATATCTCCGACGAGGTCTCCCAGCTGGCAATTCAGGGGCCCAGGGCGAAGGAAATACTGTGTAAGCTGGCCAGGGAAGAGGAGCTTCCGGTCAAATATTACAGCTTCCGGGAAAATGTCCCGGTAGGGGGAATTTCCTGCCTGATCTCAAGAACCGGGTACACCGGTGAGGACGGCTATGAGCTCTACTGCGGGAATGGGGATGCGGTAAAATTATGGGAGCTGCTGTTGGAGGCCGGGAATTATGATCTGGAGAATAATACAAAGCTGGCCGGTTCTGCAGAGAATTATGTTCTAATTCCCTGCGGGCTGGGAGCGAGGGATACGCTGCGCCTTGAAGCGGCGATGCCCTTGTACGGGCATGAGATGGATGATACCATCTCGCCTCTGGAGACGGGACTGGGCTTTGCGGTGAAGCTGGAGAAAGAGAGCTTTATCGGCAAGGAAGGCATCCTGGCAAGAGGGGAGCCAACCAGAACCAGAGCGGGCTTGAATATCACCGGCAGAGGCATTGCCCGAGAGGCCTGCCCGATCTATTCCGGAGACAGGTCCATAGGAATCACTACATCGGGAACCCATTGTCCCTATCTGGGGCATCCCGTTGCCATGGCTTTGGTTGATACCGCCTTCGGTGAGCCGGGAACCCAGGTGGAGGTGGAGGTCCGGGGCAGAAGAATTGCCGCGGAAGTAGTTGCTTTGCCCTTCTATAAGAGGGCAAAATAAGAAGCAGGACATTATTGGGATATGATGTAATAAGAAAATATATAAAATAATAATGGGAGGTATTGATTATGAAGGAATTTATGTATTTGAAATCACATGAATGGGCATGTTTTACCGACGACACAACAGCAAAGGTGGGAATATCCGATTATGCCCAGAAGCAGCTGGGAGATCTGGTATTTGTCAATCTGCCGGAGGTCGGAGACGAAGTGACTGCCGGAGAAGAATTTGCCGATGTGGAATCCGTTAAAGCAGTATCCGGGGTATACAGCCCGGTATCCGGTGTAGTCAAGGCCATTAATGAGGAGCTTTTGGATCATCCGGAGTTAATTAATGAAGATGCCTATGGCGCCTGGTTTATTGAGGTAGAGGATATCACCGACAGAGGAGATCTGTTGTCAGAGAAGGAATACAAAGAGCTTAATTCATAAGGGGGATACCAATATGGGCACCTATGTACCAAATACATCACAGGAACAGCGGGAAATGCTCCAGGCCATTGGAATGGAAAGCGTTCGCGAGCTGTTCCATACCGTTCCGGAGGAAGTGTACCTGAAGGATGCGCTGAAGCTGGAGAAGGGTCTCTCTGAATTCGAGGTCAGAAACAGGATGACCCGGATGGCAGACAGGAATACGGTATTCCAGTCCATTTTCCGCGGAGCCGGAGCATACCGTCATTATATTCCCTCCATCGTCAGCCAGATTACTTCCAAAGAAGAATTTATGACAGCATATACTCCCTATCAGGCTGAAATCAGCCAGGGAATTCTTCAGTCCATCTTTGAGTATCAGACCATGATCTGTGAGCTGACCGGAATGGAGGTATCCAACGCCTCGGTTTATGACGGCGCCACGGCAGCGGCGGAAGCGGTAATCATGTGCCAGGAGAGAAACCGGAAGAAAGCGCTGATCTCCGCTGCTGTCCATCCCCAGACCATGGAGACGGTAAAAACCTATTGCTGCGGAACGGACATGGAAGTCGTTGTGGTTCCCGCAAAGGAAGGGCGGACGGATCTGGAAAGCCTGAAGTCCATGGTGGATGGTCAGACGGCCTGTGTTCTGATCCAGCAGCCGAACTTCTACGGATTATTAGAGGACGGGGATGCAGTGGGCGCAATCACTGCCGGGACCCAGGTCAAATACATCATGAGCTGCTATCCCATTTCCCTTGGGCTATTAAGAACACCCAGAGAATACGGGGCAGACATCGCAATCGGTGAGGGGCAGCCCCTGGGCATTCCGCTGTCCTTCGGCGGGCCCTATCTGGGCTATATGGCGACGACGGAGAAGCTCATGAGAAGACTTCCCGGGCGAATTGCCGGAGAGACCGTGGACGCGAAGGGGAACCGGGCATATGTGCTGACTCTTCAGGCGCGGGAGCAGCATATCCGCAGGGAGAAAGCCTCCAGCAATATCTGTTCCAACCAGGCCCTGTGCGCCATGACGGCGGCGGTATACCTGGATGCCATGGGGCAGCAGGGATTGGAGCAGGCGGCCCGCTTGTCCATGTCCAAGGCTCATTATCTGGCAGAGCAGATCTGCCGTCTGGAAGGCTTTTCAATGAAATATCCGGGAGAATATTTCAACGAGTTTGTAACGGATTTTACCGGAAATGTGGATAACTTACTGGCAGGACTTGCAGAGCGTGGAATTCTGGGAGGATATCCTCTGGAGGGAGAGTGCAGCGGAGCAATCCTGTGGTGTGCGACGGAGATGAATACCAGGGAAGAGATGGATGCCTTAATTCATGCCATGAAGGAGGTGCTTGGACAATGAAGCTGATATTTGAAAAAAGCAGGGAGGGAAGGAGCTGTACGCTTCTCCCGGAATGTGATGTCCCGGCAGTATCTCCCACGGAGCAGTTCCGGCGCAAAGCGGCTCTTCGTCTGCCCCAGGTATCCGAGACCGAGCTGAGCAGACATTATACCCAGCTGATGAAGCGCACCTTTGGAGTCAACGGAGGTTTCTATCCCCTGGGCTCCTGTACCATGAAATACAATCCCAAAATCAATGACGAGATTGCCCGGCTCAGCGGCTTTTCGGGGATTCATCCCCTTCAGCCCGAGGAGAGCATCCAGGGCTGCCTTGAGGTCATGAAGAAAGCGGAGGAGACCCTCTGTGAGATCACCGGCATGGACGCAATGGATTTTCAGCCGGCAGCAGGCGCTCATGGGGAATACACCGGATTGAAATTAATCTGGGCCTATCATCAGAGCCGTAAGGATACGAAGCGGACGAAGATCATTGTCCCGGATTCCGCCCACGGCACCAATCCCGCCAGCGCGGCCATGGCCGGCTTCTCCGTAGTCAATGTGCCCTCCACGGCGGAAGGCTATGTGGATGTGGAGGAGCTTCGCAAGGCGGTAGGGGAGGATACGGCAGGCTTCATGCTGACCAATCCCAATACCATCGGCATGTTTGATGAAAATATCCTGGAGATAACAAGGATTATCCATGAAGCAGGGGGCATGAACTATTATGACGGAGCCAATCTCAATGCCATCATGGGAATCGCAAGGCCCGGCGATATGGGCTTTGATGTGGTGCACCTTAATCTGCATAAAACCTTTTCCACGCCCCACGGCGGTGGAGGCCCCGGCAGCGGTCCGGTGGGCTGTAAGAAAGAGCTGATCCCGTATCTGCCCTCGCCCCGCATTGCGGAGGAACAGGGGCATTATCGGTGGGAAGCAAAGTCAGCGGACAGCATCGGCAGGGTGAAATCCTTCTACGGCAATTTCCTGGTGGTCGTGAGAGCGCTGACCTATATTCTGACCCTGGGAGCGGAAGGGCTGCGCGGAGCTTCGGAGAATGCGGTGCTGAATGCCAATTATATGCTTCATTTGCTGAAGGATACCTTTGACATACCCTTCAAGGGGCCGTGTATGCATGAATTTGTAATCTCCCTGGAGGAGCTGAAGAAGGAAAAGGGCGTGTCGGCGCTGGATTTTGCAAAGACCCTTCTGGATTATGGAATGCATCCTCCGACCATGTATTTCCCCCTCATTGTCCATGAGGCCCTTATGGTGGAGCCCACGGAGACGGAGAGCAGGGAGACGCTTGAGGAGGCGGCACAAATATACCGGCAGATATATGAGAGGGCCATGACAGAGCCGGAAGCATTGCACTTAAGCCCGGTGAGTACGCCTGTCGGCCGCCCGGATGAGGTGTTGGCCGCCCGGAATCCGGTTGTTTGTTACAGCTTTGAGGAGTGATGGATAAAGAGAAAGAGGTACCCATTGATACAGAACCTGAAATATATTATTACGAAGGAAACGAATCCATACAAGAATCTGGCTTTGGAGGAGTATCTTCTGAAGAACGTGAAGAAGGATGAGGTAATTCTCTACCTGTGGCAGAATGAAAAGACGGTGGTGATCGGCAGAAACCAGAATCCCTGGAAGGAATGCAGGGTTGCCGAGCTGGAGAAGGACGGGGGCAGACTGGTTCGCAGATTATCCGGCGGAGGAGCTGTGTTTCATGACCTGGGAAATCTGAACTTTACCTTTTTGGCTGCCAAAGAAAATTATGATGTGAACCGGCAACTGGAGGTTATTATTAAGGCGGTGAACCGTTTTGGAATACCTGCCGAGAGATCGGGGAGAAATGATATCACAGCCGAGGGAAGAAAATTCTCCGGCAATGCGTTTTATTCGGATGGGGAACACTGCTACCATCACGGCACCCTTCTGGTGAAGGTGGATATGAATATGCTGTCCCATTACCTGAATGTATCCAGGGAGAAGCTGGTCACAAAGGGGGTGGAATCCGTCCGTGCAAGGGTGGCCAATCTTACGGAGTATACACCGGAACTTGAGATTGCCGCACTTGCTAATAGCCTGATCGAGGCGTTTGGCGGGACTTATGGGCAGGGCAATGCAGGGCAGAGACTGGAAAGACTAAAGGAGGAAGCTCTGGATAGAGCTGAATTGCAGGTGCCGAAAAGGCTAGAGGAGGAAGCTCTGAACAGAACCGCATTGCAGGAACTGGAGAAGAAGTATTCTTCTTACGAGTGGAATTTTGGACGGAAGATGGAATTTAATTTTTCCCTGGAACAGAGATATTCCTGGGGAGATATTGATCTCCGCTTTGCGGTGGATTCCGGCAGGATTGTAAGCTGTGCCGCGTATTCCGATGCATTGGAGACACAGTATTTTGAACAGCTGTCCTCTGCGTTGACCGGATGTAGATTTCATTCGGATCAAATGGCAGCAGCGGCGGAAGGAATTGCTGTTGCTTCCCAAAACCAGGGGATGCAGGAGGATATTTTACAGCTTCTTAAAAAAGCAGAGTTATAGATTGCGGTTGACTTATGACCCTTAAGTTGTGAAGAACAGACTAGTTCAAAAGGAGGCAGGAAGGGTTCGTATGGAAAATCAATTTGATATTATTATCATAGGCTCCGGGCCCGGCGGCTATGTGGCCGCTCTCAGGGCGGCGAAGCTGGGAAAGAAGGTGGCCTTGATTGAGGCCCGGGAGATAGGAGGGACCTGTCTTAACCGGGGATGCGTTCCAACCAAGACACTGATGCACAGCTCCCATTTGCTTTATGAAGCCCAGCACCTGGAGGAGCTGGGAATTACCGTTGAAGGAATTCATCTGGATATAGAGAAGCTGAGACAGAGGAAGGAAAAGGTAGTGGATCGAATCCGGCAGGGCATTATCGGACTGCTGGAAGCGAATAAGGTCGCGATTGTATATGGACGAGCTAAAATTATCTCTCCTCGGGAGGTTGAAGTAAGGAAAGAGCAGAATGCGTCAGGAGCGTCCTCTGGACATATCTCCTCCGCAGACACATCTTCCGGCGGGATTTCTAACGGGGAGCCCCAGTCTGAGCGGCTTTCAGCAGGAAAAATTCTGATTGCCGCAGGCTCTAAGCCGGTGATTCCCGGGTTGGAGGGAGTGGGACTTCCTGATGTAATTACCAGCGATGAGCTGTTAGCCATGGAAAAGGGGTACCGGAAGCTGCTGATTATCGGCGGCGGAGTAATCGGGATTGAATGTGCGACCATTTACCGGGAGATGGGCTGCGAGGTGGAGATCGTGGAAGCCATGGACCGGATTCTGCCGGGAATGGACAAGGAAATTTCCCAGAGCATTTCCATGAGCTTGAAGAAAAAGGGAGTTACCATTCATACTAAGGCAAGGGTGACAGGCATCACGAAGAAGGACGGAATGCTATGCTGTGAGTACACGGAGAAGGATGCCGCCCATACCGCACAGGCAGAAGGAATTCTGCTGGCAATCGGCAGACAGGCGAATACACAGGGTCTGCTGGCGGAGGGGCTCAGCCTGGAGACGGAGGGCAGCAGGCTTCGTGTAAACGGGGACTTTGAGACCAGTGTTCCCGGTATCTATGCCATCGGAGATGCGGTAAATAAGACCTGGCAGCTGGCTCACATGGCTTCCGCCCAGGGAATCTATGCCGTGGAAAGAATGTTCGGGGAGAGAACGGATATCAATCTGAGGGTGGTTCCCTCCTGTGTCTACACCTCACCGGAAGCCGCCTCTGTGGGGCTTAGTGAGGAGGAAGCGATTCAAGCGGGATACCGTGTGAAGACGGGCAAATATCCTATGCTGGGCAACAGCAAGACCATGTTGTCCGCCGGTGACCGGGGCTTTATTAAGGTAATCTGTGATGCGGCTTCCTTAAAGCTTCTGGGGGCGGTGCTGCTGTGTGACAGGGCAACGGATATGGTCAGTGAATTTGCAACGGCCATTGCAAATGGGCTCACCGTCAATGACATGGCCGCAGTTATACGGCCCCATCCCACCTATAGTGAAGCCATAACGGAAGCAGTCAGTGATGTGGAGGGGATGGCCATCCATCTGATGCCGAAGCGGTAATGGCAGACGGTGAGGAGGATATTGTGCAGCAGTATGTTATCAATTTATGAAAGTGAGACAGTCGATGTATATCTTACCAAAGCCACAAAGTATAGAAGAAAAAACAGGATATTTTATTATTTCGTATCAAAGCAGGATTTTAATAGACCCATCCTGTGACAGGGAGGTATTCTCCCATGCGGTGATTTTACAGAAGGAGATAAAGGATAGATTGGGCTATGCCCCTGGGGTTACACGGGGAAAGACGGAAAACGGAGGGATATTCCTGAATCTGGATTCCGGCTTGAAGCAGGAAGAGTACACCCTTTCTGTTGCTGAGGATGGAATACGGATCAGCGGAGGGAGTGACGCCGGAATTTTATATGGAATACAGACGCTTCGGCAGATCATTGCTCAGGAGGGGGCACACCTGCCCCGGCTTGTGATTCGGGATTATCCGGATATTGCCAACCGGGGTTACTATTTTGATACCACCAGAGGAAGAATTCCGACTCTTGCAGCTTTGAAAGAGCTGGCAGATAAACTCAGCTATTATAAAATCAATCAATTACAGCTTTATATAGAGCACAGCTATTTATTTCAGAATCTGAGTGAGGTATGGAGAGATGATACTCCTCTGACCTCCGAGGAGATTCTGGAATTGGATGCTTATTGCCGGAGCCTGCATATAGAGCTGGTTCCCTCCCTTTCCACCTTCGGACACCTGCACAAGCTTCTCAGCACCAGGGCCTACGCTCCGCTGTGTGAGCTGCCGGGCTCGGACAGCTGGCCCTTTTCCTTCGATGACCGGATGAAGCATCATACCATAGACGTTACGAATGACCGCAGTCTGAAGCTGATTAAGGAACTGATTGATGAATTTCTTCCGCTGTTCTCTTCAAACCAGTTCAATCTCTGTGCGGACGAGACCTTTGACCTGGGAAAGGGGAGAGCAAAGGAAGCGGCCCAGCGGGAAGGAACGGATAGAATCTATATCAGGTATGTGAAGGAGCTGTGCGAATATCTTCTGGCCAAGGGAAAAAGACCCATGTTCTGGGGAGATATCATCTGCGGTTTTCCGGAGGCGGTAAAGGAGCTGCCCCAGGAGACCATCTGCCTGAACTGGGGATATGCTCCGAATCAGGGAGAAGAGAGTGTTAAGCTGCTTCATGAGGCCGGAGCCACCCAGTATCTATGTCCGGGTGTGAGCGGATGGAACCAGTTCATTCCGCGGATGGAAGCTTCTTATGAGAATATCCGGCGCATGTGCAGCTATGCCCATAAGTACGAGGCGGAGGGAGTTCTGAATACCGATTGGGGTGATTACGGCCATATCAATCCGCCGGAATTCAGTGTTGTGGGGATGATCTACGGTGCGGCATTTTCCTGGAATCATAAAATTATTGAGAGGCAGGAGATTAACCGGCAGATTGCAAGGCTGGAGTTCGGCGATGCGGAAGAAGAATTTACAGGGTTGATCTCTTCTTTAGCCCAGCATAGTGTCTTTGAATGGTATTATATCATCAATTACCGGGAAATGGAGACAAAAGGAAGAAGTGCGGAAGACCGGCAGAGTTATCTGGCAGCGTTGGATTTTACCGGGGCGGAAGGGGCGGATGTGTTCCTGCGGGAAGGGATTGAAAAACTGTACCAAAGCATTGTCCGGTTGCCGGATCAGGTGAGGCATCAGGTGAAGGCCTATATTCTTGCCGCCGAAGGTATGATGATATTTAACCGGATTGGAGTGGTTCTGCGTTTGGCTGAGGTTCAGTCCCAAAGGCTCCTCTTTGAAGAGGCGGACACCCTGGCACAGCGCCTGGAGAACTGGTTCTATCATTATAAGGAGGGCTGGAGAAGAAACAGCAAGGAATCGGAGCTGTACCGCCTGCAGGATGTTATTCTGTGGTATGCAGATAGAATTCGCGAATTAGGAGACAGGTAAGCCGGAGGGCGGTTTTGAGAAAATCAAAACCGCCCTCCTAAAATGTTAGTTACAATTCACAGTTGACCTGAGAGAGGACAGGATGACCCCTCACACACAGAACGGAAGACATGGAACCGGATTTGTATGCCATGTCCGTACACGTTTGTTCGTCCATGACATACAAATCCAATTCCATATCTTCCATACAGTGCATTACGGGGTCATTCCTGTCCTCTCTCAGGTCAACTGTGAATTGTAACAAATGTTAATCACAAAAAAGAACATATGTTTGAAAAACCGTTGACAGTTGAAGCGAGATTTGATAAAATAAAAACAGAACAAATGTTTGATGACAGGGGTGTAGGATATGGTTATTCAAGAGAATATGTCGCTTCAGCGTAAGCTGGAGATATTATCGGATGCAGCGAAATACGACGTGGCCTGCACCTCCAGCGGTGTGGACCGGAAGGGCAACGGATCAAGCATGGGTAATAGTGTGGCTTGCGGCATCTGCCATAGTTTTTCTGCTGACGGCAGATGTATCTCCCTATTGAAGGTCTTATATACCAATGAATGCATATTTGATTGTAAATATTGCGGAAACCGCTCCTCCAATGATGTGGTCCGCGCCTCCTTCACTCCGCAGGAACTCAGTGAATTGACCATGGAGTTTTATCGCAGGAACTATATAGAGGGCTTGTTTTTGAGTTCGGGAATACTGCATTCTCCCAATTACACTATGGAATTAATCCTGGAATCACTCCGCCTGCTCCGTGAGGTGCACCATTTTAATGGTTATATCCATTGTAAAGCAATTCCGGGGGCGGATCCTGTTCTGATTGAGATGCTTGGCTGGTATACGGACCGCATGAGCATTAATCTGGAGCTGCCCACCGCGGAAGGACTTCGGGAGCTGGCGCCCCACAAGAACCGCAAGAATATCTTGAAGCCCATCCGGCAGATACAGATGGGGAGGAAGAAGAACAGGGAATTCCTTGGACTGCCGGAATATAGGAGCGGACAGGGTCTTCCCATGAAGCAGGGAATGATATCGGGGGCGGGAGATTTCGGTATATCACGGGCTTCCGGCGACGATGGAAGGATCACCGCTCCGGTGCGTTCGGCAGAGAATGAAAATACGGCGGTCATGGGGCATTCGGCGGGGAATAGAAGTATGCTGATCCAGGGATACTCTGATATTGACGAAAGTATGGCCAGCCGGGAGATTATAACTTCTTCAGCCATAGCTGCGCCATATGGGAGAGCGTCCTTAACAAAGCGTACCTTTGTACCGGCAGGCCAGAGCACTCAGATGATTGTAGGTGCAACCCAGGAGAGCGATTACCAGATCATGTCGGTGGCGGAGGCCTTATATGGTAATTTTGAGCTGAAGCGGGTGTTTTATTCCGCGTTTATTAATATCAATCAGGACAGCCGTCTGCCCTCTACGGAAGCGGGACCGCCGCTGCTTCGGGAGCATCGTTTATATCAGGCGGACTGGCTGCTGCGCTTTTACGGCTTTCAGACAAGAGAATTGCTGGATGAGTTACATCCGAACTTTAATGTTCTGCTGGACCCAAAGTGTGACTGGGCGCTGCGCCATCTGGAATTATTTCCGGTGGAGGTGAATAAGGCAGATTATTATACCTTGCTTAGAGTGCCGGGGATCGGCACGAATTCGGCAGGGCGGATTCTTCAGGCCAGGAAGAGTGCGGTACTCGATTTTAAGGATTTAAAACGTATGGGGATTGTGCTGAAGCGTGCTGTTTACTTTATTACCTGCAGCGGAAGAATGATGCATCCGGTCCGGATTGAAGAGGATTTTATTACCAGGCAGTTGGTGGCATTAAAGGATCAGATTCCGCTGGGAATCGACAAGGATATTACGTACCGGCAGCTCTCCCTGTTTGATGATGTTAATTTTCAGCCCAGACAACCTCTTGCGGTGCAATTGGCGAATGTGTGATATTTTAGGAGTTGAGATCAATGGATGTAAAGAGAATCTATCTATGCGATAATAATATTGACGGAATATTTACCGCAATCTACCATGCCTGGAATTCCAGGCTGGGACACTCCAACGTTAAGATCGAAGAGAAGAGCGAGGGAAGCAAGTATTCCAATATTGAGCTTTTTGCGGAATATGTTATAGTGGACACGGATTTGGACTTAGCTTACAAGGTGGCCAGGTCCGTGAAGCAGAAGATATCAGAGGAGGTATACGGAATGGTATGCCGTACCGCCTTGTCTGATTATGAAGGGAAGGCAGATCTGATTTACCGGTTTTTGATACTTGGCTTTGCTGTCGGGGCCGGAATCACGGAGCGTTTAAGCAATGAGGTGGTGAACAGCATCTTTCGCATTAATAAGAGGGTAGGGAATGAAGCACATCATCTCCTGGGCTTTATCCGCTTTTCCCAGCAGCAGAACGGGCTGCTGACCTCCATCATCCATCCGAAGAATAATGTATTATCTATAATAATGCCTCATTTTGCAGACCGTCTTCCCCAGGAGCGGTTTTTGATTTACGATTCAAACCGCAAGCTTGCGGCAATGCACGTGCCTGGCGCCCAGTGGGTGATTGCCGAGGTTCCGGAGCTTGACCAGGACGCGGTGCGGGAGGTATCCTCCTACGAGGACAGGTATCGGGATCTATGGATCACCTTTTTTGAAAATATCGCAATTAAAGACCGGGTGAATCCGAAGCTGCAGAGGAACAACCTTCCCCTTCGCTTTCGAAAAGATATGACAGAGTTTAATAAATAAATGGAATGAATGGAATTAACACCCGTTTATTCCATATTTATCAGAAGCTATCATGTTTTTCTTTAATAGGCTGAAAGAAAGATTGAAAATATAGTGAAATCATGGAATGTGAATTCTGATAGGTGTATAAATCGGACAAAGTTAGAGATACTAATCTTGTAAAACTCAAAATTTTATAGGAGGAGTAGCTATGAAAAAGAAAGTCCTTATATTATTAGGAATAAGCTGCATCGCTTTATTTATCTTTAGTGCCTGCGCTTCAGATGATAAGAACGGAACACCGGGTAATGGAGTTACCAAGGCTCCCACGACGGCAGTGACAACTACCCCGGCAGTAACCAATGGGGTCACAAACGGTGCTGATGTAACAACTCCCACTACCGGAGCTGCCAACGGAACGGGTACAGACGGAACGGGTACCAACGGA
>JAEWYQ010000043.1 GCA_023395555.1 Bacillota bacterium
GAGATTATCACCTCCCAGAATTCCAGAGGGCCCAGCCGCGACTGGCTTTCCATTGTAAAGAGCACCCAGGCAAAGAATAAGATTAACCAGTGGTTTAAGACCGAGCTGAAGGAAGACAATATCAATAAAGGGAAGGAAATGATTTCTTCCTATTGCAAGACCAAGAGCATTGTTCTCAGTGATTTGCTGAAGCCGGAATTTATGAATATTGTGATGCGCAAATACGGCTTCCGTGACTGGGATTCCGTTCTGGCAGCCGTGGGCCACGGCGGCTTGAAGGAAGGCCAGATTGTAAATAAGCTTCTGGAAGAATATAATAAAAAGAATAAGAAGAACATCACGGATAAGAATATCCTGGAAGCGGTTCAGGAGATCAAGGAACGGATTCCGCAGAAGAAATCCAAAAGCGGTATTGTGGTAGAGGGCATCCATGATCTGGCGGTTCGTTTTTCCCGCTGCTGCAGCCCGGTACCCGGAGATGAGATCGTAGGCTTTGTAACCCGCGGCAGAGGTGTGTCCATTCACCGGACGGATTGTATCAACGTGATTAATCTCCCGGAGGAGGACAGGGCAAGGCTCATCGATGCGGAATGGAATATAGCGGCGGATGGCAAGGACAGCGGCGGTGTGTACAGTGCCGAGATCCGAATCTATGCCAATAACCGTACCGGTGTTCTTGTGGATATCTCCAAGGTGCTGACGGAGAACAAGATTGATGTGACCTCGATGAATGTCAGAACCAGCAAGCAGGGGAAGGCAACCATCAGCATCGGTTTTGATATTAACGGCAAGGAACAGCTGAATGAGATTATTGCGAAGATCAGAAATGTGGAAAGCATATTGGATATTGAGCGCACAGCCGGTTAGCAAAGACCCGCGGAGAATAGCGGGCAAAGATTCGTTGAAAATAATGAATCTCGGGAGGTTCAAATGAACAGGTTTGATTTAAAGACCCTGGTTCTTGGCATGGTACAGACGAATTGCTATATCATCGATAACCAGGAAACAAAGGAAGCTATTGTAATTGACCCGGCGGATCAGGCCGACAGAATAGAACAGTATTTGAAGGCAAATGACCTTGTGTGCAAAGGAATCGTTCTCACACATGGTCATTTTGACCATATTTTAGCCGCACGGGAGCTGGCGTCCGCTACCTCGGCACCGATCCATGCATCGGAACAAGAGGCGGAGCTTCTGGCGGATCCCCGCAGGAATGTTTCTTCCCAGATTCGCAGGGAATGTACGCTGGTACCGGAGGTATTGCTGACGGATGACCAGGTTCTGCAGCTGGCGGGCTTTACCATACGGGTAATCCATACGCCGGGGCATACGGCGGGAGGAGTATGTTATTATTTCCCTGAGCATGAATTATTGTTCAGCGGGGATACTCTCTTTCGGGAGAGCATTGGAAGGACGGATCTGCCTACGGGAGACAGCAGGCAGCTGGTTGCGTCCATTCAGCAAAAGCTCATGCCGCTGGAGGATTCCGTGACGGTGTATCCGGGTCATGGGCGGGCGACCACTATCGGATATGAGAGAGAGAATAATGTATATCTGAATGGCAGCTGGACGGATTGGGAGTAAACAAAGGTACAGGTAGAAGAATGTTAAAAGTAATATTGTCAGATAGAGCATATATTGCCGGCGGTGGATCCGTTCCCGGTAATGTAAGTGAAAATGATGTATATCCTTTAGTAAAGGCTTTTTATCCCGAAGAGACCGTCAAGGTTTATTCGGAGGAAGAATCCCCTGCTATAGGGGATTCTTCCGGAGAAGAGAGAAGGCATCCGGGCTGTCATGGAGAAGAAAATGAGCATTCGGTGAGCCGGGTTCCGGGAGAGGTGTTCCGGCCGGGAGCCGGAATCGATCTGATTAAGATATGTTTCTGGTCCGGGGAGATCGGGATAAGTCTTACAGGGAAGAACGGAGGCTGTCTGGAGGAGCATCAGCCGGTGCCGGAGGGGCTCTCCAAAGCCGAATATAAAAACAGTATGAAGCGTTTCCTGTACCGGATGCTGTCCAAAGAGACGGGCAGGAGTCTGCCCTGGGGGATACTGACGGGAATCCGGCCCACCAAGCTGGTCTATGAGATGCTGAAGCAGGGAGAGACAGAGCATGGGATCTATGAGCAGATGCGCAGGGAATATCTCTGTACTGACGGCAAGATTGCCCGGAGCCTGGAGATTGCAGGGCGGGAGATGGTGCTTCTGGATGCGCTGGAATATCAGAGGGGATACAGTATCTACATCGGGATACCCTTTTGTCCCAGCACCTGTCTCTATTGTTCCTTTCCCTCGTATTCCGTCACAAAGTATGCCGGTACGGTGGAGAAGTATCTGGAGGCGCTGGAGAAGGAGATTTCTGCTTTTGCAGATGCATTCCCGGAGAGGGAACTTCAGACCGTATATCTGGGCGGGGGAACCCCTACGACCTTGGACGCGGAGCAATTAGACCGTCTGTTGGGGCGGGTGAAGGAGTTCTATGATTTCTCCGGGGTAAGGGAATTCTGTGTGGAAGCAGGGAGACCGGACAGCATAACCCCGGAGAAGCTGAAGGTGCTGAAGAAATGGGGTGTGAACCGGATCTCCATTAATCCTCAGAGCATGAGCCAGAAGACCCTGGATCTTATCGGCAGGAAGCATACCGTGGAGCAGGTGGAGGAGGCGTTCCTCTTAGCCCGGGAAGCGGGACACGATAATATTAACATGGATATTATAATCGGATTGCCGGGAGAGGACCCGGAGGATGTGGCAAATACCCTCCGCCGGATTAGGGAATTGAATCCCGACAGCCTGACGGTCCATACCCTGGCGGTAAAGCGTGCAGCCAGGCTGAATCTGGAGAAGGAAGCATATTCGGACTGCCCCGCGGTTCAGGTCTCCCGGATGCTGGAGCAGACGGAGGAATATGCAAAGAAGAACGGCTATGTTCCTTATTATCTCTACCGTCAGAAGAACATGGCGGATAATCTGGAGAATGTGGGGTATGCCAGGCCCGGCAGGGAGGGAATCTATAATATTCTCATCATGGAGGAGAAGCAGACCATCCTGGCCTTTGGTGCAGGAGGGATGTCCAAATTCATCTTTCCGGAGGAGAACCGCCTGGAGCGGGTAGACAATGTAAAAAGCATTACAGATTACATCGGCAGAATTGATGAACTGATTGAAAAAAAGAAGAATTTTATAGAAGAGAACCGGTCAAAGCTGTCATAGAAGGATGTGCAGAGAGGGGAGGGCAAGGCGTGGAATATACCTGTCTGGTCGTGGATGATGAAAAGGAGCTTGCGGTCGCAACCTGCGAGTATTTTAATTTGTTTGGCGTGGAGACGGAATATGTGACTAACGCAGAGGATTGCCTGGAGTTTCTAAAACAGCATGGGGTCAGACTGATCCTGCTGGATATCAATCTTCCGGAGGAGAGCGGATTCTCCCTGTGCAGGAAAATACGTGAATTCTCTGATGTTCCCATCTTTTTTATCAGTGCGAGACAGAGTGATGACGATATTCTGATGGCCCTTAACATCGGCGGCGATGACTATATAAAGAAGCCCTATGCCCTTAGCGTGCTGCTTGCCAAGGTCAGAGTGGTATTGAAACGCCTTGAGGAGGCAAGAGAAACCCTGCCGGAGCAGGCGGGAAGGATACGGGTGGACATTAAGGCCAGGAAATTATATATAGAGGGCAGGGAAATCGAGCTGAAGAATAAGGAATTCAAGCTGTTTCTCTACCTCTTCAGCCATCCCAATACCGTGATAACCAAGGATGAGCTGTTTGCCAATGTCTGGGGAGACGAATTCTTCAGCGACGGCACCTTGAATGTACATATCCGGAAGCTGAGAGAAAAAATTGAAAGGGATCCGAATCATCCGGAGATCATTAAGACCATCTGGGGAACCGGATATCGGTTGGAATTATGAAGCTGGGACGGTGGATGATAGGAATAAGCCTTTTCCTCCTGGGATGCTTCTGCCTGACGATAGGATCTCTCCGGAAGCAGGAGCTTCCCGGGACAGACCTTGCCCGGATGAATGTAATTGTAAAAAAAGCGGAGAAAATCATTCGGGAAAAAGCCTTGGCCGAGGCCGAAGCCAAGAATGAAACGAGGGCAGAAGGAAAGACAGGAGCAGAGATAAGAGAGATAGAGACGGAGATAAAGGCAGAGATAGAAGCAGGGGTGGAAACGGAGACGGCTGCCTTGGGCTTTGAGCTTGTCCTGTGCAGTAATCCCGAATATGAAAGAATTCTCTACCAAGGTCTGGCTGACCGGGCCGCCATCATAGACCTCAAAAAAGAGGATGTAATGATCGGAAAGATATTGTTTCCGCCGGATAACGCGGCGGAGGAAGCACGCAGGAACCGTTTATTCCGGGTGGCCGCGGCAGTGTTTACAGGACTGCTGCTGTTTGTCTGGGGATTAGGCGGTCTTATTTATATCCGCTTTATCAGGCCGTTTCGGAAGCTGGAGGGCTTTGCATCCCATGTGGCAGCAGGAAATCTTGACTTTCCCCTCCCCATGTACAGGCAGAATTATTTCGGGGCCTTTACGGAGAGCTTTGATTTAATGAGGGAGGAGCTGAAGGAGGCGAGACGGGGTGAGTTCGAAGCAAACCGGAGCAAGAAGGAGCTGGTGGCCGGGCTGTCCCATGATATCAAGACTCCGGTTTCCACCATCAAGGCATACTGTGAATTGATTACCGTCAAAAGCCGTGAGGCAGATACCGTACAAAAAGCCCGGATCATCAATGAGAAAGCGGATATGATCGACCATCTGATCAGCGATATGTTCCATGCGACCCTGGAGGATCTCACAGCCCTAAGGATTGACTGCCGGGAAGAGATGAGCACCATTCTTGATGATATGCTGGTGCAGATGAACCATTTAAAGAGAATACATAAGGTGAATCCAGTTCCGGAATGCCTGATTTATTGCGATGTCCTCCGGCTTAGCCAGGTCATCGACAATATCATTCACAACTCCTATAAATATACGGAAAGTCATATAGAAGTCAGCAGCGCGGTAGAACAGGGATATCTGAGAGTAACCCTCCGGGATTTTGGAGAGGGCGTGGAGGAAAGCGAGCTCCCCCTGCTCTGCGGGAAGTTCTACCGGGGCAGGAACAGCTCCGGCACAAGCGGCTCGGGACTGGGCCTGTATCTGGCGAAGCAGTTCATGGAAGGGATGGGGGGAAGCCTTGAAATCTATTGTGACCGGGGCTTTGTAGCCAGCCTGCTCCTCCGTTTGGCCTGAGGAGGGGCGCCGGGGAAAGATTTAAGAAACGGATAAGAATTTCATAAGGAATGGAAAAAGACTGGATAAGGTTCCGCAAGTATAATAAAGTTATCAAAATTATATGGAGGAATACAAAATGGCAATAATACTGGAAGCCAGGATGCTGTGCAAGACCTTCTCCACTGGGAGCATACAGCAGCATGTGCTAAAAAATCTTAATATCCAAATAGAAGAAGGGGATTTCACTGTTATCATGGGCAGCTCCGGGTCGGGCAAATCCACCCTGCTCTATGCCTTGTCCGGCATGGACCGTCCCACCCTTGGGGAGATTATCTTCCGGGGCACCGAGATAAGCCGTTATTCCAATGATAAGCTGGCCGTTTTCCGCAGATCCCACTGCGGCTTTGTCTTCCAGCAGATGTATCTGAATGAAACCATGAGCGTTCTGGATAATATACTGGTCAGCGGTCTGCTGACCAACCGGGACCGCAGGGAGGTAATCCGGCGGGGAAAGGAGCTTCTGGCCCAGGTGGGACTGGATGAGCAGTGCTATAGCAAATTCCCCTCCCAGCTCTCCGGAGGAGAAGCACAGAGGGCTGCCATCGTGAGAGCGCTGATCAATAAGCCGGAGATTGTATTTGCCGATGAGCCCACGGGGGCGCTGAATTCGGAGAACGCCGTCAATGTCCTGGATATCCTCACCGGGATGAATGAACAGGGGCAGTCCATCGTTATGGTTACCCATGATATCAAGACCGCCAGAAGGGCAAACCGTATCCTCTATCTGAAGGATGGAGTAATCATAGACGAATGCCGCCTGGGTGCCTTTCAGAAGGAGGATGTGGAACGCAACAGCGTGCTTCATGAATTCCTTCGGAAAATGGGGTGGTAGATATGAAACTATATTTAATTGCCCGGAACAATACAAAAAGCTCCTTTGCCTCTTCTGTTGTATTAGTTCTTCTGGTCATACTGTCCACCCTGCTGATGTATACCGGAATTGCCGTGGAAAATCAGATTGGGGACTTTGTAGCTGCCAGGAATGAGGAGCTTCACGGAGCGGACTGCACCCTGCTGGCCGGGCCGTCGAGCATGGGGAAGGTGATTTCCATCCTTGATCAAAGGGAGGATATTGACCGGTACGAAGTCCATGACAGCATCTATTACACCTCTCCGAAGTTTCGAAACAGAATGAGGGACGAGAAGGAGAGCAATCTGGTCACGATTATGTTAAATGCAGAGGACACCTATCATATCAACCGTCTGTCCATTATCGACGAGCTGTCCCCAAGGCCGGAGAACGGCATCATCGTGCCCTATATACTGAAGACCTCGAAGCAGTACCGGACGGGGGATGAGCTGGTAATGAAAACGGAAAACCGCAGTAACACCTTTGTGATTGCAGGCTTCTATGAGAATGTGATCTTTGCCTCACCCAGCAATGTTTCCATGTATCAGTTCTTTGTCTATGACCAGACTTTCCGGAAGCTGAGGGAGGAAGCGGGGGATATGGCAAAGCATAGCCTGATTAATCTCCAATTTGAGGGAATCGACGGAGGAGAATTCGAGAGAAGCTTTCTGCTTGAATTCAAAGGAAAGGAAATTGACGGAAATGACTTTCTGGCTATTCTTCCTTTCGATACCTTAAAACAGGGAGTAACCATGTTCATCGAGATCCTGATGGTGGTATTAATTGCATTTTCCCTGATTCTGCTGGCCATTGCCCTGGTGGTGATCCGGTTCTCTGTGGTGGTCCATCTGGAGAAGAATATCAAGAACATCGGCTCCCTGGAAGCGGTGGGGTATACGGCGGAACAGATTAAATATGCCTTATTGCTTGAGTTTCTGCTGCTCACGGCGGTGGGGATTCTGGCAGGACTGCTCCTGGCGGTAGCGGTCACTTCCCCGGTGGGGAATATGATATCGGCATCCATCGGCCTGCGATGGGCAGGGCATATCAGCGTTCCGGCCGCCCTTGCCAGTGCTTTGGTGAATCTGCTGCTGATTATTACCGTAACGAATATGACGGCAAGGAAGCTGAAGAAGATTACGCCCCTGGCCGCCCTGCGGGACGGCATCGAAACCCACAGCTTCAAGCGGAATTACCTTCCCCTGGAGAAATCAGGGCTGCCCTTGAATTTGGCCATTGGCATGAAGGGGCTGCTGTACAATAAAAAACAGAATCTTGTAATGGCAGTGATTATTTCCCTGCTGAGCTTTGCCTGTGTTTATACCGTCGGAATGTACTATAATTTTGTGATTGATGATACGGCGATGATGAATCTGGTAGGCTTACCGACAGCAAAGGTGCAGGTATGGGCAGAGGCGGCGGATTATGACCGGATCGCAGATCAGATCAGGGAAAAGAAAGAGGTTCGCAGGCTGCTGGATTATAATGCGGAGGAGATGCTGTTGAAAAACGGGGAGAGAGAGGCGCAGGTGCGCGTCGAGATCATGGAGGATTTCTCCGAATTAGATACGGATACCCTGATGGCCGGCCGGCTGGCGGAATATGAAAATGAGATCATGGTCAGCAGCAGAACCCTGCAGGAGCTGGGCCTGGAGTTGGGCGGCTTCGTAACGGTGTCCTCCTTTGGAGGGGAGGCACAGTATCTGATTGTCGGCGTAAAGCAGCATATCAGCAATCTGGGAAGAGGCGCAAGCCTTACGCTGGAGGGAGTGAGGCGTCTGAACCCGGATTACAAAATCAATATGGCGATTATGTATCTGACGGAGGGGACGGATACGGAGGACTTTATTAAAGAGCTGGGTACAGAGTTTGCAGCCGGGAACATCTTAATTATGAATATAGAGGATAATATCAATGTGGTGATGGAATCCTTCCACGGATCAATTGTGGCCATCTGCGCCTTATGCGGGGGCATCACCGTAATTACGGTAGTGCTGATCCTGCTGCTCTTAATCAAGGTGAAGCTTCTCAAGGAGCAGAGGCAGTACGGGATATATAAGGCTCTGGGGTATACGGCCGCACAGCTGATCAGACAGGTGGGCTACAGCTATCTGCCGGTGATCGTGCTGGGAGGCATCCTGGGTCTGGGGGCAGGGCTTCTGCTGTCGAATTCCTTCACCCAGATGCTGCTGGCGGGCAACGGAATACGGAGGGTCAATCTGATACTTCCCTATTGGCATATGCTTTTTGTCCCTGTGGGCATGCTTCTAGTTTCGGCGGTGACCATATGGCTGGCATCCCTCAGAATTCGCAGAATAACTCCCATCAGGCTCTTCGATTGATAACCATCTATGGCAAACAGGAGGTTTACGGATCAGACAGGATGTGATAAGATAGGTTAATAATAGTGTCAGACATTCGGAGGAAGAATATGATTACACAAAGACCCAAGGGTACACAGGACTGGTACGGCTCCAATATGCACAAACGTACCGTGATTGAAGAGATTGCCAGAAGAATTTGCAAAGCATATAATATGAAGGAAATTATAACTCCTGCTTTTGAACATACCGTTTTGTTCCAGCGGGGAGTGGGAGAGACCACGGATGTGGTCCAGAAAGAGATGTACACCTTTGACGACAAGGGAAACCGCAGTATTACCCTCAAGCCCGAAGGAACGGCCGGTGCGGTAAGAGCCTATCTGGAAAATGGACTGTACGGCGAGAGCCAGCCCATCAAGCTGTTCTATTTCACCCAGGCCTTCCGTTATGAGAATCCCCAGAGCGGCAGACTTCGCCAGCATCATCAGTTCGGAATCGAATTCCTGGGCTCCGCAAGTCCTTTGGCAGAGGTAGAGCTAATCTCCCTGCTGACGGAGTTTATGAAGGAGCTGGGGATGAAGGGAGCAAATCTCCATATCAACAGCATTGGCTGCGGGAACTGCCGGAAGACCTATAACGAGGCTCTGCTTGCCTATCTGAAGCAGCATGAGGAGCAGCTTTGTCCCACCTGCCGTGAGAGGATGCAGAAGAACCCTCTCCGGGTGATTGACTGTAAGGTGCCTTCCTGCAAGGTTATTGTAAAGGATGCGCCCAGAACCATAGAGTATCTGGATGAGGAATGCCGGACACATTTTGAGGAGCTGAAAGAGCTTCTGGATAAGGTTGGGATTCCCTATGAGGTGGATACGGGAATTGTAAGAGGACTCGATTATTACACAAAGACGGTGTTTGAATTCGTGAATGAGGAAGGCTTTACGCTGTGCGGCGGCGGCAGATACGATAATCTGGTTCATGAGATCGATGAGAAGCAGAATATTCCGGCAGTGGGCTTCGGCTTTGGAATTGAGCGGATTATTAATGAATTGGCGGCGGAGGGTGTGGAGCTGGCTCCGGAACCGGAAGTGGAGCTTTATGTGGGAATTCTCGGCAAGGAGTGCAGAGCGTCCGCCTTCTCCCTGGTACAGCAGCTGCGCGGCGAAGGAATCATTGTGGAGACAGATTATATGGACCGCAGTGTCAAGGCCCAGATGAAGTACGCCAACAAAATCGGTGCGAAGAATACAGTCATTATTGGTGCCGATGAACTGGCAGGAAATAAAGCCAGCGTCAAAAACATGCAGACGGGAGAACAGACCCAGGTGGATCTGGACCGGTTTGCCGAATATTTTCTATAATCAATGGAATCATGGAGGGCATCCCTGCAAGCGTATGTGAGGGCCCCTCTGTGGTTCCTTTTTTTTGCTCAATTCTGCCCTCTGAGCCCCGGTTTGTGTGTGGAAGCCTGCTTAAATTATATATTCGACAAGAAAATGCTCATATTGACAATGTGCCACTAAATTACTATAATGGTGATAAACGGAAGTATCGAAATATATATAGTAGAGTTCAGTTCCTACATGCAAAAGCGGATATTCCTGGCGGAAACACAGAATATCCCGATGCTGTTAAAAACAGAGGGAGGTTGCTATGAAGTTTAAAGATATGAAGATATACCCAAGATTGGTCTTGTGTGCTTTAATCATAGAAGCAATGGGTGCTATTCTTGGTATCTGTGGCATAGCCGGTTTATGGACTATGAGTAATGCCGACGGCTTGCTGTATAATGAGAATACTTTGGGCGTGACCTATTCCAGTGCGGCAGGAACTTATTTTCAGCGGCTGCGTTATAATACCCTGGAACTGACCGTGTTAGAGACAGATCAGCAAAAAGCGGATGTTCTGGCAAAACTGGAGAGTTTCATGGGAACTATTGACGAATTGCTACTGAATTATGAAGGACGGATGCATGATGAGGATCCCGCCGTATTCAATGATGTCAGGAAGGAATGGGATCTTTATAAAGAGTATATGGGAGAGATCATGGCTTCTGTAGAGAAGGGTGATATGAACCGCGCAGTGGAAATTATGCTGGTAGATTCGGATGAAACCGGCAGCCTGCTGCGTGATAATCTGGAGCATTTACTTACTACGAATAATAACGCGGCGAGCAGCAGGGCACAGAGAAATAAAAGCCTTGTGATATGGCTGACCGCAGCCATTCTGCTTCTAATTACAGTATCCGTCGTGGCATGTGTCATATTAGCGAGAAAGCTTGCCAAAGGCATCAGTGATCCCATTAATCAACTGATCACTGCCGCAGACCGTCTTGCTCTTGGAGATGTAAATGTCAGCGCCAGCATTGATCGGATAGACGAAGCCGGTATACTCGGCAGCGCTTTTGATAAAATGATTGCCAATATCAGAGAACAGGCACAAACCGCGGAACGTATTGCGGCCGGGGATCTGACGGTGGAGGTAGAGGTAAGGTCTGAGGAAGATCTGCTGGGTAAGAAGCTGGCAGAAATGGTATATAATAACAACCTTATGCTGGGGGGAATTGCCACAGCCTCGGACCAAGTGGCAATAGGCTCCGGGCAGGTATCCGAATCCAGCATATCCCTATCCCGCGGTGCCTCGGAGCAGGCGGCCGCAGTCGAGGCACTGACAGCTTCTCTGGAGGAAATCTCTGCCCAGACGGAGCAGAATGCCAGAAATGCCGGCAGGGCCAATGAAGTGGCAGAGACGGTCAGGCGGAATGCGGAGCAGGGGAATGTTCAGATGCAGGACATGCTAAAGGCAATGGAGGATATCAACAGCTCCTCTACAAATATCTCCAAGGTCATCCGGGTTATAGAAGATATTGCGTTCCAGACCAATATACTGGCGCTGAATGCGGCGGTGGAAGCGGCAAGGGCCGGACAGCACGGCAAAGGCTTTGCGGTAGTTGCCGATGAGGTCCGGAGTCTGGCGGCGCGTTCGGCGAGTGCGGCGAAGGAGACCACGGATATGATCGAAGGTTCTATCCGGAAGGCGGAAGGCGGCTCCAGAATCGCCGGAGAGACGGCTAAAGCGCTGGAAAGAATTGTGGACGGCGTGGAGGAGGTTGCGTCTCTGATCAGCGATATTGCCGTGGCTTCCAATGAGCAGGCTTTGGGAATACAGCAGATCAGCCAGGGTGTGATGCAGGTATCCCAGGGGATAGCCACCACCTCGGCCACGGCGGAGGAAAGTGCGGCAGCCAGTGAACAGCTGTCAAGCCAGGCGTCTGTTTTGAAAGAGACAGTGAGTAAATATAAGCTTACCAGGGGGAAGGATCCGGGGAGAAGAAACCATGAGTTAAACCCGGAAGTTCTAAGGAGGCTTGAAAGCAGAAGAACCAAAGAAAGCGGTGAGAAGGCCGCCGGAACCGGGGAACATGTCAAATCAGCAATTACATTAACTGATAATAGGGATTTCGGCAAGTATTAACAGCACTGATCCACAGCGACGATTAACAGAATGAAAATAAAGAAGGAGGGAAAATGAATGTCAGATCAATTTTCCGCGGAACCATTATTAGAAATGTACTTGTTTGAAACTTCCCAGCTATTAGAGCAATTGGAACAATCCATTCTTTCAGGTGAGAAGGAAAGTGGTTATTCTGAGGATTCCATCAATGAAATCTTCCGGATTATGCATACAATTAAGGGTTCATCGGCGATGATGTTATTTGACGGCATTGCCAAGCTGGCTCATTCCATGGAGGATCTGTTCTTCTATATCCGTAAGGATTCGCCGGAACAGATTGATTTATCGGCTCTTTCCGATCTGGTATTGGAAGGAGTTGACTTTATTAAGACCGAGGTAGATAAAATCAAGAATGGAAATCAGGCAGATGGCGATGCGGAGGAACTGGTCGCTGAAATCAAGGCATTTCTTGCGGAATTGAAAAACAGGAATATGGATGCGGCGGGAACAGCACCGGTCAAAGCAGTGGAAGCCGGAGCCGCCGGTACGTCAGGACAGAGGCCGGAGGAGAGTGTCAGAACAGCAGTAAAAGCCGGGGAGGCTTTCATCGGGACGGCTGATACCCAGGGGAACGGCAGTGAGGATATACTGCCGGCCAGATACGCCTATAAGGCGATTGTTCACTTTGATGAGGGCTGTGAGATGGAGAACATCCGCGCCTATACCATTATTCATCATATGAAGGGCTTTGCCAGGGAGCTGTTCTATGTTCCGGCAGATATCATAGACAGTGATGAAAGCGTTGATATGATTCGCAAAAACGGTTTTCAGATCTATTGCAAGACGGATAAGGACTATAAGGAAATGCATGAATTCTTCATGCAGACTATCTTTTTAAAGGATATAGAGCTGACGCAGCTGGAGGGGAACACGAAGCTGGCTCAGCTTACCGGGTCGGGCGAGGCAAATGCTTCCGCCGATCTATCATCGATTCAGAAGGAAGCCGGGGAAAACGGTAAGGCGGCCAGACCGGAGCATCATGAAATGAGTGCGATTTCCGGAAGCTCCGCCCAGAGTATCATCAGCGTCAGCGTAACGAAGCTGGATAAGTTGATGGACATGGTTGGAGAGATGGTAATCGCAGAGGCCATGGTAATCCAGAATCCGGATCTTAAGGGGCTTCAGCTGAATAATTTCTCCAAGGCAGCAAATCAACTGAATAAAATAACCAGTGAAATTCAGGATATGGTAATGTCCATCCGGATGGTTGCCCTGTCCGCCACCTTTATTAAGATGCACCGGATTGTCCGGGATATGTGCAAGAAGCTGGATAAGGATGTGAGGCTGGAGATTATCGGCGAAGAGACAGAGGTAGATAAAAATATTATCGAGCATATCTCCGACCCGCTGATGCACCTGGTTCGCAACTGTGTTGATCACGGTATTGAGACCGTCCAGGAGCGGCTGGCAAAGGGCAAGGAGCGTACGGGAACCATTACGCTGGAAGCGAAGAATGCCGGTGGAGATGTTCTTATTATTGTCAGGGATGACGGTAAAGGGCTGGACCGGGAGAAGATTCTCCGCAAGGCCGGAGAGAATCTTCTCCTGATGAAGAATGAAGAGGATATGACGGATAAGGAGATCTATAATCTGATTTTGCTTCCCGGCTTTTCCACTAAGGAAAAGGTGACGGAGTTCTCCGGCAGGGGAGTAGGAATGGATGTGGTATCCAAGAATATTGAGGCGGTGGGCGGAACTCTGTCCGTAGACAGCATCATGGATAAGGGAACGGCAATCACCCTGAAGATTCCTCTGACCCTTGCCATTATTGACGGCATGAACATCAAGGTGGGAAAGTCCAGGTATACCCTGCCTACCATATCCATCAAGGAATCCTTCCGTCCTAAGGAAACAGATATCATCTATGACCCGGACGGCAATGAAATGATTATGGTGAGAGGGGAATGCTATGCCATACGCCGCCTTCATGAGCTGTATAAGGTCAAGACGGATATTACAAAGTTCTCCGAAGGCATCATCATTATGGTAGAGCAGGATGAGAAGACCACTTGCATCTTTGCCGATGAGCTGCTGGGCCAGCAGCAAGTGGTAGTGAAGGCGCTGCCCCAATACATTCTGAACTTCAAGAAGCTGAAGGGGCTTGCCGGCTGTACCCTGCTGGGGGACGGCAGTATCAGTCTTATTCTGGATATTGCAAGGATGTTTCATTGATCTGTTTACAGTAATGAGGAAGGAGAGGAAAACACAATGGCAGAAGTTTATGATAGTTTAAATGAGGAAGATACCCAGAAGGACCGGTACCTTACCTTCCTGGTCGGCAGCGAGTGTTATGGAATTGAGATCAGACATGTGACAGAGATCATCAGCCTGCAGGCGATTACAGAGATTCCGGAGCTGCCGGAGTATGTTCGGGGAATTATTAATTTAAGAGGGAAGATTATCCCTGTTATGGATATCAGGCTGCGTTTCAAAAAAGATGTGCTGGAATATACGGAGCGAACCTGTATTGTTGTAATTGATATCAATGATATCTCCATCGGCCTGATTGTGGATGAGGTGACAGAAGTTCTGACCATACCGGAGGAGGATATTGTCGACCCGCCCCAGATGAACCGGGAGGCGGAAAATCGTTATATTCGCAAAATCGGCAAGGCTGGCGGAACGGTCAAGCTCCTTTTAGATTGTGAAAGGCTTTTGGAAGAGAATGATGCGGGATAGGAGTAAGGTATGAGGAGAGTATTGGTTGTTGACGATGCAGCATTTATGAGAATGGCGATTCGGAATGTTTTGATCAAGTATGACTTTATAGTAGACGAGGCAGAGAACGGACGGACCGGATTGCAAAGGTACAAGGAGCTCAGGCCGAACATTGTGACGATGGATATCACCATGCCGGATATGACCGGCCTGGAAGCATTGAAGGAGATCATGGCCTTTGATCCCGAAGCCAAGGTGGTAATGGTTTCTGCGATGGGCCAGGAGAGTATGGTGATGGAGGCGATACAGAATGGCGCCAAATCCTTTATTGTCAAGCCCTTTAAGGAGGATCATGTGATTCAGACCCTGAATAAGATCTTGCATTAGGCTGAGCCTGAACAATTAGAGGAGAGCAGTTTTGATTACTATTACCAAAAAAGAATTTGACCAATTATCAACCTATATTAAGACAAACTATGGCATCTATCTGAAGCCGGAGAAAGAGACCCTGGTTATTGGAAGGCTCCAGAATGAGCTGCTTCAAAAAGGCTTTAAAAACTTTACCGAATATTATGACTATGTGGTTAAGGATACCACCGGTGCGGCGGTTTCTACTTTGCTGGATAAAATAACTACAAACCATACTTTTTTTATGAGGGAGGCGGATCACTTTGCTTATTTTAAGGAGGTCGTCCTTCCTTATCTTTCTGCCGCTGTGACGGACCGGGATCTGCGCATCTGGTGCGCCGGCTGCTCCAGCGGAGAAGAACCCTATACCCTGGCTATGATTTTGGATGAATACTTTGGCAGGGACAAGATTTACTGGGATACCAAGATATTAGCTACGGATATCTCCAACAAGGTGCTGGAGGAAGCCAAACGGGGCGTATACAGGAATAAAGAGCTGGAGACTCTGCCTGCCAAGTGGAGAAGCAATTATACAATAAAGCAGGACAGCGAGAACTCGGTGTTCACAGAGAAGCTTCGCAATGAGGTGATATTCGGAAAATTCAACCTCATGGAACCGGTCTTTCCCTTCCGGAAGAAATTTCATACTATCTTCTGCAGGAATGTAATGATCTATTTTGATGAGAAGACAAAGAATGAGCTGGTGAATAAATATTATGACTTTATGGAGCCTGGAGGTTATCTGTTTATTGGGCATTCCGAATCGTTAAATCGTGAGGCAACCCGGTTCCGATATGTGCAGCCGGCGATCTACAGAAAAATGTAAACAGGGGGAGCTGTTTGATGCCAAAAAAAATAAAAGTTCTTATCGTTGATGACAGCATGCTGTTCCGGGAAGTGCTGCTGCGGGGGCTATCCTCTGATTCGGAGATGGAGGTTGTGGCAACAGCCAGTGACCCTTACGATGCCAGGGATAAGATAATTTCTGCAAAACCGGATGTTATGACCTGTGATGTTGAGATGCCCAAGATGAACGGCATAGAATTTATACGAAGGCTGATGCCTCAGTATCCTCTGCCGATTATTGTGGTCAGCTCTACTTCGGGAACTGTGTTTGATGCCATGAATGCGGGGGCAGTGGACTTTGTCGGCAAACCGAATATGTCCTCCGCCAGCAGCGTGGAGAACTTTATTAATGAGCTGATCACAAAGATCAGGATAGCTGCGCACGCAAAGGTACACAGTCAGGAAGCTGGTTCTGCCAGGAACGTTGTTAGCAAGGGGGTTGCCGGAAAGGGAAAAATAATAGCGATTGGAGCTTCCACCGGGGGAACGGAGGCCATTTTCTCCATTCTGAAGAACCTGCCGAAGGATGTTCCCGGGATTGTTATTGTCCAGCATATTCCTCCCAATTTCTCCCGGATGTTTGCAGACCGGCTGAATCAGACGACGAATCTGTCCGTGAAGGAAGCCAGATCGGGAGATTATGCGGAGCAGGGACAGGTTCTTATTGCGCCGGGGGATCAGCATATGATCGTCCGCAGAATCGGAGACCGGTACAAGGTGGAGTGTTATGCGGGAGAAAAAGTGAATGGGCACTGTCCGTCAGTAGATGTATTGTTTGAGTCTGTGGCCAGGGAAGCCGGAAGCAACGCGGTGGGCGTTATTCTTACGGGAATGGGCTATGACGGTGCAAAGGGCCTGCTGTCCATGCGGAAGATAGGGGCCAGGACCATCGGCCAGGATGAACAGTCCAGCGTCGTATATGGAATGCCCAAGGTGGCATTTAATATTGGAGCGGTGGAGAAGCAGACCTCTCTGGATAATGTGGCGTATTCCATCTGCCAGATGCTGGGCTGAGGAATGTATTTATAAAAATAATATAGAAACCATAAAGCGATGGGAGGTAATAATTCCCTGCTAATTATAACTGCCTGGTGTAATGAAAGCTAATTGGTGCAATACGTATGGTAGGGGATGGTTTTTCAATTATTTATGTACAGGACATCGTTGTTTTAAGAGCATATCAGCATATGGGTATCGGTTCAAAGCTTTTGCAGAAGCGATGAACAGGTATAAGGACGTATATCAAAAAGTCTTGTTAACGGATAATGAGCCTAAACAATAAGATGCGGCAAAGCAAAAGGAATAATAAGAACCGGAGGGAAATCCAGGATGGATTTTCCCTCCGGTTCTTGTATGAGGAATAAGATGAGCGGCTTGCCTCTGTTAATTATATATTGATATATCTGCCATTTTTCCTCCAGGTTATCCTTTCACAACAGGTATCCACACCTCATACTGTGCATTATTCGGATCAGCGTTTAAATAAACCTCGATATCCGGTGCGTTGGCATATTCGTAACCGGAAGAGGGCAGCCACTCTGTTACGATGCGCTGCTCCAGCTCCTGGATGGACTGGCTGGGTCCCGTACCGGGAAAAACCGCCCATGTGGCAGCCGGAACCAGATACTCCTCCAGGGCTTCCTCGACGGGCAGGGAGCTGGAGACGGCAATAAAATACTTCCATTCTTCCTTATCATTGCAGGTGCTTACCCCCAGAAGCCCCATGGGGGGATGATTCATCATGGCTGCCAGCTTCGGCAGGGTTCCGTCCATAACAGCTTTCTGCCACATCTGCGGAACAATGGTAAAATTCTTTTCAATCTCCCTGTATAAGGGCTGGGACACGCCAACGATGCGAAAGGCTTCTTTCTCTTCCATGCGGTAATTCATTTCCTCCACTCCTTTGATGGTTATTTTGAAACTGATAGGCGGATATGATTTCATTGGACTGCCTTCCTTTTTAGCCAGTGACGGTGCAATATTATGTATGCTTTGGAAAGCCCGGTTAAAGGCTGTGGGAGAAGTATAGCCATATTTCATGGCAACATCAATAATCTTCCCGCCGCTTTGCAGGTCCACTGCAGCTAAGGACATGCGCCTGCGGCGGATGTATTCGGAGAGAGGAATATTTGCCATATAGGCAAACATTCTTTGAAAATGATAGGTGGAACAACAAGCAACCTTAGCCACCTGTTCATAGTCAATTTCTTCCGTAAGGTGTTCTTCAATATAACGGATGGTGTCATTCAGACGATCAATCCATTCCATACAATTCACTCCTTCAGTTCTTTTTTATTTTATCTGCTAGCCAGTCTTTTGTCCTCTCTTTCCATGCACAAAGAAGAGAGATCAAGCGTCAGCCCCAACCTGCCTTTTACAATACTCGATCAACGGGAGAATGGCATCCTTTGAAGAATAATCGTAGGATTGCTGTACCATCCGATACATCTCGCTGTCTTCGCCCTCTGTCTTCTTCAGCATCTTCCGGAAAGCAGCCATCAGTAATTTATCAGCAATATTCATCTTTTCATAGCATAAACCGCTTTGCATATAAAAGATATTCCCTCTGTCCCATTCCTTCTCTGTGAAATTCTTCTTCAAGGCATTTTCTATATCGGGAATACCGGACGGCGTAGCGCCTGTGGCAAAGATGGCAACCTTTTTCCCGTGAAGCTCCGGAAGTCTTTGCTTAAACCACTTCAAACCGTTAATCATCCCGGCATAAAGGCCGCCGCCAAAGATTATGATGTCGTAATCCTCCAGAGGAATGCGTCTGCCTTCAGAATAGGGGATGGACACGCAATTCAATTCCTCACCAATCCATTGGGCATATTTCTTTGTAAAACCGGTTTTACTCTTGTATATTACCACTGCTTTTTGCATCTTATTTCTCCTCCTGCTTTCTTAAAATTTGGTTTAAAAAGGCTTCATAAGCTGTCTCTAACTGTTCTGCAATCTCCTCAGGGGGAATGCCGGGAGAGGTGCTGGTCAGAATGATACCAATCCCTACGTTGAAGATCAGCATCCTCGTATGCAATTCCCGGGCATCCGTTTTACTGATATGCAATGCATCCGCAATAAGCTCTGCGGTATCCGGATTAGCTTCACTTTGATACAGACCGTCCAGTGACGCAATATTATCTCTCTGGCGCAATACATACATTTTGAATATTCCCGGCTCCTCCCTGGCAAGCCGGACATAGGCATAGCCGGTGCTGCGAAATAAATCATCTTTGTCGATACGGGCTTTAATATATTCCCTGGTAAAAACAGCGGCCCGTTCTTCCAGATCCTTGCGCAGACCCTCCATATTGCTGAAGTAGCTGTAAATCGGCTGTACCGAGCAGCCAATTTTCCGGGCGATATTTTTGACTAATACCTGTTCTGTGCCGCCCTCCCTCATAAGCTCAAAAGCAGCACTTATTACGATTTCTTTTGTGATCCTTTGTTTTGGCATAATACAACACCTACCTTTTAAGACAAATCAAATAAACTGTTTATATAAATGAGTTATATAAACAGTTTATTTGATATTTGCTTTCTTGTCAAGCTATTTGCATCAATATTTGGTATTTAGAAGAGTGGAATAGCGACAGAAGAGAAGAATATAGTCCCATCTTTGACAGTTCAAATGCGGAGAAGCGGTGCGCTTGCCATAGGAGAGCTGGTTAAAAAAAGATTCGGACTTGCGATAAGCTTAATATCCCGATTACGGTAATGAAGACTTTGGGCGGAGGCAAGCTGCTTTCCAAGGAGCATACACCTTTTTCCAAGCCGCTTACGGTCAATCAGTGCATTCACTATGCCCTGAAAAGACCAGCGGTTGCAAGCACCCTGATCGGGTGCCAGGGAAGGAAACAGGTAGAAGAAGCGGTTTCTTATCTGTCTGCGAATCCGGCAGATCTGGAATATGTTGATGCAATACGAGATATGAGTAACGATTTTAAAGGAAGCTGTGTCTACTGTAATCACTGCCTGCCATGTCCTGCCGAAATCGATATCGCAGCCGTTACAAAATATCTTGATATTGCCCTTATGGATGAAGATGCGGTAAATAAGGGAGTAGGCCAACATTACAGAGAACTGGCGGCACATGGCTCTGATTGTATCAAATGCGGATGTTGTGAGAGCAAATGTCCGTTTTCCGTCTCCGTAATGGAAAATATGGATAAGGCCGCCGAAATATTTCAATTGTGATGCAGCACAAGGCTTTACTCAAAGAAGTCAATGAACCTGGAACAGTTGCATGAAATTAGCTGTTGCAGCTTGACAGGAAGAGGAGAATATAGTATAAATATCGTAATGGGAATGAGGTTCTCCCATGGCGCGAGCCGAAATGCATTTAATGCTGATGACTTCTGCAACTTAGCGGAAGCTGTCAGCTTTTTTTGTTATTTAGCGAAGGAGGATATTTTTTATGTTGATTAGTTTAGCTCTTATTTTGGTGTGCGGGTTTGCTCTCAGCGGTATTTTTCAGAAGCTGCGTCTGCCCGGATTATTAGGTATGCTTATTACGGGCATCTTGCTCGGCCCCTATGCCCTGGATCTGATTGATCCCAATATCTTGAGTATTTCAGCCGATTTAAGGGAAATCGCCCTTATTGTCATACTGGTGCGTGCGGGGCTTTCCCTTGATATTAATGATTTGAAGCGGGTGGGGAGACCAGCGATTCTTATGTGTTTTATCCCGGCCACCTTTGAGATTATAGGCGCCGTATTACTTGCTCCGCCCCTGCTGGGAGTGACCGTAGTGGAAGCTGCAATCATGGGGGCCATGCTGGGGGCGGTCTCACCGGCGGTTATTGTTCCCAAAATGATTACCTTGATGGAGAATGGGTATGGCAAGCAAAAAAGCATTCCCCAGCTGATTATGGCAGGGGCTTCCGCCGACGATATATACTGTATCGTGCTGTTTACCGCGTTTATTGATGTATATAAGGGAGAGAATATCAATTTCCTGACAATACTCAATATACCGTTTTCCATTCTCACGGGACTTGCCGTTGGTATTGGAGTCGGTATTCTACTGGTACAGATATTTAAAAGAATACACATGCGCGATACGGTTAAAATATTAATTATTCTGGGGATATCCTTCCTGCTGGTGGGATTTGAAGAACATATTTCATCCCTGTTTCCCTTCTCGGGCCTTCTGGCGGTCATGGCCCTGGGCGGAGCGATCTTGAAAACCTATGATATCCTCGCCAAAAGAATATCGGGGAAATTCTCAAAGATCTGGGTTGCGGCAGAGCTGGTCTTATTTGTGCTGGTGGGCGCAGCCGTGGATATCCGGTATGCTTATGGGGCCGGTATCGCTGCCATCCTGGTAATATTCGGGGCATTGCTGTTCAGAGCAGCCGGTGTTTTTGTAAGTCTTATCAAATCCGGGCTGACCTGGAAGGAAGCACTTTTCTGCAATATAGGTTATCTGCCCAAGGCTACCGTGCAGGCGGCAGTGGGTGCGATCCCCTTGGCGGCCGGTGTCGCGGCAGGCAATACGATTCTCAGCGTTGCCGTATTATCGATTATCTTTACAGCACCCCTTGGCGCCATCGGAATTGATTTAACCTATAAAAAATTATTACAAAAATAAGAGGCCTGAACATCATGGGAATAACAAGACAGAGGAATCTATGGAGATTACTGCTATCAACGCTGGTTCTGGGGGTTTTGACGGGCGGCGTATCGGCGGTGTTTTTGGCAATGCTGGAATGGGTGACTTCCACCCGGGAGCATCATCTGTTCTTCATAGCGTTGCTTCCGGCAGTGGGTATATTGACGGCGGTCGTATACCATAGGTTCGGAAAAAACGCACAGAGAGGAAATAACTTAATTATTGACAGCGTGCATAAGGGAGCTCAGGTTCCCTTTAGAATGGCTTTTTTTACATTTACCTTCACCATACTGACCCATCTCACCGGGGGATCGGTGGGGCGGGAAGGCACCGCTGTGCAGATCGGCGGAACGCTGGCCAATAAAATCGGACAGGCCCTTAAGCTGGAGGACAAAATAAAACCGGTATTTATTATGTCGGGCATCAGCGCAGGCTTTGGCTCCGTGTTCGGCACACCCTTAGCCGGAGCTTTCTTCGGAATGGAGATGTGCTTCATCGGAAAGCTCAGCTATGAAGCTATGCTTCCCTGTTTTATCACTTCCTTTACCGCTAATTATGTTACTCATCTTTTGGGTGCTTCACATGCCGTATATGAGATACAGGTCATACCGGCAGCAGGGGCCTGTAATATGTTAATTATTGCGATGGCCTCCTGTGCGTTTGGTCTTGCGGGAAGGCTGTTTGCGGTATCGGTGCGCAAACTGAAAGGTTTATATGGTAAAATGATAAAAAACCATGCTCTGCGGGCGTTGGCGGGAAGTCTGATTGTACTGGCCGCAATGCTTTCCCTTGGTGCGGTTAAGTATGACGGGTTAAGCACGTGGATGATAAACGCCGGCTTCCGCGGTGAGACTCATTTTCTCGACCCGGTTCTGAAGTTCGTCATGACCGTATTATCCCTGGGTGCAGGCTTCCAGGGCGGAGAGGTGACTCCTCTTTTTGATATAGGGGCTGCCCTCGGGGGATGGATCGGACAGACAGCTCATGTTGAACCTTCCCTTTTTGCCGCCTTAGGGATGATTGCGGTGTTTGGCTGTGCTGCCAACACTCCCTTGACCACCGTTATGCTTGGAATAGAATTGTTCGGTGCCGGTGCCTTGCCTTATTATGTGGCGGCTGCACTGATCAGCTATTATGTCTCGGGGCATAATGGCATCTATGGGTCCCAATTGATCCATATCAGCAAATTCCGCCGCCCCCAGGAACATGTGGGGCAGACACTGGAGGCGGTAGGCAACAAGAGTATTCTGGATTTGCCGCAGAGAGACAGACGGAATAAGGTTCGTTTCGATAAATAGAAAATAAATTCAAGAAAAGAATTTGCCACAGTAACGTTCCGCCAGCAATAAGGGGAATTTGCTTTGCCAAACAGGATAAAGGATACATCAGAAGTTTGTCAGATTAAATTTAAGAAAGGGATTTGCAAAGTAACGTCCAGTCATAACAGGAATTTAGTTTGGCGAATAAGAATAAATAAAAATTGTAGAAATTACTCCGACAGTTCCCGTCGCTCAATCGTATTATTATTGAAAGAGATTTCATAGCTATGAATCCCTTGAAGATGCAATTATGATGTCCTGCGGGTAAGGCATACGCTGCTGATAGCGTATAGTAATTGCGGAAACAGGAGAAAAAGCGGATTACCGCAGGATATATGAGGAGGCAATATGAAGACGAAATCTTTGTTACGTACGGACAAAGAGATTGAGGAACTATATCTGCGCCATATGAGAACGGTATACCGTGTCTGCTTTGCTTACATGAAGAATCAGGCTGATACGGAGGACGCGGTTCAGGATACCTTTGTGAGGATGATCCGGTCCGGTGCGGCCTTTGAGAGCGAAGAGCACGAAAAGGCATGGCTGATCAGAACGGCATCCAATGTATGCAAGGATGTTCTTAAGGCATGGTGGCGCAAGAGAGAGAATCTGGAGGATTATGAATCCCTCTGCAGCAGCGGGGGTATTGAAGCGGACGATACGCTGAAGGTAATTATGAAATTGCCGGATAAATATAAGACGGTGGTATATCTGTATTATTATGAAGGCTACACTAGCGTAGAGATAGCAGAGATTCTTCATAAACCTCAGTCGACAGTTCGTAACCATTTAAGTGAGGCGCGCAGCGTCCTTCGAGAAGAATTAAGGAGTGATTTTCAATGAGAGATAACCGAATTATCGATTCCTGGAATAAAGCGGAGCCGGACAGAGAGGCAGAGGAACGCATATGGAAAGGCATCCTTGCCCAGACCGGCAGACGTAGGGCGGTGCATTGGAAGCCGCTGGCGGGAGCAGCATGTCTTGTCCTGCTGGCAGGAATATTTCTATTTCAGCGGATGAGGCTGCCGGATTTGTTCGACTGGAAGGAGTATGAGCATGTGGATCAGCCCGGCCGGCAGCCGGGACCAGAGGTAACCGTGCCGACCGTGCAGGAAGGAACGAAGCAGGGGGGGACAGGAACGGAGACTGCGGACAATGGTGATTTATCCGATGAAATCAAGGGACTTCCGGTGGATAATTTCAAGCTGTCCGAGATGGAAGGACAGGCGGCCATGGACAGGATAGTTTTTTGGAGCTTTCTTCATGTTTTTGAAGCTCATACAGAAAGCATTGTGATTGTCAAGGTAACGGATACCCAGCCGGTTCCGGCATCCGACAACTACAGGAGCGAGGGGCAGCGGTCCGAGGTGAAGGTTCTGGAGACCGTATGGGGCAAGGCTGTTCCTGAAACAATGAGCTTGAATCAATATTTGTATGGGGGCTGTACCGGTGATGAGGCAACGAATCTCCTGCGCAAAGATGGAGTGTATCTTCTTCCCCTGACGAAATATCAGGAGGCATATTATTTGGTGGGTGATCTGGATCTGCTGTTTGAGATTGATGAGGAGGGACGGATCTGGTCCCATTCGGATCATGCTGATTTTAACCGTTTCGACGGGGAAGGGTATCAGTCGGTTACGGAAGAAATTATCCGTATCACACAGGATGAAGACAGGATGCTTGCCGCATCGGAATTTGGAATGGTGATGCGCGGACGGCAATTGCTTGAGGTCACGGTTCTGTCGGAGGGCAGGGAAGAGGAGAATGAATTTGGCTATGCGGAGATTGCATATACCGCCCATGTGGAACGTGCCCTGAGCGGCGGCGAGCTTGACGGAGAGCTTTCCCTGCGGTCCTATGCGGATGAAGAGCTGCCCTTGAGCGTTGGTAATCGTTACCTGGTATTTGTGGATCATTATGATGAGAAGCACTATATCAGCCTGAATATGATGGCAAGGGTTGGAGAAGACGGCAGGATACAGAAGCCTGAGGGTGAACGCAATCCATTTGCAGAGTATGAAGGATACACAGGAGAGGAGATTGCTGCGCTGGCGGCCCGGGTGACGGAGTTTTTAAAAACTTACCAGGAATGATACGGTGACAAAGGATTAAGGAAAAGGTGCCTTGACTGACGGAAAAGCCAGTGCAAGGCACCTTTCGTTTTGCCAAATTAATGAAAGCAAGAAATACAATATATTTATAGAGATAAGCAAAAAATGCATAGTTATATCCCTGGTACATTGCTACAATGAAGATAAGAAGCTGGTACACGATTATTATTTTATAAGGGGGCGAAGAATCTTATGAAATTAAGCAGAGAGTGGAGAAACCGTCTGGATATCTGGATTCGGGAGATACAAAAGGACTTTTATATTCCCATCGGCGAAGTGCAATGCAGCGGATTTACTACCATGGAAATGCTTTCTCCGGAAGAGGCATTGGCACAGGAATTCATCCCCATGCCTGCGGGAACCTCCTGGGGCAGGAAGTGGGAATACGGCTGGTTTAAAACCAGAATTGAGCTTCCGGAATTTGCCGAGGGAAAGAGAATCATATTCTCGCCGGACATGGGCGGAGAGACGCTGGTCTGGGTCAACGGCAGGCTGGCCGGATCAAAGGATCTGGAGCATAATTATGTGACCCTTACAAGATCGGCAAAGGCAAAGGAAGGCTATGATATCCTGATGGAAAGCTATGCGGGTCATGGCCCGAGACTGGAAAACGGAGGTCCCTATTTCCCCGGCAGTGTCCCGGTCCCGGAGCCGCCGGAAAAGCAGGTCAAGGTAAATCATGCCGTGATTGCCATATGGAATGAGGAGGCATACCAGGCTGGATTAGATGCATACACCTTGAATAAGCTTCTGAACGTCCTGGATGAGAATTCATTGAGGGCCCAGAAGGTTTTTGAGGGCTTGAAACAGTTTACCTATCTGGTTGATTTTGAGCAGCCATTGGAAAAAAGGATGGAAGGCTACATAAAGGCGAAAGGGTTGCTGGCGCCCCTGCTCTTCTGTGTCAATGGTTCGACCGCACCCGAATTCACAGTTTTCGGGCAGTCCCATCTTGATCTTGCCTGGAAATGGCCCTATGAGGAAACCAAGAGGAAGTGTGCCCGTACCATGTCGTCGCAGCTGGCTCTGATGGAGGAATATCCCGAATATAGATTCATGATCTGCCAGGTTCCCATATTGGAGAATATCCGTGAGTACTATCCGGAGCTATATTCAAGGATAAAGGAGAAGATAAAAAACGGACAGATCATGCCCGAAGGCGGTTTTTATGTGGAGAGCGATACCAACATTCCCAGCGGGGAGAGTCTGATCCGGCAGCTTCTCCTTGGGAAGCAGTGGTATAAGGAAGAATGCGGGTATGATTCCAGAATGGCATGGCTGCCGGATACCTTTGGCTTTACCGCCGCGCTTCCGCAAATAATGAAGGGCTGCGGCATTCCGTACTTTGCGACACAGAAATTACTCCGCTGTCATCCGGAAAGAGATCCCTTCCCCTATAATATTTTCATGTGGGAGGGGATTGACGGAAGCCAGACCCTGTCCCATCTGTTCATGGAGAATAATTCTGCCATTGATCCGGAGGTTCTTGTACGGCGCTGGAATGTGGACCGGAATCAGAAGGAGGATATTGAGACCTTTCTGTTCCCCTTTGGTTACGGTGACGGAGGCGGAGGCCCGACAAGAGATATCTATGAGCTGGCGAGAAGAGTTAAGAATCTTGAGGGCGCTCCCCGGACGAAGCTGGAGAGTCCCATTGATTTCTTTGAAGCCATCGAGAAGAAGGGACTGCCGAAGAACAAATACGTAGGAGAGTTGTATCTGCAATGGCACAGGGGAACCTATACCTCCCTGGCATCCTTAAAAAAAGGATGCAGGAAATCGGAAGTTGACCTTCACGATGCCGAACTGTGGTCTGTGATCGCGGGAATAAACCGGGGAGCAGAATATCCGCAGCCGCGGCTTACAAGGCTTTGGAAGAAGCTGCTGTTTAATCAGTTCCATGACATACTTGCCGGAACCTCCATTACCCGTGTGAACGAGGAAGCGAAGAGGGATTTTGAGGAGGTATGTTCGGGAGCCCATGAGCTTATAGATCAGGCATTGGGCCGTATTCTTGAGGAAAGCCACATCACCGGAAAGGAAGGGATAAACGCACTCTCTGTCTTCAACTCACTTTCCTGGACCCGGAATGCACTGGTCAGACTGCCCTTGGGCAGCAGAGGGGCCGTTGATATAGAAGGGAACACCCTTCCGGTGCAGGTAATCGGCGAAGCGGCCTATACAAGCGTGCAGGTTCCGGCTTGTGGCTTTACCACAGTCTATGCCCGGGAAAATGAAGATACAGCCGCGTTCCCTAATATGGGCAGTTTTGCTTATTCCGTGGGGAATTTCATATTTCTTGAGAATGGATGCCTCAGAATTAAAATCAATAAAACAGGACAGATCGAAGAGGTTACGGATAAAGAGACAAACCTGCAGCTTGCCCAGGGGCTTTGCAATAATTTCAAAATGTACAAGGATATCAATATTGAGTACGATGCCTGGGAGCTGGGCTCCATGTATGAGTCCCTGCCCGTTGACCTTGTACCGGAGGCGGAGACAGAGATTATCTTCGGCAGGCTGCCGGAAGGCGAGGCTGCGGATGCGTTCGGCGGATACCTGACCGCAGGGGTAAGAATCAGCAGAAAGCTCAACGATTCACAGATGAGTCAGATCATAAGCCTCGGTCACGGAAGCCGCAGGATTGATTTTAAGACAGAGATTGACTGGAGGGAGCAGCACAAGCTTCTTAAGGTGGAATTCCCGGTTCATGTGCATACAGAGGAAGCGATTCATGAGATCCAGTTCGGCTATATAAAACGGCCGAATCATAAATCACGGAAATATGATGCGGATCGTTTTGAAGTAAGCCAGCACCGTTATACTGCTTTGGCGGAAGCAAATCACGGCGTTGCCGTCCTGAATGACTGTAAATATGGTGTGAGCGTGGATGGCGGCAGCATCAACCTGACGCTGCTTAAGGCGCCGGTGATCCCCGACATGTATGCGGATAAGGGCTTACAGGAATTCACCTACTCCCTCTATGTCTATAACGGCACCTTTGCGGACAGCGGAGTTACCCGGAGCGGCTATGAGTTGAATTACCCGGTTCTGACAAAGACAGGGGATGCCGGAAGCAGAAGCTTTTTCTCCCTGAAGGCAGTTAACAAAGGGAAAGAGAAGAAATCCTGGGGCTTTACCTGCTGTAATGTAATTCTGGAGACAGTAAAGAAGGCGGAGGATGGCTCGGGAGACATCATTTTGCGTTTATACGAGGCCCAGAACGCCACAACAAGCTGTGTATTAAAGACAGAGCTGGGGATTACGGATACTTATGAAACGGATATGCTGGAGAACATCCGGGAACGGCTGGAGGAATCAGAAAAAGGAATTGAGCTTCACTTCAGGCCCTTTGAAATTAAAACAATCCGCATCAAAGCGGGAGCAAAGGAGGAAAAGAGGAATGAGTGATTTAGAGCTTGCGCTGCGGTACAGCCCCTATATCATGTTTGACAAAGCGGAGCCCTTCGCGGTGAATGGAATAGGCTACAGTGTATTTTGCCGGCCGGGGGCCAGCCGGTCCTTCCGGAGAGAACTGTATCCGGAGCCTGTCGGGGCGGCCTTTGTCATCGAATATGCAGTTTATTTTGATTATGATATTCAGCATATGTATGACCTGGAGCACATATGGATCTACGTGGATTCCGGCGGCGGTATATGTGATGCCGAAGCAAGCTTCCACGGCTTTTATCTCAAGTCAATGTCACTGGGCAAGGAGATCGTTAAGGACAGAACGCATCTGCAGATCTATTGCCAGCCCGGCAAGCACGCTTTTATGCCCGACGGGAATCTGTTCCGGCTATTGCCGGACTGGTATTTATGCTGCAATCTCCTGGCAGGCTCGGAAGGGCTTCTGGTCATGGATCTGTTTAAGGAGCATTATTCTACGGATCATCACCGCCAGAAGCAGGTGGAGCAGTATATAAAGAAAAAGTATGCCTTTGAGCCTACGCTGCAGTTTGAATACCGTCCGCTGGACAACAGTCTATTCAGTACCTGGGAAGAGCTTCGCAGCCTGATTCCGGTAAGAATAAAAAAAGAGCTTTCCCGCATCGATTAACCATCGTTTAAAAGGAGGGAATTTGATTTGAAAACGGCAGAAACCAAGTATCTTAAAGCGAAGGATTATGTATCCTATTCCGTGGCAAATTTATGTCAGAGCATTATGTTTGGTTTAGTCCAGGGGTATCTGTTCATATTCTACACGACGGTGTTCAAGATTAACCCCGCGGTTGTCGGAACGGTATTCCTTATAATAAAAATATGGGATGGCGTCAATGATCCTATTATGGGTACCATCATTGACCGGACCAGAAGTAAATGGGGGAAGATGCGCCCGTATCTGATCTTCGGCTCCATTCCCTTTTCCTTGATTACCATAAGCCTGTTCATTCCCTGGAGTCTCAGTGAGAACCTTAAGGTTATCTATATGTTTATCACATTCTTTATATGGGAAGCCTTTTCCACCATGGTTGACGTTCCCATGGCGGGCATCAGCGCCATCGCTTCTCCTAATCTAAACGAAAGAACAAGAATTATTTCAGTAGGCAGAGTCAGCGGGTCAATCGGCGGAGAGATATCCACTATTCTGGTGGCGGCAGCCTTTCTCATAACCAAATCGGCAGCAGCCGTATATGCGGGGACGGCAATAGTGGCAGGCCTGATTACCCCTGTCTTTGTGATCAGCGGCGGGCTCCGGCTGAAGGAGAAGATCCCTCCGTCAATCGAAAAGCCCGGAATCCGGGATGCGTTCAAATATCTGTTTATTAATAAGCCTTTATTACTGCTGGTCGGCGGGAATTTTCTGTCCTTTTTCCGAAATATTGTATCGGCAAGTGTGGTTTACTTTGTCAGCTATGTTTATCTCCAGCCGTCCATGCAGGTATTCTTTGCGCTTCCCGGCTCAATCTCCTCTCTGATTGGTATGATTATATCACCGGCTTTAAAGCGGAGGTTTGAAGCCAAGACCTTATTCATCGGAGCCACCCTGTTCCATTCCGCCGGACTTGCAGTTATGTTTGCGGTGGGGCAGTTTACCATGAATGCCGCAATACTGGCCACGCTGCTCTGCATTGCCATGATGCCTGTCGGTATTCTGAATGTAATTCCTACCCTAATGTGTGCCGATACCATTGACTATATGGAATGGAAGACAGGCCAGAGGCAGGAGGGCATTTCCTTTGCCCTTATGTCCTTAAGAAGTAAGATTGCAAGCGGTTTTAAGGATTTTACCATGTCCTTGATTCTGGTGAGCATCGGCTTTGCGGCGGCGGGAACGGGAGCCTTGATTCCGGGAAGAACGGATATGTATATGCAGAGCGAATTTACACAGAAGGGTATCTTTATGATGATGACCATCATTCCGGCTGTAACCAATCTGCTATCGGTGGTTCCCTTCTTTTTCTATGATTTAAGCGGGGAAAAGCTGAAGAAAATCAGAGAGGAGCTTACCCAAAGACGTGCAGTGGCCGGAGAAGAACAGTAGGCATAATTATTAAACAAAAATAAACTTTTCTGTTTTTTGGTTGCATTTTTTTGAATTTATAGTACAATTAAAACATAGTCCCCAGGGGCTGCGATGATGATAGACGAAGAAGCTATCATATTGAAGCCGCCGGGGACGAGTTAAGTTATTTCCTGGCTTCCCATTCCGGTTGCTTGAATCCAACTAAAACAAAATCATCCCCTACTAAAATCGGGCGTTTTACCAGCATTCCGTCGGTGGCAAGGAGACGAAGCTGTTCTTCTTCACTCATGGCAGCAAGCTTGCTTTTTAATTCCAGGGATTTATATAAAAGTCCGCTGGTATTGAAAAAGCTTTTCAGTGGCAACCCGCTTTTATGGAACCAGTCTTTTAATTCCTCATAAGTGGGATGGCCGGATTTTATATCACGGACCTCATGGGAAAGCATATTGTCATTCAGCCATTTTTGTGCTTTCTGACAGGTGGTGCATTTGGGGTAACAGACGAACAGCATGATGAAGCCTCCTTGGTTTATTAATTGGTAGCTATCATTATATCACATTCTTTTTCTTTTTACATCATACGGATATCCTTTCATTTATCATATCATTCTTTAAGGTATCGCAAATACTATGAAAGCAGGAGGACTATGAATATGGAACACAGTAACAAATATGCCTGGACCTGGAAGGTCAAGGAGGAGTATCTGGAGGAATACGTTAAGATGCACCTTGACCCGTGGCCGGAGATCATGGAGGAGCATACGAAGGCGGGATACCGTAATTATTCCATCTTCCAGAACGGGAATCAGTTTTTCTATTGCTTTGAATGCGATGATGTAAAGGCAGCCAATGAGTATATTGCCAAAAGTGAAGCTTGTAACCGATGGAATGCGATTACCTCCAAGATGGTGGAAGGTTCCTTCGACTTTAACGAAGCAGAACCCATTCAGTATATGCAGGAAGTCTTTTATCTGAAATAATCTGTTTCATCTCTGCGGATTATGAAAACAGGCTTTGAAATAAGGGGATTTTACAGAGATGCTGACGGTTTGGACCGAATAAAAAAAGGAGTTGAAATACTTCGGTATTTATAATATAATGGCTCATGAGATTTTTAAACACATTGAAAGAAACTTTGTTTTCATCACTACCCCTTGCAGCAATTATCATAATTGTCTGCGGTTTTGTAGCGCCCATGGACAACACGGGGGATTATGTAAAGCTGGTGGTGGGATATGCAGGCGTGGTAATTGGGCAGGCGCTGTTCCTGGAGGGGCTTAATATCAGTATTCTGCCCATTGGAAAACTGGTAGGAAGCTCGTTGATAAAGCTAAAGAAAGCCATTTTCATTATTTTCTTCGGGCTTGTCTTCGGCCTCCTGGCAACAGTCGCGGAACCGGCTCTGGCGGTATTGGCCAGGCAGACACATATGATCATGCCGGTAGTTAATGAATTGCTTTTTATATGGATTATGGGTACGGGAATAGGCGTGCTGGTAGGGTTCGCTCTGTTTCGGATCATGAAGGATCTGAATATCAAGATTGTTTTTGCCGTACTTTATATTTTAATCTTCCTTATGATCATTTTTGTTCCGGAAGAATTTATTGCATTGGCTTTCGACGGCAGCGGAGCAACTACGGGTGATGTTTCCGTGCCTTTTATTCTGGCTCTTGGCATGGGTGTCTCAGGCACTATGTCGAAGCATAAGACCAATGATGATACCTTCGGAATTATTGGACTGGCATCCGTAGGCCCCATTTTGGCATTGTTCGTTTATGCAATTATTTTAAAGGCGGTCAACGGAGGTACAATCCCTCCTGCCGGTGTCTATGATCCGGGAGCAGCGGAGGGTCTGGCAGCAATTGTAATAACCAATCTCGGAAGTGTTGCATTGGCGCTGATACCGGTTATTATTGTATTCCTTCCGTTTCAGTTCTTTTTGATCAAGCTTCCCAGGAGGGAATTTATCAACATTTTACTGGGTTCCATCGGTGTTTATATCGGTTTGCTCATCTTCCTGTCAGGAATTGACTTCGGCTTCGCCTTTGCCGGAAAATATATCGGAGAGGCCTTCCTGGATACGGCACGTCCCGGCTGGTTCAAATGGATACTGCTTTTGGTAGGATTTATACTGGGAGCCGCCATAACCTTATCGGAACCGGCGGTAACGGTGCTGGGCGAGCAGCTGGAGGAGATAACCAACGGTCATATTAAGAAGATGACAATCCGTCTGACCCTTGCAATCGGCATTGGTTTTGCGGCATTGATTTCCATGGTGAAGATATTAACCCAGATAAATATTCTCTGGTTCCTGGTGCCTCTTTATGCCGTTGCGTTGATTATGATGAAATTCACCTCTAAGCTTTTTGTCGGATTGGCATTTGATTCAGGAGGTGTGTCGGGCGGAGCGCTGACTTCCGCATTTTTAACGCCTCTTACCTTGGGGACGGCCCAGGCGGTAGCCGCTGCGATGGGTCGGGGACCGGGGGTGAAGGTTCAGTCAGTTTTAACAAATGGTTTTGGAATTATAGCATTTATTTCAGTTACGCCCTTGATCGCGGTGCAGGCTTTAGGCATTATCTATGACGTACGTCTCAGAAAAGAACAGAAACTCATGGAGGAGACGGAGTTTGCAGAATTTGAGGAGCTGGCTTTCCTTACCGCTCATGCGGAAGAGGCCGGAGAAGATGGTCAAACCGATAGCGAAACCGGTGACCAGAATGTAATCACGGAGGTTAGATGAAGTGGTAAAGGATGTCCCATGTAGCATAGAATTTTTAATGTTGATAGCCGGACGGAAGCATAAGGATGCGCTTTTAAAAGAATTGTCCGTATCGGGCGGGCGATTGATTGATGTTATATATGGTAAGGGCACGGTCAGGGTAAGCTACCTGCAAGAAGTGTTTGGGCTGATTCCCGAGGAGAATAAGGTGGTGATTACCTGCCTGCTGCCAATTCAGAAAACCGATGAGGTGCTGGAGATGCTGGTTAAGAAGTTCAACTTCAGCAAGCCCAATACCGGTATTGCTTTTACCGTACCTGTGGATAAGCTATTTTATTAAATTTGGAGGACTTTTAAATGGAAAAAGCTAATAATTTGAAAGCTCTGTATATCATTGTAAACGCCGGCTTTGCGGAAGAGGTGGTGGAGATGGCGCGTGAAGCAGGTGCAAGAGGAGCGACGATTATCAATGCCCGCGGTACCGGGGCGATGCATAAAGCGATTTTAGGAATTACAATCGATACAGAGAAGGAAATTATTCTGAGCGTGGTGGATGCTGATACGGCGGAACGGATTGTAGCGGCTGTAAATACAAAATCCGGCTTTAAAACACCAGCGAATGGCATTTGCTTTACCATGCCTATTGATAAAATGGTAGGCATAAACAACCCTGAGGCAACGGATGGACGAGTGTGATCCGTTAATAAGTGAGGGCTGAAGAAAAACAAAGTATACTCTGCAGACAGAGCGCCTTTGAAAAGGCGATTTATCTGCAGAGTATTTTTGTTAACATAAGAGAAGCGGGGTCTTGATTAAATACAGCGATATGATAAACTAATAAAATATAATGTTTGATTGAGAAGGACGAGGAGAGAATAAGATGATCAACAGTGAGATTTTAGAGATTAGAAAGCAGATGAAGCATGAGAATTGTTCCATAACTAAGGTGAGCGGCTGTTATGTGGACGGTGAGAAAACAATAAAAACAAAATTTACGGAATCCTTTTTGTGCCTTCCGGAGGAGGAGACTTTTAAATACTTTGAGATTTTCAAGAAGACCCTGTCGGGGACGATCGGTAAGAATCTGATTAATATGGAATTCCCTCTGGAGACGGAATTCCATGGGGGGACACAGGAGTTCCTGCTGAAGCTGAGGGACAGCGAGCTGAAGGATGAGGCACTTCTGGATGAATTCTATGAACAGCTGATACAGAGCTATGATATGGTGGGGAATTATCTGATCCTGCTGGTCTATGCCGCATATGATGTGCCCGGCAGAACCAGGGATAAGCTGATGATGGAGGACGCCTCCGAGGAGGTATACCGTTACATACTCTGCTCCCTCTGTCCTGTGAAGCTGTCCAAGCCGGGGCTGAGCTATAATGAAGAGACGAACCAAATACAAAAACGCATCCAGGACTGGGTGGTAGGGGTGCCGGATAACGGCTTCCTCTTCCCGGCCTTCAATGATCGGAGTACTGATTTACATAGTGTTCTGTACTATTCCAGGAATTCGGAGGAGCTTCACAGTGAGTTTGTCCAGGCACTCCTGGGCTGCGAGGTTCCCATGTCTGCCGGAGGTCAGAAGGAGACCTTCCAGACCCTGATTAAGGAAACCCTGGGAGAGCAATGTGAGTATGAAATCGTTCGCAATATCCACGAGAAATTAAATGATATTCTGGAGGAGCATAAGCTGAAAGAGATACCGGAGCCGCTGACACTGGATAAAAATGAGGTGAAGAGCATCTTTGCCGAAAGCGGGGTAGAAGAGGAGCGGCTGGAGGAATTCGACCGGAATTATGAAAAGATGACGGGAGAACATACTGCTTTCATGGCGGCCAATATCGTCAATACAAGGGTATTCGAGGTGAAGACGCCGGATGTTGTGGTTAAGGTGAATCCGGAGTGTGCCGAGCTGGTTCAGACCAAGCTGGTGGATGGCCGCAGATGCCTGGTGATTGAAATCACGGACCAGGTGGAGGTCAATGGCATTACAGTAAAACCCACCTGCTGAGACAGATGATGCAAAGAGGCGGACACATCTCCGGATAAGTCGGAGAAAGTATTTAAGGAAGCCATGTAATGAGATGCTTCTTCATATCAATGCAGCCGTTGTCCAGGAAGGTAATCCCTTCCTGTTCCAGGAGCTTGCGCTGGACACCCTCGCCAAAGATATTGTCAGGGGACAGGCGGCCTTCCTTATTTACAACACGGTGGCAGGGGAGCATCCGGTGAGAGGGAGCGTCATGCATGGCGTATCCCACGATCCGGGCAGCCCTGGGTCTGCCAAGGATAGCGGCAATCATACCATAGGTCATGACCGAGCCTTCGGGTATCTTGCTGACAATCTGGTATACTTCCTCGAAGAAGCCGGAGCTGGATGCGTACATATCATATCCTCCAATTGCAAGAATTTGTTTTATTGTACTATACAGCAATTATTTTTATAAGGCAAGTAAAATCATTAAAATAAGAATGGTCTTAACTAAATGACATTGGTTTTTAGGGAGTGCCCGATGCAGATTATGCGTATCGGGTGTTTTTCTGTTAATAAACATGTAATATCTTATTAAAAAATAAAAGGATAAAATATACGATTTCAAGGTTGAAGAAAAAAGAAATAAATCCCTGAAAAAGAAAGTACAGCATGGAACGTATTCCGGGGAAAGTGCTTGTTTTATGCGGAGTTAATGGCTTATTGCACTGTATTGAGTTTGATATATCTGGAATATCCGATTACACTTTAAGGATAATATATCCCAATACCTGGAGAAAAAACAGGTAAGACTTGAGCCGGACACCAATATCTAACTATTGAACCCCTATACCGTATGTGTTACTCTAAGGGTATGCATTGGAAAGGAATAATGCATGCAAATAGATACCGTTAAGGAGGTACAAAAATGAAGAAATTGATTATAACATCAGCATGTACACTGGTGTTGACACTATTGGGCACATTTGGAAGTTACCAGAATTCTTATTCCCCGAGGGATGAGTTCAAGGAAAATGATTACACTACAAGAGTAGAACAAAATGTTACGGATAAAAACATTCAGCAAAGTCTTTCCACCATTGCGGCAGAAGTAAAACCTGCGACGGCTCAAAACACAAACGGCGGAGAAGGAAAGATGATACAGGCCGCTGCAGGAAAAGACACAAAAGCAGTAAAAGGTGCAACAGCGGTTAAAAGTGCGAAAGAGGAAAAAAGCACAAAGTCATCGAAAAGCACAAAGTCATCGAAAAGCAAGAAAACAGTAAAAAAAGCAAAAGCTGTCCAAAAGGCAGAAACATCAAAAAACACCAAGGCTGTTAAAAACATAGAAGCAGCAGAGGATGCAAAAGAGGTAAAGGGCGCGGAAACAGGAAATGCTGCAGAGACGGCAGAAAATGCATTGACCTACAGGGCCATTGATTTATCTGACTGCAATTCCGTAAAGGATATCATAAACGAACTGCAAAAGAACGGCTGTAATATTACATCGGTAAATATCAACAGTATCAAGGGACTTCAGGATATTATTGACCGCATCAAACAGAATAATTCCCAGACACCTACCGCAACACCGGTTCCTACGGCAAAGCCTACGATTACTGCGGCACCGAAGCCTACGATTACTGCGGCGCCCACGCCTACAACAAAACCCACGGTAACCGTGGCACCGAAGCCTACGGCGAAGCCCACAGCAACACCGACCCCTACGGCAAAGCCCACAGCAACTGCGGCACCGACTCCCACACCCACGGTTCCTGCCTCTTCTGAACTTAGTGATTATGCGGACCAGGTTCTGAAGCTGGTCAACCAGGAGAGAGCGAAGGCTGGATTATCTGCTTTGACTACCAATTCAACCTTAACTGCGGCAGCCAATAAGCGTGCCCAGGAGACCGTTCAATCCTTTGCCCATACCAGGCCGAATGGAACCAGTTTCAGCACAGTATTAGGCGAGTATGGTATTTCTTACCGTACGGCGGGCGAGAATATTGCATACGGACAGAAAACACCCCAGGAGGTAATGACGGGCTGGATGAATTCCGAAGGACACAGAGCCAATATCATGAACGGAAGCTTTAATAAGATTGGAATTGGTGTTTATAAAGCCAACGGACGGATATATTGGTCCCAGCTGTTTACAAATTAAGACTCCATGCGGTAATCCTTTCAGATTAATTCATAAATCGGCGGATATTCCGGCTTGTCTTCTAATACAATTTATAGTAGAAGGCAGATATCTTAGCCGGAAAGGAGCTGCGGGAATAAAACCGCAGAAACAGGTGTTGATCTATGGTGAGAGATGCGGAGGTATTATCGGAGGAACTGGCAGGATGCCGGTGTCTCCCCTATTTTGACAGAACCAAGACACAGCGGTACATGGATTACAAAAGGCGGCATTGGGCGCTGACCTGGGAGGAAGTCATTACTTATGTAAATATCGGACTGGATCGGGAGCACTATTCCTGTGTCATTCCGGTTAAAGCACCGCAAAGATTATCGGTCCTGGTCAATAAATATCATCAGCTGCCGGGGGATTATATCCCTAATGATCTGGAAATAATCGCGCCGGAATGCAATAGCGCATCGCTGATGCTCCGTCGTCCGGCCAGAATCGCCTTCGAGGAGATGTGCCGGGCGGCAGCAGGGGAGGGGCTGGAGCTGAAAGCAATTTCCGCCTTTCGTAGTTTTCTCTATCAGAATCAGGTTTATTATAAGAACTGGACCGGGGACCTGTCTCTGGAGCAGTACCAGGCAGAACGGGACAGGGTCTCGGCACGTGCCGGACACAGTGAGCATCAGACGGGCCTGGCTGTGGATATTAACGATCTGGAGCAAAGCTTTGAGGAGACTCCGGAGGGGAGATGGCTGGCCGGACATTCCTGGGAATATGGCTTTATTCTGAGATATCCGAAGGGGAAAGAGCATATAACGGGATATGATTACGAACCCTGGCATTTCCGCTATGTCGGCCCGGTTCTTGCCTGCGTGGTATTTAAATGCGGAATGACCTATGATGAATACTACGTCAGAAATCTGGCAGCCTGCGATTGCCGGAATTGAATATTCGATAGACCTTAAAGGGAAAGAAAAAGCCTGCTCTCTGACATTGGAGGGCAGGCCTTTCTGCTTATACCAGGCTTCCTTCTTCATAATAGCGATAATAACCCTGGGGGAAACCGCAGACAGGGCAGATCTCAGGAGCGCAGATTCCGCTCATGATGTTACCGCATTGCATGCAGATCCACAGGGACTCTTCCGGTCTGCAGAATAATTCCCCGCGTATCATCTCTTCCAGCAGGGTGCGGAAGGTTGCTTCATGGTTCAGTTCAATATTGGCAATGCCGTTAAAAAGAGCGGCAATGTCATCGTAGCCTTCTTCCCTTGCAATACGCGCGTATTCCCGGTATACATTATTGCCCAGGTCAGAGGCAAAGGCAATGGAGTCACGCAGATTCTGTTCTGTATCCGGGAGGGTGCCTCTGTTTAATTGCCGCATCCAAATTCTCGCATGTTCTTTTTCGTTTGTTGCAACTGACCTGTAAACCGCTGCAATTTCAATGTATTGCTCTGACTCTGCCTGTTCTGCGGAAAGTTCTAATCTGGTGTTTGCTTCTGCTTCCAGATTATAAGCGTTTAATATATTTTGATATGTTCTGCTTTGTTGAAAATCCATAGGCTCTCCCGGCTTCTTGATGCTTTGTAATATCATATGATACGGTGCGGGGTTTTATCACATTACCTGAACCGGCTTTTCTATTGCCAGAGTTCAAGTCTTGGCCGAGCAGGATCACAGTCCTGACAACGGATGGTTTTTGTGGCGGCGGAAAGCTTCCATAGATAATAACACGCCTCCCGGGACATATGATCGGCCATCAGAGGATGGAGAGAGCCAAGGACCCTTTGATCCATGCGCTGATCCCGCAGGGTATCCAGAAATTCTATGAATTCCATAACAAGAGCCGCGCTCTGCTCGTTCATCCGGGTCAGAGCCGGAAACTGCTGAAGCTGGGTTCTGAGGTATCCCTTCATCTGAAGTGATTTATGGTACAGTTCCAGGAACTGCTGCTCATACCGGCTGGCCCGTTGAAGAAGCTCCTGCTCGCAGCGGTCCAAGGATGCAGAGAGGGAGGAGGCATGCCCTGCGGCATCGGACAGCCATAGCATATGGTAGCATAGGGAATGCCAGATCATCGGAGTGCGGTGATAAAGGGCGGTTAGGAGGTTAAGGTACTCCTCTGTTTCATTAAGCATATCATTCAGGAAGGAAGGACTGGGTCCCGCAGCCCGGTCGGAAGCCAATGCGGCAGCTAACAGACCGAGTTTGAATTCCCGGAACCGGTATGCGGTCTCCCATGCGTTTTGATTTAAGTCTTCCAGTTCTTGTTCTGACAGGAACTTCCGGGCAGTCTCCAAGAGATTGTCAAAAAGCAGCAGAAATTCCTGCACCGTAATGATCTGCTCTGCTTCCGAAGGTGCCAGGGAAAATAAAAGAAACCGGGAATGATCACCCAGAATTTGCAGCCAGAAACGGTGTTCAAAGAGAACGGATTCTATGGTTGAATTAATGTCCAAGAGACAGCCCCCATGCATATATTCTATTTCAGTATATGCATGGGGGCTGTATTTAGGTGAATTATATTACAGCTTCCGACGGTTTGAATTATGCACGGAAGCCCCGGCCGATGATTTCGCTGGTATTTGTAATAAGAAGAAAGGCTTCCGGTTCTACCTGTTTGATATGTTTTCTTAACAGGACCGCCTGGGAGCGGTTCATAACCGCAAGGACGATTTTCTTCTCTTTATCTGTAAAGGCTCCCTTTGCATCGAATACCGTGGCACTGCGGTGCAGGGTATTCAGAATGTAATCACAGATGGGCTTAGGATTGGTACAGATAATTGTAAAATACTTATTCAGATTCAGGTTTTCTATCACGACATCGATCATGGTGGATTTTAAGAACAGACCCAGCAGGGACAGCAATCCGGTGGTAATGCCGAATACCGGGAAGACGGCAACCGTGAGTAAAAAGTCGGTGATCAAAAGGGAGCGTCCGATGTCAATATTGCTGTATTTCTTCAAGAGCATGGCAATCACGTCGGTTCCTCCGGTGGAGGCACCGATATTAAACAGCAATGCTGCGCCTACGGAGGGCAGGATCACCGCAAAAGCCAGTTCCAGCAAAGGCTGGTTTGTGAGCGGACCCTCCATGGGGACAAGAACCTCCAAGGCCCGCAGGGCCAAGGAGAGCAGCAGGCTTCCGTATACGGTGCGGTTGCCGAAGCTTTTACCGAGAAAAGCATATCCCACCACTAAAAGGATGGAGTTTATAATCAGCACGATGGTACCGGAGCTTATACTATTTCCGAAGATTTTGCTTAATATAATAGCAATGCCCGTGACTCCTCCGATGGAGAAATTGTTAGGAAATTTAAAGAAATAGACACCGAACACCACCAGTAATGTGCCGATGGTGATCAGAGAATATTCTTTCAGTTTCTGAAAAATGGGTGATTTTTGGTCCAAAGTATTACCCTCCCTAGAATACAAATAATTAACTAGAGAAAGTATGCTATTATGCGGACAAAATGTCAAGAGGAATCTGGAGCTGCCGGAAGGACTGTTACGGCGAGCGGTGTAAAACTACTTTGTGATTTTTTTACATCTGGCATAACCAATTACAAGGGTCAGCACGGAGATAGATATTAATATGAAATAAGTAAGGATATCCCAGATGTCAGTCAGGGGTTCGCCTATCAATTTTGAAATAGTATAGTTGATCCATATGCCTGCCGGTAAAGCAATGATAACGGATACTGCGGCAGATATATAGGCCTGTAATCTCGTTTTTGCAAACAAAAGATAGATAATCCAAAGGTAGATAATTCCAACGACTGAGACACGAATGCCTATTGGCATAATCAGTCCGTTCACTCCAATAATTCTTTCCAGTATAAATAGGAAGGGGATTATAAGCAAGCTAAATAGGGTAAGGGATATAAGCGGCCCCCTACTACTTGATATCAGCATGGGAATTGTTATTACCCACGCAAAAAGAATCGAGCTTATGGGAAACAGTGCCCATGTTAAATATCCTGTAATAGCAAAATTACAGATGGTACAGACGATGATTCCAAGGAGTGAAACGGAGGACAGGATTATTGAATACATCATACGGAGGTCTTTGTTTTTGTGTTTGATTACTGTGTCTGCATAGTGAAGGGTTGTTTCGATGATTGACTTAACCTCCGGCTCCGGCGCGGGGGCTTTTGCTTTTTCTCCATTCAGCAGCTCGCCTGCAGTGGTGCCGAGAATGTCGGAAAGCTTGGTAATCAATGAAATGTCAGGACAGCTTAATCCGCGTTCCCATTTTGAAACAGCCTTGTCCGTAACTCCTAGTTGATCAGCCAGTTCCTTTTGTGTTAATCTTTTTTCTTTTCTCAATTCTGCAATGAACGGAGCAAATTTTTCGTTATCCATAAAATGTCCTCATTTCGTATATGAAATTTTGTCTGTGCCGTTTTGCCGGCAGCATTTATTTTGATTTTAACTGGAAGACGGATACTTTACAACCGACTATAAGTTTAATCTGCCGGGTAAACCGACGGTAGAGTAGTGTTTCTGCCGATATTATACCATTTAATTTAGAAACAGGTTAATATTTTTTGCAGGAATATTAATTTAGAAGGAACGGATTTTTCTTCTCCTCCGTCTAATGAGTGTAATGGATGTGACAGGAAAGGAGGTTATAACATAGCGGAGTCCGTTTGGTACCGACGGAAATTTTCGCACTGATACCAAAGATGGAAGATAAGGATGAATGTTAATACTTTAGGTTTTGAATATATAGCGGATGGAAGAACCCTGGCATCCGGCAATGCAGAAGGAAAGGGTTATCAGAAATGGAGGAAATAAAAATGATAAAGAAAAATATAGCAAAAGCAATGATACTGGGATTATGCATGGCGGCTTTTTCTACCGGCTCTGCTTATGCGATGATGGCAGAGACACCTGCTTCGGTGGGAGCTTCTTCCGGGCAGTCGGAGGCATTGAATCAAAAACAGCAGGAGATAGATGCGATTCTTTTTAAGGATAAAGCGAACGAGATTGAGAAGCAGGGCTTTATGGTTAATTATACCGGAGTAGCGGAAGATGTGGTTGAGATCGGTATCTCGCCTTATAGCGAAGAGAATGCGGCATTTGTATACGAGCTTGTAGGTAAGGATGAGGTTAAGGTAGTGGAAATGGATCAATCCGTTATATATGCAACCGGTGTTGCGCCGGACGAGGCGGTCAGCGACGATGAAATGGATGCAGAGGTAGTCATGTACAATGATGCGGCGGAGGATACAGAGGAAGAGCTAAAGATTCAAATAGAAAGCACGTCTGGGGCAGAAGGGGAAAACACAGGAGAAGAAAAGGTATATAAGACTACTGCCCAGGTTGGCGCAGACGGTGAAAAAACTGTGGCTGCACAGGATCAAGCTGCAAAACAGGACGGGATACTGGTTCCGGTAATGATTATTACAGCAGTCATTCTCATCGGAGGCACCAGTTTTATTGTAATAAATAAGAAGAAAGCAGTAAGGAAATAAGAACAAAAGCTGCTGTAGGATCCTGCCGCCTGGGGGAGAATGTTATGAACCACATTCTCCCCCAGGCGGCAGCTTTTTATTTATCGTTACAGATCAGCAGGTTAAAGTGTTGCATTTGCCTGAAACTGCGAGTAAAATAAAGATAGGCTTGTACATGTTATAATAGCAAAAGGAGATTTAACGATGAAAACTGTGAGATGGGGTTTGATTGGTGCCGGAAATATATCCTCAAAATTTGCAAAAGCGTTAAATTCATTGGAGAATACGCAGATCACAGCGATAGCCTCCAGAGATATTGCCAGAGCCGGAGACTTTGCAGAACGCTTTCATGTGGAAAAGGCTTACGGCAGTTATGAGGAAATGGTCCGGGACCCGGAAATTGACGTGGTCTATATTGGAACACCCCATACGGAGCATAGGGCAAATGCGAAGCTTTGTATTACGAATAAGAAGGCGGTTCTGTGTGAAAAGCCCTTTACCTTGAATGGTGAAGAGGCAAGGGAGCTGGCGGCCCTTGCACGGGAGAATGATGTATTTCTGATGGAAGCCATGTGGACGAAGCTCCTGCCCGCAACCAGGGTAGTGAAGCAGTGGATCGAGAATAAGCTGGTGGGAGATGTGAGGTTTATGAATCTGTCCTTTGGTTATCAGGCAGAATTCGATCCTCTTCACCGGCTGTTTCATGCGGGACTTGGCGGAGGTGCTTTGCTGGATGTGGGCATATATCCCATTTCTTACGTGACCTATCTCATGGGAAGAATGCCGGATCAGGTGGTCAGCAGTGCTATTCTGGGAAGAAGCGGGGTGGATGAGATTAATTCCATAACGATGAAATACCAGGAAGGAATGCTGGCGGGCATAAGCTCGGCAATTACTGCCAATACTGGGAGTGAGGCTGTAATTATCGGAGACAGAGGGCGTATTATAGTTCCTGATTTCTGGACTGCCGAGAGTGCGGAGGCTTATGATTCCAACGGAAAGCTGATTGATACCTTCCTGCACCCCTTTACTTCCAATGGTTATGTATATGAGGCGGAGGAGGTAAACCGTTGTATTCGCGAAGGAAGAAAAGAAAGTGATAGGATACCGCTGGCAGATACCCTGGAGATTATGCAATTATTGGATGATATCCGTGCTGACTGGGGGCTGGTCTACCCGTCGGAAGTCAGGCCGTGAGCGGCAGGATATAGCTTAAGGCAGCAGATGGAACAATCCAAATAAATAGTAGCAAAGGTATGGTTATAATATGCAGGAAAATGAGAAGAAGGTTGCCGGTTATGTCTTTACGGATGCCCGTGATTTTAAAGAGGCAAAAAGAGAAGAGGAGACCGTGGAGTACATCAGAGCCAACACCGATTTGAATGATTTGAATAAGGTCCTGAAGCTGTATCACAAGCTGGTAGATAGAAGGACCTTCAAAACTGTGGTAGGCTATATGTTTTTAAAGGAGTTAAAGGGTAAGCTTATCAGCTCGGGGCTGGTAACAGAAGAGAGTCTTCCTGGTATCCGGATCAGCCCGCCGGAAGGTCTGCCTAAGGTATATAATAACACCCTGGAAAAGGACCAGGAGAAACAGCACCTGGCAATGCTTGAGGATTATAGGATAAAGCTCAAGAATTCCAGAATTATCAGTGCGTTTCTTGCGGTAATCATTGTCATCATGATAATGATTGCCGTATTTAGCGACCGAAGCATGTTCTCCATCTATGAGAACAAGGTCATTGACCGGTATCAAGCCTGGCAGATGGATCTGGAGGCCAGGCAGCAGGCGGTGGAGGAGCAGGAACAGGCTCTTGCGGAAAGAGAGCGGGCATTGGAGAAGCAGGAATAAAAAATCAGATGTTTCTCCGGTTACTTTCACAATTTCTTCATAGTTCCATGTTAATCTTATAGAAAAGATATATTTTATAATGGAGGTGCCGAATGGATAAGCTGAAAATACTGGTGGTTGATGATGAAAGCAGAATGAGAAAGCTTGTTAAGGATTTTTTGGTGCGGAAGAATTATGAGGTAATAGAGGCTGAGAACGGAGAACAGGCCGTAGATATCTTTTTCTCCAAGAAGGATATTGCGCTGATTATATTGGATGTAATGATGCCCAGACTGGATGGCTGGCAGGTATGCAGAGAGATACGCCAGTATTCCAAGGTCCCCATCATCATGCTGACTGCAAAAGGCGACGAAAAGGATGAATTATTAGGTTTTGAGCTGGGGGTGGACGAGTATATCTCCAAGCCCTTCAGCCCTAAGATTCTGGTTGCCAGAGTAGAGGCAGTTCTGCGAAGGACCATAGTATCGGAGGAAGAGACCATAGAGATAGGTGGGATTCTGCTGGATAAAGCGGCCCATCAGGTTAAGATTGACGGTCAGGAGATTGAGCTGAGTTTTAAGGAATTTGAGCTTTTAACCTATTTTGTAACGAACCAGGGAGTTGCGCTGTCCCGCGAGAAAATCCTGAATAATGTATGGAATTATGATTATTTTGGAGATGCCAGAACCATAGATACCCATGTAAAAAAACTGCGGAGCAAGATGGGGCCGAAGGGTGATTTTATTAAGACGATATGGGGGCTTGGCTACAAATTAGAGGTGGATGCATGAAGCATTCCATACGGTTTAAAATAACACTTGCCTTATCTATCATGATTATTCTGACAATCTTTATGGCCTGGTTTATTAACCGCACTTTCCTTTCGGATTATTATGTTTTTACCAAGACCAAGAATCTGGATACGGCATATCAGCAGATCAAGGAGATTTATGATAAGGCGGAAGATGATAAAAACCTGTCAGAGACAGACACGCTCTACATGGAACAGCTTGCATCAAGATATTCGGTGGATATCTATGTAATCAATTCCGTACAGGGCTTTATCTATCCTACCAGCCTGGGGGAACGGGAATTGCAGCAGATGCTGACCATGCAGGCGGAATATCTGGGAGGTTTTTTAAATCCCAATGTCAGGAACCGGAGAGTGATCAAGACCACAAGCAATTATACGATCTGCAGCCTGTATGACCGCCAGAAGGAAATAAGCTATATTGATATGGTGGGCTTTATTGATACCACAATAGAGGAATTAACAGAGCAGGCGGAAGGAAATGCCGGGCGCCGGGCAGGGAGATCCGCGGATGATTTTAGTATCGTTCTTTTAAGAACCAATTTTGAGAGTATTGAAGAAGGAGTTTCCATTGCCAACAGTTTTCTCGCCTACATCGGTATTTTCACGGTTTTGATCGGTACCGCCGCAATGTTTGTCATAAGCAAGAAATTTACCAGGCCGATTCTGGAGCTGGCAGGGATCGCAAAGAAAATGTCCGATCTTGATTTTGAGGTAAAATATAAGATAGAATCAAAGGACGAGATCGGCGAGTTGGGCAGGAGCATTAATATCCTGTCGGACAAATTGGAAAAAACCATCACAGAGCTGAAACAGGCCAATAATGAACTTCTCACAGATATTCAGCAGAAAACCGAGATCGATGAAATGAGAAAAGAGTTCTTATCCAATGTATCCCATGAGCTGAAAACTCCCATTTCCTTAATTCAGGGCTATGCGGAGGGGCTGAAGGAGAATATCCATGAGGATGAAGAAAGCAGGGATTTCTATTGTGAGGTGATCATGGATGAAGCGGATAAGATGAATCAGATGGTGAAGAAGCTGCTCAGTCTGAATGAAATCGAATTCGGCAATAATCAGGTGAATTTTGAACGCTTTGATATTGTGTCCATGATTCGCTCCGTACTAAGCGCTGCGGAGATATTGTTCCGGCAAAAGGAGGTTATTCTTCGTTTTGAGCAGACGGAGCCGATCTATGTCTGGGCGGACGAATACATGGCGGAGCAGGTGATCACGAATTATGTAAGCAATGCCCTTAATCATGTCAGCGGGCAAAAGATTATTGAAATCAAGCTAATTCCTCATGACGGAAGGCTTCGGGTGGCGGTATTCAATACGGGAGAGAATATTCCGGAGGAGGATCTGGATAAGATCTGGATTAAGTTTTATAAGGTGGACAAAGCCAGAACCAGGGAATATGGCGGAAGCGGTATTGGATTGTCCATAGTAAAAGCAATTATGAATTCCATGAATCAGGAATGCGGTGTAATTAACCGTCCTATTGGCGTGGAGTTCTGGTTCGAACTCGATATGCAATCCTGAGAGATAAAAGGTGCCGTGGAGATGCTGCTTGCGGCGGCTCCGGTAACAGATCAGCCAGGCGGCAGGGAGGAGAGCAGGGCGCTCCCTCACACACAGGATGGAAGACATGTGACTGAATTTGTATGTCACCAACGTACAAGCAGTTCGTCTGTGCCATACAAATCCAGTCACATGTCTTCCATACAGTGCATTACGGGAGCACCCTGCTCTCCTCCCCGCCGCCTGGCTGATCTGTTACCTGCTCCCTGGCATTTTGGGAAAATTGTGTTAATTTTTGTTGCCGATTCTTGAGATAAGTGATAAGATGTTAATTATACTTCCTTGTAAAACTCCAGGTGTGCAATGATTGAACCTGAAGTGGATTTACATGGACAGAGATCTATAATTTGGAGGTTCCAAGATGAAACGACAAAAGCTGATGGTCATCCTGCTTGTGATGACAACCCTGACAGGATGTGTTCAAAGATTGGAATATACGGAAGAGCAGACGGATACCGCTGCTGAGTATATGGCAGGGCTGTTACTTAAAAGTGACAAAAATCATAAGGTCAGTCTGCTGACTATGGATGAGATAATTGTAAATAAGCTGGAAGAAGTCCAGGACTCTGACACAGGGGAAGCTGCGGGTGACTCCAACACCTTTGAGGAAGGAGATAAGGCGCAGGAGCACTATACCTTGACGGAAGTGATCGGAGAAAAGGATTTCTCGCTGAAGTATGAGAAGTATCTTGTCACGGAAAGCTATCCGGAAGATCCGTCGTCATCTTATTTTTCAATCAATGCCAGACCGGGCAACCAATTGATTGTATTATCTTTTATTCTGACGAACGAGTCGAAAAAGGATAACAATTTGAAGCTTTCCCAGGTGCCGATCAAATATCAACTATATATTAATTCCGATAAGATATATGAACCTCCTTTTGCTCTTCTGGAAAACAATCTGAAGCTCCTGGATATCACTCTCGAGAAAGGAAAGTCGGAAGAGGTAGTATTGATTTTTGAAGTGACGAAGGATGCAAAGATGAAGGACATTAGTCTCAAGGTAACCAGGGATGAGCGGTCGGAGACCATTAAGATAAAGTGATTTTATGATACATACGGTTTATGTTCATGATATAATAAGGCGTAGTGAGCAGTGCGAGGGGGACACTCGCACATCAAGCTTGCTTGAATCATGCGACCGGAGCGGAAGATCATGAATATGCTCTTTGTTCATGATATAATAATATGCAGATGCGTTGAGGAGGGTATTATGGGCTACATTGAAAGGAAGCGTATCAAATTTCTGGGGCTGCCGTTCAGCTTCACAAAATATAATATTAATGAAGATAAGATCACCATTACTTCCGGTTTTTTAAACATTACGGAAGATGATGCATTTATGTATAAAATTCAGGACGTAAGGCTGACCAGAAGCCTGTCGGAAAGAATCTTTAAGCTGGGAACCATAACCTGCTATACAGGGGATACCACTCATCCGGAGCTTGTGTTATATCATATCAGGCATGCCAGTGAGATCAAAGATTTTATCATGGCTTCCTCAGAAGAAGCAAGACGAAAGAGAAGGGCTTTGCATACGCTGAAGATTGATGCCGGGGAATTGGATTATGATGGGCTGGATGATAATAACTGAAAACCGGCAGAAGGAAATGGAACAGGGAATAAATTACGACTCCCCTTTTGATTACCAAAAGGGGAGTCGTTGTATGCAAAAAAAGCAATATTCCAGGAACTCAAATGCTGCGGCTTAAGCAATAACCACGTTAGGGTAATCTGCCAAATCCGGTATGGACTTTTCTGTTATTATAGTAGCATCGCTCAAGGATGCAACCTTGATCATCGTTACGACATCATATTTACTGGAGTCAATTAAGAAGAAGGAATCGATTGACTGGTCCATGGCTATTTTTTTGATGGTATACTCATTGATGTCATGATTGGTAATACCGGCAGTTTTGCTGAAACCGTTGGAACCCAGGAAACATTTGTTGAAATTTAGGCCGCGCAGGGAAGATTCAGCTAAAGGGCCGATACAGGAGTTGGTAGACTGCTTAATCGTGCCCCCAATCATAATGCAGGGAATTTGATGTGCGACCAGATGATTGATATGATGTATCCCATTTGTTACCACTGTAATTTCACAGTTAACGAGATATGGGATCATTTGTAGAGTCGTACTGGACGGGTCTAAGAAAATAACATCGCGTTCCTGGATATAAGTACAAGCCTTTTGTGCTATCTTATTCTTTGCTTCCTTATTCAGATTCAATTTAGTACTGATACTTAACTCTGTATTCTTTCTATTAAGCTGTACTCCCCCGCCATGAAGGAGATTTACCTTACCCAGTTTTTCCAGCTCTCTTAAATCTCTTCTTAAGGTAGAAAAGGATGTATCTAAATGCTTGATCAGTTCATCCATATAAATAATATCTTTTTCTGTGAGCAAACTAATAATCGTTTGTTGTCTAATTGCAGGAATCATGAAAAAACCTCCCATTTACCTATTCGTATAAAAATATATTTTCATTATATATGAAGCTTCAATTTTTGTAAACTATTTTTGAAAAAAAGTGAACAATTATAAGAATTAATGATATATAGCTTTGAGAAGCGGATTTTATAATCGAATAATTGGGGATCGAATTAACAGCGCTCAAAGCAAATATACAAAAACAATCAAATAAAATCAAAAACAATCAGTAAAAATCATAATAAGCTTGATGTAATATCATTACTGTATTACTATTAAAAGTGCAGGCCAACCGTGAAAAATAAAATTATGCTGATTACCTATGCGGACAGCTTTGGTAAGAACCTGAAAGAATTAAAGGAAATGCTGGATACTTATTTTAAAAGGGAAATCGGCGCAATCCATATTCTGCCCTTTTTCCCTTCCTCCGGTGACCGGGGATTTGCGCCCCTGACCTATGAGAAGGTAGACCCGGATTTCGGAACCTGGGAGGATATCGACGCAATCGCTGAGGATTATGAGCTGATGTACGATTTTATGATCAACCATCTCTCCAGAAGAAGCGAATACTTCCTGGACTTCATCGAGAAGCATGAGGATTCCGTCTATAAGGATATGTTCCTGAGATTTCATAAGTTTTGGCCCCGGGGAGAGCCTACGCCGGAGGAAGTGGCGGTATTGAACAAAAGAAAGCCTCACGCTCCCTGTGTGGATATTACCTTTGCGGACGGAACCGCCGAGAAGATCTGGTGCACCTTTGGCGAGGAGCAGATGGACCTGGATATGAATTCGGATATTACCTGGGAATTTGTAGAGAGATCCCTGGAATGTTTAATGAAGCACGGCGCATCCATGATCCGTCTGGATGCCTTTGCATTTGCCACCAAGAAACTGGGAACCTCCTGTTTCTTTGTCGAGCCTGAGATGTGGGAGTGTATGAAGCGTGTGCAGGATATTCTGGACCGGAATAACATCCCCATGCTCCCGGAGATCCATGATCATTATAAAATACAGCAAAAGATCGCCGGCCATGGCTATTATATCTACGATTTTGCATTGCCGGTGCTGGTTCTTCATACCATTTATACCGGCAGCGGCCAGCGTCTTAAGAACTGGCTCAGGATGTGCCCGCAAAAGCAGTATACAACCCTGGATACCCATGACGGTATCGGAACGGTGGATGTAAAGGACCTGTTAACGGATGAGGAAATCGATGCGGTATGCAATAAGACCCTGGAGCGCGGTGCCAACTTCAAGATGGATTACAGCGAGAAGGCAAAGGATAAGCCTGTGGTATACCAGATCAACTGTACCTATTACTCTGCCGTAGGCAGCGATGAGGCCTATCTGTTATCAAGGGCCATTCAGTTCTTTGCACCGGGAATTCCCCAGGTATATTATGTGGGACTTCTCGCCGGGGAAAATGATTATGAGCTTATGGAAAAAACGGATTTCCCCAGAAATATCAGCAGACATAATTATACTGCAGAGGAGATCAGGCAGGAGGTGGAAAAGCCCGTTGTAAAGAGGCTGAGCGCGCTGATGCGTTTTCGTAATGAATATCCTGCCTTTGAGGAGGAATGCATTGTTGAGGATACGCAGGATGATGTACTTATCATTCGAAGGATAACCGGAGATTATGAAGCTGTATTGTCTGCCAATTTGAAGGATTACAGCTTTACCGTTTCCTACCGCAGCCCCCTGACGAAGAGTATGGAAACTTTGGATTATTAAATGAAGCAGGAAGCTGGAGGCTGGAGATGATCAGGAGAAAGCTTTATATGATAGGAAATCCCCATATTGACCCGGTGCGGTTTTGGAATTGGGAAGAGGGCATGCATGAGGTAAAGGCAACCTTTGCCTCTGCAGGAAGGAAGAGCTGCTCTTTCCCTTTGGTTTTGGTTTGAGCTACACCATATTCGCCTATAGCGGCCTTATGAATGAGTTCTGATAAAAAAGTTTAAAAAAGTATAAAAAGCGAAAAAAAGTTTAAAAAAGCAGTTGACATTTTCGATTTAAGAAGGTACAATGAAATCCGCCGCTGAGAAATGGCAGTCGCTCCACAGAAAAAGATTTTAAAAAATGAAAAAAGTGGTTGACATAATAAAGCGGATGTGATAAACTAAAAAAGTTGACGGTAAAACGAGAAACAAGAAATTAATCGTCGACAAAAGCACAATGCACCTTGATAACTGAACAGTGAAAC
>JAEWYQ010000077.1 GCA_023395555.1 Bacillota bacterium
CTTTGTGGGGTCACATCAGGGCTTCCTGCATTTTTATGTATCCCATTTATTCTCATTCCAGCTCATCTCAAGCTCTGATTCCATAATTGTAATCTGCAGAATTTTCATCAGGTCAATTTCATAGGGCTCAATATCCACTCCATTTTCATCTGTAATAACGCGGACAAAGGGCCGGAGAGGGAAATTCTTATTCTGTTCCTTCACGATTCCGATGGCATTGCTGGACAGCCTTACCAGGGAGCCGTTGGGATAGATTGCAATCTGCTTGATAAAAGCGGACACCAGCTTGAGATCAAACTGGGTCTCCGAATGCTCTACCAGATAATTCACCGCCTGATTGGAACTCCACTTTCTCCGATAGCAGCGGTCTGATACCAGCGCATCATAAACATCGGCAATCGCAACAATTCTGGCGAACTCATGCAGCTCCGCTGCCGGAGTTCCCGTGGGATAGCCGCCCCCATCCATCCTCTCATGATGATACAAGGATATAATTCTGGACAGCTCCGTAAGATTGGTACATTTTTTCAAGGCCTCATACCCTCTGGTGGTATGGGTTTTTACATATTCAAATTCTTCATCGGTCAGCTTATCGGTTTTATTAAGGATCTTACCATCCAGAAGCACCTTGCCCAGATCATGCAGCATCGCCCCGGCACCCAGCTTCTCCATCATCGGCCTGCTGTACCCCAGCTTATTGCCTATGATCAAAGAATATACCGTAGTACTCACGGAATGGCTGAGGGTATAGTCATCCGCCGCCGCAATATCATTCAGGCTGACCTGAACATCGGGGTTCTCCATAATTCCGTCTATTACGCTGGATATGGCATGGGACACCTCGCTGATGTCAATGACAGCCTTGGTCGCAAAATCATCGATGGTCTGGCGCAGTACCTGTTTGCACAATACACGGGTTTCCTCTGATACCGCATCGGGAATCTCAATTCCGTGGCTTTTATTATCCTCTATGTAAATATAATCAATACCCAGCCGTGTAAGACTTTTCGCATATCGTTCCAGATTCTCAGTACCTTCTCTCAGTACCAGATTGTCATGGTAATAGATTGATTTTGCAAGAACCATCTCCGGTTTCAGCATTGATAACGATATTAACCGCATTCCTATCTCCTTTTGTACAACTTCTTTCAATACTTCTCTACTATACTTTATTGTTTATAAGGTGTCAATAACTCCTAGCCTTATTTGTCGAAAAAATGTTGGTACCGGGCGGTGAGAATTATATCAATAATCAATCTCCCGAGTAGCGCTTCTTGCTTCTCCGGATTTTCTTATCTCCTCCTCTTTTGAGACAGAAGCTTCCCCTTCCAGCTCTATTTCTAACGGAAGGAACAGGAGCTCCGCAATAGCCGCTTCCTCCTCCCGGTAGTCTGTTTTCTCACCAAACCACCCTTCCCTCCTGGCACTGTATATTGTAATCCCCTTTCCTGAAAACCCATATAATGCCGTAAACCTTATTTTTGAGGTCCTTACCGCTTCAGAGAACAGAATCTCCTTCGGCTCAAAGGAAGAGGCCAGCTCCCCTTCATATACTACTTTCCAGGCTCCGTCCAGATACGCCTCCGCAAGGCAGCCTCTGATGTCACCCTTGTGCTCCCTCTCATTCTGCCGGGGCATATAGAGCAGACCCTTAAGCCATATCTCCCTTTCCGCCTCCATTTCCAGGGTGAAGGGATAGCGCAGCCTGTCTGAGGCAAGGAAGGTATTGGGGTCGCCGTCCAGCATAAGGCCGGCTTCTTCTTCCGATATTCCCGCTCCTGTCAGTCTGACTCTATAGTCCTTCATAATACTCCGCGGAAAGAAGGCATCCCTCAGTATCTCCTCGCTGACACAGATCTCCGGGCAGAATTCATCGGATGCGGCATAGGCAAACAATGCCCTTCTCAGCTGCCTTGCTGCCGGACGCGTCTTAATATCCCGGTCCAGGTCAGCGGTCACAATCAGCAGCCTGCCCTTTAATACCCTGCATTCCAGGAGCATTCCCAGCCTGTAATTCCGGTTCCACTCGTCGATGGGCTGTACAATCGGCTTAAGCTCCGCCGGAAATCTTCGCAAATTCAGACCGTTGGCCCCTTCTATAATCTCCTCCCATTGCCATTCCTGGTACTCCCTGGTGGGAAATCCCTTCAGCGCAGGGTGGCCCGGATCAATCAGCAGCCCCATTCCCCTGCTGTAGGTAGGCCCCATCTGGGAATTCCAGAAAACGGTCTTCGCAGACAGCGGCGGTGAATCCAATCTGTGATGCTCCGGCAGCGGCGAGTAGATGACCCGTTCTCCCCTGGCCAGGCCCTCCAAAGCCTCCCGGAGGGAACAGGTATAGCTTACCTTTGCTCCTTCCCCGGGTGAGATACTATCCTCCTCATAAAGCCAGATGCTCCAGCTATTTAGTATATTGGTATTCCGTATCCCCGCCTCTATCGTATATTCTGCCGGTGCGGGCAGGCTGTGCAAAGGATACCGGAGATTCCCCGCAGCAATATTCTTTTCCAAGGGCATGTCCATCCTCCCCAGATCCTCTTCATGGATGATCTCCTCCCCAGCCCCGCGAATTCTCCAAAAGATCATTGCCTGCTTCCGCTCTTCCCTGCCAAAGTGGCAGAACTCCAGAGGGCAATCCAGTATCTCTCCGGTGGTATATACCCTTTTGGAAGCGCGCAGCAGAGGCACGGTTTCCGAACAAAAGCTTCTGAACTCTTCCGGTCCGATAAAGCCCTTCTCATCCCAGAAGGGATCTAAGAGACCCACCAGGGCGGTGCCCTGTCCGATATAATCATGGAGATCCAGCAGCTCAAAGCCGTATAGATGAGGGGTTCTGAAATTGGCTTCGATCTCTTCTTTATAGAGCTGTACCTTTCGCTTCCCGGATGCGTAGGCAAATTCCCTGTTCTGCTCCAGCACTCCGTTTCTCCCTGCGCTTTCCTGAAAGATCCTGTAATTGCCCGGCTGCAGATATCCGGTGAATTTGCCGATGACTTCATAATCGGGATAGGAGCACCATTGCCCCAGCTCATGGGAGATCACCGGATATTTGATTCCTTCCACCGACAGCCTGTAATCCTTCCCGTGCCACCCCTGGCTGTTGCGTATGGTGCCGCCGGGCTGGATTCCGTACCCTGAACGGTGAAAATACACATAGTCCGTCCCTTCGATCTTCCCCGGTTCCATGGGATAATGCCACCCGGATTCGGCGGTATAGATCCGCCGCATATCCAGGCCGTGGCATCTTTCCACCCAGCACTGCAGCGGCTTAAGCCAATCGCCCCCCGGTTCATTTCCGGAAGAAAGCATAACAAAGGAGGGGTGATTCCCGTAAGCCCTGATGATTCTCACGGTTTCCTCCCATAGCACCTCATTCATTTCACTATCCTCGTAAAAGATATTCCACATGCCGCATTCCACCTGCAGGTATATCCCCTCCTCATCGGCAGCGGTGAATGCGGCCTCCGGCGGGCAGAAGGAATGAAAGCGGACATAATTCAATCCCCAGCTCTTGCATATCCCGAAGATTCTCTTCCAATCCGATACCTCTGACGACGGATACCCGGTGAGGGGAAAATCTCCGCCGGAATGGGTTCCCCTGAAATACGCCGGGCGCTGATTGATATAGAACAATCCATCCTTCGCTTCTATTTTCCGAAATCCGAAGGTCTCCGTCCTTTCCTGCCGGATTCCCCGGTAGTCGAGGAGAGCCGTTACCTTATAAAGAACCGGCGTGTATTCATCCCATAGGGAACTGTCCTTTCCATAGTCCAGCTCTATACGTACTGTCTCAAGGGGCCCCTTCACCCTAACCTCCCTTATGGTTTCGTTCACCTGTAATCCGGCCTGGGCTTCCCTGCCGGTATGATTTCGCAGAACCACCTCCGCAAGAACCTTCCTCGTACTGATATCCGGATAGAGCCTGAGCTCCTCAATGTGTACGTCCGGAACCTCCCGGATGGAGACCTCTCCCGTTATCCCGTTCCAGGCAGCCCCCAATGCATCTGACACCATATGCCCATCCGGCCGGTAGGGATACTGGAGACTGTTATCCACACAGACCGTAATCCGGTGTTCTCCCCTGTCCAGTTTGCCAAGACAGTATTCATGAGGCGTACAAAGGGCCGTCTCACTTCCTGCAAAGGAATGGTCCACCCAGACGCAGGTCTTCCATTTAACGCATTCCATCTTCAAGTAGTAGGTCCTGTCCCGATTCTCATCCGGGATCACAAAGCTCTTCTGATACCATGCCCTGCCCAGATAATGTCTGGGCGGCTGGCATAAGAACGGAACCAGCAGTTCCCCGGAACTAACCTTATACTCCTCCCTGTAAAACCATAGCTTATCATGAAGGCCGGATACCCAGGGGGTAGTCTCGCTGATCTCCTCCCCATAACCCTGTGCCTGCAAAATGCCCGGGATACGGATCACATCCCCCAGCTCCTGCTCCTGCCATCCTTCTTCTATTCCGACATTCCCCGCATCCAGCCTGAATTTCCATTCACCATGAAGTGAGTATTCCATCTTCCATCCTCCTCTGTTCCTGTTCTGTTCCCAATACTGCCGACAAAGCCCGGAACCATGGGACATCCTGCGCATCCCACGGCTCCGGGCCTCCCTTCGGCTATGTTATCCTTTTACAGGATCTTTATTTTAAATAGGCCTTAATCCTGTCCAGCTGATCATCCTCATGATACTCTGCAATCAGCCTTGCTGCAATACCGGCGAAGGCTTCCGCTCCCCGGTATTGCAGATGGGTGTTATCCGTAACTCCCTCCCGATAATTGCTCTCCGGGAACTCTCCCTTCTCCGTCCATAAAAACAGTTTCTTGCTCTCCTCTGCTCCGATTTGGCTCAAATACTCCGTAGTTTCCTTGCCCAGATCCAGGAGAGGAAGCTTCTGCTCCGCAGCCAGAGCCAGCATTACCTTCCGGTAACCGGGAAAGCTTATGGAAAATGCTCCCCCTTCTTCCTCACAGTTTCTTCTCGCTACAGGCGTTACAAGCACGCAGACTGCCCCTCTCTGCTTCACTCCGTCAATATAATATTGCAGATACTCTGCAAAGCTTTCTTCCGGGACATAGCGGTTCGGCCGGGCAGGCGTTGCATCATTATGCCCGAACTGGACAAATACATAATCTCCCTGTCTCACTTCGGATAAGATCTCATCCAGCCTGCCTTCCTCCAGGAAGGAGCGGGCGCTCCTGCCCCCAATAGCGCGGTTCTCAATCTTAATTTCCCGGAAATACCCGGGAAACACCTGTCCCCAGCCGGTCTGGGGAGCATACTCCTTGGAATAAACCTGCACCGTGGAATCGGATGCCAGGAAGATGGTTGGCCGGTCTCCCTTCTCCTTCCCCTGTATTTTCCATATAGCTATCTGTTTCAGGTATACTGTCTTCTCTTCCGCCCCTTCCCTTGTGACAGCAAAGCTGACAGGAAGGAGCTTCAGAGCCAGCTCCCCTTTTATGACACAGAAGGAAAAATCAGCCGTCCCTTCTTCTCCAACCAGGATATCCCCGGCCTTTACGATCCCATTCGCCTTGATCCGGGCATGGTAAGCCTCCCCTGTCGGATTGGCAAAGGTAACACGGATATCATAATTCCCGTTCTCCAAAGGGATGTGGATGATCTTTGTCTCCTCGTAGGAGTAGTTTCCGAACCCGGTCTCCTCCGTCTCCTTCCACACCCTGCTTGCCAGCGGAATATAATCCTCATGAAATTCAAAAGGTGCCCTCTCAGACAATCCTTCCTGTTCCTCTCTGGGATAATATATTCCATCCACCCATCCCGGAGCAGCCTTCGGAAAGGAAGTCCGGCTCCGATAATAGGGATAACGCTCCCAGGTTCCATATCCTGAACTTAACTCAAATACTATTTCCATCTTACTCTATGAAATCCTCCTGTCCGTACTTTTCCCCGGCAACTCCTTCGGCACTTGCCGACTTCCGCCTTTTCTTCGGCGGTATCTTCAACGCTTCCCGCTTCCGCCTTTTCTTCGGAAATCCTTTCAACAACACTTCCCTGTTTTACTCTTCCTCAAATTCTGTCGGAAGATCCTCCCTGATCAAATCCAGGGCCACAATCACATTCAAGCTCCACTGTGACAGTACATTAGTGGAGACCCGGGGCATCTCATATAATACCTCCTGGTTGCCCGCATCTCTCAGAGGCGTAATTCCAAAGAGTCCGTCTCCCACCTCTTCCTTCAGGCAGCCCTTCATAACCTGCCATACCTGTCTGCCCAGCTCGTGATCTTTATAGTAATTTGCACCGAAGGCTGCAATTCCTGCTGCCATATAGGGATAGGTAAATACCTTCTCTCCCAGCAGTCCCCCGGTCAGCTCCTGCTGCTTCTCCCTGGGCAGATAATAGAAACGTCCGAAATCCGCCAGCATCCTGGTCCATTCCTCATCCTCCAGCAGCTGTGCCAGCTCCAGCCATACCTGAACGGCTCCCATGCAGATCTGCAGATGAGTGCCGCCGGTGGCACGTTCTCCGATATACCTCAGATGGCTGTCCTCCGGATTATACTCGAAGTCAGAGCCGGAAATCAGTTTAAAGGGTGTTTTCTTTAAATCTTCTATTCCCGTCACAATCTTATCCATATATTTTCTGTTCTCCGTCCTCTCCCATTCCGTCATCCAGTTGGAGCAGAAGCTGGACCAGTCGGGGCCGGAGCGGGCATGGGTGGGATATACCATCTTCTCCTTGTCAAAGAACAGCCCCAGGGGGTCCACGGTGAGCAGTGCAAAATCCCCGTCCTTCACATCCTCAAACACATCCTGAAGCCGGTAATCCCCCGTCAGATAGTGATAAAAACGATGATGCCCCGCCATGGCAATCCTGGCCTCCTTACAGGAGCAGCCCCAGTGTCTCACATTGTGCCTGGAACCGATGCCCCGGTAAGCCCCCAAATGATAGGTGTCCACCTCCGAGCAGTGCCGGCTCATGGCTTCCGCCATGGTATAGATATCCTCCCTGCCGGAACGCAGAAATGCAAACCATAGCCAGAGAGTAGGAACCAGCTCCGTGTTCTGCCATGCATATCCTCCCATATCATACCGCCAGCAATGCCGGGTCTTATCATAGGTATGCATGAAATCCCCGTAATGAAAAAATCCGTACCAATTGCGCACCTCTATTTCCTTCTTATAGAAGTCCACCGTCCGGTCCAGCTGATCCTCCAGCCAATTTTCAGCAGGAGTGTCTCTCCTCGGCAGGCTCCAGACTCCAAAAGCCTGCAGCTCATGGTAGTACTCCGGCGAGGCGATATAGACCGGAGGCTTCTGCACCTGACAGGCAAAATTGCGGATCGTCTCATCCCCCGGGATCTCACCCGGAAAGCCGCGGAGGGTGAATTCATTGGTATTGGCAATTCCATAGGGAGTGGCCCCCATAAAGTCAAAGCCCTCATAATAGCTCTGGGAATAGCCTTCCTTGGCATAATGACGGAAGTCCATAGCCTCCGATTCGGGAGACCAGAACCACAGGGAGGCCTGGGCCATGTCCCCGTCCAGGCTGCTGACCTTCATGGTAGAGGGGTATTTCTGCCAGCAATCCTTCCGTCCCAGCAGAATGCCGCCGTTTTCACCGCCAAAGCCCATCACACCGGGAGCCCTGTTTCCGTGAAGACCTTCCACATAGCAGCAGTCCTCGTCACTGATTCTCTTCCTTATGGAATAATGGGATGCGCTGTCCTGCCAGAGCACATACTCACCCCAGATGGGAATCTGCCCTGCCGCCGTCAGAGCCTCGCTGTCCCGTTCCGGCGTCAGCCTCAGGAATTCTCCATTGATCTGAGCCTGATAGATTCTCTCCGGAACCCTGGGACGCCAGGACAGCAGCAGAGCCGGGCTTTCATGAAACACCCCGTGATCAATACCGAACTTGATGTGCCTGTTGTAAGGAGCCCCTTCTACCGGCACTGCAAACTGTATGCCGATTCCTTTCAGAAAATCATACTTCTCATCCCCGTCATAGAAAAAGGTATGAGTAAATTTAATCTCAGAGGAATTGTAGCAGAATTCCATATAGAGCTGGAACGCCAGTTTTTCCTCCTCTTTGTTCCTGTGGGTACCCGCCGCCTTAATCACAGCCCGGAGAGGCCCTGCCTCCTGTACGGTGACCTCTTTGATCTCACCCGAAAAGGGAATTTCTCTCCGTAGCAGAGAGCTTTCCTTCCCTTCAACCTTCTTCTCTCTTTTCTCTAAGATCATGGTCAGAACCGCCGTTTTTGCCGTCATCCGGTGATCGGTGACCAGATCGCTGATGAGGATCTGACCGCTTTTATGCACCGTTGCCCGGGTGCTTCCCGCATCAATCCGGATACAGTCCTCCAGCTCCTCCAGCTTAATTTTCTCCGTCTCATTTACAGGTTCTTGCAAAGAACCGGAAGAAGGCTCTGCAAGCGTCGTAATCTGCTTCCCCATCCCGGCACTGTCCCCGGTATGGGCCGCCCATTTGACGGAGCCGTCGGGCCAGCAGGCTGTAATTCTGGACTGCAGCGGAATTCTCCTTCCCTCCTCATTCTCTGCGGAAAATACGGCATCCCTCAGAACAGTTCCTTTCCTCCAATGGCTTCCCCAGGTAGTATAACCTGTTTCCGCTCTGTTTTCCATCCGGTGTAACACCATTCTTTCACTCATATTAATGACCCCGCGTTGCCTGCAACGCTTTCCTTTCCTCATAGCCTGCATCCACTGTCATGTAAAAATTTTTTCCTATGAGCAGGCATAACGCTTACGATAAAGAAAAGACATCCCACAGCGTCAGCACACTGGCGGACAAATATGCGATGTCTTTTCTTAAAATTATCAAATATGGCTCAGGCTTAAAATAATATTATTTGGAAGCAAGATACTGCTCATTCACTTCGTCAATAACCTTCTGTCCGCCCTGCTTCGACCAGTTGGCAAATGCGGCCTCCAGTCCGGTTTTATCGATTTCACCGCAGATATACTGTGTTCTGGCATATTTTAAAATCTCATCCAAAGTTGCTCCCAGCTCCGAATAGGTGGCAGAATTGGTTAAGAAGGGCAGGGCCGGATTAAACACGGCATAGGGCTCACATTCTGCCTTTACCTTCTCTTCTAAAATCAGTCTCTCGGACTTTTCTTCTGCCGGAGAGATCTGGCTCAGATTGGGAATATACGCTACCAGCTGATTCAGTCCCGCATAATTGGCCATTAAAGTAGTGTCTCCGATGTCCTTCTTTACGAGCTTTCCGTTCTCATTGATGTCATAGTTGATATCTTTCAGACCGTAGCCGGTTAAGGTCAGCATCTCATCATCATTCATCTTATCCAGGAAGGTAAGGGCTGCCTCAATCTTCTCCGGAGTATTGCAGGTGGATGCGCTTAAGGTGAAATATCCGTTGTAGCCGGAGGTTGCCAGAGTCTTTCCGTTGATGGTTCCCAGCAGACCCATGGAAGCAAACTGGCTGGAATCTGTAACTGACATAATATTGTTATTTACAAAGTAATCCCAGACTCTGCGCCCGCCGTCCAGAACATCGATATACACACCGTTCTCGCCGTTCTTGCAGCCATTGCTCCAGGTATCTGTTGTCCGCACCGCCCAATCGGAAGGCATTAATCCATCCTCATACAATTTCTTGAACCAGTCCAGAGCCTCAAAATATTCCTTCTGCATATGAACGGGCACCAGCTTTCCATCCACTTCCGCCCAGCCGTTGCCTACGCCGAACCAGGTCTGCATAATATCAAAGGGGCCTGTGTAGGAGGTCATCTCCATGCCAATGGTATCATCCACGCCATTTCCGTCGGGATCATTATAAGTAAAGGCGTAGAGCATGTTATAGATATCATCGATTGACTGAGGTACACCAAGTCCCAGCTTCTCAGCCCAATCCGCCCGGTAAGCCACACCATAGCGGCCGATGACACGGGCACGGTAGATGCCGATCAGCTTGCCGTCCACCGTAAGGCTGGCAGCAACATTGGGATTCATCTTGGAAAGGTTGGGGTATTTCTCCGCGTCCTTGATATATTCTGTCAAATCAACAAAAGCGCCTGCCTTTGCCGCACTGACTACCGTACCGGTCAGCGCTCCGTTAAAGGTCATAATCATGGGCATGGTTGCCGGGTTGGCCAGGGCCAGGGTGTTTTTCTCATCCAATACATCGGTCTGAACCCAGTTGATCTCCAGGTCTGTATTGGTGTATTCCTTCAGCTGTTTCAAAATTTCCTCTGCATGCTCACCGGTGTTGGACATTCCCGAGTTAAAATCAATTGCAGAAAAGGTTACTTTCTGCGGCGCTTTGGAAGTATTGTCGGATGAAGGCGCCGAAGTGGCCGTATTCTTACCATCTGTTCCCGAAGGTGCCGACGGTTTATCCTTGGAACTGCATCCGGCAAGCGCTGCCGTTACCATAATGACTGCCAATGCCATTGCAGTCACCTTTTTGAATTTCTTTAAGTACATAAAACTCTCCTCCTTTAATATAGATATCTATTGGTGTTTACGAGACACCTTGGGCGGATGGCAGGAAATGCAATTCCTGCCGCCTTCCCTTATCGTTCTTCCTGCGAAGCAGACAAGGCCGCTGCCCTGTGTGCTGTCTGGCCGGCTATCCCTTTACCGCGCCAACCATAACGCCCTTGGTAAAATACTTCTGGACAAAGGGGTAGATGCATATGATCGGAACCGTCGCTATAACCGTGGCGGCCATTTTAACCGCTTTATCCGGTGGCGCCCCCCAGGTGTCATAGTAATCCAGCATGACCTCGGAAATATTGCTGGCCTTTAGCACGATGTTTCTCAGTATAATCTGTACCGTGAACTTGGAAGGGGTATTGAGATAAATCATGGCGTTAAAATAATCATTCCAGTACCCAACCCCGTAGAACAGGGAAATGGATGCGATAACCGGCTTGGACAGGGGCAGGATGATCTTCCCGAATATCCCGATCTCACTGCAGCCGTCAATACAGGCCGCTTCCTCCAGCTCAACAGGAAGCTCCTGAAAAAAGTTCTTAATAATAATCATGTTAAAGGGGCTGATTGCTCCGATCAATACCAGCGCCCAGTAGCTGTCGTACAGCTTATAGCCGTTCAATACCAGATAGGTAGGTATCATACCGCCTGAAAACAGCATTGTCACAATTACCATATTTAAGATCAGGGTTCTTCCCCTCAGATGCTTCTTCGACAAGGGATAGGCGAACAGCAGTGACAGCGTCATGCTTACTGTTGTCCCCAGCAAAGTGAGCTTAATGGAATTCCACAGGCCCATTAGTATGTTTCCGTTTTTTATTGCGTAGTTGTACGCATTCATTGACCAGACCCTGGGGATAATGAAAAAAGCCCGTTCCGTCAGTTCCTTATCCGTCGCAAAGGAGCCTGCGACTACATATAGAAAGGGAAGCACCGTACTCAGTGCAATCAGCCCGATCACACCATAGATAATCACATCCGCAACCCGGGTGCTAAGACTTCCCCTGATCCTATTGCCTTTTTTTAATGATGCCACTCTATTTCTTCCCCCTTCCTAGTAAATTCCGCTTTCTCCGGCCTTCTTTGCCGTCCAGTTTGCCCCAAGTACCATAATCAGACCAACCAACGACTTGAACATACCGGCTGCCGCCGAGAAGGAGTATCGCCCGTTCTGAATACCCTTGGTATAGATATAGGTATCAAACACATCCGCATAGGCAATATTTAAGTCATTTCTCATAAGGAATATCTGCTCATAGCCTGTATTCAGCAGGGAGCCCACCCGTAGGATCAGCATCATAATAATGGTTCCTTTAATGGCCGGAAGGGTGATATGCCACATTAGCCTCCATCTGCCCGCACCGTCCACACGGGCCGCTTCATATAGATTCTGATCCACTCCTGCCAATGCGGCAAGGAATATGATAGTGCCGTAGCCGGTTTCCTTCCAGATATCCTGGCCCACGATCAGCCCCCAGAAGTATTTTCCCTGGGACAGAACGTCGAATTTGCTGCCGGTAATCCCCCGGACCACCATACTAATGATACCGTCGTTGGTATTCAGTAATTGATAGGAAAGGCTGGCTACGATAACCCAGGAGATAAAATGCGGTATGTAAACCAGGGTCTGCACCGTTCTCTTATAACCATTATGTCTTATCTCATTTAAGAAGAGAGACAGAATAATTGGCGCAGGAAAGTAGATAAACAGCTGCATCAGAGAAATTCCCAGGGTATTACGGAGCAGCCGCCCAAAATCATTGGTGGCAAAGAAACTGGCAAACTGCTTGAAGCCCACCCAGTCACTTTTCCAGATGCCTACGAAGGGATTGTATTCTTTAAATGCAATCACAAGTCCGCCGATTGGAACATAGCGAAACAGAATAAAGTACAAAATTCCCGGGAGCAGCATGATATACAGCCACTTGTGAGCCTTCATATAGCTTAAGGTACTCATAGAATTAGGTACAAAGGCTGCCGGCTTCTTTTTTTTCATAAATGACCTCCTTGCATTACTTTTATGCAAAACACTTAACTGGATCCGTTATTTTGCATATCGCTTAGTGAAATGTTACATCATCTCTCTGATAACATCTATAATCTTTTTATAGAATGTGGTTATCTTGTATAGAAATAATCATTTTATTTCCTATTTGTTTATCATATATATATAATGATTATTCCCTGAAACAGCCCAGAAACGACAAAAATACCACATTCTTACCGTAATGAATTGTAAGAATGTGGCCATGATAACGGGATATCGGGATTCCGGTTGTATGCAATCTATAAAAGATTCCGATACTTTCCCGGTGTGGTGCCGACCGCCTTGCTGAAAAAGCGGATGAAATTCTGTGCATTGGTATAGTTCAATTGCTGTGCAATCTCTCCGATGGTTAATTTTGTTTCCTTCAACAGACGCTTTGCCTGTTCGATCTTATACTCCTCCAGGTAATTGGCAAAGGATTTATTCTTTTCCATCTTCAATATCTTCCAGATGTAGGTCGGATGATAATTGAGTATTTCCGCACACTCTGCCAGGGTTATATTACCTTTGTGCTCTTCTATCAGCTGCTGCACCTTTTCCATAATCAGATGGGTTTGGGTTGAATTCAGGGAATCCATGGCTTCCATGATGGGATCAATGACCACATGCTTAATATATCTTCTGCATTTGTCCAGGTCATATAATCCAACCATCTGCATATAGATATCGGAAAGGCTTTCCCGGAACAGATGCTCCGTATCCAGCCCGAATTCCATAATTGCCAGGAGAATTGCATTGGTAAACTGCACCAGATAAATTACCGTATCGTCATGGGACAGCTTCTCCTGCTTCAGATACCGGATAAACAGATTCACCGCATTATAAGCCTGTTCCTTATCACATCCCATAATGGCTGTCCTGATCTCTTTCTCATAGGAGCTCTCCAGTACCTTCTTTCCCTTGCTGGTCTGCTCCGCATAGAATCGGCAATAGCTGTAGCCCGCGGACTGGGTATGCTCCGTATCGGACTGGATGTCGCTGTTAAGGGCATGGATACTTTCCTGGTAAGCAATATTCAGCTGACGAATATCAGAATGTACGGCGCTTACTCCTACGCCGATATGCAGGCCATAGGTGCTCTCCACATATTTCTTCAGCTCGTTGAAGAAGTCCATGACAATATGTACCATAACCTCCGGATCTTCTTCGCTGACGGTACAGAACACCGCTCTGGCATAATAGATCGGCTGGAGGCTCAGGCTCTTCCTCAAATGCTCCGGCATATTATTAACAATATCATTTCCGATCTCATCTTCATGATCCCCGGTCAGGGTCTGTGCCTCATCACTGGTCCGGAAAATAATTGCAAGAGTCGTAAAATTACCGATGGAATCCAATTGCAGCTTCTCTAAAAAGGTATCCACACCCTCCGGCATCAGCTCCTTCCGCAAAAGACGCAGCTCAAACAGCTCCATAACCCGGCTTCTCTGTTCCAGAACCTTTTCCTCCAGCTCCGCATTATTGCCAACCAGGTAGTCAAAGCTGTCCGCCAGAAATTGAAGTTCATTGCCGTTGAAGCCTTCTCTTTCCTGACTGCCCGCCGTCGCTTTTCTGGTCAAATGGTTGATGGGCATGTAAATTCCATAGCCGATGAGCGCCGCTATAATGATCAGCACCGCTATAATCAGAAGCAGAATGGACACCGAGTAATTCTTTGTCTCCTTCGTTACTTCATTCCAGTTATTTGCCACGTAATAATGCCAGTTCATGATGGAGGAACTGCTTTTCGTCACCACATACAGACTGCCGTCGGAACTCTTCATCTTTTTGACGAAGGGCTCCTCCAGCCGGTAGGAAAGCAGCGCGTCATTCAGAGCCGGATTGGAGCTGTAGATAATCTTACCGTCATCATCCGTCACAATGATATCCTCGCTCCCTGCCAGTCCGTCAGTCATCCAGCCATGAAGCTCCCCCCTGTTAATATTGATAATAATCATTCCATACACATACAGATTGGCCGCAGGCAGCTTCATCACCAGATTCAGACCGCTGGTATCCACATACAATCTGTAATTGACGTCATTTACCCCCAGGGAAATGGATTCATCATCATAATGCCAGTAATTCTTATCAATGCCGGTATTGTTATAATTATATAAATCATTTACCAAATTCTGGTTCAATACGCTGGTGAAGGGGTACATTCCCTTATGGCTTAATACCCAGCCCGTTTTAAAATTCACCAGGGTATAACCGGAGATGTAATCAGACAGTACATTATTTCCCGCCAGGATATCCATTGCCGCCTTGATATAGCTGTACTGGTAGTATTTTAAATCATTCTCCAGCACATAGCTTACCTCGTCATTGGTGGTATTGGCCAAATAATACCGCTTCAGATTAATCAGGTTCTCATCGATGCGCTTGGCAATCTGCTTCGCATCCGTTTGGGACAGATCCCTTGCACTGAGCGTCAGCTGCTGCATATAATTCCTATAAGAATACAGGCTGAACGCAATTACCGCAGCCATAAGAAACAGGGATAGATAGATGATAATCTTATGCTTGTACTTGAGATTGCTCCATTTTCCCCGCCTCATAGCTGATACACCTTCAGATCCGAGTATTCCCCAATCATTGGCGCCAGCTGCCGGAAACCGATTTTCCCTCCGCCCAGCTTCGCTCCGTAGGTAACCCCGTCATCTAAGAAGCGAAAGATCTCCAGCTCATTGACAAAGAAGGCGATCTGCTCTCCTTTCTTAAGACAGGCCAGCCGATATGGCTCTGTGATGTCGGCAACATCAGGAATCGGATCGGCTCCCTGGGCAACCAGGTGAAAGCCATGGCTCTTACGCAGGTTACAGGTGTGGAACCGCCTTTCTTCCAGCTCCTTCCGGCGGAAATATGACACATGGAACGCATTGATATCCCCATGGTGATACTGGGGGTATTCTCCGGTTCTTGTCTTCAGGGACGGATCAAATACATCCTCCCCCCTTCTGCCCGCGGCGGCAAAGAACAAAATAGCCAGCCCCGGCTCCCTTAAGGGTCTGAAATTCCATTGTATCAGCACATCACAAGGAAACTCTTCCGGGCACCACAGCACATAGTTTGCCTTCTGCCCCTCCTCTTCGGATACCGCATTCTCCATACGCAGCTTTCCCTCCGGGAAGGACAGGTGAGCCCGGCCTTCCAGACAGAAGCCTGCCAGATCCTTCTCCTCGGCCAATGGATTATGATAGATCAAAAGCGGTTCTCTTTCCAATCCCAATGATTGATATTGCATAATAATTCTCCATTCTAACCACAATACTTTTTATTTCTCTCTTTGCTTACTCCTCTTCTATTTTACGACAGTTGTCCTAAAACATAAATAGGTTTTTTAAAAAGAATCCATCCCATGTCTTCTCCTCAGTAATCTATTGACTGGCATAATATAGCAGTGCTATACTGTAAAGTAACAAAGCAACCATAAACGGCACCAAAATACTAAGAAAAGGACTGGCATCTTCATGGAAATAAGTAGCCTTCAACAGAAAACAACCGCAATCCGAGAGAATATCCAAAAGGTTATCGTCGGAAAATCAGAACTCATTGATCTGCTCCTTACCGCCCTTCTGGCAAACGGACATGTTCTCCTGGAGGATGTCCCCGGCACCGGCAAGACGATGCTGGCCAAATCCCTGGCCAAATCCATTGACGCGGATTTTAAGCGCATCCAGTTTACACCGGATCTTCTTCCCTCCGATATCACCGGACTGAACTACTACAATCAGAAACAGGGGGAATTCACCTTCCACGGCGGCCCTGTTTTTACCCATATCCTGCTGGCGGATGAGATCAACCGTGCCACCCCAAGAACTCAGTCCAGTCTTCTGGAATGTATGGAAGAGCGGCAGATTACCATTGACGGGGTAACCCATCTGCTGGAAAAGCCTTTTCTGGTTATTGCCACTCAGAACCCTGTGGAGACCTCAGGCACCTTCCCCCTGCCGGAAGCCCAGCTGGACCGTTTTCTTATGCAGCTTCAGGTAGGCTTTCCCTCCTCTGGGGAGGAGCTGTCCATCCTGACCCGTTTTATTGAGGACAGCCCCCTGGAAACCCTGCAGCCGGTATGTACGAGGGAAGAGCTCCTTGGGATGCAGAACACCATAAAGGGGATCTATGTTCATCCCTCCCTGATGGAGTATATGATTGAACTCATTCATCGGACCAGAACCAACGACAATATTGCCCTGGGGGTCAGTCCCAGAGGCTCTCTGGCCCTGCTCAGGGCCTCCCAGGCTTACAGCGCCCTCCGGGGACAGACCTATGTTACCCCGGAGATCATCCGGCACCTTGTTCCCTTTGTGCTGATGCACCGCCTGATCCTGCGCTCGAACTTTCAGAGGACCGCTTCCGCAGTTGAGCTGCTGAACCGTATCCTGTCCGACACTCCGGTTCCGACAGAGGATTTTTCTCATTGAGGAATAGTACGCTGCAGCTTATGAGAAAGGACACGCTGCGGACGAGGTAGTTCTGCCATATTGCAGCTTCTGCATCATGGCATGCCTTGCCCGCAGCTTATGGTATCAATATGGAAATAGCAGCTGCCTTATTAGGTGCATTGCTTCTTTACCAATTACAGAAATTCTTATACAGTAGATTCTGGGACCGTAATCTGACCGTGGAGCTGAGCCTGTCCGAGAAGCAGGCGACGGAAGGGGAAGAGCTGACCTTGAACGAGACGGTCATCAACCAGAAGCTTCTGCCGATTCCCGCGTTGAAGATCAAATATATGACCTCACGGCATCTATCCTTTCTCGATATGAAGGATACCGAGGTCACAGACAATACCTACCGGAATGATCTTGTCTCCGTCATGATGTACCAGAAGCTGACCCGGAGAATTCCTTTTGTATGCTCAAAACGCGGATATTATTCCATCAGCCGTATCACCTTTGTCTGCAGTGATCTTCTCTTTGAATCAGATCTGGTGGCGGGAGAGAATCTGGATCTCCACCTCTATGTCTATCCCAGACCGGTGGACTCTCTCAGAATGGAAGTCCCTTTTCAGAACATGATGGGCACCGTGCTGACCAAACGCTTTATCAACGAAGATCCCTTTGAATTCAAAAGCATACGGGAATACCAATCCTATGATACCATGAAGACGATTAACTGGAAAGCTTCTGCCAAGACCGGCTCCCTTATGGTCAATATATATGACCATACCGCTTCCCAGCAGATCAAGATCCTCCTTAACCTGGAATCCGATACGATCTGGCTCTACGAGGATCTGCAGGAGGAGAGCATCCGGCTGGCTGTCACCTTTGCCCATGCTTTTATAGAGCTGGGCATTCCCGTATCTCTTTATACTAACGGTCTTGATGTAATCAGCAAGGAGGTTCTTCATGTGCCTGCCGGTTCGGGGAAGAATCATCTTCGTACCATCAACGAAACACTGGCCCGGATCGATGCCCTTTCGCCGCTTCCTTCCTTCACCTCTACTGTGGGCGGTGAGCTGGAGAATGGGAATCCAAAGGACTATCTCCTGCTGATCTCCTCCTATCAGAGGCTGGAGCTTCAGGAACGTCTGGAACATCTGTTGCGGTCCCATATTGATTTTATGTGGATTGTTCCCACCAACCGGGAGGTACGGCTGACGGTGGAAGGAAGCCTGCTGTCCCATGTACAGGTCTGGGAGACCGAAGACTGAAAGCGGAAGAAAAGAGGAGGGTATTATGAATTTCAAGCGTCAACAGCTGATCATTGATCTGCTTCGTATTTTAATGCATTTTATGATTGCTTATCTGTTTATTACAGTGATACTTTATTTGTTCATTGAGGATGCTGCCCTTTACGTTCTGTTTCTGCTTCCGGCGCCTTTTCTCTCCTATGCCATTAACAGATACACGAAGCATATCTGGTCCTTCCTGCTGCTGCATGCGGCTTTGCTGGCTCTTTACGGTATTACCTCCCGTCACCTATTCCTTGTGATCCTCAATACTGCATATCTGGTCTGGCTGGCAAGCTCCTCCTTTTATCTCCGGCAAAAAAAGCCCGGTCAGGAGCGTATCCTGATGCAGACTGCTGCCGTATTCCCGGTCTTGTATCTCTTATGCCATCTGGCGAAGATGCCGAAGCTTCAGCCGCTCTGCTTTGCATTTACCATTGTGTTCATCCTTCTCAATGTCCTGCGCAATTACCTGATGAATCTCAGCCAGTTTGCCCGCAACCATGAGGATATCCGTAATATGCCCTTTCAGCAGATCCGGAATTCAAACCATGTCTTAATGGCCTTTCTTTGCGGTCTGTTTCTTGCAGCCATGCTGCTGTTCTCCCGGTTCCCCCTGGGATCTGTCCTCTCCTATACGGGGACGATGCTCAAGGAGCTTCTGCGGTTTCTTCTGTCCCTAATTCGCTTTTCCGAGGCGGAGGAAGCTCCTCCACCGGAGCCGGAGACAAAGCCGGAAGTCCCGGATGACTTCGGCCTGCCGCCGGCCGAGTCCTCGCCCATTATGGAGCTGATTGCCGAGATCCTTCAGCGAATCGTTCTGGTTCTTGCGGCGGCCGGCATTGTCGCTCTGCTGCTCTATTCCCTCTACCGGTTGTACCGGTACTTCTATCTGAAGAGCGAGGGAGGCGTTGCAAAGGATGAGGTAGAATTTATATCGCCTTATATCAAAAGAGATCGTGCAAAACGGGAGAAAAAGACTGCCCGGCGCTGGCTCTTCGGTCGTTCCAACAATCAGATCATCCGTAAATCCTTCGCACAGGCAGTTTCTGCCAATACTAAGGGCGAGAAAAAGCTGGCGGTCAGTATGACCCCCTCCCAGCTGTCCGAGTATGCCCTGGGCAAAACGAAGCTGTCCCCGTCTGCATCAGAGGATGAGCGGAAAAAGAAAGAATTACTGACTTCCTATTATGAAAAAGCAAGATACAGCGATGAAGAATGTACAAAAAGTGAAGTAAAACAAGTGAAGGAGCTTTTGAAATAAGCCCCTTCTTAACAAAGAAAGCCGACATTATAATATGATTGATATCACCTCTCATAAAATAATGCCGACTCATTTTTAGCACCTCTCCTTCACAGGAAAGATACAAGAATCTATTAATTTACACTCATATATGGCATTCCTGCCATTTTGGGGCCTTCGGCTTACATCATGCCCATTCCGCCGCCGCCTGCAGGCATTGCAGGCTCATTGGATTTGATATTGGCAACTACGGACTCCGTTGTCAATAAGGTGGACGCTACACTGGTAGCATTCTGGAGAGCGCTTCTGGTAACCTTGGTAGGATCCAGGATTCCAGCCTCTACCATATCCACATATTCTTCCGTCAATACGTTGAAGCCAACGCCCTGCTTACTTTCCTTAATCTTGCTGATTACAACGGCACCTTCCAGACCTGCATTGTATACGATGCTGTATACGGGAGCCTCAAGAGCTTTTAATATAATATTGGCACCGGTCTTCTCATCGCCGTGCAGAGTCTTTGCAAATTCCGCAACATCCTTGGAAGCATGGATATAAGCGGAGCCGCCGCCTGCAACGATACCTTCCTCCACTGCCGCTCTGGTAGCTGCAAGAGCATCTTCCATACGGAGCTTATTCTCCTTCATCTCGGTCTCAGTAGCCGCACCAACACGGATTACTGCCACACCGCCTGCCAGCTTAGCAAGTCTTTCCTGTAACTTCTCTTTATCGAATTCGGAAGTGGTTTCCTCGATCTGAGCCTTGATCTGGCTGATTCTTTGGCTGATCTCATTCTTATCTCCTTCTCCATCAACGATAATGGTATTTTCCTTCTGAACCTTCACACTCTTGGCGCGGCCTAACTGCTCCAGAGTGGTTTCCTTCAGATCAAGACCCAGCTCGTCGGAGATTACGGTACCGCCGGTCAATACGGCGATATCCTGGAGCATAGCCTTTCTTCTGTCACCATAGCCGGGAGCCTTAACAGCCACTGCCGTGAAGGTTCCTCTTAATTTATTGAGAACCAGGGTGGTAAGGGCTTCGCCTTCCACATCCTCGGCGATAATCAGTAATCTTGCGCCGGTCTGGACGATCTGCTCCAGAACCGGAAGGATTTCCTGAATATTGGAGATCTTCTTATCCGTAATCAGGATGTAAGGATTGTCCAGGTTGGCTTCCATCTTATCCATATCGGTACACATATATGCGGATACATAGCCGCGGTCAAACTGCATACCCTCTACCAGATCCAGCTCTGTCTTCATGGTCTTGGATTCTTCGATGGTGATAACACCGTCATTGGATACCTTCTCCATCGCATCGGCAACTAACTGGCCTACTTCGTCATCCCCTGCGGAGATAGCGGCAACTCTTGCAATCTGCTCCTTGCCCTTTAAGGTGGAGCTCATCTTTAAAATAGAATCAACAGCAACTTCGGTAGCCTTCTTCATGCCTCTTCTTAAGATAATGGGGTTAGCACCTGCTGCCAGATTCTTAATACCTTCTGAAATCATTGCCTGTGCAAGAACCGTAGCCGTGGTGGTACCGTCACCTGCCACATCGTTGGTCTTGGTCGCTACTTCCTTTACCAGCTGCGCTCCCATATTCTCAAAGGGATCTTCCAATTCAATTTCCTTTGCAATGGTAACACCGTCGTTGGTGATCAGGGGTGCACCAAAGGATTTGTCAAGAACAACATTTCTTCCCTTCGGTCCAAGGGTAACCTTTACTGTATCTGCTAATTTATTCGCACCAACCTCAAGGGCGGCTCTGGCTTCTGCGCCGTATTTAATTTCCTTTGCCATGGTAATATCTCTCCTTCTCTTCGTCTTCTATGTTCTTAGTCTTCCACCACTGCAACAATGTCGTTCTGCTTCACGATGATGAATTCCTCATCCTCAAGCTTCACTTCTGTTCCGGCATATTTTGAATAGATAACCTTATCGCCAACCTTAACCTGCATCGTTACTTCTTTTCCATCCACCATTCCGCCGGGTCCTACAGCGATTACCTGAGCCTGCTGAGGCTTTTCCTTTGCCTGGCCGGGCAATACAATACCGGATTTTGTGGTCTCTTCTGCCACCAGCTGCTTTAATACTACCTTATCTCCTAATGGTACAAGTTTCATTTGCTAATTCCTCCTTCAAACTTTAACTTTTAGTGATTATTAGCACTCTGTATTGTTGAGTGCTAATCTGATTTATATATTAGTAAATTTGCCTTTAATATGCAACTTCCTTTCTATGACGATACTTCAGCAAATTTAATAATTTCTCATTTATTCTTTATTTTACTCTTTATATCTCATTTTTTTTAATTTTTCTGTTTTCCAGAGCCGATTTCCTTCCCGGCAATTGGCTTTAAGAAAAGGGGGTTAACACCCCCCTGAACTTCTTAAAAGGCTCGCAGGCTTCTGCCAGCCATATTCACATTAATTAGTATATTCATAAACAGGAACGATATACCATAAACATAGATCTTACTTATTATTGTAATAAATACTGTTCGTCTTCTGCATGGCCCTTGGCAGGGAGTCCTTTGCGTTCTTCCAGGGCTCATCCGCATAGCGGTAATCAAATTTGTTGATAAACCACTCCAGATCATCCCGGACACGCTTCATATTCTCAAGATAGAGGGAATTCAGCTGCCGCAGGAAATCCTCCAGCTCTTCTCCGCTGAGATGCTGGGGTGCGGTAGAATACAGTACCTTATAATGCCCCGTGCAAAAGCCCTTCGATGCCTTGAATTTGTCACGGAAGGCTTTCTCCGTATGATAGAGATGAAAGATAGTGGCTACATAGCGGTCAAAGGTATTGTCAATCTTCTCACATACAAAGCAGTTCTGCTCCAGTTCATTGAGATATCCCACCACTCCCGGCGTTCCGCTCTTCTTGCGGAACAAGGAGGGGGCCGCCGGTCTGGGTCCCGAGCCCGACAGCTTTTCTGTATCCTTGATCAGCTTATCCATATGGGTCTTCAGAATCAGCGCCAGCCCAAGCCGGTTCTGATTCTTATGCAGCAGCTCCAGATGCTTTTCACAAAAGCCCAGGCGTGAAGTAGCCTCCCGGATATCATCCTCCATATAGCTGGGGCCCATGGTAAAATCCACCGCATTTACCTCCAGCGTCTTGCGCATGGAGCAAAGCGGACATTCCGTATCTGAATCAAACGCCTCATTTACCGGTATTGTATATAATTTTTCCTTCAATGCCTTCTCCCGCCTTTATCGATTATTCCTCTCTTAACAGCGCCTTGATATCCCTTGCCTTTTGTTTAATCCGCTCGTTGGCATTCCTGGAGGTTAAAACCTTGGATATCCATCGGCTGGACTCCGTAGTCTTTCCTGTCTTTCTGCCCAGCTCCGCCATAAGCAGGGACATAGTAACCTCATCCATGCCGCACATGGGGAAGTTCTCCTTACTAAAAGCTTCTTCAAATCCTATATAAGCCTTCTCAATAAAATCCAGTTCTTCTTTTTCCATTTCCTCCAGCTGCTTCTGATAATCAGGCGTGTTCTTCGGCAGCGCCTCCGCCTTTCCCCTGAGCAGCCAGGCTATCTTAAGACAGGTATAAGCCCGTTCCGAGGTCTTCGCCTTCTTCACGATGGAATTCACCAGAGCCAGCTTATGCCGCATCATGGCATCATCATAGGTGAATACGCTGTTATTCTCCTTAATCCCCTTGAAATTAGCGGAGATATTTGTCTTAATCAGAGTGGCCTGGGCATTGGTCACATATTTAAAGAAACGGTTCAAAGCCGCAAAGCCGCAGTGAGGGCATACAACTGCATCATATTTGAGGGGATCCATAAACTGGTATATGGGCCTTAAATCAGAATCCAAATTGGCCAGCTTCACCTTCCCCGACTTCACCATCTTAGATTTAAATTCCTTATCACACACCGGACACACAAAGGATTTGTCAAAAATGGCATCCTCCTCTGAAAACGACGGCTTATCATCCTCTGCGGACTTGTCCCCCGTGTCCTTTTCCTTTTCGTCATAAATGTCCATTTCAGACAAATTCTTCAGACCAAAAGCCTCCAAGCCTGAAAATAAATTTTCCAATATTATATCCTCCTTCTTCTTTCCAATCCATTACTCCGGTTTATAGGAACTCTTAAGCGACACAATCCGGTTAAAGACCGGCGCTTCCGGTGTTGAATCCTTACTGTCCAGGCAGAAAAAGCCCTGTCTCAGGAACTGGAAGCTCTCCGGGGCCTTCGCAGCGGCAATCCCTGGCTCCACATAGCATTCCTTTAATATAGTAAGGGAATTGGGATTCAAATTCAGACTTCCATCCTCATTATATACACCCTTTTCTTCATCGACCAAATTCTCATAGAGGCGAACCTCCGCTTTGATCGCTGTCTCTGCGGCAACCCAGTGAATTGTTCCCTTTACCTTCCGTCCGGTAAAACCGGAGCCGCTCCTTGTCTCCGGATCATAGGTACAATGTACCTCCGTCACTCTGCCGTTCTCATCCGTAACATAATCCTGACAGGTTACAAAGTAGGCATTCATCAGACGGACCTCATTGCCCGGATAGAGGCGGAAATATTTCTTAGGAGGCTCTATCATAAAGTCCTCCCGCTCAATATACAGTTCCCTCCCAAAAGGCAGCTGTCTGACGCCCATTTCTTCATTTTCCTGATTGTTGGGCGCCTCCAGATATTCTATCTGTCCTTCGGGGTAATTGGTAATGATCAGCTTGATGGGATCCAGCACCGCCATGATTCTGGGTCTCTTTAACTTCAGATCCTCCCGGATGCAGTACTCCAGCATAGCATAATCCACAGAGCTCTGGCTCTTAGACACACCGCACAGCTCCATGAACATCTGAATGGATTCCGGTGTGAAGCCCCTTCTTCTCAGTGCACTGATGGACACCAGGCGCGGATCATCCCAACCGTCCACAATTCCTTCCTCCACCAGCTTCTTGATGTAGCGCTTGCCGGTGATCACATTGGTCAGATACATCTTGGCAAATTCAATCTGCTTCGGCGGGCATTCATATTCCAGCTCTCTCACCACCCAGTCATAAAGAGGACGGTGATCCTCGAATTCCAGAGTACAGATGGAGTGGGTAATTCCTTCGATGGCATCCTCAATGGGATGGGCAAAATCATACATGGGATAAATGCACCACTGATCTCCCGTATTGTGGTGGGACACCCTGGCCACGCGGTAGATGACCGGATCTCTCATATTGATGTTGGGAGATTCCATATCGATCTTGGCCCGCAGGACCTTAGAGCCGTCCGGCAGCCTGCCCTCCTTCATATCCTCAAAAAGCCTCAGATTCTCTTCGATGCTGCGGCCGCGGTACGGGCTGTTCTTCCCCGGCTCCGTCAGAGTTCCCCGGTATTCCCGGATCTCTTCCGCCGTAAGATCACATACGAAAGCCTTTCCCTTCTTAATGAGCTTAACTGCCGCCTCGTACATCTGCTGGAAATAATCCGAAGCAAAGAACAGGCGATCCTCAAAATCACCTCCAACCCATTTTACATCCTCGATGATGGAGTCTACATACTCTGTCTTTTCCTTGGTGGGATTGGTGTCGTCAAAACGAAGATTGAACTTCCCGCCGTACTTCTTAGCCAGGCCGTAATTTAAAAGAATGGACTTGGCATGTCCGATATGAAGATAACCGTTAGGCTCCGGCGGAAATCTGGTAGCAATCTGCTTCACCCTTCCCTCCTCCAGATCCTTATCAATAATCATCTCAATAAAATTCTTGGAAACCGTCTCTTTCTCCGCTGTCTCCGGCTCCATTCCCGCTAGTTTGTCTTTATCTTCCATGAAAAACCTCCCGGTTAATAGTTGTCATCCCTGCATGATGAATTCTGTTTCTTATTATAATGCCATATATAGATATGTTATATAATACCACAATTGATCTTAACTTAAAAGTACTAAAATTCATCAAATAATGGGTTGCTCCTATCTTTGCCCTCCTATACCTGCCGTTATCGGAATGATACTATCCTTTAATCAAGGATTCCATCATGCTTATGAATTCTTTATCAAGCTGCTCATATTTTTCAAGGCTTTTCTCTTGATCAACCATATCCCCCGTCAATATGGCGTCTGTTTCCCCTTCGATTACGATGGCTATGCTATCGGTAAGATATACCAGATGCCTGACATGAGGTATCTTTGCATCCGCGCTGGGTACAGGGAGTTTCAATTCCGCCATAAATATTTAAAAACGCCAATGCAAGGTTGTCCCCTTGCAATCGGCGTTTTAGATGTGATTATAGATATGCTTCACAAAGCTCAATCCTGCTGCTCCCTGCGGTATCTGGCCAGCAGCAGATCCAGCATTCTTCCGTAGCTCTTCACTCCATCGGTCTGAGCATTGACCTTGAGATAGGTGTCATTAATCTTGCTGGATACCGTGCTCACTACGGTATCCTCATACTGCTGCCAGTACCTGGAGTTTGCTCTCAGATCCTTCACAACCCCTTCGCTGTATTGGCCGCTTATTTCAAAGTAAAGCTCCGGACTCTGGTCATACAGCGCATTTCCCGATGTGATCAGAGCCAGCATGGTGGCGCTGTATTTCAGATCCGCATGCTCCGATTTCATTCCCGCCAGATAAGCGATATAATTCGCCTCGTCCTCCCGCATAAATCCCCGCAGATGAGCCAGCTCATGGAGCATAGTCACAGGAATGGAGTAATCCGGCACATCCACATTAACATTCGCCTCCATGGTAAATGGAAAGAACATTCCCGTTATCTCCGTCATTGACATCATCTTCGAGAGCAGAACAGACTTTGGGGCCCCATATCTCCCGCCCAGAACGGGATAATCCCCGGCCAGCTGCTCAAAAGCCTTCTCCGCCTCCCTGCCAAGCTCCCGGTGATTCATACTCAGGCGGAATACCCCCTCCTCATCTTCCAGCAACGGCTGCTGGGCATTGGGTGATCTCAGCCCGTTGGCATCCAGCATCAGCCCTTCCGTAAGGGCATACAGTTCTTCCACCGTAGATTCCAATACTTCCAGATTAGAATAAACACTGAAGGAATACCTGTAATAATTCAATCCCCCCAGGAGGATGAATGCAAAAAGAATTACGCTGAGAGTACATCCCAGATTGAGAAGCCCTTTTGCCAGTATCTCCTCACGCCGCTCTTTATCCAGAATCAGCTTAAGAACAAACCGTGACAGAAATACCAGAACCGCCAAAGGCAGCAGAACAACGATCAGTTCCCCCAGGGAAAAGGGGAATACCCCTGTAATATTGGAGACAATCTGAGAAATCCACTTATAGATATGTTTTGCATAGATCTCCTCCGCAAAAAAGCTGCTTTTCTTGGCAAGCTGCACCAGGAGCAGCGAAACCGGCAGCAATATCAACAGCCAGCTTCTCTTATAGATTATAAGCTTCTTCATACCGTCATCCCCCGTTTGTTCAAATGCTCTTTTATTCCTATTAATAGTAGCATGGAACCGGCTTTCCTGCAACAGTTTGCATAAAATTCGACACAGATAATCATTTCCATTTCTATGATTTGTACAAAAAATATACACAAAAGTAACAGTTCAGGGTAAAAATGACCCCAAGGATATATTGTGGATTAGAACTTCGGAACTACCGCCGAGTCATAGGTTTCATTGATGAAATCTCTTACGGCATCGCTTTTCAGGGCTTCAATCAGAGCCTTGATATCCCCTCTGTCCTCATTTCCCTTGAGAACAGCTATGATATTGCCATAGGTTTCGGCAGCGATGGAATCCTTGCCCTCGAAAGCGATGGCATCCTTTGATACATTCAGTCCGGCTTCAATCGCATAGTTGCCGTTGATGACCGCCATGGCGGCATCCTGCCGGGAGCGGGCCAGCTGGGCAGCTTCGATTTCCACGATCTCCAGCTTCTTGGGATTCTCAACAATATCATTCTTGGTTGCCTTCAGGCCGATTCCTTCCTTCAGCTCGATCAATCCCTCAGCCTCCAGCAGCAGAAGAGCTCTTGCTTCATTGGTAGCATCGTTGGGAACTAAAATCTGCGCTCCCTCGGTTAATTCGTCAAAGGATGCAACCTTGCCGGGATATACACCATAGGGCTCATAATGAATGATTGCGGCAGATACCAGATTCGTCTTATTCTCCTCATTAGACTGCTCCAGATAAGGCAGGTGCTGGAAGTAGTTGGCGTCCAGTTCTCCGCTTTCCAGAGCCAGATTCGGCTGAACATAATCGGCATATACAACAATCTTAAGCTCATAGCCCGCTGCTTCCAGAGCAGGCTTGGCCTTCTCCAGTATCTCGGCATGGGGAGTGGCGCTGGCGCCGACAACCAGTATCTTATCCTCCACATTCTTTTTCTGGCAGCCGGTTGCGGCCACCGTAAGCAGGGTAAGTACTACTAAAATAGATATAATTTTTTTCATAGATAAATCCTCCTTCTTTCTTTTCATTTTATTTTTTCAATTCCTGTATTCTTTCTCTCTTAATCCTGCTTCTGTTTCCCTCGGTCCCTATAATCTCTTGTCGGCACGCTTCATCCATTTGAAGCCTGCTTCCTGGAGCACCTGCACGATTAAAACCAGGATAGCTACCGTGATGAACATGATCTCCGTCTCATAGCGGTAGTAGCCGTAACGGATCGCAATGTCACCCAGTCCTCCGCCGCCGAAGATACCTGCCATGGCGGAATAGCTTAGAATAGTTGTTACTGCTATGGCACCTCCGACAATCAGCGAGGGCCTTGCTTCGGGAAGGAGCACCTTGCAAATAATCTGGAATGGGGTTGCCCCCATGGACTGCGCCGCCTCCACAACACCCTTATCCACCTCCTTCAGTGAGGATTCCACCAGTCTGGCAATATACGGGGCCGAGGCGATAATCAGAGGAACCACCATGGCAGTGGGACCGATGGTAGTGCCCACCACAAATCTGGTAAAGGGCATCACCGTAATCGCCAGAATGAGAAAGGGCACGGAACGCAGGAGATTTACCACAACTCCCAGCACCTTGTTCACCGGTACCAGGGGCGCGATTCCTTCCTTATCCGTTACCACCAGCAGAACTCCCATGGGTAAACCGATGAGATAGGCCATCAGGGAAGAGAGCAGGGTCATATACAAGGTCTCCAGGACACCCATTCCCAGCATCTTAATGACTTCCGGACTCCACATGCTACCTCACCTCCTCATAGGTTATCTGGTGTGCCTTCAAATAGTGAATAATCCTGTTATATCCGGATGCATCATCCGGCAGCTGGATTACCATCTGCCCGAAGGCTTTGCCGTCAATATCCTTTGTATCTGCAAATAATATGTTTACCGGTGTCTTACATTCCAGAACCATATTGGATATCACCGGTTCAAAAGAGGACTTGCCGTCAAAGATGATACGGCACTGCCTTTCTCCGGTATAATTGTCAATATGGGGCTCTCCTGAGAACACCAGCTGCCTGGCGATGGCGGACTGGGGCCGGACAAAGACCTCTTCCACCTCGCCCACCTCTGCAATCCGGCTCTGATCAATGATCGCCACCCGGTTACAGATTTCTTCGATTACAGTCATCTCATGGGTAATAACAATTACGGTAATCCTCAGCCTCCGGTTGATCTCCTTAAGCAGGCTCAGGATAGAACGGGTGGTGGTGGGATCCAGTGCACTGGTGGCCTCATCGCAGAGCAGAATCTTGGGATTGGTGGCAAGAGCCCTGGCAATGGCTACCCTTTGCTTTTGACCGCCGGACAGCTGGGCCGGATAAGCTCCTGCTTTCTCCGATAGTCCCACCACCTCCAGCAGCTCCTTTGCTCTGGCCCTGGCATCTTTCTTGGATACCCCGGCCAGCTCCAAGGGAAAGCAGATATTTTCCAGAGCCGTTCTCTGCATCAGCAGATTGAATTGCTGGAAGATCATCCCCATGGACTGCCTCGCCTTCAGCAGCTCCCTCTTCGGCAGACTTCCCAGATCGGCCCCGTCAAAGATCACCCGGCCGCTGGTGGGACGCTCTAAAAAATTAATACAGCGTACCAGCGTGCTCTTTCCCGCTCCGCTGAGTCCGATAATTCCGAAGATCTCTCCTTCAAATATAGCAAGATTAATATCCTCCAGCGCCTTTACCTCGCTGTTCTTGCTCTGGAACACCTTGCCCAGCCCCACAAGCTGAACGATCGGTTTTTGATATGCCACAGCCCCCACCTCCAATTTAAACAACGAATGGTATGCTTTGCGAACCATTCTTAATGCTAACAATGCTAACAAAAAAACAGGACCGCTATGATAAGCTTCCTGTTCTGTAATTCATCCTATCTCAAAGAGAAGATGCAATCTCTTTTTGCACATATGAAAACATCACATTCACCTATCACGCAAATATGTCATCGCCGGCATGCACATGCCACACATATTGTTGCACATAGTACGCATTGATGTTCTCATAATCGTCCTCCTTGCTTCGGCTTCCATTCTGTTTTATAAAATATATCCTAGGAATGGGGTTAGTATACATGATAGAATTTGAGTTGTCAATGTATTTCTAATGATTTTTCAAAAAAATTATATATATCCTATATGTTATGTATGATTTATTGTTATTCTTCTTGATTTTTGACGGGCTCGTTACCAATGAGCATCGGCGAGGCCGGATCATGCCTGGCGCAATTTCTGAGGATGGAGTCTTCGCTATGATTGGCATAGCAGTAGATACAGCCGTTTCTGCAAGTATTATAGGCCCCGATATCCACGCTTTGAATACAGCCGCAGCCGCTGCGCTGGCTCTTGTCCCTCTTCCCCTTCAGCGGATGCCCAAGAATCCCTTCTATCGTATTCTGATCAATGCAGGACGCGGGACAGATTCCTTCAAGGGATAAATCCACTGCTTCGCAGCATGCCCGCAGTTCCATCTGATGCTTTCCAGCAATTCCGGCAAACTCTGCGGCTAATCTGCGCATCTGTTCCTCGCTTATTGTCTTGATTACACGCTCCTTCACCAGCCTGGCCAATTTACTGTATTGGTCAACAAAGCTGATCGTGCAAAGCTGCGTATATCCGGAGAGTCTCTCACAAAGATTGGTGAATTCCCTATAATGATATTCTAAGGGAATACGGTCATTTATTATGACAGGATCGTATCTCCAGAGCACCCTGTGCCTTCCCAGACGCCGGGACAGCTGCTGAAAGGTTGAAACAATCTCCTGTTTATCTCTAAGATGGGGTTCTATCTCCTTGCCATAGGGTGTTAAGGTGAATTGAAAATAATAAGAATATCCCATCCCCTCCAACCGCTCCAGCTTATCCATCAACGGAAGCGGATCCTTTGTCCAGAATACAATACAGTCTATGTTCTCCGGTGACAAATCTACCTTGCAAATCTGGGCATGATTCATAGGATTCCGGTATAAGGCATAGCCTTCCTCCAGCCGGTTCATCAGCCACTGCGAATAATAGCACGGCAGATCCGTTCTTCTTGATGCCGAAAGTATCATACCTCTTACCTTCCTTTTAAAGATAATATAGTTATAATTATTGCGGGAGCTCAGCGGAAATATGCAACACGAAGTGCAGCACAAAACAAAAAAACCTCTGAAAATTCAGAGGTTATAAAATCGAGGCGACAAGATTTGAACTTGCGACCTCTGCGTCCCTAACGCAGCGCTCTAGCCAAGCTGAGCCACGCCTCGATATTTAATTGTGCCCTTGAGGACAACAATGATATTATATTATGATCCTATTCGTTTGTCAACATAAAGAATTACTTTTTGCAAAATTCTTTTTATCCTCTTTTTACCAGCTCCTTTGTCATTTTGATTGAGAGAAACTCCCGTCTGAAACAGCCGGATTGAAGCTGATGGAAGCTTCCTATTTCAAGTATTGATAAAACCCTGTGGAATGATTATAATAAAGCCATTGGATTTTATCCAATATCCATAATCAGACAAGCAGGGAGAAAACTTTATGCAACACACGATTTTAGGTCAGGAGAAAAACATAGCTTATATAGAGATATCCGAAAAAATAAACGACGTGCAGTCAGCACTTGATTTCATCATGTCTGCAAATTACGAAACGAATTGCAGCAGGCTTGTTTTGGATAAAAGCTGTTTTGCAGATGAATTCTTTGTACTGAGCAGCGGTCTCGCCGGAGAGGTCCTTCAGAAGTTTGTAACCTATCACGTGAAAATGGCAATTGTCGGCGACTATTCCGGCTATACCAGCAAGCCGCTCAAAGATTTTATTTACGAAAGCAACCGGGGCAATCATTTTTTCTTTGTTCCGACACTGGAAGAGGCGGTTGCAAAGCTGGAAGCCGCAAAATAACGAGGAGCTGCATTAGTGAACGAAAGCCCCGGAGCCATATGGCTCCGGGGCTTTCCGCCTTTTAATTATCCTTCTCCTGCCGTTAATCGTTATTTGCTCAGTACAATAAACTCCCAGGGTTCCAGACTCATGCTGTTCTCTCCCGCTTTCAACTCCTGCTTCTGTGAGGTCATCAGCTCCTGCCCTGCAAAATCCTGCTCCAGCGTGAATTTTACATCCGCACTCCGGTCAGACAGATTTAGTATCACCAGAATCTGATCCTCCTCCTTCTCCCGCTGGTACACCAGCACCCTCTCGGTGGAGGAATCCAAAAACCGAATCTCTCCTCCCGCATTGCCGTTCCACAGAGCCGGATGCTCCAGCTTCAGATGAATCAACCTGGTAAGCAGCTCTTCGTTCTCAAAGCCCTCCCATTGGATCTCGTCCTTCTCAAAAAACTCCAGCCGGTGATCCAGGTTCACCTCCTGCCCGGAATAAACCAGGGGCATACCCGGGACAGTGAAGATCAGCGCCAGCATCGCCTGCTGGGCATCTCCGATCCTCTCCTCCACCGTTCCGTTCCAGGAATTCTCATCATGATTATCAATAAAATGAAGAGGATAGGTCCCTTTGGGGTAGTTCTTCACCTTATTCTTAAAATACAGGGTCAGACTTCCGGCCTTCTTGCTTCCTCTCGCCACACTGTTCAGATCATGGAAGAAGCTCCAGCCGTAGTTGGAATTAAAAGCATTTATTAAAAGCGCCGTGGCTTTATCATCCTCCGCCAGCATATAAACCGGTTTGATCTTCTCCAGCTTCGTTCGGGCCGTCTCCCAGAAATCCACCGGCACACCCCCGGCATAATCGCACCGGAAGCCGTCCACATCGAACTCCTTCACCCAATAGGTCATCGCCTTCAGCATCGCCTGCCGCATGTCCTTATTGTCAAAATTCAGATCCGCAACATCCTCCCAGGTCTCCGGGTAGACAATCTTCCCGCTGGAATCCTTCGTATACCAGTCCGGATGCTCCCTCACCCAGGCATTATCCCAGCCCGTGTGGTTGGCCACCCAATCCATAAGCACCTTAAAGCCCATCTCATGGCAGCGCTCCACCAGATGCTTAAAATCCTCCTTTGTACCGAACTCAGGATTAACCTCCTGATAATCGGCAATGGAATAATAGGAACCCAGGCTGCCCAGCCGTTTCTCCCTGGAAATGGGGTGAATGGGCATAAACCATAGAATCTTCACACCCATCTCCTGCAGCCTCGGCAGGTGCTCTTCAAAAGCCTTAAAGGTTCCTTCCCTGGTATATTGCCGGATATTGACCTCATACATAGTGGCATTCTCGGACCATTCCGGCACCTTCACTCCGCCCTTGTCTGCGCCTGCGCTGCAGCCGGCCAGTATGGACAGAAACAGTATCGTTGAAATACATTTCGTAATGAATTTACGCATATACCGCCCTCCTCTTATTCCTTCCCGGCTGTTCTTCCATAAAGCAAACTGATCTTATACAGTTTCTCTGCCAGCCCGCGATGCAGCATCTCCGGCGTATAACGCCACTGCCAGTTATTCCTTGTCGTTCCGGGAGTGTTCATCCGGGCAGCACTATTAAGCCCCATCACATCCTGTAAGGGAACGATTGCCAGCCGGGATACGGATCCGTAGCAGGTACGGATAAAGTCCCAGGCAATCTCCTGTCCCTCCGTATTCATATACTGCTTCACCTTCTCCTGGCATCTCCGATCCGCCTGCAGATACCAGCCCAGGGTAGTATCATTATCATGGGTACCGGTATAACAGACACTTCCCGGCACATAATTATGGGGCAGGAACAGATTTTCCTCCGTATTATCAAAGGCAAACTGCAGAATCTTCATTCCGGGAAGGCGGAAATGATCTCTCAGCTCCACCACCTCCGGGGTAATCACGCCAAGATCCTCCGCAATAATGGGAAGCTCCTCGCCCAATTCCTCCTGCAGGGCATAGAACAAATCCTTATACGGTCCCTTACGCCACTCTCCATGAATCGCAGTCTCTGCTCCGTAGGGAATTGCATAATAGGCCTCAAAGCCTCTGAAATGATCAATTCTCAGCAAATCCACCATCTCCAGGGCGGCCTTTACCCGTTTCACCCACCAGCTGAACTTCTGCTCCTTATGGACCTCCCAGTTATACAGGGGATTCCCCCATAACTGGCCCGTTTCTGAAAAATAATCCGGCGGAACCCCTGCCACAACCAGGGGATACCCCTCTTCATCCAGATAGAACAGCTCCTTATTCCCCCATACATCCGCACTGTCAAAGGCGGTAAAGATGGGAATATCTCCAATAATAGAAATCCCCTTGCTGTTGGCGTACTCTTTCAGCCGGAACCACTGCTTGAAAAAGAGGAACTGTACAAAGGAATAATAACGTACCTCCCGCTCCAAACGGCGGCGCCAGCTCTGCCGGACCTCCTTCGAGGGAAAAGCAATCTCCCGGTCCCATTGGCACCACATAACCCCTCCCTGGGTATCCTTCACCGCCATAAACAGGGCATAATCCTCCAGCCATTCCTTCTGCCTCCGGCAAAATCCCTCAAATTCCTCCGCTACGGACCCATCCTCTTTCTCTTCAAACCGCCGGTAGGCTGTCTGAAGCAGCTTCAGCTTATAAGGAATTACCTGCCCGAAATCAACCTTCTCCGGGTCCCATTTCTCAGGCTTTCTCTCCTGCTTTGTCAGAAGGCCCATCTCTCCCAGAAGCTCCGGGCTGATAATCAGCGGCTGCCCTGCAAAGGAAGAAAAGGATTGATACGGCGAATCCCCATACCCGGTAGGCCCAAGGGGCAGCACCTGCCATAGGGTCTGGCCTGCTTCCGCCAGAAAATCAATAAACTCATAGGCACTGGGCCCCAGATCTCCGATCCCATAAGGCCCCGGAAAAGATGTCGGATGCACCAGAATGCCACCCCTCCTGCCCGAATGGGCAAGGCTTTCAACCGATTTTCTTTCCACTAAAAAACCTCCCAACTCATGTCATTTATGCTTTAGAATATAATATCCATAAGGTTCAAGCTCCAGCGCATCCTTCTGGCAAAGCTCTTCCTCCTGCCACAGATCCAGGCAGGATTGATTCCTCATATCCTCCGGCAGCTCCAGGCTGTTCCTTTTATCAGAACGGTTCATCAGTACAGAATAAACCTCGTTCCCGGTAAATCTCTGATATAGAAGAATATCCGGATTCCCCGCCGGAATAAACCGCAGCTCTCCTTCGTCCCTCAGAACGCTGTGTTTCCTCCGAATGCCCAAAAGCTTCTTCATAAACTCCAACAGCTCCCTGTCCTGCTTCTCCGGCTCCCAGATCATCGGTCTGCGGCAATCCGGGTCCTGCCCCCCGGTCATCCCCACCTCATTGCCATAGTAGACGGAAGGAGCTCCGGTATGGGTCATCATGAATACATAGGCCAGCTTCAGCCTTTCCTTCCTCTCGCCTGCCTGATTTAAGAATCTGGCTGTATCATGGCTGTCCAGCAGATTATACATGGCCGCATTCACCTGTCTCGGATACTGGAAATTTACGTGATTTACCCTTCTGGCAAAATCCTCGGCCCCGCACAGCTCCTTGGCAAAGAAATCTGTCGCCGCATCCCGCAGCGGGTAATTCATCACCGCATCAAACTGGTCTCCAGCCAGCCAGGGATTGGCATCATGCCATACCTCGCCGATGATATAGGCCTGGGGATTCTTCTCCTTGACCACCTTGCGGAATTCACGCCAGAAGGCATGATCCACCTCGCTGGCCACATCCAGCCTCCAGGCATCAATGGGGGCAATATCACTCCAATAACGGATCACATCCAGAAGATATTCCCTTGTCTGGGGATTCTCCGTATTCAGCTTGGGCATACTGGGTGTAAAGGCAAAGCTCTCAAAATTAAGCACCTTCGAGGAGTACAGATCGATGGAGCTGTCATAGACCGGATATCCATGAATATGAAACCAGTCTTTATAGCTGGAATCCTGTCCATATTCTACCACATCCTGGAACGGTTGAAAATAAAAACCGCTGTGGTTGAACACAATATCCAGCATAATCCGGATTCCTCGTGCATGAGCCTCCTCCACCAGTTTTACCAGAGTCTCCTGACTGCCAAAATGAGGGTCAACCGCCAGATAATCAATGGTATCGTATTTGTGGTTGGAGCGGGACTGGAAGATTGGGGTAAAATAAATACCGTTCACCCCTAATTCCTGCAAATAATCCAGGTGATCAATCACTCCCTGGAGGTCTCCGCCGTAATAATCCCAGGGAGTGGGCCGGTCCTCCTCCCATGCCTTCTTATCCTCCGGGTCATTGCTCCTGTCCCCGTTGGCAAAGCGTTCCGGAAAGATCTGATACCAGACCGTATCCTTCACCCAGTCCGGTGCCTGGAAGACATCCGCCTGATTAATATAGGGAAAGCAGAAAAAGTTCAGCGGCCGGAACAGCTCCGGGTCCGTATCCGAAGTAAGCCGGCAAAACCTCTGCTCTCCGTACAGATACTCCTGCCCGTCGCTTTTCAAACAGAAGGCATAACGCATTCTCTTCCATTCCGGCCGGACCTGTGCAAACCAGAAATCATGAATACCGTCGTCGCCAACCTTCTCCATTCTCACACGTTTCCCGTGCCAGTCCCAAACCGTCTCTTTCCCTTCTCCTTTGCGTTCCCGATAATCATAGGGATCGCCCCAGAGCAGCTCCGCCGCTTGTACATCATCCTTCTTGGTCTGCAGCTTGATATGAATAATTTCCCTGTTATATGCATATGCGTAACTACTGCTGCCTTTATGAAATACTGCTGACTGTTCCATTCTCTCCTCCTATTACTGCTTTACAGCACCAACTAATAAAATCTCACATAGTACTCCGAATAAATTCCGGTTCAGTCCCAAAGCATGAAGCTCTGTAATGATTTTGGCAGCGTCTGCATGGCCCTGCTTCAAATTCGCTCTCACCAGCCCATAGATTCTCTCTTTCAGCTGGAATTCAATCTGAGCCTGATCCAGGAAGGACAGCAACTCCCCCTCGATCCGGTTATCCGCCAGCTGCGGCCTGTCACCAAACTGAACCAGCAGCTCCCGGTCTGTCCGTACCTTGTCCAGAATGAGCTCAATGGAATTCCTGCCGGTATCATATTCTTGCTGAAATTTCACCTTTTTCCCTTCCGAGGTAACCATGATCTCCCGGCAATCCCGGAAACCGGAAAAGCTTAACCGGTAATATCGGTGATCCGGTATCAGTTCCGTTCTGCCCTGGGCTGCTTCAATGCGGAAGCAGTATCCCTTCCGCCAATCAAGCACCATATTGGTCTTTACCCAGGCCCCGTCTTCATATTCCAGACTCTCTCCGTCATCCTCGTACAGACAGAACCTTCCGTCCTCCCCTCCAAAGATCCGGATATCCAGCCGTTCGGGATTGCTTATGTCATTGCCCGTCTCCTCCCCGGCCCTCATGGGAACAATGCCTCCGGCCCTGGCCAAAACCGGAAGGCCGGCCAGGCTTCGGTACATCTCAAGACATCTTCCTCCCTCATAAATCCTGCCGCAAAAGAAATCGATATAGATTCCCTCCGGGAGCCACACCTTCACCGGTGCCAGGTTAAGAGACCGGTCCATGGCCTCCGTCACCGGCACCACAATCAGCTCCGTACCGAAATAATATTGATTCCCCGCCTCGTACGCCTGGGCACTCTCCGGGTATTGATAATACATGGGCTGGATCAGGGGCTCTCCTTCTACGCTGCACCGGTAGCTCATGGTGTAGAGATAGGGAAGCAGCCGATGCCTCAGCCTCAGAAAATTCTTCATAATCTCATGGACGATCCGGTTATAGCGCCAGGGCTCCTTCCCGTTGAAAAGACTTCCTGAGCTATGCAGGCGCATAATAGGGGAGAACACACCAAACTGCAGCCATCTGGCCGCCAGCTCATCGTCCCTGATTCCATTCATATGCCCGCCGATATCATGGCTCCACCAGCCAAAACCGATATTGGAGGCAGTGGCCGTAAAATAGGGCTGGAACCTTAAGGTCTCCCAGGATATTACGGTATCTCCCGAAAATCCGATGGGGTAACGATGGCTGCCCGGCCCCGCATACCTGGACAGGATCAGAGCACGCTTTCCGCTTTCTGACTGATCCAGGAAATGAAAATGATTCAACATCCAAAGAGGGTCCATTCCCTCCATCCTGGAGCTGCTTCCCTGCTGCCAGTCAATCCACCAGAAGTCCACTCCCGCCCGCTCATTGGGGTGATGCAGATATTTAAAATAAGCCTTGAGGAACTCCCGATCCGTCAAATCAAAGGGAATGGGCAGCGCTGTCCGCGATTCCTTATTTACCCCCAGCTCCCCGGCCATCTCCTCGTACATTTCTTCATGGGGCCGAACCCCATCCGCAGGATGAACGTTCAGGGTAATCCGCATCCCCTTCTCATGAAGCCAGCTCATGAAGCCCGGGGGATCAGGGAACAGCTCCCTATTCCAGGTATACCCGGTCCAGCCGCTGCCATATTGTGGATCAAGGCTGGTCAGATGCCAGTCCATATCCATTACGGCAACCGTAAACGGAATCTGCTCTGCTTCAAAGTGTTCTACCAGAGCCTTGTAGCTCTCTTCAGTGTAACGGTAGAATCTGCTCCACCAGTTCCCCAGGGCATACCTGGGAAGCATCGGGGTGGCCCCGGTCAGACGGTAATAATCCTTCAAACAGCTCCGGTAATCCCGCCCATAACCAAAGAAATACAAATCGATAATGCCTTCCTCCCTCGGCTCCAGCCATCCGTCCTCCCGGATCAGAAGGGATTTGCTGTCATCCAGAATAGAGAAGCCATTTCTGGATAAAAGCCCCGGCTCCAGTTCAATGGGTCCATCCGCTCCATCCAGCGTCCTTGCCGTCCCTCCCAGATTCTGCGCCGGTTCCGAGTAATTCCAAACACTGTGATATACCGTGAAGTTTCCTCTCAGCTTCACGGTCAGCCCGTTACGGGAGAACTTCTTCTTATCATACAGGATATGGACTGCCTCGGTCAGGAGCTGGAGACCCTCCTCCCCGTCAATCACCTGGAAGTTCCGGGGTTCAAAGTCTCTGTGAAGCACGGTCTGCGTCGCACGGTCCTCAAATATACCTGCCTCATTATACTCCATGCGAATCAAGCATGGCGTCAATATTGTAAATCGATAGCAATCACCCTGCACAATATTTTCCGGTGCACATTGGGGGGTGATTTTTAATTGATCTGTCTTACTCAAGATTCGTCCTTTCCGATGTCGTTATCTCTTCTGCGCTGTGAGTAGGTTCCATCCGTATTTAGAGTTTCATTCTCAGCAGTATCGGTTCCTGCCGGAGCCGGAGTCTCCGGCCTTTAAGCTCTACCGGCTGCCCGTCAATGAGATTTTCATAAATGCCATCGGGAATTTCATTGATTACGGTATAATTCTCATTCTCCACCGTAAGATCAATCTCCCCCGCTTTTAGTCCTACATTAAAGATTCCCAGGAGTATCTCCCGGTCTCGGATATAGCTTCCATAGATCACCTGGTCTGCCGGCATGGGATGGATTTTATAGACGCCCTGGGCAAAGATCTCATCCTTCTTCAATTCTCCCAGACGTATAAGGAAAGAGACAAAGTCCTCCTCCAACCCCTCCCAGTCTACCGGATCCACGCCGAACAACGAGGGCAGCTTCCGGTTCTTTGCTTCCTGCCCTGCATAAATCAGCACCGCACCCTTCTCAAAATACATAAATGCGGTCCACATCCGCAGCATCCCCTCATTGGGGATCAAAGCCGCCGCCCTGGGGTTATCATGATTTTCCAGGTATCTCAGCTTAACATAATTCTCAGGATAAATTACCTCCTGCTGCCGTTTTCTTTCCAACACCTTTTCCAACGGAAGCTTTCCCTGAAAATATTGCAGCAGCTCTCCATGAGTATCATAGTCATAGCAGATATCAAAAGCCTCGTATACCTCGCTGTCCGAAGCCATGGAAAAGCCCCGGCTTCTCACATGCTCAATGAAGCTCGGATGAACTGTCTCCGCCAGAAGGATCACCTCCGGATTAAGCTTCTCCAGTGCCTGCCTTGCTTCTTTCCAGAATTCCATGGGCACGATGGGAGCAACGTCACAGCGGAAGCCGTCCACTCCCAGCTCCATCCACATCTGCAGCGCTTTTATCTGAGGCTCCCACAGCTCCCGGTTGGCATAGTCCAGATCAATGATATCCGACCATTCTGCAATCCGGTTGGCAAACCTGCCGTCCCTGCGGTAATAATACTCCGGGTGCTCCTTCACATATACGGCATCATGGGAGGTATGATTATATACCACATCGATCATCACCTGCATATCCAAACCGTGAATCGCATCGATCAGCTCCTTGAACTCTTCCATCGTTCCGTACTCCGGATTCACCCCGGTATAATCCCGGATGGAATAGGGGCCGCCCATCCCTTTTTTATTCAGGTCTCCGATGGGATGGATCGGGAGGAACCAGATAATGTCCGTTCCCAGCTCCTTAATCCGGGGAAGATCCTCCAGCACATCGGTAAACTTCCCGTTTTTGCCGTGATTTCGGACATAAACCGAATAGATTATCTTATTTCTCAATGATTTCTTTGTGTTTTTTGCCATATTGGAACCTTACCTTTCTCGCTGCCTCAGCCGGCTATTCTTTATTCGCGCCGGCGCTGAGTCCTTCAATCAAGTACCGCTGCAGGAACAGATAGAGGATGGCAATGGGAACCGCCACCAACACTGCGCCTGCCGCAAACATGGTGAAATTCGTATTGGTCTCGGTGTTAATCATCTCATACAGCCCTACCGCCAGGGTCTTTTTCTTACTGGAAGAAATCAGGAAGCTGGGCAGGATATAGTCAAACCAGGGCCCCATAAACTGTGTGATAGCCACAAAGGTCAGAATCGGAAACATAATGGGCAGTACAATCTTCGTGTAAATCTGCAGCTTGGTAGCTCCGTCAATCTGAGCCGCCTCATCCAGGGAGATGGATACATTCTTCAGATATCCCTTAATCAGCCAGGTGTTGTAAGGAATCTGGCCTGCCGAATAGATCAGCACCAGCGCCAGAGGCTGGTTCAGCAGACCGAAATTCAGAAAGAATACATAAATCGCGATCATTCCCATAAAAGTAGGGAACATCTGCAGAATCAATATCGCCAGCAGGCCAATCCTCTTCCCTGCAAATTTCAGACGGGCGAACACATATCCCATGGTCCCGACCAGGAGTACGGATACGATCATATTGACCACCGCCACCGACAGAGTGTTCAAATACCAGAGCTTGTAATCTGTCTTCGTCAGCAGACGGATAAAATTATTCAGAGTCGGATGCTTGGGAATAGCGGTTGCCGATGCCAGGGAGGAGCCGGGGTTGAAGGACGAGCCTACAATCCAGATCACCGGGTACAGTATGGATATTGCCAGGATAATCAGCAGGGCATAGATCCCGATATAGGCCAGGATATCCTTGATGCGGTCTGCCACAGACAGGGTACTTTTCTTACGCGGTCTCTCCATCATTCATTAATCCTCCTTAAATGCATCGCTTCGTAAAAAGTTCCAGGTAGATATGCTTCCGATCAAAAGGAAGATCAGAATGGACATAACGGAAGCCATGTTATACATCTTGAAATCTCTGGTCATGTTGTAAATCCAGGTAATTAAAATATCCGTATGATTCGCATATTCGTAGGCTATATTTCTCGGCCCTCCTCCGCTGAGGAAGAATACGACGCCGAAATTATTAAAATTACCGGCAAAGGACATGATCAGCAGCGGCATGGTCTGGGACAGCAGAATCGGGAAAGTGATTTTCCAAAAGCTTTGGCTGCTGTTTGCCCCGTCCACCTTTGCAGCCTCATACAAGGTCTTATCAAAACTTGTTAAAATTCCGGTCATAAGCATCATAAAATAAGGAACACCAAGCCAGAAGTTAATGATTACCAAGGTTATTTTCGCAATAGTGGCGTCGTTCAGCCAGGGAATGTTCATCTGCAGCATCCGGTTCAAAGGACCGTAGGTTTGATTCAGAAAATTCCGGAACACCAGCAGGGACACCATGCTGGGGATTGCCCAGGGCAGAATTAAAATCGTACGCCAGATCTTCTTAAATACTACTCTCTTGTTGTTAATCACCACCGCTACCAGCAGACCGCCGAAGAAGGTGGTGAAGGTGGAAAGAATGGCCCAGATAACGGTCCAGCTCGCAACTCCCAGAAAGGTGCTTCTCCATCCGGGAAGCTGCAGTATCTTAGCAAAGTTGGAAAATCCAACCCAGTCAATTAAATCCGCAGGGGGATTGTGGTAAGCGTCATAATTGGTAAATGCCGTTAAAAACGAAAATATAATCGGAAGAATGGAGACAAACATCATTAAAATTAAAGCAGGCGCACTGACCACATAAGCAAAACCGGTCTCAAATACCTCCTTGTAGAACTCCTTCGAGGTCTGCCGCTCTCCCGCCTCCCGGTATCTGATACAGGTATTGTTAGCGTCCCGGATGTTCATCAGCCAGATTACCGCAAGAATAAAGAGCAGGAAGAAGACGATAATGCCCTCGATCATCATGATGGGAGAATTATCCCGGAACCTTCCGCCGGTGGTCTCTCCCAATGTGATAAAACCATGGATACCTCTTCGGAAGAAGCCATAGCCCCAATAATCCGGCTGTCCCGGAATTCCCGGGGATACCAGGGAGCTGGTGAGCACCTCCACCGCTACATATACAAACTGAAAGGCAAAGAAGAACAAGGCCTTCCCCTTCTGTTTATTCTTCAGCTGGCCCAGGCCGAACAGGAAGAAAGAGAGCCAGCCGGAGGAGGTCATTCTCTGACCAATAAGCTTTTGCCACCATTTGGATGTCTTTTTTGTATTCATAAGATAAGATCTCCTTATTTTTATAAGAGGGGTATTGCAAATCCTCCGTTAAGGCTTTGCAATACCCTCCATTCTATATAGCGATATCCTGTATACTGGTACTCTGGTTCTTATTGGCCTTCTTCGCCTTCCGCCTTGCCGGAATTAGCCAGTATGTTCTCATAATCCTGCAGTGATCTTGCCTGAGCGTCTTCGACGGACATCTTTTCATCAAAGATATTGGTCCAAACATCGCGAAGAGGATCCCACATATAATTACCTTCCTGGATTACAGGCATTGCATGGGAATAAGCCGCCTGGCTTAAGAAGCCCTGGCTGATGATATCCTCGTTCAGTCCCGGTATTGAATTAGAATCCTTCACAGCCGGGATCTTGCCCAGAGTGTTATACACTGCATTCATAACCTCGTCGCTGGTGAGGAATCTCAATAAATTCATCGCGGCATTGGGATAATTGGTATAAATGTTCATACCGGTAACCTGTACGCCGGAGAAAGTGACAGGCTGCTGGTCATTGCTGAATCTGGGTATCTTGCCTGCTCCGTAGATATCGGAAACCTTGCTGTCCGCGGTTAATCCGAATTTGCCCGTCTCAATCCAGTCAGCGAAATTCTTCTTGATATCAGAAATCACCCAAGGGCCGCTGAAGGTGATAGCCAACTGACCCTTCTGGAAGCGTGCCGGTCCCTGATCCCAGCCCATGTCCTGAATGGTGGCCAGGCCGGGGAATAGCTTGGAGCCGTCCTTATTGCCGTACCAGTCACCGGTAACGGCTTTGATGGCGGAAGTAACCTGAGGGGAAGTAATATCAAACTTCGTCGGATCGTTGTTATCCGCACCAAATACCCGGTATCCATCTCTGGTTAAGAAGAAATAGTTGTGGTAGGCATCATACAGCTGCCAGGCCAGAAGGGTATGCTTATCTTCTACCGCTGCCCCTGCATCGCCTTCGCTCTCAAAACGGTCGGCAAGGAAGGGAATCTCCGCTCCGGTTCCTGCAAAATTATTGCCCCAGGCAGCAATTCCGGACAACAGCTCTTCCAGGTAGATCTCTTCCCTTTCGATCTGCTCCAGCAGATTGGATGCCGTGAGCTGCAATTTGGTGGGAAGGGTGGGTAGAGCGGCAAGAATCTGCTTGTTATAAACCAGAGCCACATTCTCCACGCTGGAGGGAACCGCATACATATTATCCTGATACAAGGTTACTGCAGTCGCAGAATCCTGCATGAGGTCTTTAAAATAAGTCTCATCACTTTCCGGAATCTGGAAGAGCAGCCCGGCCTCTCTCATATCAACCACACTGTTATGAGGAATATAAAACACATCGGCACCTAAGCCTGCCGGGCCGTCCAGCTTCATCTTCGCTGCCGTATCCGTGGAGCCTACATTCTCGTAGCTGATGGGTACATCGGGATACTTTGCACTCCAGAGCTCAATCAGCTTCTCTGCATACGGATCGTTATCCGTCCAGAATTTCACTTCTGCATTCTTCTCAAATACATATTCCTGTTTGCTCTCATCCCATTTCAAATCATCTGCAAATTTGGCTGTCACCTGTTTCTTACAGCCGGCCATGGAAAAAATCATAGCGATTACAAGGAATACAACTACCAATTTTTTCATTTCATATCCTCCCTGTTAAATAAAATAGTATTAATAGGTTTATCGGTATACCTGCTTTTAGATTATCACCAGTTTTGTATATTGTCAACAGTTTTTTGCATCTTTTTTTTATATATTTATCCACTTTTCATATAACGCGTTTTATATAATTTATTTTTCATTGCTATTTTGACGTAAATGCTTTATAATCTTTTTTAAACACTTTTATTTTCATAGGCAATAAAGTTTATCGATATACTTCATTCGCGCAGGAACGCGGCACTCACTTCCACCCGCATATTCCGTTTCTATCCAACAGATGAGTGATAAACTATTACGAATTTTTCATTTTATTTCTGGCTTGGGCTTGTAAAAACCTATGGTATCAATAATAATAAAGATGGAGGAAGATATCATGTCAACTATAAAAGAAATTGCATCAGAAGCCGGCGTCAGCGTCATGACTGTTTATAATGTCATCAACGGCAACCACAGCAAGGTATCTGACAAGAATATTACTTTGATCCAGGAGCTGATCAAAAAGAAGAACTATGTCCCGAATCTGTCAGCGAAAAGTCTGACCATCAAATCGACAAAGATCATCGGTGTCATCATTCCTCTGGATGCAGGAGATTATAATTTTTTTAAAGATCCCTATCTGAGTGAGTTAATCGGAGTCGTAGAGCATTCCGTCAGAAAGAAGGGCTATTATGCCATGATTCGTTCCGTGAGCCGCGCTTCCGATATATCCGCGCTGCTAAAGACCTGGAATATGGACGGGGCTGTTTTCCTGATGCCCTACTATGACAGGATTGTTCATAAAATATTAACCAGCAACCATCTGCCCATGGTCTTTCTGGACAGCTATACGGATTACCCGGATATATTGAGCGTTGGAATCAATGATTACAAGGGCGGTTATATCGCTACCAAGTATCTCATCGGCATGGGACATAAGAAGATTGCTTTTGCCGGTCCCATCGAGGACGAGGGTGTGGATACCGTTGTAAACCAGCGTTTTCTAGGCTACAAAGCCGCGCTGAAGGATGCGGGGATCGAATTCCAGGATTCCTTTGCCTATGCCACCATGCCGGTTTACGATACCGGTGTCACCGTAGGCCGCGATATCAGCGAGCGCAGGGGGGAGATCACAGCCGTATTTGCAACGGCGGACATTATGGCAATCGGTATCATGGAAGGTGCCCGCAGAAACGGATATGTCCTTCCCAAGGATCTGTCCATCGTCGGCTTTGATAATATTGAAGCCGCTATTTTCTCAAGCCCCAAGCTCACCACCATCTCCCAGAATATTGCCAAGAAAGCGGAATGTGCCATTGACCTGCTGATGCGGCAGATTGATGAGGAGCCGATACCGGAGAAAAGGATACTCCTGGATCTGGAGATTATCGAACGCCAATCTGTAATTCCCCTGACATAAAGGAAAAGAGAAGAGAGAAAAGAGGTGTCAGGCACCCCCAGGG
>JAEWYQ010000075.1 GCA_023395555.1 Bacillota bacterium
CGGGACTGTTTTCTATTTTTAATGAAACCACAACTTATTTCTCGTTTTTATTCTGAAATTGCTGGGAATAAATATACACTAAAAAACCTCCGACTAAAAAAATCGGAGGTTTTTCAGTGCCCTTATAAATCAAGGGTTTTTGCAATTTCCTGTGCGCTTTCCAACCAGAAGGCTTTACTGGCCATCATGGTTGTGGCCTCGTTAAGGTTAGTCATAAAAGCGAGCTCACACAGGACGGCTGCCTTGACATCCATGGCATTGCAGTTGCACATTGCCATGGACTGCTTCGTTACGCCCCGGTCGGTCTGCTTTGTGCCTCCCGCCAGGTGTTTTAGCACCGTCTGGGCCAGCTTATCAGATTGGCCTGCATATTTTGTCATGGATATATATTCCCACACCCTGGGCGCTGTTAAAGCTTGCACCGTCACCATAAGCGTTGAAGTGGACGGATATGCTATATTCACAATTTGCCTTCGCTATCCCTGCCAGGGCGGTATCAGGGTCATCCGCGGCGTTATCATCGTTAAAACCCGTCTGCATCACATCAAATCCACAGCGCTGCAACTCCTTCACCAGCTGGAAGGCCACGCCTACATTGGCGTAATGTTCTCGGTACTGTTCCCCTTTTTTGATATCATTCGTTCCATCCTGATCGATATCAATTGCTACAGCCCGAGCTGCTGGCAGCAGAAAATCATTGGTTGTATGGTGGCTTGTGATATATTGTAGCTTTCTCCCTGATTATTTGTTATAATGGTAAATGATGTTAAATACAACAAGGGAGGATTTTACTATGAAGAAATTTTTTTCATTATTTTTATTTATCTTTATAAGCACTATGCTTTGTCCAGGTAAAAATATAATGGCTGCTGAACCATTAAAGTTAAATACTACAAAAAAGACGATGTATGTTAATGACAAATATAATTTGAAAGTAAATAATACAACAAAAAAAATAATGTGGAAATCCAGTAATACAGAAGTTGCCGAAGTAAACAAATCCGGAAAGGTGACTGCTCTCGCAAAAGGCAAAGCTACAATTACGGCTACTATTGGCGCAGGAAGCAATAATACAAAATTAACCTGTACAATAACCGTAAAAGGGCGCTTATCAACAAATATAAAGGACGCTTCCCTTTACACTCCCATGGATGAATATCAAGAGATTTTAATAACATTTGCTAAACCCAGAGACGGAGAGTTTTTGACTGCGAAAGTAGACAATTATAATGTAGAAATAGAGTTCGGTGATGGTGATGCGGAAAATAATATTATTTCCTTATATGTTACGCCAGTTGAAAAGGGGATATCTACAATCACACTCAGTATAGGAAAGTACGATACGCCTCCTTCATCTAAAAATTCCGACACTGAAGATAGCGACACTTCCTATGAATTAGCTGAAAGAGAATATATAACCAGATTCGCTTCACCTTATATAACATATGATCCAATCAAGGTAACAGTATACGTAGGATTTGACAATAGCGCATGGATAAACGATGACGATCTATGGAGCGTATATGGCATAACACCAATTATAGAGAGTAATGCCATATATTTAATTCCCAATGTTGAGTCAGGTACTACTAAGAAATCTTTTTCAATTCCAATTGAAGAAAAGGAATTAAATAAAGAATACAGTCACAAAGGTTTACGATATAAATTCATCAAATCTAATACTGTTGAATTCTATACTCAAGACTTGAGGGATTTAAAAATTATCAAATAATTCTACTCACAATATATAAAATAAAAAAAGCCCCTGCTGCAAACAGAGACGATTTCTGCAATATAACAATCAGGTGATTATAATATCGCCCTCAACGAGCCTATTATAACACCTTTCACATAAAATCACAACAAAAATATGTTGGGTGTATTTTTTACGTTAAATGAAAAACTAAATTCTACTTACCAAAATCAAGGGGGTGCAGACTAACAGAATCAAAATCACTATTAGAAAAAGGTAAGTATATATGTATTGAGGAAGTTGTTGTTTATGCAGATGGCGCTGAGCATAGAAAAGATATTGCCAAAACAGAAACCAGAAAAAGAGTGCTTAGACTACCGGCTTACTTGATATTCAAAAATACAATGCCTGGCTGACCCTGTACGGAAGGTTCATACTGCAGCGGCCATGGATGAATTCAAGAGGTTTATGCAACACGAAATGCAACACAAAATAAAAACCCCTTGATAAATCGAAGTTCTGCTGCATTCGGTTTCCAAGCCAAAAAATGACCTCCAATTTTGTTCAGTCCAATCAGAACTGTCCAAAACTAAAAGGTCATTTCATATGTTTCATTAGGTCAAAATTAGATGCACGGTAAATATGCTTATAAGCGCTACGGTTTCTCTGTGCTCAACAAAGGTTTCTTCAGGACTAACATTATGCAGATTTTGTGCAACTGTCAATCCACTCAAGGCCGTCATGAATCAAATTTGGTTCAGTCAAGTGGATATAGTGTCCGCTGTTTTGGGCCTGAATGTATTTGCTTTTGTTGCTGAATATCAGGTATTCCTTCATCAGTGACTGCCAGAGATCTTCAACTCTTGTTGCAAAATCTACGCTGGTACGCCCGAATTTCACAATTTCTTTTATAGAAAATTCACTCGTGTGCGTGATCAAAACAAGCGGGATATCCGGAAAGTCCAATTTTTCTTTTAAAGGCTCAACAATTTCTTCCTCATGCGCCAATCTATACTCCTCCAAAGCCGAGGTGTATATGGCTGATTGAGTGATCGCCAACAAAATATAGTCAGAAGCATCCTTTGAAAAATCCTTGTAGTAATAAAACGGCGGAGCCTTTTTCATGACTGCCTTTATTAAAAACCCAAGATGAAGCTTTGCCAGTTTACTCATAACGACCAGGTTACTTGTCTTGTCAAATCCACTCTTTTTCTGCTCTTCCGGCGTTAATAATGTTTTATATTTGTTATCATTGGCAGAAAGGGGATCAATCAGTAATATACCTTTTACCATATTGGGATAGAGACGTATAAATTGCTGTGCATACAATCCACCTTGCGAATGCGCTAAAAGCGTAATCTGCTCCTCACAATTAAGCTGCTTTAAAAGCGCATGTAGCTCTCTTGCGATATTTTGAGGTGTGCGTTGAGTTGCGGTATTGCGATTTCGTTCATAGAGCAAAACTGTATATTTCGCAGAGAACATTTCTGCAATATGCCACCATTCACCAGCGGTTGCGCCCAGCCCGATTTCTATCACCAGATTGATTTTTCCACATCCAAATATTTGATAGGTCTGATCATTGCCACCTGAACTCTTATTTTGCATTTGTAGCATAATACAGTTAGCACCCCCTTCGTTAAATATAAACAATCCAGAATAATTATATCACAAATCTTACCATATGTAATCAAAAAATTGCAAAAAAGCTTTTTGAGTTTAACTTGCTTGATTATTTTAGCAGGGATTATTTATGTTTCAGTGGTACGATTGCAAGGTTCTTCCCTAGAGGCGCTAATACCTTCAATATTGTATCAATGTGTGGGTTTGTAGTCTCCTTTTCCATTCGGGCAATAATAGGCTGTAGTTTTGGCACACATCATCATTCATCTTAACTATAATCCATTTAAACATAAAAAAAGCGGCAAATTTCATATCGTAATTTACTGCTTTCTTTGGAAGGGTGCTATGAAAAAGACGCCCTCGGTTTAATGAAGAAAATTCTTATACTACGAGATTGCAACACTTTTTTAAGATACTTAACACTAAAACAGAATGATCTATTTTCCTGCTTGTTTCAGAATGCCAATTATCAGACAGTTTGTTTGTGCTCGCATTTTTACCAAAATCCCAAAAGCCATCCGCTCCTCGATTATTTATCAGCCACTTGATTTCATGCGCAAATTCTTCAATAAAACCGTTAAATGCAGAAAGCAACAACATAATATGCAAATATCCGTAAACTTCCTTTGGACATAATTATCATGGATATCAACACCAAATAGTTGCTCGGAAATTTTATTTGTTCTCTTACTGCAATATTCATCATTCTCAAAACTTTTTACAAGGACATCAAGCCATTTTCCGCAAGTTTCAAGATATATTCCACATTCCGAACCAAACATTGCTAATTTAGATGCAATAAAAAGTGGTACACCCGGCTTGAACCACTTATTTCCTTCCCAAGCATCTGGCCAAGATGATAAGTCATTTAATAAAGCTTCCATATACACGCAAGCTTTATCCACGACAGTATCCCCTCGACGCATAGCAAGATAATTTAATCGTATCAACGCGTTCTCTGTTGTCGGATATTTTTGTTTTAAGCTTGAATTTTGCGTATGAAATCTTCCCCAACTGCCGTCAGGCTTTTGTTCGGCTCCAATTTCCATAACCCATTTACTTTTTATAGCTTGTTGTCTAAAGTCATCATTTTGATAAAATTCATACATGATTTTATGTTTTACACTGTCAAAGGGGCTAATATTTGTAATGTAAGAAGGTAAATCACTTGATGTGACCACATTAATATCTCCTATACAGTATATTTCATAACTGCATTGTAACAAAATACCTGCCAAAAAGCAATTAAGGCTTGCAAAGCAAGACTTTGGCTTTTTTCGACAGGTTTCGTGTTTTGGAATAATAGTGGAAAAAGATTTTTAGCTTTGAACCGATAAGATTCCCGCTAATTAACCTGAAAAATTGGAAGTTATAAAAGCTTCATCTCGCCTTCTTATCTTCCTCAACCTCATATTTTTCTTTGATCCGCTTTTCGATATCCTCCGCTGTGGGTAGCGTATCTGCCAATTCCTGCGGTACAAAATCGGAGAGCTTATATTCGCTTACGCCGATGGGTTTGTTAATATCACGCAGGGCATATTCAGCAGTCAGCTTGTCCCGCTCCTTGCAGAGCATTATTCCAATCGACGGATTGTCGTGTTTATGCCGAAGTATATCATCTACTGCCGAAAGATAAAAATTCAGCTTTCCAGCGTATTCCGGCTTAAATTTTCCGGCTTTTAGCTCAACAACATAGCAACGGAGGCGCGTATTGTAAAACAGCAGGTCGAGATAATAGTCCTCATTGCCAACAGAAAGATGATATTGATTACCAAGGAACGCAAACCCTGTACCGAGTTCAATCAGTGTCTTGGCAATGTTCGCCACTAATTCATTTTCTATCTCGCGTTCTATTATATCATCACGAATTTCAATGAAGTCAAATACATACGGGTTCTTAAGGGTATCCCGTGCCAGTTCACTTTGTGGTGACGGAAGCGTATGTTCAAAGTTGGTAGCTTTACCAGGTAAAGCTTGTCGCTCATATAATTTAGTTTCAATTTGATGTACAAGGATATTTCGAGACCAGCCATTCTCCAAGGTTTTTCCGGCATACCAAAGATAAGCATTTTTATCGGGAACCTTGTCCATCAATGTTTGAAGATGATACCAGGTTAATTGTGCAAGTGGCTCTTGCACAAATTTAATTTCTGGAAACATCGTCGCAAATTTTTTCATGTATTTAAAATTATTTCTTTTAAGGATTTTCCTTTATGGTTTGCCGACACTTTTATGACACTCCAGACAATAGGATTTTTTTCATAATCCTCACCTATCGTTTTTTTAAAAAATTTCCGAAATTCAACTGCTGAAATTTTTCGAGAACCGATTATCGTATCTTCCGTAAGCGGCTCCTTTCTTCCGTTTTATCTCGAATTATCTCTTCTCCTTGTTCGTTATAATG
>JAEWYQ010000065.1 GCA_023395555.1 Bacillota bacterium
AACCCGTTACCGGTATAATAATGTGCCCCTGGATCTTGGAGGCGGACGCTATTATTATATCAATGACGGGGGGGACGTGTGGTCACCGGGATGGGCTCCGGCAAAAAAGGAGCTGGATCACTATGAATGCAGGCATGGTATGGGATACACCAGGATTACCGGCGCGCGGGGAGGCGTGGAAACAGAGGTAACCTTTTTTGTTCCCATGGATACCAATGCGGAGGTTCATAAGGTGACGATCCGGAACACCTCGGATCAAAGGAAGCAGGTGAAGCTGTTCTCCTTCCTCGAGTGGTGTTTGTGGAATGCCCAGGATGATATGACCAATTTCCAGAGGAATTATAATACAGGTGAGGTAGAGATCAAGGGTTCTGTAATCTACCACAAGACGGAATACAAGGAGAGAAGGAATCACTATGCCTTTTTCTCTGTCAATGCTCCCATTGCCGGTTTTGATTCTGACCGTGAGAGCTTTCTGGGAACCTATGAGGGCTTTGAGCGCCCGCAGGCAGTATTGGCCGGGAAGAGCAGTAATTCCGTTGCCGACGGCTGGCATCCCATCGCCTCCCATTGCCTGGAGGTGAATCTGGAGCCTGGTGAGAGCAGGGATTATGTATTTGTATTAGGATATATCGAGAATGCTTTTGAAGAGAAGTTTGAACACAATCTTACTGGCGATGCTATTAGCAAGAATGTAATCAATAAGAAAAAGGCAGAAGAGATGATTGCCAGATTTTCTGACGCTGAGGCGGTGGACAGGGCGCTGGAAGAGCTTGGCGCGTACTGGGATCAGCTGTTATCCAGATATAAGGTCATTTCCTCCGATGAGAAGCTGAACCGCCAGGTAAATATATGGAGCCAGTATCAGTGCATGGTCACCTTCAATCTGTCCAGAAGCGCCTCCTATTTTGAATCCGGTATTGGACGGGGAATGGGCTTCCGGGATTCCAACCAGGATATCCTGGGCTTTGTGCATCAGATTCCGGACCGTGCAAGGGAGAGAATTATTGATCTGGCCTCCACCCAGCTTCCGGACGGCGGCGCCTACCATCAGTATCAGCCCTTAACCAAGAAGGGAAATGATGAGATCGGAGGCAATTTCAACGACGATCCGCTGTGGCTGGTGCTTGCGGTTACCTCCTACATAAAGGAAACCGGTGATTTCTCCATCCTGGAGGTTATGACTCCTTTTGATAATGATGAGACCACCAGCACGCCTCTGGCTGACCATCTGAAGCGTTCCATGGATCATGTGCTGAACAATCTGGGGCCCCACGGACTTCCGCTGATCGGAAGGGCGGACTGGAATGACTGTCTTAACCTGAATTGCTTCTCCATTGAACCGGGAGAATCCTTCCAGACCACCACCAGCAAGGACGGCAAGGTTGCCGAATCGGTGATGATTGCCGGTATGTTCTGTTATATTGGGGATGAATACGCGGCTTTGATGAAGAAGACCGGCAATGAGGCGGAAGCGGAGCGCATACAGAAGGAAACCGGAAAGATGCGTGAGGTTATCATGAAGGATGGCTGGGATGGCTCCTGGTTTATCCGCGCCTATGATGATTTTGGAAGAAAGGTCGGCAGCGAAGAGAATGAAGAAGGCAAGATCTTTATTGAATCCCAGGGCTTATGCATTATGGGGAATTGCGGTATGGAGGACGGCAGAGCTATTCAGGCACTGGACGCGGTGGAGGAACGGCTCGGAACGAAGTATGGCCTGGTTCTTCAGCATCCTGCCTATACAAAATATTATGTGGAATACGGTGAAATCTCTACTTATCCGGCGGGTTATAAGGAGAATGCCGGGATCTTCTGCCACAACAACGCCTGGATTATGATTGCGGAGGCACTGGTGGGCAGAGGGGATAAGGCCTTTGATTATTACACCCGGATTGCTCCGGCCTATACGGAGGAATATTCGGAGATCCATCGTATGGAGCCCTATGTATATTCTCAGATGGTGGCCGGCAAGGATGCAAAGCGCCATGGTGAGGCGAAGAACTCCTGGCTGACGGGAACGGCATCCTGGAACTTCGTGGCAATCTCCCAGGCGATTCTGGGAATTAAGCCGGATTATGACGGCTTGCAGGTGGATCCTTCCATCCCCGGAGCATGGGATGAATATAGGGTAATCCGTGAATTCCGGGGGAGACAATATCATATCACAGTGAAGAACCCGAATCATGTATCAAAGGGTGTGGTTAAAATGACAGTGGACGGCAAGGAAGTGAAAGGGAATATTATTCCGTTGGAAAATGCAGCGTCCCTTACAGGAAATAAAACGATTCATGAGGTAGAGGTTGTACTTGGCTGATCAGGGCATTTGGGATTCTGATGGAGTCCTGATACGCCGTTGGAACTTGTAATACCGATTTTGATATTGAAATTGGAACAAGAGGTCGTTGTAAAGTGGATTTTCTGAATCCCATTGTACAGCGGCCTTTTTTTGTTTCTTTTCGCTTATGCAAATGCGGGTTATATAAAAAAAGAAAGGGAGATACTATGGAGGTGAGAAATATATTATAAATCAAATATAAAAAAGCAATATAGAGAAATCTTTTGATGCAATTCTAACAAGATTGAAGTAGAATTGTTTTTTTTGTATTGTTAAGATAAGATATCGAAGGTGATGAACGGATACCTGTATAGGAAAGACAAGATAGATTGAGAAAGGGCATGGTCATTATTATGAAAGTGATTATTTTAGGAGCAGGCGGACGCGGAAGAAACTATACACGATTTTGCAGACAATACAATGCGGATATCGTTGCTGTAGCAGACCCTGATAGAAAGAAATTAAATAAACTGGCGAAGGATTTTGAAATCCCGGAAGAAAGATTATATAGCGATTGGACACAGGTCCTGTCAAAAGAAAAATTTGCGGATGCGGTTATTAATGCGACTCCCGACAAGGTCCATTATTCATCAACAATAGCCGCCCTGGACAAAGGATATCATGTACTGGTGGAAAAGCCAATGTCTGATTCAGAGCAGGAATGCATTGATATGGTGGAAAAGGCGGAGGAAAAGAAATTAATTCTCATGGTATGCCATGTATTGCGTTATGCTCCTTTTTTCGAAAAACTGAAAGAGCTCTTGGAGGAGGAAAGAATAGGCCGTCTGGTGAATATGGAAATGACGGAAAATTGCGCTCACTGGCATTTTGTTCATTCCTATGTAAGGGGAGTTTTCAGGAATGAGACCATTTCCAGCCCGTTTATACTGGCAAAATCATGTCATGATCTGGATCTGATCGGTTATCTGACAGGAAAGAAGTGCTTATCCGTAGTTTCAGAAGGCGGTCTCACCTACTACAAGGAAGAGAATGCCCCGGAAGGCGCACCGGCTTTCTGCCTGGAAGGATGTCCTTATGAAACCTCCTGTCCCTATTTTGCGCCCAGACTTTATTTGAATCAGATCACCCAGGTGGGATGGCCTACGGAAAGCATCTCTGCGGATACCTCCTTTGCCGCCCGGTATGAGGTGTTGAAAAACGGTCAATATGGACGCTGCGTGTTTCACTGTGATAATGATGTCTGTGATCATCAAAGTGCAATCTTTGCCATGGAGGATGGCTTGACCGTATCCTTCAATATGACGGGCTTTTCCAGTGAGAACACCAGAACCATGCGTATCTTCGGCACAAAGGGAGACATCAGAGGACATCTGGACCGCGGCGAGATTGAAGTATACGATTTCCTGACGAAGGAAAAGAAGCAGGTTTCCATCCAATCCGAAACAATTGTTTCCAGCCATGGAGGCGGAGATGCCAGACTGCTGAAAGACTTTTTGGATGCGGCCGGCGGGAATGGCGGCAATAGGAAGACACTGGCCCGCCTGTCTCTGCAAAGCCATTTAATGGCCTTTGCTGCGGAGAAATCGAGAAGAGAAGGAAAGAGGATTCATCTGTAGGGAGGAATATCTTATGGAGATAAAAGAGCTGGAGCGCTATAGTCCTTCTCATTTCTATGATATAAAAAGCCAGTTAAAGGATTATGTGTATCATAACACCCTGATGAATCTGGAAAAAGGAAGACTTGCCCGTCGGCAGATTCATACCAGGGAGCAATTGCAGGAACGCCAGTCCTTTGTAAGAAAGATATTTATAGAAGCATTGGGCGGAATTCCATCCTGTGAGACACCTTTAAATTCCCGGGTGACGGGGATAATAAGGGGAGACGGCTTCCGAATTGAGAAAGTGATTTACGAATCGAGACCGGATTGTTTTGTAACGGCCAATTTATATATACCGGATTCTGTCCGTCAGCCTTCCGGAGCGCTGTTGTTTCTTTGCGGACATGATCCCCTGGCGAAGCAGAGTGTGGAGTACCAGACGGTATGCCAATATCTTGTGCAAAGCGGCTTAATCGTCCTGGCAATGGACCCTGTGGGCCAGGGAGAACGGCTCAGCTATTATGAAAATGGAGCAGAGGTAATCGGCCGGGGAACAACAGAACATACTCATGCCGGATTCCAATGCCTGGCAACCGGATATCCCTCCGCAAGATATTTCCTTCATGATGCGGTGCGTGCCATTGATTACCTAATCAGCAGGCCGGAGGTGGATCCCCGCAACATAGGGGTGACCGGCAATTCCGGAGGGGGAACGCAGACAAGTATGCTGATGCTCTATGATGAAAGAATCAAGGCCTTTGCACCGGGGACTTTTATCACCGGCTACGGGGAGAATATACTGACCGGCGTCCCGCAGGATTCGGAGCAGAACTGGCCGGGGCTGATGGGATATGGGTTTGACCATGAAGACATTCTGCTGAGCGTGGCGCCCAAGCCGGTTGCCATTCTTGCCGCTTCCTATGATTTCTTCCCCATTGAAGGAACCAGAACCACCTTTAAAAATGCGTGCAGATACTGGGAACTATGCGGGGAACCGGAGAAGCTTACCTATATGGAGGACGCTGTAAAGCATTCCTATTCCGTCCGTCATGCTGAATTTGCAGCCGATTTCTTTGTAAAGGCATTGGAGGTCGCTTCCTCAAGAGTTTCTCTTGGAGCAGAGGAAATTGAAATAAAGCTTTTTGAACCTGAGACACTCTGGTGTACGGGTGCAGGTCAAGTCAAAGAGGAAAAAGCGGACGCAAAAATTATTTTTGATGAAAATCTCAAGATAATGGATCAGCTTCAAAGAGATCGCAATGCATTAGAGCCGGAAGAGAAGAAGAAACGGGCTTATCAATGGCTGAGGGAGAAGGTTTTTTTGGCACGTTATCCTGGTGCGGTTAACCTGAAGGAAGTTACGGAATTTCAATATGAGGATTTGTCAGTAACATCTTATATTTGGAATTCCCAGGAAAGACTGATGAACCACTGCTTTGCAATAAAGCGGAAAGGCCTTGAAAAACCGGCCGCATCGCCGGTAATCGCCATATGGGACGGCGGCACGTCGAGACTGGAAGAGCATATGGAGTGGATACGGCAGGAATGTGGGAAGGATGACGCAGTCTTTGTCCTGAATACTTCCGGTGTGGGTGGTATTGCCCCGTATCAGTTTGGAAACCGCGGGATATCCGAATTGTTCGGGACAACCTATAAATTAGCGGATGATCTGATACGCATGGGAGACAGCCTGTGTGCCCTCCGAACCTATGATGTCATACGGATGCTTGATATGCTGCAGGATTTAAAAGGAATTAACAGAGGAGAAATACGTATTTATGCACACGGTGATCAGGGGATGTATGGCCTTCTTGCAGCCTTGCTGGACAAACGAATCCAACATATCACAGTTCAGGGAAATCTGCCTGATTTTTCAGAATGGGTTGGTTCGCGCTATTATACCAGGGAGGATGTAATGAGTACCATGTTCCCGCAGGTGCTTCAATATTTTGATCTGGGCGAGTTGTCCGGATGGCTGCTAAACGACAGCAGATTGGATTACCGGCAGGATTGATCAGGACAGCCGGATGGCTGCATGAGGACAAAATTGGCAGAAGGAAGGATTGAAAATGAAAAAATATGTTATTGTAGGTGCAGGTATGCGCGGCTATTACATGTATGGCAAGAGAATATCTGCAGAGGAATATAAAGAGGACGCATCCATCGAAGGAATTTATGATATCAATCCGGTGAGAGCAAGAGAATTTGCAAAGGACTGCGGCGGATTTCCGGTTTATGATAATTTCGACAGGATGCTGGAAGAGGTAAAGCCGGACTATGTGATTGTTACCACGGTGGATTGCTACCATCATGAATATATCATCAAAGCGCTGGAAGCAGGCTGTGACGTGATTTCCGAGAAGCCCATGACCATTGATGAAGATAAGTGCAATGCGATCCTGGAGGCGGAAAAGAGGACCGGTAAGCGGGTCCAGGTTACCTTTAATATGAGATTTATGCCTTATATGCAGAAGGTGAAGGCGCTGGTGAAGAGCGGAATCATCGGCAGGGTTCTTTCCATTGACCTGGAATGGCATCTGGACACGAAGCATGGTGCGGATTATTTCAGAAGATGGCACCGGAATATTGAAAAAAGCGGAAGTCTCTTGCTCCATAAGTCAACGCATCATTTTGACATCATAAACTGGTGGCTTGATTCCTATCCCGAAGAAGTAAGCGCATTTGGCACCAGGAATTTCTACGGCCCCACCAGAAAAGAGAGAGGAACCAGGTGTCTCACCTGCCAGTATAAGGATACCTGTGAATATTACTGGAATATTGAAGACGGCGGAGATCCTTTTTACAAGCGTTTCTATTATGAAGCGGAGCAGGAGGACGGCTACATCCGGGATTCCTGTGTGTTTGATGAAAGCATCAATATCTATGACAGCATGGCGGTCAGTGTGAAGTATCAAAGCGGAGCGCTGCTGAGCTATTCGTTAATCGCCCACAGTCCCTATGAGGGCTGGAAGGCTACCATCAGCGGCGAAAAGGGAAGGCTTGAGGTCGGAGAAATCTATACGGGACACGGGTCGGAGGATTCCTGTAATTATATTAAATTCTATAATCGCGAGGGGGAACTGATTACCTACCGCATTCCTAAATTAAAGGGAAGTCATGGCGGCGGGGATGATAAGCTGATCCGGATGCTGGTGAAGGAGGAGACGAAGGATGAATTAGGAGTTCTGGCAACCTCCATGGATGGCGCCATGTCCCTGCTCATCGGTGCAGCCGCAAACATCTCTATTAAAAACAAAGAAGTGGTTTCTATTGAAAACTTGTTGAAATGCCAATGATATATATATCAAGGCTTTCATATAAAAAACATTTTAAATGAAGGAGAAGAAAAGTATGAAAAAAAAGTTAGTTAGTGTAGTTCTTGTTTTAGCTATGTTAGTAACTGTATTGGCGGGTTGCAGCTCTTCTGAAAAGAAAAATGACACAACACCGACAAAACCGGCGGAGCAGGGAGGGCAGACCGAGGAACCTACGGATGCACCGAAGCTGGACCCCGTTACATTAAAGCTGGGGTTACCGGGCGGATACGATGTAACAAGCAAGGAAATTATTGACGGGTTTATTGCGGCATATCCTGAGATTACCGTAGAAATTGATGAAGCACCCTGGGGAGACTTTACCAAAAAGATCACCACTCAGATTGCAGGCGGAAACGCACCTGATATCTGGTTCCAGGAGAATGCGGCAGTACTTGGCTACGGAGCCATGGGTGCGGCAGAGGATTTAACTCCTTATATTGCAAGAGATCTGAATACGGCCGACTATTCTTCCGCACTGTTCTCAGCGCAGGACGGGGACAAAGTATGGGGCGCTCCTCATGGAGGAAATCCCATTGCTCTGGCATATAATAAGGATTTATTTGATGAGGCAGGAATTCCTTATCCTACGGACAGCTGGACCTATGAGGATATGATTAATGCGGCAAAAGAGCTTACAAAGGATAAGGACGGAGACGGAACAACAGATGTCTATGGTATGATAACAGGCTTTGGAATTACAGACGGATGGTTCCCCTGGATCAAATCCGCCGGCGGACAGGCATTGGATGAAACAAAGACCAAGGCAGTGTTCAATGATGAAAAATCTTTAAAGGGTATTACAGAATGGTTTAATACGGTAAACACCTATAAGGTAAGTCCTTCCAGAGCCGCTATGAATGAGCTGGGCGGATCGGCTCAGCTGTTTGGTAATGGTATGGGCGCTATGATGTTCTTACAGTATAGCCAGGGAGCAACCGTATTGAATGTGAATTTCCCTGATTTAAACTATGATACCGTTAAGATTCCTTCCGGATTTGACGGCAGCCCCAGAGTTGTTCCCAACATATGTAACAGCTGGATCATCTACTCTAAGGCAAAAGCAGAAAATAAAGAGGCGGCATGGACTTTCCTGAAATACTATTTAAGCTATGAGGCACAGAAGATTGTTGCTTCCAGCGGTTCCACCCTTCCGGTTAACAACCAGGCTCTTGCGGAGCTTGACAACACGGGAACCAATCCCCTGAATAAAAGAGCTTATACGGAGGGTGTTGATGAAGCCGGTGTGACCATGGATGAAAACAAGTGCTGGAATGAATGGAGAACAGCGGCACAGCCGACCTTTAATGATATCGTTGACGGCAACATTGATGCGGCAACAGGATTAAACGATATTCACAATAATGTGCAAAAGGTTTTGGATGATAATTTTAATTAATCAATTTATGATAACTCGATTATGAATTACATTGTGGGGGATGGAGCGTTAAATTAAAATCCCCCACTTGTAATTATAGATTGGGAAAGGAGGAAGAATGAGAAAGAGTAATTTTTGGGGTCTGTTCTTTGTGTCACCATTTATCCTTGGAATTCTGGTGTTTTTTACGTTTCCCGTTCTGTTTTCAGGATATATCTCCTTTACAAAATGGGATATGTTTAACGCGCCCAAATGGGTTGGCTTAAAGAACTGGATTGATTCGGTAAAGGATCCTGTCACCTGGATTTCCTTTAGAAATGTCTTTTATTTCGCCTTGATATTTGTTCCTCTTCAAACGGTACTTGCCCTTATCATTGCCCATTTTTTAAATCAAAAAATAAGGCTGAAGGGATTCTTCAGAGCCTGCTATTTCCTCCCCAATGTTACCCCCTGGGTAGCGGGAGCCATTGTATGGAAGTTCCTATATGGATACGAATTCGGGCTGTTGAACTACATCTTACGGGTACTTGGCTTCCAGGGTTCCCGTTGGTATGACAGCGGTTCCTGGTGGATTGCAATCGGAAGCCTTGCCATTATGAATGTGTGGAAGGGCATGGGTCAGACCATGGTTATCATGCTGGCCGGCATGCAAGGCGTACCGGCTGAAATCATCGAGGCGGCGAGAACGGAAGGAGCCAGTAAAAGAAAGATCTTTTGGAAGGTCACGGTTCCCCTGATTTCTCCCACCGTATTTCTGACCATGATTCTGTCGACCATCGCTGCCTTTACGGCATTTGATGTGTTCCTGACCATGTTTGACGTGTTCTCCCTGCCGGTTCAAAACAGCGTCGTTAATCTTACGGTATACCGTCAAGCCTTTGTTTACGGGAAGATGGGCCCTGCGTCCGCTACGGCCTGGCTGCTGTTTCTGGTTATATTAATTATAACCCTGGTGCAAAAGAAGTTAGAAAAGAGGTGGGTATATTATGACAACTAGAGTTTTGAAAAAGACGGTAAGCTATGTTCTCCTGACAGCAGGCGCGTTTGTCATGCTGATCCCATTTTTATGGGTGCTTTCCAGTTCTCTTAAAACGGCTTCCAATGTGCTGAAGATACCCCCTCAGTATATTCCTAACCCTATAACCTTTGAGAACTTCAAGACCGTGCTGGATAAGCTGTCCTTTATGAAGTACCTGGGAAACAGTTTTTTTGTGGTTTCCATGGATCTGATTGGGGCAATATTGTCTTCGGCAATGATCGGCTTTGGATTTGCCATGTTTAACTTCAGGGGAAAGACCCTGCTGTTCACCCTCATGCTGGCAACCTTGATGATGCCGGGCCAGGTAACGATGATTCCGGTTTATTTTATATGGTCAAAGCTTGGCTTTCTGGACAGCTATGTACCGCTCATTGCGCCCAGCTTTCTGGGACAGGCCATGGGTATCTTCCTATTCCATCAAAATTACAAGAGTATGCCCGGAGTGCTGTATGAATCAGCGGTAATTGACGGATGCAGCCCCATCGGTATCCTGTGTAAAATATATTTTCCGCTGTCGAAGCCGACCACAATGACTTTGGTTATTCTTACCTTTATAGGCGCATGGAATAATACCCTGGGACCGTTATTATATTTACAGACAAGAGAAAAATATACTCTGATCATGGGACTGCTGACCTTAAGCTCTTCTCCCACGGCACAGGCCAATATGGGAGTAAGCATGGCAGGCGCGGTGATTACAATGGCGCCGGTTATCGCTGTTTTCATTTTCGCGCAAAAATACTTTGTCCAGGGAAATATCGGTGCAGGTATTAAGGGCTAGTTCATTCGATTCTCTTCCGGAAGGCGCTGGGGGTGCATTGGTAATCTTTTGTAAACAGATTGATAAAATGCCCGATGCTGTTAAAACCAACGGCATGACAGACCTCGGTTATATTCAGGGAGGAGTAGCGTAACAGTCTTTCTGCTTCAGACAGGCGCTTTTTATTAATAAAATTGACTACAGTAACTCCTGTGATTTCTTTAAAGGTATGGCTTAAGTAGAATTTGCTGATATATAGATTGCTGCAAATTTCCTCAAGGGTGATGGGCTGTGTATAGTTATCGTTAATGTACCGTATGACCTTATATACCAGCTTGTCCTTTGGAGAAAGCTTCGGAGTTGATGTTTCATAAATTTCGTCGGAGGACAGATCTAAAATAGTAATGAAAAGCTCCATCAGAGCACATAGCATGGCGATTTTTTTATAATCGGAGGTTACGGTCCGGGAAACATTATAAAGATGCATAACACCATGATCCAGAAGCTTTTTACTCTTATCATTGCGAAAAGAAACCTTTCTTTTGGATGAGAAGATCTCCTGCATTTTATTCGACAGTTCTTCACTGTATAAGCTGATCTGCTGAAGAATTTTCGGATGAAACAGGATGAGAATACGGCTTCTTTCATTTTCATGCTGATAAACCGTGCGGTGGAAGAGGAAGGGCTGGATAAAGACCAGATCATTCTCACGGACAGTGTATACTTCATTATCTATGAAATAGGTCATTTCATTTCCGAGGTAGTAGTACATTTCATAAAAGTCATGGTAGTGATCCCATCGTTTCGATGAGTCAACATGATTATTTGCTTTATCAACAAGCAGATATTCATCAAAAGTCTTATGGATATAGGGATCGTACAAGGATTAACACCAGCTTTCTATGAGTAATGGATTGCTTTATTATATATTAATTCAGAAACAAAGTAAAGAAGGGCATCATGATTGACCAATACGGAGGTAAAACAAAATGAATATCAGAAGATTAAAGGATTCAGCAGAATTAGGGAAGGAGGCCGCGAAATTATCGGCTGAAATTATAAAGAAGGCAATTGCTGAGAAGGGCAGGGCAAGAATTGTACTTTCTACCGGTGCCTCTCAATTTGATACATTGAAGGCATTAATTGAAACAGATGTTGACTGGAGTAAGGTTGAGATGTATCATTTAGATGAATACAGGGATCTGCCGGAAACTCACCCGGCAAGCTTCCGCAAGTACCTGAAGGACCGTTTCATCAGCCAGGTTAATCTGGGACAGGCCCATCTGGTCAGCGGAGAGGGTGATGTAACGAAGAACATTGCAGAATTAACCAAGAGCATCCGGGAAGAGGAGATTGATCTGGGACTGATCGGTATCGGACAAAATGCGCATATTGCTTTTAATGATCCGCCGGCAGACTTTCTGACAGAAGAGGCTTATATCATTGTCAATCTGGATGACGCATGTAAAAAACAGCAGGTTTCCGAGGGGTGGTTTGCGACCATTGACGATGTACCGAAGCAGGCTGTCTCCATGACGGTATATCAGATTATGCAGTGTAAAAACATCATTTCCTGCGTACCTTCCAAGGTGAAGGCAAATGCAATAAAAAGTATGATAGACAATCCGGTCACCAATCTTATACCCGCGACCATGCTGAAAATGCATAACAGCATGACGCTTTTCCTGGATGAAGAATCTGCCTCATTGCTGTAGAAACCATACGCAGATAAAGGAAGGGAGGAATGGATATAATCCATGGATATAATCATGAGAATATTATTTAAGAATGCAAATATAATAAGTGCCGCGGGGATAACCCCCGGTGAACTCCTGGTGGAAGGCGATAAGATAAAAAGGGTCGCGTACAATGAGACCATAGATATGCCCTGTGATCAGGTAGTGGATGTTCAACATAAATATCTTTCTCCCGGATTTATTGATCTTCATACCCACGGCGGAGGCGGGTCTGATTTTATGGACGGTACGCTGGATGCTATCTATCATGCTTCCAGGGAACATCTAAAATACGGGACCACCTCCATTGTTCCGACGACTTTGACAAGCACCCGGGAAGATCTGCTTGAATTTCTAGATTTATTTAATCAGGTAGAGCTTACGAAGGAAGGCTGTCCCAATATCTTAGGCCTGCATTTGGAAGGACCGTATTTCTCCTATAACCAGAGAGGGGCACAGGACCCCAGATACTTGAGAAACCCGGATAAAGAGGAGTATATGGAAGCACTGCGGAGGACGGACCGCATTATCCGCTGGTCCTTTGCCGTGGAATTAGACGGTTCCAGGGAGTTTTTAGCCGAACTCAGAAAGCATGGTATCGTCAGCTCCCTGGCTCATTCCGACGCAACCTGTGCGGAAGTGACTGACAGCTATGAAAACGGACTGGCAGCATTGACTCATTTTTATTCCTCCATGTCCACGGTAGTCAGAAAAAACTCCTACCGGATTGCGGGAGCTGTGGAAGCAGGCTATCTGATCGACGATTTGTTTGTGGAGGTCATAGCTGATGGCAAGCATCTGCCAAAGGAATTACTGCAGCTGATCTATAAGATGAAGGGTCCGGATCGGATCTGTCTGGTGACAGATTCCATGAGAGGGGCAGGAATGCCTGACGGCTGGTCGATCTTAGGCAACAGGGACTGCGGAATGGAAGTAGTGATCGAGGACGGCGTGGCGAAGCTGCCCGACAGAAGCGCTTTTGCAGGCAGCGTGGCAACCGCCGACAGGCTGGTAAGAACGTTTTATCAGTTAACAGGCGTTCCCTTGCATGAGGTGGTGAGGATGATGACCTTAACCCCCGCTAAGCTGTTAAAAATCGATTCTCAAAAAGGCTCTATTGCAGAAGGAAAAGATGCGGATCTCATTATTTTTGATGAAAATATCAAAGTGGATTTTGTAATGGTAAGAGGTTTGATTAATCAGATGGCATGAGTGAGCGGAATAATACGGAAATGGGGGAACATATGAAGGAGAGCCAGGCTTTTTTGAAAGAGTTTACGAGGAAGATTGATTTTCCGGCAGAGGCGCAGGAAGTATATGAAAATATTCTTCAGAGAATTCTCACGGAATCTGACTATGTGGGCGGGATCATTTCATCGGCGGATTTATTCAGGAATCAAAAGTATAAAGAGGCCTTTGACGCGGCAGATCGATTGGCGGATGAGATGGGGATTCACAGGTATACCCTGTCCATGCTGCTGCTGATATTGTGTGCGGAGCCGCTGCTTTTGCAGTATCGTGAGAAAGGGGTTCCAGAGGAGATCTATTGGAATTCGATGAAGGATCTGCGCTATAAGCTGCTGGAATGCCACAAGGTATATGGTATCTGGGGAACCTTTGTGCGTGATTGGTATCCAAGGTTTTATCAGGTAGACCGGTTTGCTTTGGGACGTATCCAATATGAATTTTCTGTATTGCAGTTAGAGGATTATGAAATAAAGGGAATTACAGTTAAGACGGGGGACAAAGTGCTCAATATGCACATCCCCTCCAGCGGAGCGTTTACGGAAGAGATGCGGTTGGACTCTTATAAGAAAGCCTACGCGTTTTTTAATAGTGAGTTTGGGGGGAAGGCGATCCCCATGGTGTGCTCTTCCTGGCTGCTGTACCAGGGCAACAAGGAGTTCTTGCCGGAGAATTCCAATATTCTCGGCTTCATGGAAGACTTTACTTATATCAAGAGTACAGCAGAAGAAAAATTTCACGATGCCTGGAGGGTGTTTGGCAAGGATGCTGAAAAGGGGCCGCAGGGCTGGCCGCGGGAGAGTACCCTGCAGAAAAGGCTGGCGGAATATCTGGAAAGAGGCGGAAAGACCGGAAGCGGATATGGAATATTCTTGTTTGACGGTGAGAAGATTGTAAGATAGTATACCGGATAAGGGATGCTTTGTGAGAATTTCAGATTCAGAGCAGTAAAAAAGGTTAAGATTTCTGCAAAGCAGAGCTTAACCTTTTTGGATGGACGGATGGTTTTAAGAATTATTCTTATACTTTTCCTCTTCTATTGGCCGTTATGAGCTATATAATGGTTCCATTTCATTCCTTGTTTTTGTAGTTGGCAGGAGGGAGGAATGATGTTAAAATGGTTCCAACAATCAAGATAAGGATGTGCACAATTTGAGGAAAATTATGGGTTATCTGAGAGCAAGTGTTGTACCGTTTTTGGCGGCATTGGCAATTATGAGTGTTGCGATGTTCTGTTTTCAAAGTATCTATCAAGTGATGCTTGCGCTATATATAAGAATATCCGGAGGGCCGGGGAAATCCTCAGAGGGGGAGGCGCTTTTCCAGGAAGTGATCTCCGGGATGTCCGGGGATGTGAATTATTTCATATCGGTTTCCTCTGTTTTGATCTGTGGAATCGTGTTTTACTTCTGGTACCGCCGTGAGGTGTCCGGACAGCAGAGGAGAAGGCTTCTATCCATTATTAAGGGGAAGAATTTATATTTCTTTGTGATGCTGGGCATTGGCTGCCAGCTGTTCTTTTCGGGGGTGATGAGCCTGCTTCAGCCTGTATTTCCGGAACAGTTTGAGGACTACAGTGAGACCATGGGGAGTATCCTTGGAAGTAATCCGCTGCTGGTGATTATTTATATGATTGTCATAGCCCCGGTTACGGAGGAGCTGATTTTCCGAGGGGTGATACTGGAAAGAATGAGAAAGGCGGTTCCCTTTTTGGGAGCCAATCTGTTGCAGGCGCTGTTCTTCGGAATTTATCATGGGAATATCATTCAAGGGATTTATGCCAGTGTTATGGGTTTTTTACTGGGCCTTTTCTGCCACAGATTTCGTTCCCTTTCTGCCTCCATATTGCTGCATATGATAATTAACAGCAGTGTAGTTGTTGTCATGCTGTTCCCTGCTTCTGCGGTCAGCTATATTATTATGGCCGTTGCCGGGGCGGGGGCCTGTGTGCTGAGCTTCCGCCGTTTGGAGCTGTGGAAGGAAGGGAGTATACAGTAGAACAGCGTAGATATAAGAATCGGCAATACATTATGACAAGGTTAAGCTCCTGCAAAAGAGAACTTAACCTTTTTGATTGTATCAATGGTTTATGAGGTTGGGGACAAAGTTTTTACAGAAAGTTTTTTACAAACACTTGACTTTGACGTCGTGTCGTAGTTTATCATAAATATAAAACAGGGGGAGGGGGATTTAAATGTCTATTGAAAACCAAGCAACATTTTATTTCCGTAATGTTTGCGATTACAATCCAAGCATAAAGAGTGATATTGCTTTAACCGATTTTATGGTTAGAGGGTTTACCGAATTCAGCGCCCTTTTACGCACGATATATCAAGATTGGAAGTCTTATGAAATATCAACAATTCCAAGTGAACAGACGAAAATAGGGATCATGGCCGATGATCTTGAAAATTATCACAACTTAACTGATACATTGGACTGTCTTTATGCCATTGCCACAGTTGGTGAATTATGTTCTGAAGGTGAATTCCCATATTTATTTGCCGGCAAATCACTTTTCAAAAGCGCATACAAAAAGTCTGTCACGTTCTCATTTGGAATGCTTAGAAAATATGGGTTTTGCTTTAAGTATTATAAAGGTGATAAAGAAACAGAAGATTATAAACGATGTGACTCTTTTAGAATTTATTATGAAAACAGTAAGTATTTAATTGAGGCAATTAAGTTTGCCGCAGATCGGCTGATGCATCTGGAAAAGAAAAAAGAAATGCCTGAAAAAGTAGCTTTTATGCTGTCCGACTATTATTTCATACTGACCGGACAAATCAACCAAAATCCCCTGCAAGAAAGTATTTTAAAAACATTGGGTTCGTTAAACGGTTTGTGGAAACAAATTGTCCGTGCAGTGCAGGACGATTGCGGGCTTGTTGCGGATTCATCCTTCAACCCCTATGTCTTTCCCAATAGGGTTGTAACATACAAACGGGGCAAAAAGACGATCTGTAAATTCGGAATTACTGCGGACCGCTTGAATGTGCGATTACCGCTGCTGTTTGAAGCAGCGAAGGTTCTGATTATAAAGAGAAAATCTCTGCCTCAGAGTATTAATCAAAATATTGATAGGTTTGGTTGTGTTGGCTGCGGGAAGTGTGAAGCTCAAAGTAACATCGTGATGGTTGAAGGTGTGCCGGTTTGTAATCTGCCTTACAGTAATTTTGTGACGGAAGATTCCAGATGCCTGTGCTTTGACATATCACACAAAGAAGAAGTGGACGTTATCTGCGATGTTATTAAAAATTATGCAGTTGAATTATGACAAAAACTACATGCATGATACATCAATAAAAGCCTTTCCCATTAAGAGGAATATATGCCTTTCTTTATATTGGAAAATATGTTACTATAAATTTAAACTTAACGGTATCATGCGGATAAACGGAAATTGGGAGTTTGCCGAGCAGATTTGATCCGCGGGTGATTCCTATAATCGGAGGCATACTATGAGCAAAAAGCATTATGACGGCATTACACTGATGGAGCGTATGAAGGAATGTCATACACCTGCTGTCAGTATAGCAATAATAGAAAACTTTGAGATTTGTGAGGCATATGCCTGCGGAGTAAAGCGGAGAGCGACAAAGGAAGAGCCCCTTTTACCTATTCATGAATAGATCATAGGATAATATTAACCCGGATAGAAAGCCAAAATCTATCCGGGTCTTTTAACCTATGGAACACTAGAATTCAATTTCAGAAAGTAATACCGGACGGTTTTCCTCCAGGGACTTCTTCGCAGCCTTGGCAATCAGTACCGGCTGTAAGCCGTCGTTAATATTAACGGGAACCTCGGTATCATTGATGACCGCCTGGACAAACAGGGACACCTCCTTGGAGAAGGAAGCCATATAGCGTTCCAGGAAGAAATACAGGGGCTTCTCGCCGGTAACTCCGTCCGCAGTGCTGAGAACGGCGGTAGAGCCGGTATCATTGGTGACTGCCACCTGACCCTTGGAGCCGAAGACTTCCGCACGCTGGTCATATCCGTAATCAGCCTGGCGGGAATTGTCGATTACAGCCAGAGCGCCGTTGGACAGCTTCATGTTGATAATAGCGGTGTCGATGTCGCCTTCCTTGCGGATTGCCGGATTCACCAGGGCTGTTCCGCTGGCATATACCTCTACCACATCGCTGGAGGTCAGATAACGTACCATATCGAAATCATGGATGGTCATATCAAGAAACATTCCGCCGGATACTCTGACATATTCCAACGGAGGAGCCTCCGGATCTCTGGAGGTAACCTTCACAATATGGACATCGCCGATCTTTCCCTCTTCCACCGCTTTATGTACGGCTTCAAAATTATGATCAAACCGGCGGTTAAAGCCAACCTGGAACTTCACGCCGGATTGCTCCAGGGCTTCCATCACCGCTTTAATTTTGGCCAGGTCCTGGGAAACAGGCTTCTCGCAGAAAACATGCTTCTTTGCCTGGATGGCTTCTATGGCTATATCTGCGTGGGTATCTGTAGAGGAGCAGATCAATACAGCCTGAATATTGCCGTCCTGTAGGATGTCCTTATAATTTGTATGGATCTTCTGAATTCCCAGATTCTTCGCCCATGCGGCAGTTGCTTCGTTCATAAACGGATCCGCAATTGCGGCAACCTGGGCGTCCTTTACGTGATATGTAATACTTTCTGCATGTACTTTACCGATTCTTCCGGCACCAATTATACCGATATTTAACATGGTTTCATATCCTTTCCTATGGAGTGGTATGGGTTATTAATGTGATTTGATTATAGCATGATGTTGATAACAATACAATTAAAATATAACAATAATGTAATAAAGACATATTAAAAACAATGAATGTTTATTAAAAAATGTTGATTTATTATTAAGATATGGTATAATGTCCACGATAAGCAGAATGGATAAGTGCAGCGTGAATAAAAGGACGCAGCCTTTGAGTTTCTAATCTGCGGGTATGATATACTGGAACAAAAGGGTTACAATCGTTTTAACAAGGGAGATTTGTATGGGGATGAAGTCGATTCGAATCAAGCAGATGGAGCAATATATTCTGGAGCGCGATCTGGTGTCCATGGAGGAGCTGCGGGGCAAATTCGGGATATCTATGAACACGGTTCGCCTGGATGTAGCTCAGCTTGTGAACAAAGGAGTGATTCGCAAGGTATACGGCGGTGTCTGCAGTAACCAGAAGGGGAATCTGATTCCTTTTGAAGAGCGTCAGGCCAGGAACATCCAGGGCAAGATTGCAGTGGGCAAAGCGGCTGCGGGACTGGTGGAGGAGGGCGATATTATCTATATCGATTCCGGAACAACCACCATGTATCTGGTGGATTATCTGTTATCCTGCAATTCTGTTACCGTAATAACCAATAATCTCAATGTGATTAACCGGGCGGTTGCCATACCGAATATCAATGTCATCTCCCTTCCGGGAACGCTGGAGAGGAAGACGAATTCCTTCGCCTCTGCGGATACGGTGCGCGCCCTGGAGAAATATAATATAAGAAAGTCCTTCATGGCTTCCTCCGGCATCACGCAAGGGGGGATGATTACCAATTCCTCGCCTCTTGAATATGAGATCAAGAAGGCTGCCATCGCCGTAAGCGCTAAATCCTATCTGATGATCGATTCTTCCAAGTACGGAAAGAGCGGAATGCTGACCTATGCCGATACGGCGGAGATGGATAAGGTGATTGTCGATGAGAATGTAAATCCCAATCTGCTGGCCTTGCTGGAGAAAAGGAATGTGAGTACCGTAATTGCACCTCTTTCCGAAGAAGAATAGGAATATAGATTGAAGTATTGTCTTCCCGATCCAGTGAATTTTTGTTTGCTGGATCGGGTGTTTTTTGTTCCAAAACAATTGACTATCAATGATGTTTGTGTTAACTTAATGTTAAATGGTTAGCAAGTTATAATTATATTCCAGTGTTAGAATAGAAAGGTGAGTGCACTAGTGTCATTAGTCAGTTTGAAAACTATTTTGTCGGAAGCGGAGCAGGGGAATTACGGTGTGGGTGCTTTCAGTGTTGCCAATATGGAGATGGTGATGGGAGCCATTGAGGCAGCGGAGGAATGTGCTTCCCCGATTATCCTGCAGGTGGCCCAGGTGCGCCTTCCCTATTCACCCATCCGTCTGCTCGGGCCCATGATGCTTGAAGCGGCAAGACAGGCAGCGGTTCCTGTTGCGGTTCATTTTGATCACGGATTAGATCTTCCGGCAATCGAAGAGTCTTTGAAGCTGGGATTTACCTCGGTTATGATCGATGCTTCCCATCTGCCCCTGGAGGAGAATATAGAACTTACAGCGAGGGTAAAGAAGGCAGCAGATTGCTACGGAGCCTCGGTGGAAGCGGAGGTAGGCCAGCTGGGCGGCAGTGAGGACGGTCTGACGGATCAGGGAATGTACTTTTCGGAACCGGAAGAAGTGAAGCGGTTGTACGAGGATACGGGAGCGGATGCCATTGCCCTGTCAATCGGCAATATCCACGGTCTCTATAAGGCGGAGCCACGGCTTGATTTTTCAATTTTGGAGAGGACAAGGGAAGAGGTTGCTGTTCCCCTGGTTCTGCACGGAGGCTCGGGAATCAGCAGTGAAGATTTCAGGCATTGCATCCGTCTGGGGATTCGCAAGATTAATATAGCCACAGCTAATTTCCTGTCAGTGGAGGGTGCAGTAAGAGAGTATTGCCGGGAGGCCCGAAGGGACTACTTTGCCATGAGTGCGGCCATGGTTCAGGGAATGAAGAAGAATGTAATGGAGCATATCGGCATATTTCAAAGCAATAATAAAGTATAAAGGCTTTACACTGCTGTAAGACAGCAAAAGGGAGGATTATAATGGGATACATAGAATTTGCAAAGGAAAGACCTCTGGATATCGTACCGATTGGAAGGATTGCCATTGATTTTAACCCCGTTGACTATTACAAGCCCCTTTCCGAGAGTACCACCTTTAAGAAATATCTGGGCGGTTCTCCGGCAAATATCGCGGTGGGGATGGCCCGCCTGGGTAAGAAGGTAGGCTTTATCGCCAAGGTATCGTCGGATCAGTTTGGCGATTTTGTGGTCAATTATTTTAACAGGGAGGGAATCGACACCTCCCATGTCAGCAGATGCCGGAACGGGGAGAAGCTGGGCCTTACCTTTACGGAGATATTAAGTGAGACACAGAGCAGTATATTGATGTACCGGAATGAAATCGCGGATCTGCAGCTGGAGGTATCGGATGTGGATGAAGAATATATTAAGAACACCAAGGCAATCCTGATCTCCGGTACCGCCCTTGCCATGAGTCCCAGCAGGGAAGCGGCGCTGAAGGCCATGTATCTGGCGAAGAAGCATGGGACGGCAATCATATTTGATATCGATTACCGGCCCTATAACTGGAAGAATGAAGAGGAGATTGCAATTTATTATTCCACGGTTGCGAAGAACAGTGATATTATCCTCGGTTCCAGGGAGGAATTTGATCTGACGCAGAGGTTCCTCGCGCCCGGCGCCGGGGATGAGGCAACAGCCGCTTACTGGCATGGACAGGGAGTGAAGATTGTTGTGATCAAGCACGGCAAGGAAGGCTCCAGGGCTTATACCAACGATGGGAGCAATTATGGAATCAAGCCGTTTCCGGTAAAGCTGCTGAAATCCTTCGGCGGCGGTGACGGATACGCATCTGCGTTCCTGTACGGTTTGCTGGAGGGGTGGGAGATGATTGACTGTCTGGAATTCGGCAGTGCTTCTGCGGCTCTGCTGGTTGCCAGTCACGCCTGTTCCGAGGATATGCCCTCCGCCGGGAAGGTTTCGGATTTTATTAAGGAATGTAAAGAAAAATACGGAGAGATGATAGCAAGGGTATAGAAGGAAGAATAAAATTCAGTGAGAAAGGGCGGGTTATTCCTATGTTTGATTATCCGGCATTTAATGAAGAGGGAAAAAAGATAATATCCAGAATAGATGGCATCAACCGGGAAATGTGGATGGATATTACTGTTTTTCAGATGAAGAAGGGACAGGAATATGAATTTTATGAGAGCGGCAAGGAGACGGCACTGCTGCTTCTTGGCGGTTCCCTGGAATATTGCTGGGCATCGGGGACGTATTCTGCAAAGAGGAAGGACGTATTTACCGATGCGCCTTACTGTCTTCATGTCTGCCGGGACAACAAAGTGATTGTCCGTGCAAGGGAGGACGGTGAGCTGCTGGTGCAGGCAACGGATAATGAAAGAAGCTTTCCGGGGAGGTTATACGGACCGGAGGACTGCAGGATAGAATTGATGGGAGAGGCACAGTGGGAGGGAACTGCCAAAAGGGAAGTGCTTACCATCTTTGATTATCACAGCGCACCCTATTCCAATATGGTTCTCGGTGAAGTGATTACGAAGGCCGGACGCTGGTCCAGCTATATTCCCCACAGTCATCCCCAGCCGGAGGTTTATTACTATAAATTTGAGAGACCCCAGGGCTTTGGGGCATGTTTTATCGGAGATAATGTCTATAAAGTGTCGGACGGCAGCGCGGCGTCGATCCCCGGCGGACTGACCCATCCCCAGACGGCAGCTCCGGGTTATCATATGTATTATTGCTGGATGATACGTCACCTGGAGAATAATCCCTGGACAACACGGGACAATGATCCGGCGCATGAGTGGCTCATTTCTCTGTGAGCAGGAACCGTGTGAGTGACGGTTGAAAGAGGAAGAAGGGAGAGATCTATATGGGAAAGATGAGGATGACGGTCGGGCAGGCTCTGGTAAGGTTTTTGGATAACCAGTATGTAAGTCTGGACGGCCGGGAAGAAAAGTTTGTAGACGGAATATTCACCATTTTCGGGCATGGCATTGTATGCGGCCTGGGACAGGCGCTGGAGGAGAATCCCCTGGGGCTGAAGGTATACCAGGGCCGGAATGAACAGGGAATGGCCCATGCGGCGGCAGGCTTTGCAAAGCAGAGCAACCGAAGGAGAATTATTGCCTGCGCTTCCTCCGTGGGACCGGGAGCCGCCAATATGGTTACCGCCGTGGCGGATGCCACGGCGAATAATGTGCCCTTGCTGGTATTTACGGGAGATACCTATGCCACCAGGCAGCCGGATCCGGTGCTCCAGCAGATTGAGCAGTTTCATGATGCCTCGGTCACGACCAGCGATGCGTTCCGTCCGGTATCCAGGTACTGGGACAGAGTGAGCCGCCCGGAGCAGCTGATGACGGCAATGATCAATGCCATGAGAATACTCACCGATCCGGAAAAGGCGGGGGGCGTATGCATCAGCCTGCCCCAGGACGTTCAGGGGGAGGCCTTTGAGTATCCTGATTATTTTTTTAAAAAGAGAGTCCATCGTATTGCCAGAATACAGCCGGATGAGGAGGAAGCCCAGGAAGCCGCGGCGCTGATTCTCAGAAAGAAAAAGCCCATGATTATCGTCGGCGGCGGTGTGCGCTATTCCGAAGCCGGAGCAAGGCTGCTGGAATTCTGTGAGAAATATAACATCCCCTTTGGAGAGACCCAATCGGGAAAGAGTGCCGTTGCTTCCTCCCATCCCTTGAACCTGGGAGGGATCGGAGTGACCGGCAATTCGGCCGCCAACTGCATTGCTTCCCAGGCGGATCTGATTATCGGTGTCGGCACAAGGTTAACGGACTTTACCACCGGCTCCAAGGAGCTGTTCCGGAATCCGGAGGTGGAATTCCTGCTGGCGAATGTATCAAGCTATCATGCGCAGAAGCTGGATGGAGTTCCGGTGGTAGCAGATGCCAGAAAGGGCCTGGAGGTAATCATGGCTCTGCTGGACAGAACCGGATACCGCACTGTATACGAAGAGGAGATCCGGCTTGCCAGCGAGGGCTGGGAGCAGGAAATGAAGCGGTTGACCGGGCTTTGCTATGACGAAAATTATCAATCCCTGGTGGAGGCGAAGGAAGAGGGCGTGGAAGAAGACTTTATCCGGGCTACGGGCGGAACGCTGGTGCAGACAACGGCAATCGGTATTATTCGTGAGCTGATTGAACCGGATGCCATTGTGGTTGGCGCGTCAGGAAGCCTGCCTGGTGATCTTCAGAGAATGTGGACCACGGATGCGAAGGATTCCTACCATATGGAATACGGATATTCCTGCATGGGCTACGAGATCGCGGCGGCCCTGGGCGCGAAGCTGGCTCAGCCGGAGCGCGCGTCTTATGCCATGGTGGGCGATGGAGCCTTCATGATGATGCATTCGGAGATCGCCACCGCCCTGCAGGAGGATAAGAAAATCACGGTGCTGCTCTTTGATAATTGCGGCTTTGGGTGTATTAACAATTTGCAGATGGGAAAAGGCATGGGAAGCCTTGCCACCATGTTCCGCTATCGTGACAAGGCCAGCGGAAAGCAGAATGGCAGGCTGATGGAAACGGACTTCGCTATGATAGGCAGAGGCTATGGAATGACCGCGTATACCGCCAGGAATGAACAGGAGCTGAGAGAAGCCCTGGAACTGGCGAAGAAGTCGGAAAACAGCGTGCTCATTGATATCAAGGTGCTTCCCAAATCCATGACGGACGGCTATGATGCCTGGTGGCATGTAGGGATCGGGGACAGTGAGACCAATGAGAAGATCAAGGCTGCCTATACGGACCGGATGGAGCATCTGGAACGGGCCAGGATGTATTAGATCAAAGCAGACAAGGACATCGGAAGAATTACGAAATAAATGGAATGGATATATTTTATAGCTGCAAATGCGGCGGAGGGAGGATAAAGGATGGACAAAAGTAAGATTATGCTGGGGATTGCGCCGATTGGCTGGACCAATGACGATATGCCGGCCCTGGGCGGAGAGAATACCTTTGAGCAATGCATCAGTGAGATGGCGCTGGCGGGATTTACCGGCTGCGAGGTGGGCAACAAGTATCCCAAGGATACAAAGGAGCTGAAGGAAGCGCTGGATCTCAGGGGAATGAGAATTGCAAGCAAATGGTTTTCTTCCTTTCTGGCTGTGAAACCCTACGGGGAGACAGAGAAAGAATTTATTAAGGAGCTGGATTATCTGGAGGCATTGGGTGCCAACCGGATTAATGTCTCGGAACAGAGCCATTCGGTTCAGGGCAATGAGGAGCTGTCGATTTACGACCACAAGGTACATTTTACCGAGAAGGAATGGAAGCGGCTCTGTGAAGGGCTGAATAAGCTGGGCAAGCTGGCGAAGGATCGGGGCTTTAAGCTGTGCTTCCATCACCATATGGGAACCGGCGTGCAGACCCTTGCAGAGACAGAGCGGCTGATGGAGAACACGGATAAGGAGCTGGTATTCCTGTGTTATGATTCGGGACATTTTACCTTCTCCGGAGAAGATCCTTTGATTATATTGAGAAAATATCCTGAGCGGATCGGGCATGTACATCTGAAGGATGTAAGGCCGGAGGTGCTGAAGAGGGTGGCGGAGGGCAGATGGTCCTTCCTTAAGGCAGTCAGAGAGGGGACCTTTACCGTGCCCGGGGATGGATGCGTTGATTTTAAATCCATTTTTGAGGAACTGGATAAGAGCGGTTATGAGGGCTGGCTTCTGGTGGAAGCAGAGCAAGATCCTGCTAAGGCAAATCCCTTCCGGTATGCCAAGATGGCCAGGAGCTACATCAGGGAGATGATCAATATCTGACGCGGCCTGACCGGATACCCGGTATATTGCACCGGTGAGCTGTTTTCAGGAATCCGGCCGGATATGGATCAGATACATGCCGTTGGAACGGCAGAAGGAGGATGAAATGGAGAAATTAGAATATTTTGCAGGAGGTCAATATAGAGAATCCCGGACGGATCAATATAACGAGGTCTACAATCCCAGTACCGGTGAGGTAACTGCTATGGTTCCCTGCTGTACGGCAGAGGAGGTGGAGGAAGTAATCGGGATTGCCAAGGCAGCCTACAGCCGGTGGTCCAGGGTTCCTGTAGTAAAGCGTGTCCAGGTGTTATACAAGCTGCGCAGTCTGATTGAGGAGCATATGGACGAGCTGACCAACCTGGTGGCACAGGAGCACGGTAAGGTATGGGATGAGGCCATGGGCGATGTGCTCAAGGCAAAGGAAGGAACGGAGCTGGCTTGCTCCGCGCCCAGCCTAATTCTCGGAGAGGCCCTGATGAATGCCTCCGCAGACTTTGATACCGTATTATACCGCGAATCCATCGGTGTTTTTGCCGGGATTGTCCCCTTTAATTTCCCTGCCATGATTCCCATGGGATGGATGGCGCCCATGTGTATTGCGGCAGGCAATACCATAGTGCTGAAGGTATCCAGCTCCACCCCCAGAACGGCGCTGCGATTTGCAGAGCTTTATAAAGAGGCGGGACTGCCGGATGGTGTGCTGAATATTGTAATGTGCAGCCGGAAGGAAGCAGAAATATTCCTGACCCATCCGGATGTTAAGGGGATTTCCTTTGTCGGATCAACTTCCGTCGGCAAGCATATCTACTCTGTGGCAGCAGCTCATGGCAAGCGGGTACAGGCTCTGTGTGAAGCAAAGAACCATGCGCTTGTATTGAAGGATGCGCCCATTGACCGTACCGCGGCAGGGATTATCAATTCTGCTTTTGGCTGTGCAGGAGAACGCTGCATGGCATTGCCGGTGGTAGCTGCGGAGGAGGAGATTGCGGATGAGCTGGTTGCGAAGCTGGTGGAACTGGCCAAAGGCCTGAAGCTGGGGCCTGCTTATGACAAGACCTCCACCCTGGGTCCTGTGGTTGACCAGAAGCATAAGCAGAGCATCCTGGGCTGGATTCAGAAGGGAATTGAGGAGGGCGCAAAGCTGGTGCTGGATGGCAGGGATGCTGTTGTTAAGGGTTATGAGAACGGCTTTTACCTGGCTCCGACAATCTTTGACCATGTAACGGAGGAGATGTCCGTAGGTACTACGGAGATCTTTGGACCGGTACTGTGCATTAAGCGGGTGAAGGGCTTCGAGGAAGGGCTGGAGGTCATGAATAACAATCCCTTCGCCAACGGCTCCGTTATCTTTACCCAGAACGGTTATTATGCAAGAGAATTTTCAGCAAGAACCCATGGCGGCATGGTTGGAATTAATGTGGGCATTCCGGTGCCTGTCGGCGTCTTTCCTTTCTCAGGGCACAAGGATTCCTTCTTCGGGGATCTTCATTGTCTGGGCAAGGACGGCATCCGCTTCTATACGGAGAGTAAGTGTGTGACTGCCAGATGGTTTGATGAGGAAGAGAGCAGGAATACCAGGGTATCTACCTGGGACGGAACGATTTAGGAAATACCTCCGGTGAATAGAATTCGGGCTTTAAAATCAGGCATCCCAGACCTTAAACGGAATGGGATGCTGTTTTTTGTAAAAGAAGTCGAGAAAGTTTGATATGAAGGCCGCACCGTCTTTTAAACGATGTGTAAGAGAAAATGAACCAGAGTGTGCCATCCGGTTTTCAAAACGGAGTTACCTAAAAAATGGCCTGATCGTCAATATCCCGCTTTATCTTGTGAGAAAGACAAGAGAGCTGCTGTAATTGCAGTATTTGCATTTATGAAAAGATAGTGGTATAATGACCACGATATATAAACAAAGTAGTCCATGTGGCCTAGGGAATAGATCGAGTTACCGGAAACGATGGCATACGTTGCCGGCACCGTACCGTTATATGGATAAATGCAGCATGAGCGAAGTCCCTGGGACCGAGCCGTAGTCTGTGTACAGCAGTGCAAGGAAGGTGCTGCGAGGAGTAGAATTATATGGATACCATAATCATAAAAGCAGAGGATCAGAAGCTGTCTTCCGAAGATCTGGAGGCAGCAGCCCGAATACTGCGGGAAGGGGGGCTGGTAGCCTTCCCCACAGAGACGGTGTATGGCCTGGGGGCTAATGCCCTGGATGCTTCCGCCGCCAGAAAGATATACGAGGCAAAAGGGAGACCCGCGGATAATCCCCTGATTGTCCATATCCCGGAAGTGAAAGACCTTAAGACACTTGCCAGGGAGATCCCGGATAAGGCATACCAACTGGCACGGGTATTCTGGCCGGGGCCTCTGACCATTATATTAAAGAAAAGGGATTGTGTTCCCTATGGAACCACAGGCGGGCTGGATACGGTGGCAATCCGTCTTCCGGCGAATCAGATCGCAAGGAGCGTGATCGCCGCATCAGGAGTCTATGTGGCGGCACCCAGCGCCAATCTGTCGGGCAAGCCAAGCCCCACGAAGGCAGAGCATGTCATTAAGGATATGAGCGGAAGAATCGATATGATCATTGACGGGGGAAAAGCAACCCTGGGATTGGAATCGACGATAGTGGATTTATCCGGCGAGCATCCGGTTATCCTGCGTCCGGGCTGCATTACCAGGGCCATGCTGGAGAATGTGATCGGCGGGCTGGAGGTTGATCCTGCCATCCTGGGTCAGAAGCCGGATCCCCAGATGGCGCCCAAGGCTCCCGGCATGAAATACCGCCATTATGCTCCGGAAGGAAAGCTGACGATATACGAGGGAGCAACCGGATTGGTGGTTGATGCCATCAATCAGAAAGCGAAAGAAAAGCAAGAGAGCGGTAAATGCGTAGGCATTATTGCTACGGATGAAACCCGGAATTTATACAGGTATGGAACCGTTAAGACCATCGGCTCCAGGAAGGACGAAGCCTCCATTGCCGCGGGGCTTTATGAAATACTCCGGGAATTTGATGACCTGCATGCCGAATATATTTATACAGAGAGCTTTGCGGATAACAGCCTGGGGTATGCCATTATGAATCGCTTGCTGAAGGCGGCAGGCTATCGTGTTGTGAGAGTTGGAGAGGATGAATGCTGATACCCGGATTCCTGGGAGGTCTGGCGGAAAGGAGCGATGGATGGGAAAATTTCAGAAGATTATTTTTGTATGTACCGGAAATACCTGCAGAAGCCCCATAGCGGAAGCAATTTATAAGAACCTGGAAAAGGTCAGCGACAGGAAGGTAATCTCCCGCGGTCTGGTAGTGCTGTTCTCCGAACCGATCAATCCCAAGGCGGAGGTTGTATTGAAGAAACATGACCTGGAATTGCCGAATCACATGGCGAAGGGATTAAAGGCGTCGGATATCGATGATCAGACCCTTGTTCTTACCATGACCATGAGCCAGAAGAAGAAGGTTCAGGAGCTTTATCCGGAGAGGAAGGAAGTATATACCATCAAGGAATTTGCCGGAGAGATGGGGGATGTGGTGGATCCTTACGGCGGAACCTTAATGGATTATGAGGAATGCTATATTGAATTGGGACGTTTGGTAAAAAAGACGGTTTATAAATTGAATGATTTGAATTAAGGAGGAAACGATTTTGATCGCATTAGGAAATGATCATACCGGATATACAATGAAGAAGGCCATTATGGAATACCTGGATCAAAGAGGAATAGAATATAAGGATTTTGGCTGCGGAGACATCAGTTCCAGCAATTATCCCGAATATGCCAAGGCAGTAGGCAGGGCGATCCAGAAAAAGGAGTGCGACAGAGGTATTCTGATCTGCGGCACGGGAATCGGAATATCCATTGCAGCAAACAAGATGAAAGGGATACGTGCGGCTCTCTGTCACGACTGTTTCAGCGCGGAGGCAACCCGGCTGCATAATGACGCCAATGTATTGGCTATGGGCGCCAGAGTAATCGGTACCGGGCATGCCTTAAAAATCGTGGAGACCTTCCTGGACACAGGCTTCTCCAACGAGGAGAGGCATATAAAAAGAATTCAAATGCTGGAAGAAGAGGCCTAAGGGCGGGAGTGTCTGCCTGACAGGAGATCAGAGAAGTTCTGCCTGGTTGACCGGCTCCTGCAGGGTGTGAAACTCTCCTCCGTATACAATCTTCAGAAGGGAGTTGGCAGTGCGAAGGGCCTGGTTGGCCTCCTCCTGTGAGATCAGTTTACCCTCCACCGCATCAGCAAGCTCATCCAGATCCACAATATGAATACGGCCGTCTTCATAGAGGACAAGATCAATCAAAAGATCCTCGATGATGACGGTATTTTTTTCGGAATCCGTCTTATGCTGGATAATATCGCAGTACCAATAGACAACCTGGTTCTGGCTGTTATAAAGCTTGCTCACCTTGAAGCCGCGATCCAGATAGTAAGCGGAGACACCTCTGGAAATATCACTTCTGGGATGCAGTGTCTGCCATTTGGTAATAATCAGATTTGGTTCAAGAACTAATATGATATCATCCTTCAGACAGATTAATTCGTCCGGTATAAAACGTCTCCGATATAGCGTAGGCTTTGTCATGCAAAATCTCCTTTCGATGGCAGAGCCTGATAAAAAGGCTACTGTTACCATGGGGATATTTTAACATAAGAATGAAAATATGTCGATATGGTATGAAATTTAGTTGTCCTCAAAATTGGCATAAACCTCTGAAAACTGGGAAAACTATTGATTGAAATGACAGGACTGCTTAAATCGGAGGTTGATTTTTTTGAAGGATATAAATTGGGATAGAATAATTGAGAATTTTAGAAAGACAATATCGCTGAAACGTACGAAAGCCGCCTTATATATGGCAATGGTCTTATGGGCTGCGGTGGCAACCCAGCTGCTTGTCAACCATATGTTTCAAAAGGGGGTACAGATAACAGAAGCTTTTGTAAAAACCAATACGGATGAAATGCAGAGCAGTGTTGAAATTGCTGCAGAGTACCGTTCCGGAATGCTGACGGACGAGGACAAGAAGGCCTTGATCTGTAATCTGGCCGCAAAGATAGGATTGACGATAGACAAAGGGATTTCAGTATGGGAGGAAGGCTCCAGGAGCGAGTACTATTTCTACAAACGGGCCAAAAAGGCCATTTCCGAAATAAAGGTAATTAGTGTGGGTCAAGAGGAAGAGGGTACGCCCCAGAAGAATTACATCATCGTGCGTCTGTCTATACAGGATGGAATTGCGGGTATCGATAAATATAAGAAGATTTTGGAGCAGGCTCTTGAAAAACTGGAAGTAAAGGATATGCAGGTTACCTTAAAATACGAGGGTGTCCGGGAGGAAAATCTGGATTCCCAGCAGAAGAAAGAAGTGGCTCGGCTGCTGGTGGATGAACTGCAGGGAGAAATTGCCCTGGAATATGATGAAGGCGATATGTATACGGTCTATGCCTATACGGGAATGCTGAAGGAGTATGTCACCAGCATGAATACAAAAATCAATATTCAGGTTGCAATATCTTATAATGAAGTAACGGGTAAGACCCGGATTACTCTGGCTACGCCGATTTTGAATGATAGCTGGTAGACAGACACAAGCACCGCCGCATCCTTCGATGCAGGAAACGCTTCTGCATCGGCTGGGAGCGGAGGTGAAATGACTTTAAAAAACCCAGGGTCATAGGGATACCCCATGTACCCTGGGCTTTCTTACGGCACAGTTCTTGTGAGGACTTCTTAAAACCATCGATTTCTGCTGCGGTAACGCCTTCTTCGATGGAATATTTCGGATAACAGAAGAAGACTGACCACATCACGCAGATAATTCTCCCTCCTCCTGGGCGGATAGAGGTAAACGCTGCTGGTTTCCACCAAAGGCTCCTCTTCGTTCTGGCCAATCCTTTCGTAAATACGGTCAACCAAGCTTTCAAGATACTCTTTATCAGGATATTCGTCAAACATCACGCTTCCGTCGTACTCCATTTTGTCGCATTCGATATCGATTTCTTTTTGAATTGCTCTCGCCGTACGAGGGTAGAGGCGCTTCATATATTCCACATCCCGGTCCATATCAGTGCTGTTATCATAGCCGTATAACGGAAACATAGGAACACCGGCAGGTGTGTCAAAAGGAGAGGCTTCAGGAGTATATGGGGTATATGTGTTTGGCACAGCCTGGAAGGGAGGATAATATATATTGGGCTGTGTTCCGGGGGATGTGGAAGGTGCTCCGGGCATGGCGCCCGGTACGGGGGGAGCCATAGGGATATTATCTGATGGTGCGGAAGGCATTATATACGGCGACCCGGGTATGGGATTGTAGGGCTCATACACCTGAGGAGGGGTGCCAGGAGCTGTTCTGGGGACAGCACCGTTGCCGACCTGAGGAGGGGTACCAGGAGCCGTTCTGGGGACAGCACCGTTGCCGGTCTGAGGAGGGGTACCAGGAGCGGTTCTGGGGACAGCACCGTTGCCGGTCTGAGGAGGG
>JAEWYQ010000016.1 GCA_023395555.1 Bacillota bacterium
GGATCTGTCATAAATTGCATACAACGCCGGAGAAGACCGCAAAGTGGAAGCTTCCCCCTGAATAATCTGGGAATAGGTCAACGCCTTCTCTGTCTCCTCAAACTCAGGTGAGTTTGCCAAATAGTCCGAATAATCGATATCATCAGTAACTGCACACAAGGTCAGTGATTTAATCACAGCCGGCTCATTCACCGCTTCCAATCCAATGGTGTTAATACCTTTTTCAAAATAAAAGGTATAGGGTTCGGGAAAGTATCCCAGATCGTCTTTGAAATATGCCCTGATCCAATCCGGCATATCAATCTGCGAGGGACGTATATCATTGCCCTGATTATCACGTTTCACTTCATTCTTATTTGTCCAAAGCCGCGTAAAGCTAAGAGCATCCGCCCCAAAGAAAGGTACCTCGCCATTGATATAAATTTTTCTCTCAATATCAACTCCGCGGGATTTTACCGGATAATATTCCATAAGAATTTGATACATTCCGGAAGCCGGAACCTCTACGGTCCACTCTACATAGGAGTCCTCGCCGGTCAGCAGAGCGTCCGGAACCCCTTCATACTCTGCAAGTAGCTCCACGCCCGCAGCATTCTTATAATTCTTAATATCAATATCGATATTCTCATCCGGGTATGCTGCCTCCGAGTGTTTCATCAAATACTTTGCATATGTATTCTCCCGCCCTATGCCCCCTACATCGGTACTCAGATCGCCGGCATTTTCATATTTGCTTTTAAAATCCCTGGTCTTTTCACGAGGGATTAAGACAAACACGGCTACAAGAATTAACAGGATGATAAATCCTATCAGGCGCAATTTTTTTGATTTCATTTTCTTCACTCCTACGATTGAATTAATATAGCTGATGTGCTTTCCAGTAAACAACTAATAGATGCCTACAGCATAATTTGTACATATTTTATATAAATGTGAATGCTTATAATCATTTATATATCTAATTATAACATGCTATAATTGATTCTTCTTCTTGCGTATTGCTAATTGCTTATCAAATATTGCTATTTTTTAATCCGATATTTAAAATATTGATTTACCAGGAAGTCCATCATTTTACTTGGACCGGTTTTCGAAAATTCCGCTTTATCACCAAATAACATTCCATAAGGCGCTTCGGAGGTATAGATATCCCAATAAGGCAGCTCCTCGCCTGTGGAATCTTTTCCGTTCGGGTCCCCGTTGCTAATAAAATTAGCCCAGTAATTGCACATCCGGCGGGCCAGGTCATAATGCTTACCGGTAAATGGTCTCCAGCATTTTGCTAAGGTTTCGAAGAAGAACCACAGATCTACCGAGTGGAACGTTCCCGGATTGTCCCATCCCGGTATCTCGGCATCAAAATTATAATAATAGATGGGAGCATTCGCACCTGTTGCAGCGTTGGCAAAAGCGGCTATGCGTATTGCATATTCAATTCCGCTAACCGCGGCAAGCCGGCGTACCTCCTCCAGATCCGCCTCTTCAGCCCGGCACAGCGCCAGATATTCTTCTGCATCATCATCAAATAAGGAATATGCCAGCTCCTTGAATTCTTCTTTTGTTTTCACCACCGGTACGCTGAAAAACTCTGTGGATGTATGTCCCATCATAACAGGCACCATCCAGCGTTTGTTTTCAAGAAACAGATCAAAGGCGTTCCCAACGCAGAATTTCCCGTCAACTACCGTACCCCAGAACCTTTTATATTCTAACGTTTTCCTGCTTAGATATTCCGCATCCAGGTCGCGCGCTTCGTCCAGAGAGGACACCCCCAGATACTCAAAAAATCTTATCCCTTCCTGCTCTGCCTCCTTAAGATTTTGTTTCCCAATCGGCATCGGATTTCCCGGATACAATTTTGTTACGATTCCGCTTTCTATGATTGCACGCTGGAATAAACCTTCATTTTGCGGAGAAGTAAGCTGACTCAGAACACTGCCCCCTCCGGCAGATTGTCCGCCGATGGTAATATTGTCAGGATCTCCGCCAAAAGCCGCAATATTACGTTTTACCCACTGCGTTCCTGCCTGCTGATCCAAATGTCCAAAATTACCCGGCGCCATGGGAGCTTCCTCCGTAATCTCCGGATGGCATAGGAAGCCAAAGGAATTCAACCGGTAATTAACGGTGACTACTACGATACCTCTCCTTGCAATTCGTTCTCCGTCAAACTCCATCTCGGCGGTGTGACCTACCTGCAGCCCTCCGCCAAAATACCATACAAACACCGGGAGCTTTTCCTCTCCGGCACATGCCGGCGTCCAGACATTCAGATAGAGGCAGTCTTCATTCATGGGTATCTCAGGGTCCACGGACCACTCTCTGGTGTAAATATTATTAATATCGATCACCGTAGGCGCCTGCATCGATATCGGCGCAAACTCGTAAGCCTTTTTTACCCCTTCCCAGCTTTCTGCCGGCTGAGGAGCTCTCCAGCGGTTTTTTCCGATGGGAGGAGCCGCAAAAGGAATACCTTTAAAGCTGGTAATACGCGGATCTGCAGCAGGCAGACCTTGAAGAATACCATTTTCCGTTTTTACAATTCTTAACATACTCTTAGTTCCTCCGCTCTCTATTTTATTCATTTCAAATTGTTATTCTGCTTCTGATACTTCCCCCGGTTTGCTCCAATGGATGTCCGGATATGATACGAAGAAAATTATAGGCGCCATTGTTCCAGACAGGAAAATCATGAGCGCCATCCTTGATGATCACCTCATATAACTCTCCCAGCATATCGCCCGCTGTTTCAGCCAGGTCTTCGACAGCCGTTTTATAGCCTGCATGGTAAGCCACCCCGTCCGCATCGCCGCAAGTGAGATACAAAACGTCAAGCTTATACTGCCCCGATGCCAGGCCGGCACCGAGAATTTCTCCTGCGCTGGTAGTAGGAGCATTAGAAAATGCGCCTACATAAGCGAATAAATCCAGCATTCCAGGTACCGGCACCGTCATATCAAGACCATTCTTCCATCTGCTGCTGCTTTTTGTATATTGAACTGAGTCGTACCGGTACCCGCCAAGTACTAAATTCAAAGCCTGCATCCCACCCATGGACAGTCCGGCAACGGCTCTGTGACGGCGGTTAAATTCTATCTTATCCTGTGATTTGTCACGGATATCAGACCAGGTATGATATTGAGATTCTATGTAAGGAATAAGATCATAACGTAGCTCATAATCAAAATAATAGAAGCCCAGCATATTCGTACCTTCTGCGTTAAAGGAGGTGTCCGTCCAGTCACAGGCACTTCTTCCATCCGGAAAAACAACAATCAAAGGCTCTATGTCACCTTTGGAAATCATATGATCCAATAGGTTGCATATCACATGATTACCATCTATATTACCGCTGCCGCAGGGCCATTCATAGCGATTTCCTCCTACACCATGAAGCAGATACAGTACATTGTATCTTCTGTTCCCATCTTCTTGGTCATAGCCTGCCGGCAAATAGATATTGCATTTCTTAAGAATAGCCTCTCCCCGAACCGTCTCTCTTCCCGCCATAGTCTGTGTAATTTCCTGATTTGTCACAAGCTGCCTTGCTTTATTAATGTATTGCTTTACAGGATAAGTCACTTCCGCTAACGTGCCTTGCAGCTCCTTATGAACTGCATGAAAATATTCATTAGGTATCGCGGTCACCATATTATTATCCACAATCTCCCTCCCATATAATATATATTCCAGTTATAATGCCTGAAGCACAGATACCATCATTTATCTTGCCCCTCTGACACGATTTCGGTCAAATCCCCTGTCTGTTTCCGGGATTATCTCTCTTATTTCAAAATAACATACCGCATTGGAGGATAAACTGATTTCCAGGGAAAGGCTGTTATTTATGACGGTAAACCGTTCTATACTGACTTGAGGACGGGCATTTTCCTTGATTAATTCATACTGCTCCTTGTCCGGATTTGAGGGTGAGCCCAAGTCCAGCCATGCCCGCAGCGGATTACAGCTCTGTTCATCTACTGTTTTTTTAATAAGTACATACTCCCCGTTTGTCAAATCCAGGTCATACTTTAAAACAAGAGAGCGATCTTCTTCCTCTGCCGGATTCCATGCAACCCCCTTTAAAACATTATTATCCTCCTTTGTAATAATACAGTGTTCATTCCGTAGGATCGCATCGGAACTGAGCTTGCCAAAGAATAAGAAGGTCCAATAGGTCGGCTTCGGAATCATTCCATTGGTCAGCAGCCCAAAGCCGCCGGAAAAAGGAGTATAAGCCACACCTGCTTCCTCAAACACATCCCCAAAGGTCCAGTAGGAATAAGAAGCGCATACATCTCCCATCTCACTTAACAGTCTTGCAACATAGGCTGCGTTTAAATTGGTATCATGGATTGGATTCAGGGGTGTATAGGAGGTGTTGAATTCCGTAATGTGCATCTCCATTCCGGCAAATTCAGGATATTGGTCAATAATTTTACGGCTTTGCCTTAACTCATCCATGAATACCTTCGGTGTCCGAAGCTTCTGATACGCGTAATGCCCCTGATGTTCCGGCATTTCGGTGGCATAAGCATGTCTGGTGACAAAATCCAGGGGGGTTTTATTTTTTGAGCAATAATTCATAAAAGAGTCCAGCCACCGCTCATCATCCACACCACAGATTGCCGGCCCGCCGACTCTTATTCCAGGGTCACAGGCTTTTACCGCCTTACTTGTAACATCATACAGCTTAAAATACTCCTCCATATCGGCATTTTTCCAGAAGCCGGGAAGATTCGGTTCATTCCAGACCTCAAAGGGCCAGGTAACGACCTCTTCCCTGCCATATCGTTTGATCCAGTGATTAATTGTTGCCTTGACCAGATCAGCCCATTTGTCATAGTCCTTCGGAGGAGTTACATTGCCCTTCCAATAGAAAATCGTCTGTTCTCCCGATGCTAATTGATACGGCATGAAGCCCAATTCCACGAAGGGCTTGATGCCCATAGAAAGATAGTCGTCAAAAACCAAATCAACATAGGTAAAATTATATTCTGACTTTTCAATTCCATCTTCTTTATAGGTATGGTAGATCGCCATGTCATCGCAAAAAAGTCCATGTCCCCGGATATAGGAAAAACCGATCTCCTCCTGAACTTTTTTTAATTGATTGTGATATTCGTGCCGTAATGCAAGATTCATACGGCCTGTGCCGATACAGAATGTCGCTTTGTTATGAAAGGGCACTTGATTTTTACAATTAATGTTGTACTGATATATATTCTGCATAATTATCCTCCATGTTCTCCGCCTTATCTTATACGGTAAATCTTTGCGTCTCCCGGTACAGCTCCTGTGATTTGTCTGATAGATAACCGGATGTCTGATGTAACTGCTCTATAGAATGAAGCTGCTTACTTGCTGACTGACTTACCTGATCCGTAGAAGCTGCAATCTCCTCAAGCACGGCGGATATGCTCTCCACTGCCTCCAGTGTGCCCATTCTGGCCTGGTCAATATCATCCACGCTATTCATAATATGCTCCATATGGATCGTTAAGTTGTCAACATTATTATTAATGACTTGATAGGAAGCCGTCGTATCTTTAACAGCCGCTTCCTGCAATTCCATTACCTCACCGGCTTCCTTGGCCGAATGGCTCAGCCGCTTCGTACCGTCCCGGATGATATCAATCATATTTTTGATATCATAGATTTGCCGGTTAATCTGTTCCGAAAGATTTCTGATCTCCTGGGCAACTACAGCGAAGCCTCTTCCCGCCTCTCCGGCTCTTGCCGCTTCGATGGAAGCATTAAGGGAAAGCAGGTTTGTCTGCTCGGAGATATCATTAATGATATTAATAATCGAATTAATCTTCATAGACTTTTCGGCCAGGCTTTGAATTTCATCAACAATATTCGCAGTTATATTCATGGTTGCTTTGGTCTGGTCATTCAGCTTTTGTGTAATAACGGTTCCCTCACCGATGCTGTTCTTTGTTTCTTCTGTAATTTTACTGATTTCTTTCGTATTATCACTCATCAGTATTATCTTCTCAGACAAATGATCCATTTGCAGAAGACATTTCTCGGCCTCCCCTGCCTGCTGCATGATACCCTGCTCAATTTCTTTCATGGCATTTGAGATATCCTCTGAGGTTCTTACAAATTTCTCTGAGGTTGCCGCCACTTCCGCAGAGCCTTCGGAAGCATCCTGGCTCAGGTTTTTAACCTGTCCGATCAATCCCTTCATCTTGGAAAAGGTATTGTTAATCTCCTTTAATAGTATGTGAAACTCATCCCTTCTCTTCGTGCTGAATTCAACATTAAGATTGCCCATAGAAGCTTTTTTCAGCCCTGAGATAATATATTTTATAATCCTGTCAATCCCGTTTGATATGACAAATCCGGTCAAAACAGCGGCAATGCATGCTACCGCAACGATTACAGTGGTTATCCGCCAGATATCATCCGCCTGATTTGATATGGTACTTTTCGGAACCAGTGCACATATCGCCGCACCGGTGTCACTTAATTTAGAGTACATAAAAAGATATTCCGATTTCCCATAATCGACATAATATGCATCATGCATTTTATCCTCAGCCAATATCTTCTGATAAAAACTTTGATTTGTGAATAGCTGCTCCTCTGCTTCCTCAGTTCCGTTTCCAAAAATCTCTCTCCCGTCCGGGGTGACCAGGGCCAAGATCCCCGACTCATCCAGTTCCACACTATTCAGAATATCACGAACTTCATCCATATTCATGTCAACTACAAGGAAGGCTTCCGTATTAGGAAAATTTCTTACAAGCCGAAGAGAATATTCTTCCTGCCCAACACCCAGCTTTTCCTCCAGATAGCCGTCCTGTCCCAGCCATAATATCTGGGACCGTTTCTTGTTGATTACTTTTCCTGCTTCTGTTTCATAATAACCTGCGGCGACATTACTGATTTCCGAACTCAAAGAAGATATGGATCTGGTTTTATCCGTTATGATATAAATCTGTGAAATAAAATTATCTGTTTTTGCCTTTTTAACCATCTCACTTTTTATATCATTATAGATTTCAGAATTTTTAACTTTATCATCAAGATAATAGCCAATAATATATTTTTGAATCTTGCTGTCACTTACATATTGGGCTGATATACCCTCTATCGCTTCAATGCCCAGATCCAGATACTTGCTTGTCATGTAAATTGTCTGCGTTGTGGAGCTTTCATAATTATTACGTATTGCATCCGCTGCTTTATTAAATGAAACAATACCTAAAATCAGTATGAACATAATAGGTATCAGAAAGGATATAATTAGTTTCGCACGTATCGTTTTGATCCCTTTGAGTGCCGAAAACAATTTGCTTATTAAGGATTTCATTTAACGCTCCTCCTCTTCTCTTGTGTTTCATAATACAGTACATGCCTTGCCGGGCCGGGCTTTGCCCGATAAACCGGCCGTCCTTTCTCCAGGCGCACTTACTCCTTCACACCGCCGATGGTAAGTCCCGAAACAAAATAACGCTGCAGGAACGGATAAAGGGCAACGATAGGCAGACAGGTCAATATGGTGGCTGCGGCACGAACAGAAGTGGTTGTTACCTGAACTGCTGCACCGGTCTGGGCAGCAGTATTGGCGTCACCGCTCAGCTGGCTGACCGAGGATAACAATTTCATCAGCTCATACTGCAGTGTCGTAAGATTGTCTGCCATTCTGTTATAAAGCATCGTATCAAACCAGGAATTCCACTGCCCTACCGCAATAAATAAAGCAATCGTTGCAAATACAGGCTTACATAGCGGTACGATGATCTTAAGAAACACCGTAAAGTAACCCGCACCATCAATCATTGCCGATTCCTCCAGGCTGTCCGGCAAACCGTTCATATAGGTTCTGATTACGAGCATATTGAAGGCGCTTACCAGCCCCGGTATAATATATACCCAGAAGCTATTGGTAAACCCTAATTCCTTGTTCAATAAGAAGGTCGGTATTAAACCGCCGTTTACATACATGGTTAAAACAAACAGCACGGAAATCGGCTTGGCAAAAATGTAGTTCTTCCGGCTTAAGACAAAGGAAATCAATGCTGTTACAGCAAGCTGCAGCACCGTTCCCGCAAAAGTTCTCATAACCGAAATATATAAGCCTGTTACCATGCTTTTCTTCCTTAAAACCGTAATATAGTTAAACAAGGTCCATTTACGGGGCCATAAATAAATTCCTCCGCGCAAGGAATCCATGGCATCATTAAACGATACCGCAAGCGTATTTAAAATAGGATATATGGTAATAACGACAAAGGCTGTAAGTATCAGCCCTATTAAGGATGAATAGATTAAATTTTTAAAATTAAATCTTTTTATATGATTTTTATTTCTTATTTTAGTTGCTTCCATTATCTTTACCCCCTTAGAAAAGTCTTTCTTCCCCGGCAGATTTCGCAGCGGAGTTAGCTAAGTAAATTAAGATAATACTAACAACACTCTTAAAAATACCAGCTGCCGTACCAAGTGAATAGTCCGTCTGACTGATACCATATTTTAAAACATAAATATCAATTGTCTGGGATACACTTTGTATCAAACCATTGGTCAATAAATATTGTATTTCAAAACCGGCATTCAAAACATTTCCTACATTAATTAACAAAAGAATAAATATAGTGGGTTTAATGCCTGGTAACGTAATATTCCACATCTTCTTGAGCCTGCCTGCACCGTCGATGGAGGCCGCTTCATACAGATCCGGATTGATGGCTGTAATAGCCGCCAGGTAGATAATGCTATTCCATCCGGTCTCTTTCCACACATTGGCAAAACCCACAATCCACCAAAAAAGACTTTTATAAGTGAAAAAGTTGATTGGCGCTTTCAGTATATGCAGCTTTACAAGGATTTCATTCACAATTCCGTTATCGATTGACAAAGCGTCCTTTAGAATACCGCACACAATAATCATCGATAAAAAATGGGGTAAATAAGATACGGTCTGTACTAATTTCTTAGGTCCTTTGTGCACAACCTCATTTAATATCAGTGCGAAAGCGATAGCAAACGCAAAGCTTAATACAAGGTTAATCACTCCCATAGCAAGTGTATTACGAATTACTCTTAAAAAATCCGGATTATCGATAAATAGGAATTCAAACTTCTTCAAACCCACAAATTTCGAATCAAAAAATCCCTTAGCCGGCTTATAATTCTGAAACGCCATGACCCAGCCGATCAAAGGGACATAACAGAACAAAAGAATATAAGCCACAAAAGGGATTGACAGTATAATCAATTCCTTTTGCTTCTTAATATCTTTCCAGGTAATTTTAGCTTTGATATCCTTTACCTTCTCTGTCTTTCTATGCTTAACTCCAGTCATTGATAGTACCATGCTTTCTTCATAATAATAATGCAGGCGGCTGCGGCAGTCCTGCTGTCCAGCCACCTGCATCGTGTTGGTAATTGAGTAAGTATGCTTTACTGGTTATTTATTGAGGTCTTTTTCCTTGAACCAACTCAATTCTGTCATACACCGCTTCCTGCACCTCTACAAAGAAATCTTCAGGCTTGCATGCGCCGTATGCTTTCAGATATTCATTCCACTTTGCATCAAAATCATCTGCAATAACTACTTGAGGAAGATATTGTTTCTTGGTTTCCTCCATCTTTGCCCAAGCAAGACCTCCGGGGGTCTCTGTGGTCATCTCGCCTACAAAGGACCACATGGGATACCAGGGCTGCTCGTAACCGTCAATCTCATTGTAATCCAGCATATCTACATAAGTCTGAGCACCGTATGCCTGTAAGCACTCTTGAACATCAGATGTTAAGCCTGCAAAAAACTCGGAAGGCTGAGTATCCGGAGTCATGGCATTCTTGCCGTCCGGATTCATACCGGAGTAGTTCGGGAAATAACCGTAAGAACAAATATGGGATGCTTTATATTCTGCGTTAACCGCATTATCTCTCATCGCCTGCTCTCTATAGAACAGTCCGTCATCCCCAACCTTGTAATCCACATCTTTAACACCCCAACTGCGAAGTGTGATGATTTCCGGATCCAACAAATCATTTACAAACTTCAGCGCACCTTCAACATCCTTACAGCTTGTGGTAATTGCCAGGCCTCCGGAAAGCACTGCCGCTTCATTAGCCGCATAATACATCTCCTTCATACCGGGATCGATTGTGATACCAAGAGGAATATAAGTACAACCGTTCAGCTTCTGGGTTTTAATTGCATCTTCCGCCGTCTGGAAATCCCATTTCTGCTCAACCATACAAAGTACACGGCCGGATGAAATTTTCTCCAGGAACTGGTCATGGTTCATTGTCATAAACTCAGGATCCACAATTCCTTTTTTATACTCTTCGTTTAATTTCTTAAAATATCTTACCGCAGTGGGTGTGATGTTATAATCCGACACCAGGAAGGTCTCAGGATCTACGATGCAACGCCCGTTATTCGGATATCCGTCCAGGAACTGCGGAGGATTCTCAAGGCAGAAATAATACCAGTCATATGCTAATATTTCGAAGGGAATTACCGGTGTACCATCTTCCATGGTAGGATTAGCGGCATAATAATTACCCAAAAGATCAAACAACTGATCCAAGGTTTCAATTACAGGATAACCGGCCCATTTTAATACTCTGGTCTGAATCCAGAAAGCCTCTCCGCCTTGGGCTGTATCCATCAATTTCTCGTTAATATTACCAAACTGGGGAATGGAATAGATGTGCCCATCCGCCTGTCTAAGGGTATTCCACTGGCTTTCACTCCAAAAGTTTTTAATATTAGGAAATTTATCAAAGTACTCATCAATAGCTACCACTGCTCCTGCGTCTTGAAGCTGAGGCGTCCAGTTAATAAAGTCAGGATACTCACCGCTGGCAATCAGCATACCGACTGCTTCTTCAGAGGTCTGACCGGTTAACCAGGTTTCCTTGCATTTTGCGCCAATCTTTTCAGCAATGATCTGCTGGATTTCATTATCGGAATTCAGCTCAATACCCGGTCTGTCGAAAAACGCCGTGAATTCCTTAATCTCCTTTGATGATCCACCATCATTTGATGCCGTTTCCTTTGTCCCATTACCTGTTGTACTGTTGTCATCCGTGGAGCCTTTCTTTCCGCAGCCAGCAAACAGGGCTGACACCAAAGCAACGCACATGATTACTGCAATAAATCTTTTTTTCATACCTTACCTCCCTTGGTTTTTATCACTTAAGTGATAATTCATTTTAGCATATATGCACAATTAATAATCCATACAAAGTATATAAAAAACCACCACAAAGTATATATATGTATACTTCATGGCGGTTTCTATCATTTTTTTATTCATTTTAACCAAACGTTTGTACTGTTTATTCACTAAATTATTTACATTTTAATGCATATTAGCTAATCACACTATTTGTATTCCGCCTGTTACGGCCTGATATTTTTGCCCGTAGTCAGCTCAATCCTTCTATATACCTCTTCCTGCATCTCTGCCAGGAAATCCTCAGGCTTACAGCTTTCATACGCTTGCATATATTCCTCCCAGATAACATCAAAGTCATCGGAAATTATTACCTGGGGAAGATAATTATGCTTTACTTCAGCCATTCTTATCCACGCCATTCCACCGGGAGTTTGTGTAGTTAATGTATTCGAGTGGGTCCACATCGGATACCAGGGTTCCTCCTCAGGATCTATTACGTTATAATCCAGCATATCAATATAGGTTTTTGCACCGTATGCCTCCAGACATTCCTGTACCTCCGGATCCAGTCCCGCAAAAAACTCGAAGGGCTGGGTATTGGGGGTGGCAGCATTTTTACCGTCCAGATTCATTCCTATATAGTTTGGAAAATAGCTATAGGAGCACAAATTTGAAGCCTTGTACTCAGGATTGACCGCATTTCTCCTCATTTCCTCCGTTCTATAATAGAGTCCTTCTCCGTCCGCCAAATAATCTTCTCCTTCTACTCCCCAATTACGAAGCGTCATGATCTCTTGAGATAATAAGTCGTTTACAAATTGTAAAGCACCTTCAATATCCTCACAATCCACCGATATGCTTAAACCGCCGGAAAAGGCTGCCGCTTCATTGGAAGTATAATACATTTCATGCATTCCGGGATCAATTGTTATACCAAGAGGCACATAGGTACACCCTTCCAGGCCTTGGGCCCTGATTGCCTCCTCTGCTCCGCCGAAATCCCAATATTGTTCAACCATGCACAGCATGCGGCCGGAAGCAATCTTCTCCAAAAACTGGTCATGATGCATGGTCATAAACTCCTGATCCACCATACCCTTCTTATATTCTTCATTTAATTTTCTGAAATATCTTTGCGCAGTCTCAGATATATTGTAATCCTTAACCCTGGCTGTTTCCTTCTCCACAATAACAGACCCGTTATTCGGATATCCATCCAGGAATTGAGGCGGATTCTCCATGCAGAAATAATACCAGTCATATGCCAGAATACCAAAGGGTATGACAGAAGAACCATCCGGCATGACGGGATTAGCAGCATAGTAATCCCCCAGGAGCTCAAAAAGCTGATCCAGTGTTTCAATTACCGGGTAGCCCGCCCATTTCAGCACTCTGGTTTGTATCCAAAATGCCTCGGAGCTCTGCTGTGTATCCATGGTTTTAATATTGATATTACCGAATTGGGGGATGGAATAGATATGTCCGTCCTCCTGTCTCACCGATTCCCATTGTATGTCCGACCAAAAATTTCTGATATTAGGATGGTTTTCCCAATATGTATCAATCGGTATAAAGGCGTCTGCGTCCTGCAGTCTCGGGCTCCAGTTAAGAAAATCCGGGTATTCCCCACTGGCAATCATAATTCCTATTGCTTCCTGAGCGCTCTGCCCTGATAGCCAGACCTCCTTGCATTTCGCTCCAATCTTGTTCCCGATAATATTCTGCACCGTATTATCATCATTGATTTCGCTCCCTTCCACATCAAAAAAAGCTGTAAATTCTTTGATATTCCGGGAAGGTACCTCATCCCTTTTGCAGCCTGTAACAAAAAACATCATTCCGGCAATGCACATCATAATTCTTAGCATACGTTTTTTCATAAAATCACCTATATCACTATTCTAACCGTTGCGTTTCCGAAATCTTGCCGGAGTAACACCATATACTTCTTCAAACCGGTTAATAAAGTATTCTACATTTTTATATCCCACTTCTCCGGCTATCTCATATATCTTTTTATCCGTATTAAGCATCATTTCGGCCGCTTTCCGCACTCTCACGCTATTAAGATAATCCTTAAAGGAGCATCCGAATTGCTTTTTAAACAGTTGTCCCAGATACGCACTATTAATATAATATTTTTCTCCAAAAGACTTTAAGCTGATGTTTGCGGAATAATTTTCCTCAATATCAGCCTCAATCAGATTGATCGTTCCCTTCGCCGTATTCTGACGGAGCTGGGCAAGATAGTCCGCGTATTCAACGGTAAATTGCTGCAGCTTCTGTTCATTTTCAGAATTTGTCCCTGACGAAAACACCGCTTCGCGGATATATTGCATTATTTCTTCCTGATTAATATCAGCGTCTTGATTATATGCCAACCCTAATAATCTGTAAAGCATATATTGAATATCTTTACTGACTTCCTCCGGATCCGTGCTGTTATCCATCATGTTTTTATATAAGTCCTTTGCATAAACTCTGATTTTTATTCTGTCATTGATCTCCATCGCATGGATCAGTTCATCAATCTGCTTTTTAAAATCCTCCGTCTTGATTCCCTTTGATTCCGCCTCCTTCTTACCGAGCCATGCCAATTTATTATCTTGTTTCATATAAAACCGCAGGGAACGTATCATAATTGCTTCCCGATAGGAATTCACAATCGATCGGATACCATCAACCATATTCCCCATGGTTGCCACGACCTCATAACCCACCCTGGCAGACAATTCATCCGTCAGCCATTTCAGCCATTCCCTGTGGGATATCCCCCTTTCCTCCGACATAAAGGAACAGTAAATAATCCCGATGCCATAGCATTGGGTGTGCTTCATCGCATCATAAACAATATGATCCGAGTAATTCTTTAGTATCAGGCCGGCATAATTATAGAGCTTTCTTTGCTGTCCGACCCGGCCGTCTTCTGAAATTGCCTGAAATTTATCGTCATTCAGAGATATCTCACAATGAATATAAGCAACATTGCGGGATAATTTCATTCTCTCTTCGATATATTGCAGATTAACATCGTCATATTTTCCCCACAGGATTGCCATCAGATGACTTTCCATATATGCCTTTTCGTATACCTTCTTCTTTTGCTCGCTCCCCGCTTCCTTTTGGTGTTCCTCCATTATTTTACGGAGAGTAATAAGAAGCTCCTCCTTTTGAATCGGTTTAAGAATATAATCGAAGCAATTGTATTGAATCGCTGTTTTTGCATATTGAAAATCATAATATCCGCTTAAAAATACAAACCGGGCATTACTTAAATTTTGGTTCCTTACATAAGCAATCAGATCAATCCCATCCATTTCCGGCATTTTAATATCAGAAACAATCAGATCATATTCCTCTTTTTTTAGTAGTTCTATGGCGCTTATCCCATTTGATGCCTCACCGGCAATACAATATCCCTCCGCTTCCCAATCAATTAAAGCAGCAAGACCCTTTCGGATGAATGGCTCATCATCTACCAGCAAAACCCGTAAAAGCGGTGTCGCAGTCTGCATTTTACCTGACCTCCCTTCTTCATTGGCACACACCGTTATGGTGCATAGTCTGATCTATTTTAAAGCTTTCATGCTTTCAACCGGTATTTCTATCATGATACAGGTTCCAACCTGCTTTTCGCTTTCGACCGTAAACATGACTCCGGAACCGCAATACTTTTTAAGACGTATGCTGGCATTCAGCATTCCAAGAGAAGTTGATCTCTGCAGATCATCGATATTCGCTTCATTCAATAGCTTCTCAAGACTGAGCACCTGTTCCGGCTCCATGCCGACTCCCGTATCTTCAATCTCAATATGCAAATACTGATCTTCTTTATTGACTGTTACAAATATAGATCCGGCGTGCCCCTCCCTGTCAAATCCATGAACACAGGAATTCTCTGCAAAAGTCACCAGCAGCAAGCTAGGTACTAAAAACCCATAGCATTCCTGATTTACCTTAATCTTATAATTGAAATCATCACCGAACCGATATTTTTGAAGATTCAAATAGTCCTTCATAAAATCAATTTCCTGCTCAATGGGAATAAGATCTGATCCCCATTCCGCACTTTTTCTCATTAATTTGGCCAGACTTTCTACCATCAGGGAGGTCTCCTGCTCCCCTTTTATTATACAGCGCATTCGTATATTTTCCAGCACATTAAACATAAAATGCGGATTAATCTGGCTGTATAGCGCCAGCAATTCCGCCTGCTTCCTGGCGAGATGAAGCTCCTGCTGTTCCAGCTTGCTTTTGAATTCATATTCAATCAAGTTCTTCATTCGGTCCGCCATTAAATTATAGTTCTCCAATAGTTCGGTAATCTCGTCCTTGCCTTCTATCACAGAGATCACAGAGAATTCCTCCGCTTTTACCTTTTTAAGATACTTACCCAAAATCAGTATCCTTTTTGTAATTGATTTGCTGAATAAAGCGATAACAATTGCAGGTATCATTGCATCTGCGAAAAATAATATAATGATCAGCCATAATTTATCTTTTAATATTTTTGTATAATTGGATTTGTACCCCTTCAGGTAAACATCAAAATCCAAGCCAAAGGAATTGACGGACTTACTGTGCTGTACTTCATCCATCGGAACAAAAGAGAAATCCATAAAATTCTTTTTTATATCTCTATCCTTCGGATCATTGCTAAAAATGACCATATCACCGCAGCATACATAAACCATTATATCATAAGCAGAGCTGTTGATGTGCTCGTTTATCTTGTTGTAATTTAAATCCAGCTTAACAAGTTTTTCATTCTTGATTAGCTCGATATAATTTAATTTTCTTATAACCGAGATGACTCTGCTATTATTCTTATCGTATCCGGCAACATTATAATTATAATATGGATAGATCAACAGCTCCTTACCGGAATTCACAAAATCCTGATACCATTTTTCAGACCTTATGGTATCAACCCGATAGTATCTGCCTCCGTTATACATGGTTAAATTATCGGAATATAATGCGATTTCACTTATGATATGCTTTGAACTAGCATAAAAGACATAGTTTTCAAACACTCTGTTATATGCCTGAAGATATTCGATTTGGTTTTCATAATGAGTATCCAGAAAATTGTATATTGAGGCGCTTGCATATAAATCAATGGTTACATACACGGCGCTTTCTATGGACGAGGTTATGTCCTGTGCAATAGAATCGGCTATATTATCAATCTTTTCCCTTTCTTCTTTTCGGGAAACCTCCAGCATATTTGAAATAATGATTAAATTAGTAACCAGGATCGGAATCATTACACAAAACACATACAAAAATATTGTTTTTGTCCGGATTTTCCGATTATTCATACTGAGCTGCAATTTTCGAACGTTCAACTGAAGCAGCATTGCAGCCTTTTTAATCAAATTATTCTTACCTCGCTTTATGCTCATAGACCCATCCCCTTATCCTATCCGGTATAAAATAATCCTCAGCCCGCAGCTCCCAAGAAGCAAGGATATGCACGGAGACAAGAAATAAGCCATAGATCTTCGTATCTACAGCTGTATCTCTTTCTCCGTTATAATTCGCTTTACAAAATGCCAAATCTGCTATTCGCTTGAACTGACAGCCTGGCAGGCTTCCTGCCGGTAAGTGCTATACTTCTGCTGTCCGGCTGGGATGTACCCACATATACGGAATAGCTGCCGGGTTCAACCCATTTATCTCCCTTCTCATCGCTCAAGCTAAAGGCCTTCAACGGAAGATGGATTGTGATCTCTTTATCCTGTCCTACTTCTAACGCCACCTTAGTAAAGGCCTTCAATTGAGGATTGGGGGTTCCTTCTCTTTCTGCTTTGACATATACCTGAACCGTTTCTCTTGCTTTCATACTGCCTGCATTTAATACTCTTAAGCTAATATTAATTCCCTGCTCCGTTATAAAATTCTTATCTCCCTTGACCTCAAAGATGTTAAACTCGGCATATGACAATCCATAGCCGAACGGATACAGTGCCTCATTCTTCATGTAACGGTAGGTTCTGCCCGCCATGGAGTAATCAGTAAAGTCGGGCAGTTCTTCTGTGGAACGATAGAATGTTACCGGCAGCTTGCCTTCCGGAGAGTACTCTCCAAAGAGTACCTCGGCTATTGCCCTTCCTCCTTGCGCTCCGGGATACCACCCCTGCAAAATTGCGGGGATATTCTCATCAGCCCAGTTAATTGCCAGCGCGCTGCCCGATAATAAAACCAATATCACCGGCTTCCCGCTCTTAGTAATAATCTTAAGCGTTTCTTCCTGCAAGCCGGGAAGATTGAGATCCGGCTTATCACCGCTTGCATATGCATTACCCTCATCACCCTCTTCACCCTCAAGGCCCGAATCCAATCCCATGCAGGCTATAATGACATCACTCTTCTCACAGATCGCTTTCACCTCTGAAATTCTGTCATTCATCCGGCTTAAAGGTTCCACTTTCTTCTTATACAAATGGCAGCCTTCGGAATAATACACTCTTACTTCCTCGCCCAGATAATCCTGAAGCCCCTCGCTTATGGTCACATACCGCGACGCTGTTCCTTCATAATTTCCCACCAGAGCTCTTCTATTATTCGCATTGGGACCGATAACACCAATACTTTTTATCCTGTTCTTATCAAGAGGAAGAAGGTTGTCCTCATTCTTAAGGAGCACTAAGATCTTCTTTGCCGTCTCCAGATTCTTCTCAATCATCTCCTTCGAGTCAACCACAGGATAGTCAATGGACGAATACGGAACCTTATCCTGCTCATCGAATAATCCCAGCTTCATCCTTGAGGTTATTAATCTTTCCACAGCAGCAGTTATCTTCTCTTCCTCAATCAGCCCTTTCTTTACTGCCTCCGATAAATACAGGAACATATTGCCGCAATTAAGGTCACATCCCATATTGACAGCAAGGGCGACAGATTCAAAGGGATCATTGGTAACATGATGATACAGGTGAAAATCCTTTATAGCCCAGCAGTCAGAAACCACATGGCCATCAAAATTCCATTTTCCGCGCAGGGTATCCCTTAATAAGTAACCGCTGCCGCAGCAAGGCTCTCCATTGGTCCTATTATAAGCCCCCATTACTGTTTCAACTTTTCCGTCCCTTACACAGGCTTCAAAAGCAGGCAGGTATGTCTCGGCCAGATCCTGGGCCGTTGCTTCTGCGTTAAAGCTATGCCGGATATCCTCAGGACCCGAGTGTACCGCAAAGTGCTTGGCACATGCCGCCGCTTTGAGATAATTCTCATCATCCCCTTGTAAACCCTTAATATATCTTACGGCTAATCTAGATGTCAAATAAGGATCTTCTCCATAGGTTTCATGGCCCCGTCCCCATCTGGCATCGCGAAAGATATTCACGTTGGGAGCCCAGAAGGTTAATCCTTTATAAATATCCGTATCATCAAATTTCTGCTGGATATTGAACTTCGCACGTCCCTCCGTGGATACCGCGTCACCCACGGTTTCCAGCAGTTCCTCGTCAAAGGATGCTGCCAGACCGATGGCCTGGGGAAATATTGTGGCAACACCGGCTCTTGCCACACCATGTAAGCCTTCATTCCACCAATTATATGCTTTCACTCCCAAACGTTTAATTGCAGGAGCATTATGAAGCATCTGCAGACATTTCTCTTCCAATGTCATTTTACCGACTAATTCTTTTGCTCTTGTCTTATATTCATTGATCTTGTTCTCATTATGCTGTAAATCACTCATATCTTCTCCCCTGGTCAGAATTTAATATTATCTTTTCTTAAAAATATATTTCAGCTTAGTTATTGCTATATGAAACTTATATCATAAATGAGGATTAATTACTTCTTGCGCATTGCTAAGTAGTTATTAAATATTGCTCTTTTATAATGAAAACCATCTATATTCCTGTGATATATACTCTTGGCGCCATAGCCGATCAGAAGGGTAACGGCTCTCCATAACAGCAAAACTTCCATACATTACAAAGTCATTCGGAAGCAGACAGCCGGCAAGCCTTTTGCATTATAGAAATTAATGTTTTCCGGATTATCCTGCCAGGCATACCGGATCGATACAGGAATATCCGCCTGACTGCTTGTCACAATCACCTGCGCTCCCTTTCGGACAGCCTTTGCAGGATAATATATCCCATCCCTTCCCGCCAGCTCAAAGTGATTGATCTCCTGTTCCGGCTCCGATGCTTCTAGATAGCGGAAGCGAATCACCGCCTGCTTTCCTGATATCCAGGCCTTCTCCGGTATGGGGCAAAGCTCCTCTTCCCCCTCACGATAGACCAGGGTTTTGGCTGCTCTTGCCAAGCGTACCCCGATCTCCTTCTTATTCTGAGGATGCAGATCATTATATTCTCCAATATCCAGGGCCGCCACCATTGCCACCTGTCCCAGCTTCAGCCCCTGCCTCTGCTGTTCCCTCAGCTCCGCCCAGCCGCTGTCCGAAGAGACACCCAAGGGTTCCTCGTAATTCGGCAGCTGCACATAGATACAGGGAACCTCATGCCCCAACAGCCTGCGCCAGGAGGTCAGCATTTCCTCGAATTTATCGGCATAGCCCTTCGGATCGGAGATATTGCTTTCGCCTTGATACCAGAGAATCGCCCGAAAGGAAATTCTTTGCAGGGGTGCTATTGCCGTATGGTATAAGCCTGTAGGCAGACTGGCCGGAAACAGGACATCAGGCATCGGCATATCCGCTCTCTTACCGATCCGGTAAAACCATTCTCCCTCCAGGCACAGCTTCTTATTGCCGCAGCTTAAATAATAGGGTCTTCCCTTAATTGTGCCTCCATTCCCCCGGTTGATAACAATACGCAGCATGATCCGGTTGCTGCCTTTTCGCAGTATTCCCTGGGGAATCGGATATTTTCTGGGAGGATACCGGTATTGTGTTCTGCCTGCCAATGTTCCGTTAATCCAGATTTGATCCGAGTCGATAATGGTTCCCATATAAATTCCGGCATCCTCTCCATCGGCAGGTTCCTCTTCCAATTCTACATCCCGGCACAGATATACGGAGCCTTGAAAGGGCTCGTCCGTATAATCCCTTACCAGAGAGGGCAGGGTACAGATCTTCCATTCCCTGTAATCTTCCTGAGGCATAACCTTGAGTTCTTCTTCCTCCAGCCCGGACAGCCACCGATTGACCGGCTCCTGCTGTTCTTTCATATAGCTATGAAAATATTCCTGATTATGAAAAGCTTTCACCCATGGGCCGCATTTCCTGAACTTTTGGACGGAATCAGGGCTCATCCATGCCTCTATGGAGGAGCCTCCTACGGCTGCCGTGATCAGGCCGACAGGTACCCGAAAGGAATCTTTGATTTCCTTAGCAAAAAAGTATCCGGCGGCACTAAAGCCCATCCGATCCTCTCCCGCTGCCTTCTTCCAGGCATTTTCCGCCATGTATTTTCTCGGCCCGTGAAACTGGTAATCTGCCGGAAGCAGGTACTGCCGTATCTCCGGTTCATAAGTCCGCCTCACTTCCTCCTCAGATATATCCAGAACCCTCCGCAGAGGCAATTCCATATTGGATTGTCCTGCCAGAAGAAAAACATCTCCAAAGAGGATATCTGAAATACAGATCTCCCTGCTGCCTGTCACCGTCATGCTATAGGATCCCCCTGCCGGAACGGGAGGAAGAGAAATGCAGAAATCCCCCTTCTCATCCGGTGCCTGGCTGTATTCCTGGCCCATAAAGCGCAGGCTTACTCTGTCTGCCTCTCTTTCCGTCCCATAGATACAATTGATTGCATCCCTCTGTAATACCATGCCGTCACTGAAGACAGGCGCCAGCATAAGTCCGCTATTCTCCATAGAAATCCTCCATTCCACCGCATCTAATATAAGATTCTGCCTTGATTGTCCGGTATCCCCGTTTTACGGTAGAAATAGGAATTGACCACATCCCGCCATTCCTTTGCATGCTCCTTTTGATGCTCCAATCTTTCCCGGACTCTTTGGTAGGCCGCCTCATCCACATGCCCTTTCAGCTCCAGCCATATCTCATAGAACAGCTCCGCTTCTTCCGCTCCTTCATAATGGGTATCATAAATATGCTGCAGCAGGGTCTTTCCGCTGGAGAGAACGTAATCATACCTCACATGATGGAAGAACAGGAGCAGCTCCTCGGGACAGGTGCCAATATTCCCATACATGGAGGCCAGGGGTTCCTTATACTGGCTGCAGTAACCGGTCCCCTTCTCCGTCCGGTCAACGCCAATTCCGGTATGATCGGCCTTGTGATAGGTTCCCCATCGGTCATACTCGTACCCGTCCACATCCGGTCCATAATGGACATTGGGTTTTACCATCCAGCCGATGCCAAGGGGGGAGGTGTATTTTTCGTAGGCCGGCCAGGACATCATCAACATTTTTAAAATGCTGTCCATTACTTTTCCATCATCCCCAAAGGTCTGAAGAATCCATTCCCTGGCTATCTCTTCCGCCGACAGCCCGGGGTCAAAGGAAAGTCTGCCAAAGCCATAGAGATTGGCGCCTGCCAGGTCATGCCCCGTCCAATTCACATCATTTCCGGTATTGGAAACAGCCGTCATTCCGCAACGGACATTCCCATAGGTTCTGCCGCTGATAATATCCTGTACTTTATCCAGCTCACCGCTGTAGCAGCCGGGAAAATCCAAAATTTCCTTAAACCAGGGAATCAGATAGCACACATGCCTCTGCTGTCCGGTATACTCCTGGGCGATCTGTACCTCCAACATCATGTTTGTTTTCTTCAGCCCTCCAAATAAAGGGGATACCGGTTCCCTTACCTGGAAATCCATGGGGCCGTTCTTAATCTGGAGAATCACATTATCTGCAAACTGCCCGTCAAGGGGCATAAAATTATCATAGCCGGCTCTTGCCCTGTCTGTCTTGGTATCTCTCCAGTCCTGCTTACAGTTATACACAAAACAGCGCCATAGTACAATTCCTCCATAGGGCCTGATTGCTTCCGCCAACATGTTAGCTCCATCCGCATGGGTCCTGCCATAGGTGAAGGGACCGGGCCTTCCCTCGGAATCCGCTTTCACCAGAAATCCCCCCAACTCCGGCACATTGTTCCATATCTCCTCGGCCTTTTTCTTCCACCAATTCTTTACCTCTTCGTCACAGGGATCTGAGGACGCAAGGCCTCCAAGCTCCATGGGCGCCGCAAAATTGATACTAAGATACAGCTTAATATGATACGCAGCAAATAACCGTGACATGCTGCGGAGTTTATCATAGTACCTTACTGTAATCAGCTCTGTCGCCGTTGTTCTCACATTGACATTGTTGATCACAACGGTATTAATGCCAATGGAAGCAGCCATTCTTGCATAAGCCCTGGTCCGGTCATTGAATAGGACCTCTTCCTTCTCAAAAAAGAAGGAATTGCCGGAATAGCCTCTCTCAATGCTGCCGTCCATATTATCCCAATGGTTCAGCATACGCATGGGATTCCATGGTTTCTTCTGCTCCGTCAGGCAAAAAGACGTAAAATCCACTGCCCTCTGCACCTGCAAATTGCGCAGCAGAGCGAAAACACCGTATAAAATTCCGGCCTCAGAGCTTGCCGATATCAGGCATTTTCCGTCCTTTGCTTCAAGGCGGTATTCTTCCTCACCATAGGGCAGCCCCGAATTCAGCTCAAGACAGATGCCGGACTGCGCCTGACCATAGGTCTCCCTATCTGAAGCTGCCTCCGGCAGCCTCCCGTACAGCTTGAACAATCCGATCCTTAGCTCTTCCACTGCATTTTGAACAATTTCACCTTTTTTATTACTGTAGATTACAATTCCCGATGCATCCCCACCGGAAAGCATATGATATTGTATCCAGCAATTGGTATACTCCATGATAACCTCCTTCTTCTATCTAAGGTCAGTTTCTTTCTGTTTACCATATCATAGGATACGAATTCCTACGATATGTTAAGGAAAAGGGCCCTCCGTCTACAGGCCCCTTCGATAAGTTTATACTATTATTCTACAACATAATATTTTGCCTTTCTTCTCAATTATTGCTTTTCATCAATTAAATATTGCTATTTTACGGATTTAAATTTTATTCTTTTATAGATATTACTTCACTCTAATACTTTGATCCTTATATCGGATTTCTATTGCGTCAGCCGCTGATAAATCAATGGGGTCAAAGCTGATAAGATTTCCCCATATAGTGGGGTTTTCCGTTGAATCCATTGCAGATGCCCATTTATAGCTTGTATTTACGGTACGTTTAATTTCAACTCCGTCTACATATAATTTGACATCACCTTCTGTATACCCGGAAGGATCTTCAACCGTTTTAAACAATCTATTTTTAATGAAAAAGTTCCGATTCCTCCTTGTCGACAAAAGGATACTGTTCATCAAGCGGTACTGTTCTTTTAAACCAGGGCGAAACAAGCAGTGATTTGCAGTTATTAACCGTAACCCTTATTAACCAAGGGCACTGAAAAACCTCCGATTTTTTTAGTCGGAGGTTTTTTAGTGTATATTTATTCCCAGCAATTTCAGAATAAAAACGAGAAATAAGTTGTGGTTTCATTAAAAATAGAAAACAGTCCCGA
>JAEWYQ010000027.1 GCA_023395555.1 Bacillota bacterium
ATTGATGCCTTAACGGACGACCGACACCATATAGATATACGGGGTTGCCGCTATACAGCCCCGCCACTCACCTCCTCGGGTTGTGTAGTATGCCAGTTACCTACAAGAGGAGTTTAACAAGAAAAAAGGAAAAGCGAAAGTCCGGAGGATGTTTCATAACCCCATCGGTGCCTTTCGCAGAAAGGCGGATTTATAGATATGAAGAATTTCGTTATTACTGCTGACTCAAATTCCGATTTACTGGATGAATATATCAGAGAGAAACAAATCGGCATCATACCCCATTATTATGACCTTGAGGGGATTACCTACGGGGACGAAGTCAATCTGACTCCAAAAGAATTCTATGACAAGATGCGTAAGGGACACATGCCCACTACAATGGCCAGCAATCCCGAGGTGATACGCCGTACCTTTCAGGGTTATGCAGACCAGGGACTGGATGTACTACATATCAGTTTTTCCTCCGCACTGAGCGGCGGCTGCAGCAATGTGGTGACCGGCGCCAACGAGATCTGCGAAGAGAATCCCGGAACCAGAATTATTGTGGTGGATACCTTGAATGCTTCCATGGGCGAAGGAATGTTTGTCATGAAGGCCGTGCAATTGAAGGAGGAAGGCAAGTCCCTCGATGAAGCGGCTTCCTGGCTTGAGGAGCATAAGCAGGAATTCTGCGTGCGGTTTACCGTTGATGACCTGAACCATCTCCATCGGGGCGGCCGGATTTCCAAAACAACCGCCGTGATCGGTTCCATGATTAATATTAAACCGATTCTCTATGTCAACGCAGAGGGACAGCTGGTACCGCTGTCCAATGCCAGAGGAAGAAAGAAATCCCTTGTAACCATCTGTAATAGTATGCTGGAGTCCATGGGGAAATACAGGGACAGCGATGAAGTGATCTGCATCGCCCACGGCGACGCTTTAGAGGATGCCAATTATCTGGCTGATTTGATACGCGAGAAGCTGCCGAACCCCAGGATTATAATCAACTATGTCAGTCCCAGTATCGGCTCCCATTCCGGTCCCGGTGCCATTGGGCTGTGCTTTATGGGTGAGACAAGATAACTGGTGATTTTAGAATTTAGAATGTATCTATATTTTATGTATGCGTTCCTGCAAGGTATATGTGATGTGTTGAATACCCCGGCCAGAATTCCAATCTGGCCGGGGTATATCTGGTTTCAGCTATTTCATCCGTCCCGCAGCTAACGCGTTCCTTGTTGCGCTTCCGATTTTGGTTCCGTCATCCTGCATGTGCTTTCCCCATCCCAGCTGATCCCAGTAGACCAGTACCGCAATGCGTGTCTTTGGCCCGAAGGAGCCGTCCATTGCCAGCTTCGGCAGCCAGGCCGGGATAACTGCGTTCAGCCGTTCCTGAGCCCACTTAATATCCTGTTTGGGCGATTCCGGTGTGATTGTCTTTGCCGGCATAGTGTCTTGCGGCAACTCCGTTGCCTGCACATATTTTATGCCCGTGTACTCACAGATTCCCCTGGCTATCTCCTGAGCGCATTCCAGCCAGAAGTCCTTGTTGGCCATCATGGTTGTGGCCTCCTTTTCATTTGTCATGAAGGCCAGCTCACACAGGATGGCTGCCTTGACATCCATGGCATTACAGTTGCACATTGCCAGAGACTGCTTCGTCACGCCCCGGTTGGTCTGCTTTGTGCCTCCCGCCAGGTGTTTCAGCACCGTCTGGGCCAGTTTGTCGGATTGGCCTGCATATTTGTCATGGATATAGACCCCCACGCCCTGGGCACTGTTAAAGCTTGCACCGTCACCATAAGCATTGAAATGAACAGATATGCTGTAATCACAATTTGCTTTTGCTATGGCCCTCTGACGTTCTGCCAGAGCTGTGTCAGGGTCATCCGCGGCTTTGTCATCATTAAAGCCCGTCTGCATTACTTCAAAGCCGCTGCGCTGCAGCTCTTTTACCAGCAGGGAAGCAACGCCTACATTGGCGTAATGCTCCCGGTACTGTTCCCCTTTTTTGACATCATTGACGCCGTCTTTATCGATATCGACCGCCACCGGAAACGGAGGGGTCCGTTTCCCGGCTGTATTAGCCCCATGGCCTGCGTCTACATTAATCTTCATTTACTGATCCTCCGATTTCTTTTTTAATAAGTCGATTGCATTTCGAATTACCGCCGGAATGGGTAACCCCATCAGCCCGGCATTTTCGAGAATGGATATCGCCTCATTAACAATATATGCAATAATCACCGCATTTCTAATGATGCTTGTACCGGTGATCCCCTCCAGCTGGGCTGCCACCAGGATGATCAGCAGGGTCATGCCCTTGCGGCACAGTCCCTTCCATCCGGCTCTGCTTTCCAGGGCCCCATGATCTGTTTTCGGTGATTTTTTAAATACTCCCGCCACAATGAGCCCGGATATGTAGTCCGCCGCCATGAAAAGTATTAATACCCGCAATGCCGTGTCCCACCCTCCGAGTAAATTTATAATGAGGCTTCCTGTAATGCCGATCGCCGCAAATATTGTGTGTTTCATAAAACCTCCTTTGGGCATAAATTTAGCACCCTCTTCGGATGCTTCTTTTAGCCAATTAATTTTACCAGCTCGTTATATTGTTCTGCTGTGATGCGGTTGTTCATCATAAAAACATCACACATCGTCAATAACTCTTCCTTGTCCTTCTTGCCCAAGGTGATAACCTTTTTCATGTTTTCGTAGGTATTCATAAGATTCTTCTCCTTTCTTATGCCAGGCCCAGCTCTATACGAGACAGCCTGTAATCTGTGTCAATTGCTATTTCTGCCTGTAGGTCTGCCAGGGCATTGACCTTCGCCTGTGCCTCCCTGGCGTCCTCCTCGGCAGTGTTGGTCCGGGATACGGCTGATCCGTCCTCACTGTAAAATATCCCATCGATATACTTATCCCCTATGGATAAGGGATACTGTGTTGTATCAACCGCTATGGCATCGTTACCGTATGTCATACGGGCTATCTGGTTTGCCACTTCATAATTATCGCATACAATGATGTTTTGCACGGTTTCATTGCATATCAAGCTGAATATCTGATTGCACCACATGATAATCTCCTCTCACTATTTATTGTTCTGCCCAGCGGACGATACAGATACCGCTGCCGCCGGAACCTGCAATGCCAATCTCTTTGGTAAGGTTCGGGCCACTAGAATATTTAATCATGGCATGACCTCCGCCTCCTCCGCCTCCTCCGGTTCCCGTTGCGCCTGCTCCAGCAGGGTAAGTAATCCATCCACCATTAGTTACGCTTCTTCCACCGTCACCTCCTCCGCCGTCGCCTCCTTTTCCGTTTTCTCCTCTACTTCCGTCTCCAGAACCTGCGGAGTAATAGGTACATGCGCCTCCTCCGCCTCCTCCGGCATATAGCGTATTTACTGTTTCGCCGAAGGCTCTTGTGGTCGAGCCAGAACCCAATCCCCCTTTACTTTGGTAATTAGCTACATTGCGCCCATTGGTACCGTCCGAACCAGCATCACCACCGGGGGATCCCCCCCAAATGTTCTGGCCTCCGCCTCCTCCGCCAGAGCCGCCAGAGCCGCCGGGGCCAGTACCGCCCGAAATTTCGTAGTTAGTCCCACTGGCAGTAAATCCACCGCCTCCTCCATCGCCTCCTGCAGCAGATAAAATAGCAGCGAAAGACGTTGTTCCTCCAGTGCTTCCGGCAGTGGGCATATTGTATAAAGTACTACCGGTTGCTCCTCCTCCACCGATTGTTACAGCGACTTGTTGGCCCGGTGAAACGGCATGGGATTTTTTTGTGGCTACTCTGCCTCCACCGCCGCCACTTCCGGCACCAGATCCGTATCCGGATTTTGCTACGCCGCCGCCTCCGCCTCCACCGACTACAAAGATATCAATCGAGGTTACCCCGGCTGGTACCGTCCATACCTGGGAAGAGGTAAAGATTACTTGTCCAGCTGCCGTCTTTGTAGTGTTATAGGCCTGCTGTGACGTATTGGTATTGTAGACTGTGGCAGCATTTACAACAAATGCTCGAAAATAATATATAGTACCGCCAGATAAGCCTGTGACAATCACGGATGTGCCTGCCCCTAAATAGGCTTGCGTACCATCTGTTTGACTTGTGGGATAACTCCCAGTCTTATACCGGATCATGACATTGCTGTAAGCTCCTGCCGGAGCTGCCCAGGACACGGTTAGACTGGATGCCGATGTCTTCGCAACCGCAAATGAGGTAACCGGGCTGGGGCATGTATAAGCTATTGCCTGCTGGGTTGTGTTTGTATTGTACTCACTCGCTGAATTAACTACAAATGCTCTAACATAATACTGGGTGCCTCCGGTCAGACCGGTGATTGTTGCGCTTGTAGCGGTACCAAGATAGGCTTGAGTGCCATCTGTTACTCCGGTCGGATATCCGCCCTTTTTATACCGTATCATCACATTGCTATAGGTGCCTGCCGGTGCCGTCCAGGACACTGTTAAGCTTCCGGGCGTATTGGCTACATAAGAAGCTGTCAGATTAGTTACAGGACTGGGGCATGTATAAGCTACCGCCTGCTGGACTGTGCTCGTATTGTATTCGTTAGCTGAATTTACCACAAATGCTCTTATATAATATTGAGTACCTCCTGTTAATCCGGTAATCGTGGTACTTGTACCTGTGCCCAGATAAGCCTGAGTACCATCATTTATCCCTGTTGGATAACTTCCGGTCCTATACCGGATCATCACATTGGTATAAGCTCCGGCTGGCGCTGTCCATGACACCGTTAGGCTTCCGGGGGTATTTACTACACGGGATGCCGCCAGGCCGGTCACAGGGCTTGCAATCGTTGCTTTTGCAGTCTGGGCTCCGGTTGTTTCCGTATTGTAATATACCTTGGTGCCACTGGTATTAGTTGCTTTGGCAAATGCTCGAAAGTAATATGTAGTACCGCCAGTCAGGCCAGAAACAGAGGCCGATGTACCGGCACCGGAGTAAGCTTGGGCCCCGTCCGTTGGGCCTGTTGGGTAGCTCCCAGCCTTATAACGGATCATAACCCCTACGAATTTTTTACTGGTTGGGTTTGCCCAGGACAGGTTGATCTGCCCTGGAGTATTCGCCACCGATACAGCAGTCAGACCGACAATCTGATCCGTATAGATTTTTACTCCAGTCGGAAAACCATTCATTATCATACGATCACCCCTAACCTAAAATAAGTACTGATATTGGTATATCCACCGTCGGCTTGGTATCAAATGCCCTCATGGTAATTGAACCGGCTCCCTGCCCGGAGCAGTGTAGCTGGGCATCCGCTGCAGCTGTATATTGAGCGGTGGATGCTCCTGATCCTATTGCTACATATATATTATTATTTGCGTTAACTCCTGCAACATTCACAGTATTTGTAAATGGTGCAGACGTCCCAGTCCAGCCGGCAGCAGGAAGTATGACGTTTCTTATCACCGAAGGATTTGCCTTTTCAGCCAATTGCAGTTTAACTTCATCCAGTGCATCCTCATGCTCTTTCAAGGCTGTGTCGATAATCGCATTGTCCCCGTTAAGATCCCGGCGCTTCAGGTATTCACTCCCCGCCCATTGATTTAGTCCGTAATACTCCGTTTTATTCATACTAGGCATACATTATCCCTCCCTATACTCTTCAAATTCATCCCATGCAAGATTAAGCTCATCCCACACATCCCAGGTCCTATTGTAACCCTCGAACTCATCCCAGGTAATGTAAGTGTATTCAAAGATAAAGCTTAAATGTGCCGGCTTTATCTCCTCGATGGTCAATGTTAAATCCTCCATGTTCGCAGGAATCCCACGAGTGCCAATAAACTTCACAACAAAGCTGTTATTCTCCGGATGTTCAATAATTTCAACCTCTCCTCCTGAATATGCCTTGGCCGTCTGCTCCATCATGGTCTTTGTTGCTGTCCCTATTCCTCTGATCTTCGCTAAAATTCTCTCCCGTCTGAAGGCATCCGATTTGCTAATATCCGTCTTGATCCCAAGGATTTTTTCATACCGGCTCAATTGCTTTGAGGCTGTGCCGACACAGCTCTCATTAACCACATCATTTAAGCCATCGGTCAAAGCGTTGACACCATCTGAAAGAAGCTTCTGCAGTTCCTGCATGGTAGCATTTCCTTCATAGACCGGGGGCAATAACTCCATTAAATTCATATCACACCTCCGTCAGCGTTATCGCACCGCAGACCGGCACCTTATTATCATCTATCACAATATTTTCGATACTTCCGTTGACCTGCAAAGCATCATAATCCTTAACCCCCGCAGTTGACAGCAACAAGCTTCCTATCTTTGCGTAGCTTATATTGTAAACCTCAAATACCGTATCCTTCAGATAAGCTGTTAAGCTTTCCGCAAATGCTGTTTTAACTGCCTCCAAGGTCTTTGTACCATCAAGGATCACATTTGCAGATACTTCAACTGCAAAGCCTGTCGGATTCTCTACCGTAACAGTGGCGCCTACCGGCCGGACTGTCTCAATAAAACGGAAAACTTTATCCGGGAGATTTTCATCAATACTCATATTTTCATCTACCACCAGTACTTTTACCGTTCCGGGCCCATCCCATAATGGATATACCCTGGCATCACCGCAGCCAGGCACCTTCAGAGCCCAATTCCGGTAATCGTATTTATTGCCGCTGCTGCCTGCAGATTGTACTTTATTATAAAACCTCACTCTTAATGCCTCATCCGTTTCTTCGTTTTCTCCGGAAGACAGGATGTCGGTCAACTCGGCAGTTATCCCAGATACATTATCAATACTCTCAAGCACACCTGAGTAAGTATTGCCAATTTCTCCAAGCTGCTCACAGGCTGCGCTGTAGACATTTTCAGAGCGCAGCTCAGTAATAGTATATACTACATCATTGACAGCCCATCGTGTTCCGATATTAATCGGACCGGTTGATTCAATTTTACGGATGGCATGGGTAGCTTCTTTTCTGGTAAGTCCCTGATCTGCTGCCACCCTGTCTAAATATACGCCAACTGCAGTATCACCCGATACCAGATCGATAAAGGTATCCAGATAAAAATACATCTCGGCCAGATGATAAGCCGCAGGGGCCAGCGCATCATAAATCACGCTTCCCTCCCGCTTATCAACATCACTTACCACACGGCTGAGCATATCCTCCAAAATCACCTCATAAGTAAAAGCTTCAAACATTGGTTCTCACCTCCTTGGTTATATTCAAACTTCCAAAAATGCTGGTTACATTAAAACTGCACAGCAGCTGGTCTCCTCTTGAAGAAAATATAAAATTTTCTACCTCTGTAATTCTTTCATCATAAAGCAAACACTCACGTATCCGTCGTTTCAGTTCAATCTTGACATATGCAGGATCCTTTCCGATTAAATCCTCCAGCTCAATTCCATAAGAAAAGCCGTATATCGGATACTCATACTTTTCCGTATTCAGCACCTTATATACAGCTTGCTGTAAAGCCTCCAATCCATCCGTATGGCCTTGGATTTTGCCGGCAGACAGTTTATATGTCCTAGATGTTTCTATCTCTTCGGACAACTCAAGATCAGTTGTCAGGCTCATCATTCATCACCTCCAGAATGTAAAACACTTTCCCTCCATGGTCCCGAAGCAGCCGGACCTTCTGGCCGGCTGCAATGGAACTTTTCAAATTACCGGTTATGAGCTCCAAGGGAAGAATGAGTTTATCACTTATTTGGATGCCATCGCCTGTCACCCTGCCAGTAATCAAACAGCAAAACTTTGCATTATTTATATAGTTCTGTACAATCGTTTTAATCTCGTTTATCATATCCTCACCTCAATCGACATTTTATGAACCGGCAAAAAATCATGAGTCACTGACTGCACGATCAACCATCTATTCAGCCCAATATCGCCTATCATCCCCCTTATGCTGCAGCCTGCCCGAATATTCGTATCACCCAGGCAGTCCATAGATAAGGTTTCATATTCCCGATTATAAAGTTTTAGAAGCATATCCGCTTTTGACTTCATCTTTGCCGTACTCATATTTTTATCCAGCACTTCAAAGTATTGCAGTACCCCATACTTAACAATGGAGCTGTCGCCTTCTGCAATATAGACCTTACTCCCTCCCGTGTTCTCATTATCACTCACCAGCTTAATGACATTGTATGTCGTATCGTCAATAGACTTCTCATAGCTGTAATCATAACAAAGACTTTCGTCGCCAAGAATTAGATTCAAACGGTAGTTTTCTAAATCCCGCACACATACCTTGCCATATTCATCCCGAAGCATGTACCACTTCCCCTTATTCTGCAAGGTCTCCAGAATATCTTCATATATGATATCAAGCCATGTCTTATCATCCTTCGATTCTGTTGCCAGTATGTATTGTGTATCTGCAATTTCACCAACGGTCAGTCCGAGACGCCGGCACATCTTTTTCGCATGACTGGAAATGGTTTCACCCTTGGATATGATTGTATCCTTGGCCTTGGCATACCGGAGCTGATCATAAGCCGTGACCGACACCTCTCCACTGGTATTCCAGCCAATCTTAAATACCACTCCATAAAACTTGAGATTGCCATAAACAAACCGGATAAAGCTGCCATTGGTAATTCCCGGACTGTTATTTATACAGGTAAATTCAAGCTTGCTGCAACCGTCATTCAGCTTATCGGCAAAGGATATGCTGCTTACCAGCTCACCAATCTCATATATTCCAGATTCCGTCTCAATTGCCAGTTCTATTTTCAATAAGGTCACACCTCCATATCACCACCAGTTTATCTTGTCAAGCAAAACAGCAATACCGGCAACTCCCTGCTCATAACTCGTCCTTGTGGCAGTCGCCTTCTTAGGAACAATTTTAGTCTCCGGCTTTGTTACAGGAAGAGCTGCTGAATATTTAGCAAATTCACTTGCCTCTGGTATTTTAAACTTCCACCCCACATTGATTAATCCGGGATTTTTGATCTTCTCCTTATTGGCATTATAGATAATATTGCATTTGCTTCCATCCCCATACTGTGTTTTTGCAATGGACCAAAGGCTATCTCCCGCTTTTACTACATAATACCCGGTACTTTTAGGAGTAACCGCCTCGGTTATCACTTTTTTGCTTTTCTTTGCTTTCGAAGTATCTGATATAGCGGACCTGGTATAAATGATTTCATCAGCCGGTTTTTTGCTATAATCTTTGTATTCCAGAAGCTTAAATTTAACATATTTATCTCCTTCTTCCCCAGCCTTTTCGATGATAGAAAGCTCCTCAATCAATACCATAGTGTTAATACTGTCGATCAAGCCAGACTCGTCCTCTAATCTGGCTGCAATAAACTGAACAGCCTCCAGCTTATTGCGCCACTTTTTGAATTCAGAGAGATAAAAATCAGCTTCTTTAAATTCCTTTGAGGTTGTAACATAATGATAAGCTGTACAGGGAAGCTCTGTTTCAAAAGAGTATTCCGTCAGTTCCATATTTACCGGAACCGCGATCTGTCCCTGTCTCAGCACTTCGTATTTCTCCACTGCCAGGGCAGAGGATATTTCAATTTCCTCCGGATTCACCGGGAGCATATAAATCATTTTATTACGCTTGAACCACACGGCATAACTCATTAAAACACCCCCTCTGCTGCGACTGCAATCTCCTCGCGCATCATCTGCTCCAAGGTTCCTTTCAGTTTTGCCATATCAGCTGTTTCATGCACATCGCCAAAGGATATCTGTACATTTGGGGCGAGAGTTGCTGTACTAAATCTGTTGATATATTCACGCTCAGCTATGTCTCTGAGATACTTTAAGTCCTCGTTTGCCATATCCACTTTTACCTTTCCCTCATTGCCAACTCCCTTTACAATAGTAGGATTATACGGAGTTCCAGGTAACAGGTTCTCAGTATTGTCAGGTTTCTTCTCATTTCCCGTCATAAGGTCTATTGCCATACCAGCTCCCAACGCAGCCGCATCAGAATAATCCATATAATCGAGAGTTGAAGCGTATGTGATATATCCTGATTCATCCTTAATCCTCTCTGTAGCTTCTGAAATCTTATTCCGGAAATTATCCAGTCCACTGGTGATATCAACCTCCACTCCCGGAATCCGGTTTATCATATCCTCTATCCCCCGGGCTATTGTACTTATGTATCCAAGCACCGCGTTGGCCATGTCAAGGATAAGTATCTTAATTGCTGCTACCGGATCTCTGAACACATTGCCAAAGAAATTTATAAATGCTGCAATAAAGTTCCATAGCTCCACAAACTGATTATAGAAAAATGCAACAAGAACCCCCACAGCTGCGCCAATAAAACCAAAAATATCTGACCATGATGCACCCAATTGCCTTGCTGCCGCTATGACAAGAGTTATTATTCCTATTACAAGAAGCAACGGCCAGGCAACCGATAGAACCCCCGCAGCGTTTGCCGCCCACAGTGGTATTGCAGATATAAGCTTACCGATCATTGACGCCAAATATATGACAGTAACCAGACCAAGAATTGGAGCAATGATACCCCATCCGTTAATTATCGTATCAACTAACCATCCGACTACATTGGCGGCTGTACCGATACCTCCTATCAGAGTATTTACAAAATCCATGAAACCCTCTGTTTGTATCACTTCCTCTATCTTGTCAATCACGGGGGCAAAGGCTTGCAAAGCTCCATTCTTAATCTGGCCCCAGATATCCGCAAAAGTTGTAGGTATACCAGCAAACTTATTATTAATGTCTTTACCGGCCATAAACAGAGCGTTTTTAATCACATCCGCCGCAATACCTCCGGCAGCGCCCATTTTCATCAATTCTTCCTTTGATAAGCCCGTATATTTAGCGATTGCATCATATATCATTGGAGCTTTTCCCATAATAGAAGTAAGCTCATCCCCCTTCACCCCTCCGGAAGCCATCGCCTGTGTTAATTGCCCTATGGCTGCTTGCTGAGTAGATGTGTCGGCCCCACCCAATTTAAAGGATTTCTGCATTAACTCTGCAAAAACGATTGCTTCGTCGTTTGAACTAAACACATTATCCGGGGACATTTCCAGCTTAGATACTACGTTTGCCATATCTGAAAAGGAACTTTTTGTCCGACCTGCCGCCGCGAATACCTTATCCTGCAGTTCCGCCTGTGTCTGCGATCCATCGTTGATTAATTTAAGCCCAGCGTTGGCATTCATATATGCATCCGCTATTTTCATGTATTGTTTCGCTATACTCTTCCCTGCCTTGAGGATCTTCCCCAAGCCCGCACTGGCTGAAGACGCTTTGTCGCCCGTTTTACCAAGATTTATGTTCAGGCTACCGACTGCCATACTGGTCTGTGATATTTCATAGGTTGCAATATTTGTACTTTGTATCACTTGATTTATCGTTTCTGAATATCCATCATATAATCTAAGTGCTGCATCTAATGTGGCCATTATCTTCTTCCTCCTTTCGGCTTAATCTTTGCTGCCTGCTTCTTTTCATCCTCCACTCGAAGCATGATGCTTGCATAAATAAAAGCCCTTTCCTTATCATCAATCGGATCCATGATTGTACCGTTCCCTGTCAGTACCTTGGGCCGTATGTGCAGCTTCTGCAAGGCAAAGTGAGCCAGGTTTGACTCAGGATCACCTTGCAGTATTAGTTTTTTGCTTCGTCAATATCCTCATTGATATCTTTATCGAGTCCGCTCAGCACCTGCACCGCTTGAGCAAGTTCTGCATATTCCCCTACATAAAGCATTTTCTGGAGCAGAGATGACTCTCCGATCACTCCATACGCTTTTTGCAGCTCTGCGTTCGCCAAATCAGGGTATACTACGGCCGCAGCGGTTAAAGCAGAAATATACTCTGCACGGTCAAAGGTATCGGCGCCTTTCTTATCTTTTTTGCTATGCTTTTTAATCAGGAATTTATTTTCTTCCTGGGTAACCGGCCTGATGACAAAAGGTACCGGCTTACCGTCTTCAATAAAACGATTTGATATAATGACTTCCTGGTTTTCAACCTGTACCGGATGTAAAAATGCATTCAATGTACTCATAATTTCCTCCTTTAAAAAGGGAGCCGCAAAGGCTCCCTTATATGAATGGTCTAAAGATTATCTAAAATTTTCGGGTAATGCAAATGAACTCAAAGACTCAATACCGTCAAAGGTAAAATCCGTGTCAAATGTGAGCGGATCATCCGAACTGTCATCGAGGGCAGCTATCGGCACCGTATTCAGGATACAGTTATATAATACTACCTCCTGAGCTCCCACTGTAGACTGTACATCTTCATTTTTCACCTTAAGAGTAATTCCTGTATACCCTTTTCCCCCCAGATATGCCAGAGCCTGATGAAGCAACTGGCTGTTAGCAAAGTACATGGTCAGACTGCCGCTTCCTTCCACACCGACAACCTTATGCTGTGTCATGCGGCTGCCCAGCATACGCTTTGCTGTTACCGTGTATTCCAACTGCGCCTTAAGGCTGGACAGTTCAAACAGAGGCCGGACCGTTCCGTCAATGGTGATATATGCCGTGCCCTCAGCCGCGTTTAATGTATCCGATAATTTTGTAAATGCCATAATGTGTCATCCTCCTTCCTAAGATAAATTCACGGTAATGTAAATCTTTTCGACGCTGTCAACCGGCTGGATATAGCAGTTAATAACAACCGCGTCACTGCCGGTTCCGGCATTCACCATAACATCATCCGCAGTAAAATTCTGTATAGCCGACATCCCCTGCAGAGCATTAAAATACTCAATCAGGCTGCTTCTCAGCAAAGAGCGTCCGTCAGCATTATTATTTACCTTACCGACATAATTACTTTCAAATATCGTCGTAATGTCATTGTTGATCCCGTCAATGATTCTTATTACACGGTTTTTCCGGAAGGCTTCATTCTTATCCACCGAAAAGGTTGTCAATGAATTAATATCATATACAACTGTTACATTCTGGGCACTGTCAACCTTAAAGATAAACTCGCCGGAGGATATGGCTGTCTCCATCTCGGATTTGGTCATCCTGGGGACAACATCCACCGCTCCTGTGTAACTCTTGCCGGTATTGCTCTGGCTTATGCCTGCCCCTGCCGCAGCTCCTGCGACCCACGCTGATGTCTGCTCTGCTGTCAGCGTTGTCCCGTTCGCTAATTTCACTCCGCACGTCACATTAATACATGCTTCATTATCGCCTTCAAAATTTGAAGTAACATATTGCATCTTAACCCCTTCATCGCTGCGCATCGCATTAATCCAGGTCATAATGAGCTCCTGCTCATCATAATGCTCCACCGTCCCATAAGGATAACAAAGTACGTTAAACTGTACTGTTTTAAGAGCTGCCAGCGCCCTTTCCACTGTTTCGCTGCTATGCGGCGCTGCTTGTCCAAGATTGTATAAAATAACTGTTTTTGCATTCTTCAATGCTTCTCCGGCCAGCAGTCTGTCTGCCGCTGTTATTCCGGAGGGATACTGACTTGTGTCCGTAGCTGTGACTACATACCTCTCGCCCTCTGTGCCCACACTCATCTCCTGCAAGAGGACAACGATGCCCCGCTCGCCCGGTGTAATGGACAATGGTGCATTTGTCAGAAAATTAATGTATGCACCGGGAAGTATTTTGTTTTGACTGGTCCATGTTCCTGCCATGTTTCACCCTTCTTTCTATAAATTTGTGTTAGTTTCCTTCTTCCGCATCAAGATCTCGTCCGGAAGATCAATTTCAGAGTAACGAACTGTAAATTTCAGATGCAGCACGCCATCTATTACCTGTGCACTCTTTCCGGTTGCCCGGAAAGTTCTGAGGAGATTGAAACTCTGAAGGAGGTTCTCTTGTACAGCCCGACAATCCCCTTTGATATCCTGGGGTTCCTTGTCGCTGTAATAGGCGACATCGAAGGCTACCGTGCTGTCATTACCGCAAATACGCTTCCTGTAATCCTGAGCAGCCAGGATGATTAAAAAGGAAGGGACAGCAACGTCCTGCGGAATATCATCGGTATATATCTTATACCCGGGATATAATTCTGCCAGCTTATCAGTAATGGCCTGTACAATATCACTTATCATACTCTTAATCATCCTTTCCATTTCCTTGATTAACACGCCTATCCGGCCGGTCTTTCAGCGGGTTAACCAGCCGCCGGTCTATCATACCCGGCAGTCTCCGGGAGGTCATCTGCTCTGCTTCCAACCTTCCTGTTTACACAATAACATATATGCTATGTGCCATTCTATGCCATCCTGAAATTGCTTAAGGCCTTGCCGTGCAGTCTATGTGTCTGTCTCCAGCTGTAACCGATCTCCTCACATATCTGTTCCCAGGTCTTGAATTCTATGTACCGCTTATGAAGAAGGCTGCCCTCAATCCCGTCTCCCATATCGGAAATCCGGTTTTCAATTTCAAGCTTTCTCTCCATACATTGCCCGCGTTCCCTGACTACCTTTGTGAATATTACTTCCATCCGTACCATAGCATCGGACAAATCCGTCTGCCTGCCTCCCTTAGGCATATCGGACAGCCGCTGCGCCTTAGCCGACTGTTCTGTTTCCCGAAGAGAACATAACTGTTCCTCCAGGGACCGGAGCTTTCTGCACAAGCTCTTATAACTGCAAAGATATTCCTTCTTTTCTTCGTTCTCCATCATCCGTCACCCTCCTATTTCATTTTAACAATTGACACCCATTTACAAATGTGATATGATCTTTTTAGAACATTTGTTCTATTTGTATTATGATTTTCTGGCAAACAGAAATCCTATATCATACTCCGGAAAATATACATTTTTTATTAATAATGCTTCATCAATCGAAAACCCTGCTTCAATATCACCCTTTGCCTTATCAGAGACTGTTCTAAGCTGACATTTTAACATTTCGCAATCTGGCTGTAAGTAATGTGCTTTCTATGCATGGCACTCATTAAATTTTCATACATTTTACACGCTCCTTTTCGTTGAAAGTATTTACGGTATTCCGTAACTCTTGATCTTAATATACTCGGTACTCCGGGAATTGTCAAGCATTAATTTGCGTAACTCCGCAAATTTGAATTGAATTAGTTTTTCTAATATGCGTATTTACGCAAATTATTCTTTACCTTTTTCGTAATCTCGTATATAATTACTTTATAGAACATAAGCGAGGTGTAGAAATTGGAAAAGGCGAAGATTTTGGAACAGTTAATTAAAGAAAGCGGCATGAGCGTCAGAGCTTTTGCCGAAAAATGCGGACTTCCGGAAAGCACCGTATATACCATTCTGAAAAAAGGTGCTGGAAAAGCCAATGTAAATAACGTAATAGCAATGTGCAAGGCTTTAGGCATTACCGTCGAGCAGCTGGACGAGATGTCACAGGGTATCTCCCCGGAAGAACCTACCTATGAGGATCTGCAGTATCTGATAGCCAGGAATGGAAAGAATCTCTCAACGGAGGAGAAGATGAAGCTTATCAAGATGTTATCCGAACTATAAAGGGGCTTTGCTTTATATGGACCACGAATACATAAAATTTACTACACTGAAGGTATTTGAGGAATGTGCCGTTCATTCCTTCCCCATTAACTGCCTTGCTGTCCTTAAGCATTATCAGATCAGCGTATACCCCTATTCGTCCCTGGAGGATGCTCTGCGTGAATATTGCATCAGCTATAGCGACGACGCCTTGAACTATAAGGGGAAGCTTTGTTATAACGATCGGATGCCCGAAGGCAGAAGAAGATTTACCCTGATGCATGAGCTTGGGCATATCGTCTTGAACCATGGCGAAGCCCCCTCTTTCGAGCAGGAAAAGGAGGCAGATTTTTTTGCAAGTCATTTTCTGGCTCCCAGGATGGCTATACATTACGCGGGATGCAAGAACCAGAACGATGTTGCGAAGACATTCCATATCTCCCAGGAGGCTGCCCAATATGCCTTTGATGATTACCGCCGCTGGTACCGCAGAACAGTTTCTCATAAAATGACTGCATTTGATAAGGCTCTGTATACTCATTTCTACAATGAGGATGCAAAATGTTTTGTACACAATGTCCATCCGTGTGCTTACTGCGATGCCCCGATATACAACTCGGATTATTATGTATGTGATAAATGTAACGCCCCCCATTTATCTTATATGGGGTGTCAGCATTATCAGCCGGAGTTGATAGCGGCAGAGAGCAAATGGCTGTACGGGGGCTTGTAATTTTTTGTGGATATTTCTTCCACAGTCTGTTATAATATTGTAATCTGGAAACAATATTATATTTATAATATAAGGAGGTTATATTTATGAACTGTTCTCAACACCCGGAAAAGGAAGCATCGGGAACATGTACTTATTGCGGTAAGTTTTTCTGTCCCGATTGTCTGGTTGACGTCAAAGGGAGAAATTATTGCCGTGAGCATGTGTCGGAGGCTTTATCCATTCAGCAGCCTCAGCAACCCAATATCGTAATTAATAATGCCAATACAAACAGCAATATAAATACAAACAATAATGCTGCGCAAGGCTATATGGTCAGTCCCAAAAGCAGGCTTGTTTCATTGCTGTTGTGCCTCTTTCTTGGGGTAATCGGAGTACATAGATTTTATGCCGGAAAGATAGGAACCGGTATATTATACCTCTTTACCGGCGGCTTGTTTGGTATTGGAGCTTTCGTTGATTTCCTATTAATTCTTCTTGGGAGTTTCAGAGATAGTTATGGATTGCCCATTAAGAACTGGTAATAAAAAACAGAAGAAAGACCGGCCCCTGTCTGCTTGACAGGGGCCGATTTATTACCGGTTAAATTTTTCTTTTCTTACAGCTCTTTTCCCATTCTCTTGACATCTGTCAAATCAAGAATTATACTATGTATACCCAATAACTTTTTTAGTATGCATGAGGCTTTCATAATGAAAAAAATCAATTCTATCGGTTATGGTCACAAGATACTATGCGGCGCAGGGGTTTGTCTCATTATTCTGCCGGTAATCTTTCATTTACTTTCGGCAATGACAGGACAAATGCAGCTTCAACTCTTGGCAAAAGGGTTTCTGGTATTAGGATCTATTCTTCTTCTATTTCTTTTTCTCTTGCTCCGAATTGAGTTTTACCAGGACAAGAAAATAGATCAATACTATAGTGCCAACTCCCGCTCTCGCCTGCCATTAAAAAGTGGTTTGTTCGAATGCCAGACCTGCGGAAATAATCAGGTTAAACCGGAGCAGAGAAGCTGTGCTGTCTGCGGCATAAATTTTAAGAATTGGAGTGAAGATGATGGAAACAGAAAAATGCAGTAATTTACCGCCGATATCAGAAACCTTATTTATTCCTCTGGCAGCCCGCGCTGCCGAAACCGTGAGGGATAACCCTGTCTTTTCAGACGAAAAATCTGCTGAGATTCTTAAGACAATGAATTTGGAGGATAAAATAACAGACGGCGGCCAGATCTCCACACTGGGCATCCTGGCGCGTACAAGAATTATTGATGATGAAGTAAGGCGTATTGTATCCCAATCTTCCAATGCCGTAATTATTAATCTGGGCGCAGGATTAGACACTCGGTTAGCCCGGATGGATAATAGTATTTTTAAATGGTACGATCTTGATTTGCCGGATGTGATTCAATTACGAAGACGGTTCTTTTCTGAAAATGAACGTATCCGGTTTATCTCTAAATCGGTCTTAGATCCGGCATGGACAGAGGAAATCTCCCTTCCCGATGACAGCACCGTCATCATTATTGCAGAGGGTCTGCTTATGTATTTTACAGAAGAAGAGGTATCACAAATACTTACGCTTTTAGCAAATCGTTTTCCCGGGGCCCATATGTTTTTCGATATTGTTCACAGCTACTTTATTAATAAGAAAATAAGCAGTACTTTTTTGTGGGGAATTGACAGCGCCAAAGAGATCGAGAAGCTGCATTCCGGTATTGAATTAATCCAGTCATGGAGCGCCGGAAATCTTTTGAAAGAGCGTCAGTCCATGCTTCTTAGATTATTCAATGTCTTGCCTGCAACCAGGAACAGAAGTCAGATTCTGTACATTCGATTTAAATAGCAGCATACATGGAGGTGATTACATGCCGCGTTTCAGCGAAAATGAAAAGGAAAGAATATCTAACAAACTCCTTACTGAGGGTGAAAGGCTTTTTACAATACACGGAATCAAAAAGGTAACAATTGATGATCTGACAGAAGCCGTGGGAATTGCGAAAGCTTCCTTTTATACCTTTTATGAAAGTAAGGAATATCTGTATCTAGACATCGTCCAGAACATACAGCAGAAAATATTTAAAGAACTGGATACTATTTTAGATGCCAACTCAAATTTACCGGACGAAGACCGCATCCTGCAGGTATTTGAGGCTATGAACAAGAGGATGCTTCAATATCCGATTCTAGCCCGTATGGATACGGCAACCGTAGAGTTGATTGCCCGGAAGGTCTCAAGGGAACGGCTTTCCGCTTTCCAGAAACAAAATTTTGATGCTGCTCAATTATTGTATCATCACGGTGTACGCTTTTCCTGCGATATTCAGAAGGTATCCTATGTATTTCAGGCGATTTACCACAGCTGGATGTATCTGCATGATAAAGGCGAAGAAATACAAGCCTCTGTAACCGATATTCTTCTGCGCGGTGTCATCAGTCAAATTATTGCCCGGTAGTGAAAATCAGAATTTCGAACAGAAGAGGTCGCTGCAAGAGCAACGGCCTCTCCCATTACCATTCCTGATTTAATTTGTTTTTGAATACACGGTCATAGATACACCCATATCCTGTATTAATATATCCTCCGGCAATTTTCTCATTATCGCGGAGACATATAAGTCTCCTGCTGCCCCCGACAGGTTGGCTATCTGTACATAAAATATGAACCAGAACCAATCTGCCCCTCCAAGGATATTCGCCGGAATAAGTATGCCCCCCAGCAAAACCACAGGAGCCAGCGCAATAATCATGTAATGCTTTTTATTAAAAAAAGCCTCACTTCCAGCATAAGCATATAACCCGTTAAATCCATACTTTGCCCGAATTCCGCTGAACTTCTTCATAAAAATCCCATGTACGGCCTCATGGGCCAGCAGGTAGAATATAAGAGCCGGTATAATCAGGGGGAAAATAAAGACCTCCCCGCTTTCATTCCGTACAATTCTCGCAAATTCCTTCGTGAGAGGCATAAATACATTGGCGATTAATATCATTACAGCTGCGATGATTAGCGCAAGCCCATTGACCAGTAAAGCCTCCTTTTTATTCTTCATTAAATCTATTTTTCTTATTTCTGAATATCCTTCCGGTAAACTAACCATGTCCGTCTCTCCTCCGCAAATAGTTCTATTCATCATTTTAAAACAAGTTCTGCCGACTTGCAATATTTGTTTATCGTCACAACGCTGGAGGATTTTAGAAATAACTTGTGAGCGGTATGAATATCCTCAATACCCGCCTGGTATGGAGCGGAAACGGGATAAAATGGAGCTTGAGATATAATCCTAATATACGCAGGGAGGGCAGCCGGCTTAACACACTGACTGCCCTCCCTTGCGGTTCCGCTTCGCTTTCACTGTGCTCAAACAGGCTCCGCTGCCTTATTCTGCAGTAGGATTTTCACATATGCCAACAAATAACAGCGTACCGTCAGACGCGGTAATCCCATAAATGAACGGGCGGTTCAAAATCATATCGGCTCTGTCCTTGGGCGGTGCGGCGCCAGCGTAGTCAATCCTTGTAAAAGCTGCCGCCTCAACGCCGTTTTCATCAATGCCGATATGGGTTTCCTGGCTGATATTCGTTATAAAGGCCATTTGCCTGGTAATACCCGAAAAATCCGCATCCGGCTCAAAGGCTGCTTTCACGCCAAAGCTTTGCAGTGTCTCCGCCAAACTAAACTTTGACCCGAAACTGAATTTGGGAATTTGCCACACGACCTCTCCATGCCCATCCTCTCCCTCCTCAAAGGCTTCTCTCATTTTCTCTTGGGAGGATAACAGTTCCCGCGGGGAAACTCCCTCATCGGGCAGGATAAAAATCATGCGCCCCGCATTTTTCAAGCTGAGACTGGAACGGGTGAACCCCTCCCCTTTTGTAAAGCCCGCCGAAGCATACTCCCGGTTCATGAAATCACAGCTCACCCCGGCAGAGTCCGGCAGGTAAAATATATCCTCCGCCGTTTTTGACTTGTCAAACCGGTCGATCCATTCATCATAGAAATAAACCGTATTGAGGATAGAAAGAACCTGCTCAGGATCAACCTTCACCTCCGGTTTAAGCACGCCGTGTGTCTGATCCGCTATCCATTTCCCCATGGACTGGGCTGTTTTCGTATCGGAAAAGTCCACGCTGAAGGAATGAGCGTAGAAATTCTCGGCTGCGTTTTTTATAAAGTCATTTTCCCATTTGATGCTTTGGTCCATCCATAGGGAATTGCCGATTTTCAGCTGCCCTATTTTGTTATCGGTATACAGCCAGCGATAGAGATTTCCACACTGTACGGAAAGCATGGCCTGATCCGGCACCCCTAACAGGGAAAGCAGCTCCTCCGCCGTTTCCCCTTTTGCCCCGGTTGCCGCCATCGCCAACGCATAATACAGGGACAACGGAGAATAATTCGTATTTCCGCTGCTGTCCGAAAGGATTTGTGCCGAGGTTTTATAGGAAAATTCATTCAGCGCCTCAAAAAAGCCTTCCTCCACCGGATTGCTGTCTATGATGGCCCGCTTTGTTTCGATGTCATCAAAAGCATATGCCTGGGGAAATTTCACATCAAGCAGGGCGCCTTCTGTTTTTCTGCCGAATCGCGGAAAAATGGAGACAGTCACAATAAATAAAGCCAGACAAGCTGCAATCATCACCGGCCTTTTCCAAGTGTTCCATTTCCTCCTAAGCTTTGTTCTGCCTGCCTCCTCTATCAGGTCATTCGGCACATCTGTAATAGCGTCAAACAGCTTTTTTACTTTCATAATGAAATACCCTCCTTCTCAAGAGCCAGCTTCAGTTTTTCCCGCAAGCGATGCATCCGGCCAGCCAGCTTGTTAGGCGTGGTGCCGCATTCCTTCGCAAGGCTTTTCAGGCTTTGGCCAAACCAATAGCGGCGCAGAAATAAAACACGGTCATCCTGAGCCAGCGAATATAACCATTCTGCTATAAATGCCGACAACTCACTTGCTTCCATTTCCTTTTCCACGGAATAGGCAGACGGAATGCACTCCGACAGCTCGGTTATAAGCAGATTTACTCCCCCGCGCTTTTTCGCATGACTTGCATACCAGCAGTTGATGGATAGATTGCGTGTGATTCGTCCCAAATATGCCGCAAGGCTGTTGGGCTTCTGGGGCGGCATAGTATTCCAGGCCTTCAGGTAGGTGTCATTTACACATTCATCACTATCTTCATGGTTTTGCACAACACTAAAGGAAATTCCTTTCAGCATCCGCCCGTATTTCGCGCTGCTCTCACTGACTGCCGATTGATCCCGGTGCCAGTATAAATCAATAATTTCAACATCGTCCATAGTATCCCCTCCCTCGCTCAAATATAAGAAGTTCTCACTTATATAGACAGTATTTTTTGATCAATATTCGTTTTCAAAACTTTTTTCAAGATAAATACCCGTAAGACGAGAAACGCCGTGAAGCATATCGCTTCACGGCGTTCCCCGCAAGAGCTTACCCATACATCGCTGTATAAGTGAAGCCTTGAATGGTAAGGCTTTCCTCAACAGCTCCCCAAGGGACTCGAACCCTCGACCTACGCATTACGAATGCGTTGCTCTACCAACTGAGCTAGGGAAGCATATAACACATATCGTCTATTATCCTTGAAACAGACTACTCACCTATTCTATTATAAAGATTGAAAAATATCAAGACCTTTTTTATTCTTCTTCATAAATTTCTTTTTTATTTTTTTGATCAGTTTCCTGAATAAACAAGCGAAGCTATTTTAAAAGTTCCCTAACAAATGTTGATATCTGTCTCCGCACGTAGTATATTAGCTATAAACCACAAAGACAAAGGCGAGGTATCCATATGAAAACAATTGCCATCATTGACGATGATGTCTATATAGGAAATATGCTGGAAGAGGTTCTGCAAAAAGAAGGCTATTCTACTCTTCGGGCTTATTCCGGCACAGAAGCGCTGTACCTGCTGACACAGAACAGACCGGATCTGATTCTTCTTGATCTGATGCTGCCCGGGCTCTCCGGAGAAGAGCTGCTGCCTCAGCTTCAGGGTATCCCGGTTATTGTCGTCAGCGCAAAATTCGATGTACAGAATAAGATCAATCTGCTCCTGGGAGGTGCTGCTGATTATATGACAAAGCCCTTTGACACAGGAGAACTTCTGGCCCGTATCTCCGTACAGCTGCGCAGCGCTGCTGCATCCGGCCAAGCCAACGCACTATCCTGTGGAGATCTGACTCTGTATACCTCTACCCGTGAAGCAGGGGCGCAGAACCGCTTTATTAAACTGACCCGGACAGAGTATGCCATTCTAAAATTATTAATTCAGAATCCAAATCAGGTCATGACCAAATCTGCTCTCCTCGATTTGATTAGTGAGGACACCCCGGATTGCACCGAGTCCTCGTTGAAGATCCACATCAGCAATCTGCGGAAGAAATTACGGGACATTGGCGGCAGGGACTATATCGAGGCCGTATGGGGAATCGGCTTTAAATTGAATCCGGAATAAATCTTTACCATTTCTTAACCCTTTTCTTTACCGGTTTCTTAACTCTTTGATGTTAGTCTATAGTTGTTAAGGAATTTATCTTATTTCCAGACAGTGGGCGGTCCTCCTTTACGGGCTGCTCTTATGTACAAGAAAAGGAGGCAACAAAAATGGAATATGTTTTAACAACAAATGCCCTGACCAAACAGTACGGTCATTTCAAGGCATTAAACCAGCTTTCCATGCATGTTCCGAAAGGCGCTATCTACGGCTTCATCGGTAAGAACGGTGCAGGAAAGACGACTCTGATCCGGCTTATCTGCGGACTCCAGATACCAACTGCCGGGGAATACTCCCTCTACGGCAGGAAAAATACTGAAAAAGATATTATAAAGGCCCGCAGACGCATGGGTGCGGTGGTGGAAACCCCTTCTATTTATCTCAACATGACCGCTGCAGACAATCTGAAAGAGCAGTACCGGGTCCTGGGAATCCCTTCGTTTGACGGCATTCCTGAGTTACTTAAGCTGGTGGAGCTGGAAGGTACCGGCAAGAAGAAGGCAAAGGATTTTTCTCTCGGTATGCGCCAGCGCCTGGGCATTGCCATCGCCCTTGCCGGAGATCCCGACTTTCTGGTGCTGGATGAGCCGAATAACGGGCTTGATCCGCAAGGTATTATCGAAATGCGTGAGCTGATTTTGAAGCTCAATCGGGAACAGCAGATCACGGTGCTCATTTCTAGCCATATTCTGGACGAGCTGTCCCGCCTTGCCACTCACTACGGTTTTATTGACTGCGGCCAGATGATCAAGGAAATCAGCGCGAAAGATCTGGATGCGGTATGCAGAAAATGCATCCGGCTGGAGGTTACCGATGTTAAGGCCCTGATACAGGTGTTAGACCGTATGGGGCTGGAATACAATATTCTCTCCGGCACTGAGGCAGATGTTTTTGCCCAGCTGAATATCTCCCAACTGGTTCTTTCCCTTGCAAAAGCAGACTGTGAAATTATTTCCGTACAGGAACACAACGAAGACCTGGAGGGCTATTATGTTAATCTTATGGGAGGTGCAAAGCATGAATAAATTATTATCATCCAATTTTGCCCGTCTGATAAAGGCAAAGCCCTTCTGGTTTGTGATAATCGTTATGTCAGCCCTCATGGCCATCATTACACTCCAGCAGACTGTTTACCAATCGCTCAGTATGGATAGTGTACTTTTTGGATATACCGTCCCCGTCGGCTTTCTTACCGCGGTTTTTTGCAGCCTGTTTCTTGGCACAGAATACAGTGATGGAACGCTCCGCAACAAGCTGGTGGTAGGTCATACGAGAAATACCATCTATCTGGCTAATTTGATTACCTGCACCGCAGCCGCCCTACTGATATCACTGGCCGGTATCATCATAACGCTTATTACCGGGTTACCGCTTTTGGGTTCTATACAAACGGATCGCGTAACTGTCCTTATATTATTCCTGGACAGCATTCTGATGATCGCAGCATTTTCATCCATCTTTACCCAGCTTGGCATGTTGATCTCTAATAAAGCAATAGCGGCCATTGCCTGCATGATCTGCATTGTTGCATTGATCTTAGCGGCTGTCATTATCAACTCCAGACTGCAGGAGCCGGAGACACTCAGTAATTATATCAGGCTGGATACCTTTGACGGCATAACAACGGTAACCCCGGGTGAGGCTGAACCCAATCCCCTTTTTCTCCAGGGTATCAAACGGACAATTTATGAGTTTTTCTACGATTTTCTTCCCACCGGTCAGAGCTTCCAGATTTCCAGCCGCTCTGCAGCGCATCCATGGCAGATGCCGCTGTACTCCCTGATTATCGCTATTATAACATCCTTGTCCGGTTTATTTTTCTTTCGGAGAAAGGATCTGAAGTAACACGTTGAAGGAAGGAGGGGTTCCCCATGTTCTGGCTGGGTATCTTATGCGGGGTTCTTATCATTATCATCCTGCTTTTATTGTATAAAGTCATATCGCTTCACAGGGCGGCCCGTGAAATCTGTGAGGATTTTACCCTTAAGCTGGAGCAGGATACCAATACCTTGATTTCCCTGTCGTCCCGTGACCCCTATATGCGCAGGCTGGCATTGGAACTCAATACCCAGCTTCGGTTTCTGCGGCTGGAGCGTCGCCGCTTTCAGCAAGGCGATCTGGAGCTAAAAGAAGCCGTTACGAATATTGCCCATGATCTGCGGACACCCCTGACCGCCATCTGCGGCTATCTGGATTTATTAGAACGGGGAGAAACAACGGCAGACGGCCAGCACCTATCCTATGTTTCGTCAGAGGCTGCAAAGCGGTACCTTTCCATGATCAAAAACCGTTCGGAGATGCTGAAGCAGCTTACGGAAGAACTCTTCCGATACTCCGTTATCATCTCCACCAAGGATGAGACAAGGGAATTGCTGTCCTTAAACCGTGTTCTGGAAGACAGCCTGGCCTCCTATTATGGAGCCTTGACCGGGAGGCAGATTGTACCGGTCATCTCTATTCCCGAACAAGAGGTGACCCGGACTCTGAACCACGCCTCCCTATCCCGTATTCTGGGGAACATCCTCAGCAATTCGCTGAAATACAGTGATGGTGATCTCCGTGTCACATTACTGGAAAATGGAACGATGATCTTCACCAATACGGCTGAAAATCTGACTCCTGTTATTGTAGGCCGGCTTTTTGACCGGTTCTATACGGTAGAAACCGCTGTAAATTCCACCGGTCTCGGTCTGTCTATCGCAAAGCTTTTGACGGAACGTATGGGCGGTACCATCACCGCGGATTATAAGGATAAAAAGATATCCATTACCTTACACTTTCCAGTGGATAGCTGACCGCTTCTAAAGCGGTGCCTTGGATATGAAAACAGCCCCAGAGCTTAAGACGCCGGGGCTGTTCTATTATTGTTGAATATCATTCTGTTATACAAGCTCCATTTATACAAGCTTCATAATTCGGCAGATCAGATATAAAATCAACAGATGCGCCGGGTAGAACACATAGAATACATACTTCATCCTCCACCCTCTCGTACCATTATACATTGCAGCCGGGATCAAAGCTAAGAATGCCGTTGCTTCTATGATGCTCATGATTGTCAGCGTTATGCAGGCTCCCAGGACTGCCTTGACATTATTCCTGCGCAGCCAATACACCACTGCAATAGTCAGCACTCCAAAAGCGGAATAATCCGTTTTCAGATACTGAGCCAAGGTCATCCCGGCAATCAGAATCAGTAAATCAGCATATAAAATACCCGCCTTCTGCCTTGTTCCTTTTTTGCCTATGATCCAGTAGACCAGCAGAGCCAAAAGGGATGTTACAATTCCCATGGTAATATAAGCTCCGGTCTCCAGCCTGATATACGATCCTAATTGCGCCGTGCTGAGAACTACGCTGACAAACTGAACGATGAAATAAAAACCATAGGTGATCATGCAGCCTGCCGCAATGGCACCTCCTACCGCCAGCAGCGGCAGCCATTTCTTATCCGCCAGTCTCTCTTTGACTAGCTCAAATCCCATCATGGCTAACAGACCGATCAATAAAGTAAAATATACATTTTGATAAGAAAACTCCAGCAGCTTACCCTTAAGGGCCAGATCAAAAGGGATCTCCGATACCAAGGCAAAGATGCCCAGCCTTATGGCATAGTTCCATTTATTGCGTGTATATTTAAAACCCTCCACCAACAGGAAGCAGAAAATGGGGAATGCAATTCTGCCGATCAATCTCATTACAAGATTGGCAGTATAAATCCCTGCATTATCTATCAAAAAATTCATGGACGCCTGGATATCCGTCCCATTGAGACTCTCCGTACCTCTGATCTGCAGTATCCGATCCAGAATCGTCGCCGCCGTATGATCGATCAGCATTACGATAATTGCTATCAGCTTCAGGGTGCTCCCCGGAATGCCCTTCCTTACTTTCTTTGGTGCTTCCATCATTGTCATAGCAGAATTGTCCATTGTATATCCCCCTAATATTATTGATAAAAGAATCACAAGGTGCTTGTAACACGTTCAACATGTTATCTTTTTAACATATTAATACATTTTATTGGGGATAGCAATACATTTGTTAAAAAACGCCGCCTGAATGTTAAAGCTCAACCGGTCATCCCCAGTTAAACCATAAAACTCAGACGGCATGATCTTTCTTTTTCAGAAAACCCCCTCTATCTCTGACCGTTTATTTCTATATTCGGTCCAGCTCCTTCATATCCTCTGCACTGATCTTAAATTCCACCTGTGCATTCGACAGAATGCGCTCCTCCTTTGTTGACTTAGGGATTACGACCATCTCCTTCTCCAGGCAATAACGGATGCAAAGCTGTGCAGGGGTCACCTTATATTTCTCTGCCATTTTTACAATTGCTTCGTTATTAATAATCCGTCCCGTTGCCAGAGGGGAATATGCCGTGATCAGGATATCATGCTTCTGGCAGTAATCAACCACCTCTTCCTGACGGTCACCGATGTGAAAGCGGATTTGATTCACCATGGGCACATGCTTGCACATGGCAAGAATCGGCTCCATATGCTTCGGTTCAAAGTTGGAAATACCGATTGCCTTCACCCTGCCGCTGTCATAGATTTCTTCAAAGGCTTTCCAGCTGCTGATGTTACCTTCGGTGCAATCCAGTCCGATTTTATCCCAAGGCCAGGGAGCATGAATTAGATACAGATCGATATAATCCAGATCCAGTGCCGCCAGGGATTTCTCAAAGCACTCAAGGGCAATTTCATATCCCTTGAACTGGGCAGGGAGCTTCGTCGTAACAAAGATCTCCTCCCTGGGAATCCCGGAATCCTTAATGGCTCTGCCAACACTTGCTTCGTTGCCGTAAGCCATTGCCGTATCAATATGCCTGTAGCCATGCTTCAAAGCCCAGAGCACCGACTGGTATGTTTCCTCTCCATCCGGTATCTGCCAGGTGCCAAGCCCCAGTTTCGGCATTTTAATTCCGTTTCTCAATGTAAAGGTATCCTGTAATATCATGGAATACAACCTCCTTTTCTATGTTAAGAACGAATAACCTGTTGACACTATCGATTACAGGAACAAAAAGCATGTTCCTGTAATCGCGGCGTACAATTTAAATACAGTTGTTCTTACTAATATATTATAAAGCTTAAGGTCCGTATTAAGTCAATAGTTTTATATATAAAAACTTTGTAAAATCATATGCAGCTTCCCTGACCTGTTCCTCAGAGAGCGTCTTCCGGAGATCATTTTTTCACTGAACGGGCTCCACCTTAAGGAAAAATTAACTTGTATGACCACCTTTTATGTAATAGAATATGGGTATAGCACAAGATTGCTACCATGTGTATAATTGGAGGTGTATTATGAGTAATCGATTAAAAAAGATGGCCGGTATACTATTTTTCCTATGCCTGTGTCTATTGGCTTCAAGACCGGCAAAGGCGGCCTCAAGTGATTTTCTAATCAAGGACGGCGTGCTCGTAGCCTATACGGGATCCGCCAAAACAGCAACTGTTCCTGAACAGGTTACCACCATCGGCAAGCGTGCCTTTTACGACAATAACACAGTGCAAACCATTCAGCTTCCGGCCGGGGTCACCGTGATTGAAGAAGAGGCTTTTGCCAATTGCGGCTCCTTACAGAAGATAAATCTGCCGGATGGAATAAAGCGGATTCCCTTCCGGGCATTCCTCAACTGCTATTCTATGAAAAGCATTACTCTGCCGGAAAAATTAACCTACATCGGGGAGAGTGCCTTTGCCAACTGTCAGAAGCTAGCCTCTATCACCCTGCCCCGCTCGGTAAAATTCATCAGCATCGAGGCGTTCCGTTGGTGCTATTCCTTAAAAACCGTCAACATCCCCCAGGACAGCAAGCTTTATTATATTGCCACAAGAGCCTTCGAGGGATGCGGAGCCTTAACCTCAATTACGCTTCCCGAAGGATTTCAGCACCTGAGTAAGCAGGCCTTCCGCAGCTGCTACAAGCTTAAGAAGATCAACATTCCTGAAGGTGTAACCGCCATATTTGAGGAGACCTTCTCTGGCTGCGGCAGCCTGACCTCAATTACTCTTCCCGATACCGTAACTGAGATCGGCTCTTCGGCCTTTGCCTACTGCGATAAGCTGACCACGCTGAAGCTTCCCGGCAAGCTCACCGCAATCCCTTACGGGATGCTCAGGGGCTGCCGCAAGCTGACCTCTGTTAAGATCCCGGACAGCGTGGACCAGATCGGTGCCTATGCATTCTACGACTGCAGCTCATTAAAAAGCCTCTCTCTTCCGAAGCAGCTGAAGACAATCTCCGAGGCCACCCTGGCTCAATGCTCTTCGCTTAAATCAATTAGCATACCGGCTTCCGTCACTTACATTGGAGATGAAGCCTTCCAGGATTGCTCTGCAGTTACTTCCATCACTTTACCGGAACAGCTCCAGCATCTGGGCGACGGTGTTTTTCAGAACTGTAAGCAGCTGACCTCCATGGAGATTCCCAGAGGGATCACGCGGCTCGGTTCCCGTTTGTTCAGTTATTGTACCAAGCTGCAGAAAGTGACCCTGCCCAACACTGTGGTGAGCATCGGAAACTCTGCCTTTTGGCATTGTATCTCCCTGGCTGAGATCAGCTTGCCCAAGGGGCTGGAGACCATTGGAAGCGAGGCATTCAGCCAATGCTACCTGTTAGAGAAGCTCTCACTGCCGGAAGGAATCATCCTGATTGGTCAGGCTGCGTTCAGCGAATGCGTTAATTTGAAGGAAATCACCCTTCCCACCGGGCTTATCCATTTGCCGGACTATCTGCTGAACGGCTGTACCTCATTAACTGCAATAACCATTCCGGCTTCTGTAAAAACCATTGGCGATTATGCTCTTGGAACCTGCCGCTCCCTGGCACAGATCACAGTACCCGAGGGAGTCATCAGCATGGGGAACAATGTGTTCAGAGGCTGTTCCGCCCTTACGGATATCACCTTGCCCAAGTCCCTTCAATCCCTGGGCAGCGGCGGATTCATCGGAACGAAATGGGTTCAGAACCAGGAAGTCGGCCATATGGTGATCACAAACAACGGTTTCCTTGTAAAGTACACGGGCAAGGCATCGGAGCTTACGATCCCTTCCAATGTCAGAGCTCTGGTTACTTCAATCTTTAAGGATAACAATACGCTGACCCGGGTAGTGCTTCCGGACAGTATCACGACGATTCCTGCCAAGGCATTTTACAACTGTAGGAGCCTCCGGGAGGTTCAGCTTCCCGCAAAGCTGCAGACCATTGGAACATCCGCTTTCAGCGAGTGCACAGACCTGAGAACGATAAACCTTCCCGATACCCTTACAACCATTGGAACATATGCATTTTATTATTCCGGCCTTTCTTCCCTTCGCCTGCCGGATAGCATCACCGAACTGGGAGACTACGCCTTCAGCAACTGTGAGTCCCTGGAAGAAATCTGGCTCCCCAACAGTCTGACAGAAGTAAAGAACTATACCTTTGCCTGGAGCTCGGTATTAAACAGAATTCATATTCCGGATTCCGTGCAAAATATTGAGGCCAGAGCGTTCTATAACTGGAATAATTCCGGCGGACAGATTATTTACTGCACCCCCGGCTCCGCGGCCCATGAATTTGCCCTTGCCAATCAGCTTCCCTTTGAATTTGAATAGCTGGCAAGGATAAGAAATAATATAATAAGCCATATTCATATTAGCGCAAAAAATCCCTTGATTTCCAAGGGCACTGAAAAACCTCCGATTTTTTTAGTCGGAGGTTTTTTAGTGTATATTTATTCCCAGCAATTTCAGAATAAAAACGAGAAATAAGTTGTGGTTTCATTAAAAATAGAAAACAGTCCCGA
>JAEWYQ010000028.1 GCA_023395555.1 Bacillota bacterium
AAATGGATGTACCAGCAATGGTGAGGTGAACTCCTCATAGAATTAAGAATATCCATCCATCTATATCATAAAAAAGAATAAGTCTGTAACCACATTTTTTTGGCTACAAACTTATTATACGAGGAGAATGGACTATGAAAAAATATATATCGTGTCATCGCCCGCAAGGGCGGTGTGGATTGAAATAATAAGAGGCATAAGAGACTGCTTGAGTAAACGTGTCATCACCTGCAAGCATTTTGTATACCTCAGTCTACAATACCAACACTAAACTAAATAGCAATGAAATGAAAAGGGGGAATTGGAAGAGTTGGAATATGAAATTATTCATTTACCCAAGGAAGAATGGAAGGGGACGACTGTCCCAATCGGATATACGACAGATCAATATTACGATGTTCTTGTAAATAAAACAGAAAAAGGATACACCATCGAGATAGAGAAGAGATCTTTTGAGGAGCCGGTGACTCATACGCCGGAGGAATATGATTTCCCGGATCAATTGTACCAGGATCACTGGGAGCATGCCTATGCCTGGGGAGTGCTGGCGGAAGGGAAATTAATTGCCGCAATAGAAACGGATCAGGAAATATGGTCCAACCGTCTGAGGATTACAGAGCTATGGGTGGCAGATCAATATCAGAAGCGTGGCATCGGCCATGCACTCATCGAGGTGGCGAAGGAACAGGCAAGAAGAGAGCGCCGCAGGGCGGTCATTCTGGAGACACAGTGCTGTAACGTGAATGCGGTTGATTTCTATCAGCATGAAGGCTTCCGCCTGATCGGTATGGATACCTGCTGCTACCAGAACAATGATCTGCAGAGAAAAGAAGTCAGATTGGAATTCGGATGGTTTCCGAAGGAAAAGAAAAGAGTAAGCCGAGATGAAATAGAAATCCGAAAGGAAACAGAAGAGGACTGGTATCAAGTTGAGTTAATGACACAGCATGCATTTTGGAATAAACATCATCTCGGATGTGACGAGCATTATCTGGTACATAAATTGCGCCAGGATAAAGACTATCTTCCTGAGCTGAGCCGGATCGCAGTCAAGGACGGGAAGGTAATCGGATGCATTATGTATTCCAAAGCCCATGTTATGGACGGTACACGGATCCATGATATCATTACCTTCGGACCCCTTTGTGTGGAACCGGAATGGCAGGGATGCGGAGTGGGCGAGCTGTTATTAAAGGAAACCCTGAGCTTGGCGGCGGATCAGGGGTATCCAGGCATTGTGATCTTTGGCGAACCGGATTATTATCCAAGGATAGGCTTCAAGACCTGTGATAAATTTCATATCACGACGGCAGACGGTAAGAATTTTGATGCATTTATGGGAATAGAACTAGCTGAAGGCAGTATGAAGGGGATACAGGGTAAGTTCTATGAATCAAAGGTTTTTAAAAAATTTCCCAAGGAAGAAGTGGAAGAATACAATAAAAAGTTCCCGCCGCTGCAGAAGATGAGATTTCCGGGGCAGTGGGATTAAAATGAATGGACAAGAGCATGTTATGATGGTTCTTGCCCATTCTTGTATTATTAAATCTCTTTTTGTATTAGTAATTGGAACTTCTGATAAAGTGAAGCTGAGAAAATTGATATAACTTGCATTTCCCTATTGACTCCATCGTTGCGTCGTACTTTATAATGGTTATAGAAAATCTTGATGGAGGACAAGGTTGAAAGAAATGGAATATATAGATGAAAGGGGGACCGGATCCATGCCAGCACTTTCATGGCGATTTGTGGGGGACGGGGCATGGATATAACCATGAGCGAATTTATTAAAATACGGGAATTGTCAATAAAGTATGATATTTCTGCCCGCGCATTGAAATATTATGAGGATATGGGGCTGATAGCCAGCACCCGGAGTGATGATTACGCCTACAGAATGTATGACGAGGCTGCCGTAAAAAGGCTGGAGCAGATATTGATCCTGCGTAAACTGAACATAAGCATAAAAGATATCCGGCGTATCTTTGACGCACCGGATTCTCAGGTGGTGCTGGAGGTTCTCGGGAACAAGGTCAGCGGTATTGACGAGGAGGTATCCCTACTGCATGAGTTGAAGGCGATTGTTCTGGAATTTATCGAGCAAATCAAAAAAGCCGACTTTGCCCAGGATGCAGATGTGAGGCTGCTTTATGAAAAAGCGCAGGAGATTGAAGGGCAGCTTGTAAATGTTGATTACAACGGCAACCCGGCCAATGTGAACCGTTTGCTGGATATAACCGAGAAGCTTGATAAGCAAATACCGGATGTGATGATTGTGAGGATGCCGAAATTCCTGGCGCTGACCTCCAAATATCAAGATTTCGGTGAATTGTTCAATGAAGATTGCTTAATGTTTTGGATTGGCAGGCATAAAAATTTAGAGAAAAATATCATCCTTGATTGCGCCGATTTTTTGTGCAGAAGAAACGACGGAAAATTCAGATGGCTATATAGTGTACAGGAGCATGTCAGGGAAATGGATACCGCTCCATATGAAGTCATCGAGTTTAAAGGCGGTTTGTACGCTTCTGCGGTATGTATTGACGGTGATGATGACAGCCTTATGAAAGTGGAAAATAAAATCCTGAAATGGCTGGAGAAGACGAATTTTATCTTTGACAGCGAACGTGACATCATGGGGAACATGACCTATAATGACGATGAAATAAAGAAGGGTCTAGGCTATGAACAGCTGCAAAGATATGTGCCTATAAAACTAAAAGAAGAAAAGACAGGTTAAGAAAACCGACAATAGAACGATATGCTTTTTGAAGGGGCTGTCGGGAAATAGATGCTCCTTATCGGATAAGTTTAAAAATCAAAGCACATAAAAACAACCCCGGGTAATTATTCAGAGCTGTGAAAGCCTGATTATCACGGGGTTGTCTCTATGTGGGGCTGAACGGGTTAAAAAATCTAATTTCCCAACAGCCCCTTTTTACAACAACCTTTTTTGAATTGTAAAAAGGCCCGTCTCAATGGACGGGCCCGGGGGAGCTAAAACTAATTTCCAAGATTACAGTATTTTAAAATCTGATTTAACAAATCATTGAAATTGCATGAACTTAATTTAAAACACATAATGTCTGCCTCCTTATGAAGATTACTATCTCTTAGGAACAATTGAATTGTAACACATGTGTAACACAAATGTAATATTTAAATGATGGTTAGCCAGTTATCATATGGACATACCTGAAAATTAAGGAAAAGGAGCGTATTGAGCGTGCCTGATGCCGGAGTGCCGGTGGTACCGGGATAATGACGAATATAGAGTATTTATGTAGCAATATGGCGGTATTGCTCATAGTATATTATTGAACTACGTTATAAAAAGAGGTTATAGTACTGTTATTTCGGGTAATGCTGAACTATGATCCTATAAAGGAAATATTAATAAAGACATGTGTTTATTTAGAGAGGAAGTGTATTTAATATGTCTATGCCTAATTTTCCGGCAGTCAGCCCGCCGATTACAAGGGAGGACGCTGTGAATCAGATATTAGCCTCTATTGCCATGGAGGAACTGGCTTTAAGCCATATCATCAATGCAGAGGGTGAGAAGCTCCAGTATGTGCTGGGAACCCTGCCCGGTATCAGCGGACCTCCGGCAACTGTGGAGGACGTACTTGCGGCTAATGACAGCGTAAGGTTGATGTTGGACGTGATTAGCCAGAATCAAATGCTAACTAAGAATAAGATGCAGAGTGCGCTGGCATCCTCAGAACAGGGAATTACCGGTCCTACAGGAGCCACCGGACCCGCCGGAGCGACTGGTCCTGCCGGAGAAGCTGGTTCGACAGGAGCCACCGGTGCCTCTGTTATAATTGGACTAAGTAAGTGAAAGCTGCTATATCAAGGGCACTGAAAAACCTCCGATTTTTTTAGTCGGAGGTTTTTTAGTGTATATTTATTCCCAGCAATTTCAGAATAAAAACGAGAAATAAGTTGTGGTTTCATTAAAAATAGAAAACAGTCCCGA
>JAEWYQ010000041.1 GCA_023395555.1 Bacillota bacterium
CGATCGTTTTACCTGACAGTCTCATAGAAATAGGAACTGGTGCGTTTTTTAATTGTAGCTCCTTACAATCGGTTACTCTGTCCAGTGGCCTTAAAAAAATAGGAAATCGTGCGTTTTTTGGTTGCTCAGCATTGACCGGCATAGAGATTCCGGAGGGTGTTACAAAAATAGAACCGGAGACGTTTTCAGGCTGTTCCGCATTAACAAGTGTAGTGATACCGGATAATGTAACATCCTTAGGAGATTCGGTTTTTGGCAATTGTATTAAATTAAAAAGTGTATTACTTTCGAGCAACATAACATCTATTTCTACTTCATTATTTTCCGGATGTTCAGCATTAACAGATATAGTACTTCCAGATAAGGTGGTAACTATAAAAAGCAATGCTTTTGCATATTGTACTTCTTTGAGAAGCATAGAAATGCCAAATACTGTGCAATCGATAGAAAACTATGCCTTCGCTTATTGTAATTCTATGACAAGCGTAGTGCTGCCAAGTACTTTGCAATCAATAGAAAACTATACTTTTGCGTATTGTAATGCATTGACAAATGTAGTATTGCCAAACACTTTACAAACAATAAAAAACTATGCTTTTGCATACTGTACTTCGTTGCAGAACATTGTAATACCTAACGGTGTAACTTCAATAAAATCAAGAGCTTACTACTTAGATAAAAATTTAAAAACCAATGTGTATACTAACAATACTATAGCTAAAACATATTCATGGACGTCAGATCGTCGTTCTGTAACGGTATATCCATATGAGGGAAACCCCGATGCATTGCTTTTAAAGGCGAATAAGACAACACCAGCAAGTAGCGTTGTAGTAACAATAAATTATCCGTTTTATTCAACAATTAAGCAGTATAAAATAGGTACAGATGGGGATTGGGAAAACTATGCATCTCCAATCGTGATTAGCGCCAACACGACGGTATATGCAAGAACTCTTGATGTGAATGGATTTGTTATTGATTCTGCCTCTTTGGTAATCTCTAATATTATAGAGATTATAATCACTATCAGTGACTATAATCGGGAACCTACTAATAAAGACATTACTGTAACAGCCAGCACTAATATTGGAATATTAAATGCGACAAGTCATACATTTAGAGAAAATGGAAGTTTTGATTTTATTGTAACTGATGAGAATGGAAAAACAGCAATAGAAACAGTTACGATAAATAACATTGATAAAATCCCTCCAATTATAACCTTAAGTGATTATAATACAAATCCTACAAATCAAGACATTACAATAACAGCCACTACAAATGAGGGCTTGTTAAATGAAAGCTGTTATGTATTCAGTGAAAACGGTAGCTTTGAGTTTGTAGCAATAGATAGTGCCGGTAATATTACAAAGATAACGGTAACGATTGTTAACATCGATAAAGTCCCTCCTTCCAAACCATTTATTTCTGTTGTTGAAAATAAACTTACAATAGTAAGCGGAACAGATCGTGAATCGGGCATTAAGCAAACGCTCTACCAGCTAAACAACGATAACTGGAAGATATATTCCGAAGCAGTGCTTCTGGCAGACGGGGTCTATGTAATTAGCGCAAAGACAATAGACATTGCAGACAACGAGAGTTCTTGCGATGTTTACAATGTAAATATTTATATCAATGCAGTAAATGAAGCAACAAATGCATTAATCAAAGCAGAAAATACCTATCTTCAAGCAGACCTGGATGTTGCAAAAGTATTGATTAATGCTCTGCCTGCCTGCCCTGAAAAAACAGAGCTAATAGTTCGTGCGGATAACTTGCAAAAGATAATTAAGGATAACAATTCCATTATCCTTACAGCAGCTTCTGACGAGATCCCTAGGACGCAAATAATAAACTTTATTATGAAAGCATCAGATATAAGTGATTTATATACCATGCAGTTGGAATTTCGTTATGATCCTGAAAGACTTGAGTTGGATCAAACAAATATAAAAAATCTTGCATGGGAAAATGATCAGAACGGGTATGCAGCCATCAAGGTGGATTCAAGTGTAGGAGAAATCAGCATCATATATTCACAAAAGGGTGATACGCAAGGAGTAAGTGGGGATAGTGAACTTGTAAGTTTGCCGTTTAAAACCCTGCAAATTGGAAAAACAATAGTTGAAGTAAGCAAAATTAAGCTTATGAGCTCACAGGGAGAAAGAATAAAGGTACCAGACAAAACAATCCTTTATGAGATCAATGTTCTGCCCAATCCTATGAATATCATGGTAACAGGAGAAAAGGGACAAGACGAGTGGTATATTTCACCTGTGACAGTAGAAATAACTGATTTGGATACTAAGGACATCTACTATTCAATTGATGGTATTAAGTTAAATTATACACAGCCATTTTCCATAAATGAAATTGGAGAACATCGTTTAATAGTAACGGCAGAGGACGGCAGAGGTTATATTAAAGAAGAGGAGCTGGTACTAAAGATAGACTATGATAGTCCTGTAATATCGGTAGGGAATCAGATAAATGATTGGAAAAACAGATTAATAGTGATACCAGAATGCGATGACCAGGATGGATCGGGAATTTTGCAGAGATGGTATCAGTGGGCAAATACAAATGAACAACCTGAGCAATGGGAAGAATATAATGGGGGAGAGATCATTCAGACTGCAGAAAATACCTGGTATCTTCACGTGAAAGCGCTTGATGTGGCTGGTAATGTAGGCAAGACTGTATTCGGACCATACTATATTGATGGAACTGCTCCGGTTATATCGGTTGATTATGAAAAGAGGGAAGCTTGGGGCAGAGAGGAAGTTATTGTTACACCAGACTTTTTTGATGAAGGAGGCTCACAGCTTAAGAAAATGAGCTACCAATGGAACCAGGATCAGTCCCCTTCCTTAGAGTATATCCCATATATATCAGGCGGTCTCCAACAGAAAAATGATGGAATATGGTATTTACATCTAATAGCAGAGGATGGGGCGGGCAATTTGAACACGGTAACTTATGGCCCTTACTGTGTTGATACAAACGCACCTGTAATTGAGTTTTTAGAAATATCAGAAGGGGTTAACTATACAGATTCAGTAACACCCGAAATATCTATTTATGACATGGGGTCTGGAGTAAAAACAATTAGTCTTCAATTAGACGGGGAGGAGTATGTGTCCGGAACACAGATTACGGAAAGAGGAGGACATACAATTACGGCGGTTGCTGAAGATTTTGTCGGCAATAGTACAGTAAAATCCATATCCTTCACAATTTATACAAGTACTGTGTTAACGCTTGACGTTCCTCAAGTAGAGTACAGTGATGTATATACAATTTGTGCAACACTCACCGCCGGAAGTCAAACGGTATCGGGAACCGCAATTACGGTATCAGGAGCTGCGATTTCCATTAAGCTGGATGGAGTCGATTTGGGCATCCACTATACCGATTCTCAAGGTAAGGTTAAGCTTGAGGGAATTGCTTTATTCAAAGAGGGTTCCTATGTAGTGGAAGCAATATACCTTCCTGATCCTTTAGATTATTTTGTCTCATCACAAAGTCAGTCAAGCCTCACAGTTTTAGAAAAGAAAAACGGCTTATATTACGAGGAATATCATGAAATATCAAACCTAAGAAAGGTTGCAGTCAAGATATGGATGAGTCAAGATGCTATCAGTGAGAAAGTTAGTGATGGCCGAAGGTCTAATAGATCAATAGATCGAAGATATTCGGCCTATTCCGGACGTGATTCGTTTGGAGTAAGATGATTTGTAATTACTAAAGAATCTACGGGGGAAGCTGTCTATGAAAAAACAAAGAAAAATAAAAAAATTAATCGGCAGAATATTAGCGGCATTATTAATTATTTCGATCATAGCATCATCATTTCAGTTGCCAGCCTTTTATAGAGTTGCTTATGCCAAAGGCGTCAAAAACAATAGTACGCAGAGAATTCTGGTACAGTATAGGCAAGGGACTAGGAATACGGAGCAAAGATTAGAAAAATCTATTGCTAGGAACAAATCAAATATCAAGAATAAGTCTGACACTCAGAAATATAAAAGATTAAAGCATGAAAAGCTTTTCATCACTGAACTGGACCAAACGGAATTATTAAATCTTTATAATGACAGTAGTATCCAGTACATCGAAGAAGATTCCGAAGTACAGAAAATGGATGATCATATTACTTGGAATGTTCAGGCAGTAAATGCAGACAGAGTACATAACAGAAATATTTTCGGAGCGGGCATCAAGGTTGCCGTATTTGATACGGGAATTGATTTGGATCATGATGACTTAATTGTCTCCGGTGGAATATCCTTTGTCGAAGGAATAGAAAGCTATAATGATGATAACGGACATGGGACAGCCATGGCAGGAATTTTGGCTTCTGCATTAAATCATCAAGGCTTGGCTGGTGTTGCGCCCAAGGTAGAATTGTATTCTGTCAAGGTTTTGGATAAGCACGGAAAAGGCTATTACAGCAGTATTATCCAAGGAATTGAATGGGCAATTGAAAACCGTATCGATATCATTACCATGAGCTTTGGAGGGACAAAATATTCAGAAATCCTGTATGAGGCTCTCCGGGAAGCGACCTATAACAACATCTTAATTGTCGCCGCATCGGGGAATGACGGGAGTAAAAGTATTGTATATCCTGCAAATTACCCAGATATAATCTGTGTGGGTGCTACAGATCAAGACAACCGCATAGCCGAGTTCACCAACACGGGAGAGCAGATGGACTTGGTTGCTCCGGGGGTTGATGTAGAAACAGTTAACCAAGAGGGTGATTCCATTAAGATGAGCGGAACCTCTGCAGCTGTGCTGCACGCCGCCGGAGTGGCAGCCCTTACCTGGAGTGTAGACAGAAGCTTAAGCATAGAGCAGTTGAAGGCTGTCCTATATAAAAATTCTACTTTTCTTGGTGATCCCATGATCTATGGATGGGGACTGGTGAATGCGAATGCTGCATGTAAGAATATCGATACTACTGATTTTTCATTGCCGCCTTATGTACAAGAGGAGCGTATAACAACGAATGATTATGAGGAAGAACGTGTATCTGAATTGGAATATAATGGTGACGTGCAATATTTTCCGCGTGTCAAATTAATATTTTCTAGTTTGCCGGATAGCTCGACGGCAACCCCCACCCCCACTCCGACACCAAGACCAACGGCGACTCCAACCCCAAAACCTCATACTCATACGTGGACTAACGGATATGACAGTGGCCACCCTCATGCAAAATATCGTATATGCTCCTGTGGAGAGCAGGAGTATACAGGGAGCTACCAGTTTGTATCATCCTGTACGATTTGTAACCCGCAGGCAGACAGAAATAAGCAGGCGGCAAGCTATGGCGGCGACCCCAAAAATCAAATATGTGTTGGTGAGCCTGTAAATATAGTAACGGGAAACTACTACTCTTCAGATATTGATCTTCATATACCAGATGTTGGAGATAATTCGCTTGAAGTTGTGCGTTACTATAATTCGCTGGATACCAGGAGCAGTATGCTGGGCAATGCTTGGAGAATGAATTATGACAGCTTTGTGATTTTTGACAGTGTCACTGGTAATGCAACAGTTACTTATCCTGATGGATATACTTTGACATATAAGAGTGTGAGCGGACAATACATATCACCAGATATGGTATATGATACCTTCCTCAGAAATGCGGACGGGACGTTTTCCTTAAATTTGAAAAGTAAGTTAGTGTATCGGTATAATAGTAACGGCAAGCTTATTTCGATTACTGATCAAAACAGTAACACTATCAACATACAGTATAGTGCCATCGGTCAAATCACGCAAGTGGTCGGAGCTGATGGAAAAAAACTTGTTTTCGATTATATGAATGGGAAAATAAGCAAAATAACGGATCCTGTCAATCGAACGGTAGAGTATACTTATGATACGGCTGGCAATCTGGTTCAAGTAAAGGGAACCGGAGGCGGAATTATCCGATATCAATATGATGTAAATGGTATTACAGCCATTACCGATGAAAACAATAAAAAATTTATCACGAATGAATATGATGCAAATAAGAGGGTGATACAGCAGTTTGATGAAAAGGGCAACGAAACCCGATACTATTACAATGAAGAAAACAAGGAAAACAGCTATGTCCTGGTAACCTCAGGAGTTATAACAAGGTATCGATATGATGACACGCTTTCGATTACACGGGAGAATTATTATGACGGCTCTTATAAGGAGTATACTTATGACGGCTATGGCAATCAGATAAGCACCAAAGATCAAAATGGCCATATAACTAAATTTACCTATGATCTTCGAGGAAATAAAACCTCAATGACTGATCCGATGAACAATATTACTACTTTGTCCTATGATACGAAGGATAATCTTACCGGAGTATCTAAGGGGAATGGCAGCGAGACCATACTTTCCTATGATGCAAAGGGTAATTTGTTACAGCTTAGAAGCAAAATAAACAGTCAGGAATATACCGGAATAAAGAATACCTATGACTCCAGAGGAAGACTTCTTAGTGTTACCGACGCGGAGGGGAATGTAACTTCCTTTGAGTATGGGAACGGAAGTCTACCTGTCAAAGCTATCGATCCGGAAGGAAATATTACACAGTATGGGTATGATTCACTGGGCAGAAGAATATCAGTGACTACTGCCGATGGAACCACTAAGTTTACCTATAATGAAAAAGACAAGATAGAAAAGATCATTGATCCCGCCGGCAATATAACCAGAATGAAATATGACGCCAGGGGCAATTTGATTAAGAGCATCAATCCGGAGCAGTATGTTTCGAGCCAGGATGACGGTGAAGGATATACTTATCTTTATGATGGCATGGATCAGCTAATCCGTGAAACGGATCCTTATCTTGCCGTGGGAGCATATCAATACGATGAGGCCGGCAATTTAACGAAGGAAGGAAACCCTAATTATTACAACGCCTCCGCCGTGGATAGTTTAGGCTTTGGATATGAATTTGACGGACACGGAAGACTTATACGGATGGCAAATCCCTCTGGTGAAAAATCCAGACTCAAATATGATCCGGCGGGGAATATAATTGCGGCCATAAGTGCCAATCACTATGACGAGGCGAGTGACAATGGCCCGGAGATGAGATATGAGTATGATGCAGCTAACCGCTTGGTTAATATAAAGGACACAGATGGCAATATCATACAACGAATGCTGTATGATTCTGACGGAAATATCGTAAAAGAGATGGATGCGAAGGGGTATCTGAGCGGAACCAATGATTCCGGCAGATACGGAACCCTATATAGCTACAATCTTGCAGGCTGGCTGACGGAAGAGAGAGTACCATTGAAGATAGAAAATGGTATGGTCTATTATCAGATTACGAGATATACCTATGATAAAAATGGGCAAATTGTAACAGAGAAATCCTCACAAAAGTATGTATCCATCGATGGTGAACCATCGGAGTGGAATATCATAACCTACAGCTATGACAAAAACGGAAATGTAAAAACTGTAACCGACTCAATTGGCGGGATGATTGAATATTCCTATGATGCCATGGGAAGGGTAGTACAGGAAAGCGTCCGGATGGAAAATGAAAAGTATATCATTACCGGCTATGAGTACGATAACTGCGGTAATTTGGTCAGAAGCAGGAATCAAGTAGATGCACAGGAACTGGATGAGGGAGGAACCGGAACGGTACAGGCATCCACTGTAATGAAATATGACAAAAACGGTAATGTCATAAAGCAAACCACGCCGGAGGGGTACGTAACTACATATGTATATGATGATAATAACAGGCTGATTGCAGTAAATGAACAGGTCAGGGAAGATATAGTAACAGTTAAAAGAAATTCCCTGAATATAAAGTCACCCAGAAGTATCCTTTACCCTGGGGTACATTACAGCTTTGAACTGGAATTGGATACATCCGATACAGTCAACAGCCTTGATGCTGAGGTGAAATATGATGAAAGACTGATGGAGGTTGTAGCTGCAAATACCGCAATTTCCGGTCTTACCGTTGATACCGATGAACCGGGAGTGATTAAGCTGTCGGTTGCTGATAATGCCGCCATAAGCGGAAAAGCAACCCTGTTAAGCATAACTTTTGCAATGAAAGAAGGGCTATCGGGAACAGCATATATCATTCCCTCCAAAGGATTCTGGCAGGACAGTTCAGGGCAATATAATTTTTCCTCTTTGACCGGAAAGACAATTAACGTAAAGGCGCCGGATATGAATCAGGATGGCGTAGTTGAAATCGGAGACTTAACCTTGACAGCCCGTGCCGATGGGATGTCCATAGAGCTTCCAGGTTATGATGAGAAATATGATATTACAGGCGATGGTGTTGTAAATGATTCCGACCTCGATTATATCAAGGATAGAATTTTTGCCGGAGACGAAATGGTTCTTGACAAGATACCCGACACTAAGACTGGAGAAAAGTCGATACAAAGTGCATACACCACAGACTCGGCCATAGTAACAAGAACAACATCCTATGAATATGATAAGGCGGGAAATCTGATAAAGGAAACTGACTGTAATGGAAGAAGCATTCAGTATACCTATGATGCAAGCAATCGTGCGATTAAGGCAACCGACAAAGAGGGAAATACTACCAGAACCTTCTACGATGAGGAAGGAAATGTAGTCAAAATAGTGCAGCCGGAAGGCTATAACCTCGCAGCAGATGACGGGCAGGGAGAGACCTATACCTATGACTCCATGGGCCGCTTAGTTGAGGTTAAGGATGCATCCGGAACTATGGTGCAGAGAAATGTATACGATACGGACAGCCTTCTAACCGCAGCTTATGATGCGTCTGGAAAAGCAGTGGAATATACCTGTGATATCGGCGGCAGAACCACTGTCATCACAACTCCGAGAGCAAGAGAAGCAGGGAAGGCTTCTGAGATTTATACTTATGACGCTATGGGATACATTACCTCTATAACGGACGGAGAGGGCAATACTACCCTCTACGAAAATGATATGTGGGGAAATACCATAAAAGCCATTGATCCGAACGGAGTCATTACGAAATATACCTATGACGCTCTTGGGAACCTTACCTGTGTGACAGATGGAAAAGGAAACTCTACGGTATATACCTATAATACCCTTAACAGCCTGTCATCGATTACTGATGCTCAGGGGCTTACCATGCAATACAAATACGACAGGGAAGGCAGGCTCACCAAAGAAACGGATCGAAATGGAACGCGTCTGGAATATTCCTATAATAGTGATGGAAACCTTATCAGAAAACAAATTCATGGATCAGAGGAATATGAGCAGTTCCTGTACAATAAGGATGGAAGCCAGCTTGCTGCAATCAATCGCAATTGTATAGAAACCTATACCTATACACCCAATGGCACTATTAAAAGTATAACAAGGAATGGGAAAACTCTGCTGGAATATTCCGCGGATAAAAACGGCAGGATCATAAGGGCTACCGATTCTGAGGGCGACACAACAGGATATACTTATGATGCCGCCGGAAGGCTTAAGAAAGTAACCGATAATGAAGTGGTTGCAGCGACCTACAATTACAATGAAGACAGTACAATCGCAAGCATCCATTATGGTACAGGCATCAAGGCTGCATATAGTTATGACAGTGATAAGAATGTCATAGCGCTCACAAATAAAAAGTCCGATGGAAGCATTCTGGATGCTTATTCCTATACCTATGACAACAATGGAAACCAACTTACAAAAACAGAGAACGGAGTTGCAACCACCTACGCCTATGATAAACTGGAACGTCTAATTCGAGAAAACGGTACAGCTTATACCTATGATAATGCAGGAAACAGGCTGACTAAATTCGATGGAGTGAGTACCATATCCTATTCCTATGATGCGAAAAACAGGCTGACACAGGAAGCCAAGGATGGTATATTAGTTACATACAGTTATGACAACAATGGGAATTTGATCTCAGCATCGGATGGAACAAAGCATTCTTATGATTCCTTCGACCGGCTTGTGGAAACCGAGAAATCCGACGGTACCTGGCAAAAGAATATCTATGATGCTACAGGTCTTCGTATGGTGGTTGTAGAAAACGGGTCCTATACGGAATTTACCTATGATTATGATAACATTGTAGCTGAATATGACAGAAATGAACAAAGAAAGACCCGGTATGTCCGCGGAGATGATCTGATATCTCAAGAGGATAAGGAAGGAAACACAGGCTATTACCTCCATAATGCCCATAGAGATGTGACTAAAGCTGTAGATGGCAGCGGAAATGTGTTGAACAGCTATGATTATGATGCTTTTGGTAACATTATCTCTTATGCGGAGCATGTGGAAAATAGGTTCCGTTATGCTGGAGAGCAATATGATGCTGCCACAGGACAAATTTATCTTCGTGCCAGATATTACGATCCAGGGACAGGAAGGTTTACCCAGGAAGATCCTTATCGTGGTGACGGATTAAATCTCTACACCTATGTAGCCAACAATCCGGTGAAGTATATTGATCCGACAGGATTAGCTAAATGCAGTGCTGCACAGAAATTTGATAAAGCACTGGATGGACTGCAGACGATATTGGATATCATTGGTTTCATTCCTGCCGTAGGTGATGCAATGGATGCCATAAATCTCGGTATATCCCTTTTCCGAGGAAATGTACTGGACGCTGTATTTTCTGCTATAGCCATCCTGCCCGCCCTTGGTTCAGCTATCGCAACTCCAATGAAAACCATCTTCCGTGCGCTCGGTAATTCAAGTGAAATCACGAAAGCAGTCAATGCCCTAGGAGGTTTGTTTGGAGGAGCAAGCAAGATTGTATCCAAACTGGATGGGATGAAAGCAAGTATAAGAACCTTTGCTAATAAGATTCCCAATGCCATTGCTTCCTTAAAGAATAACTTTTTAGTAAAGACATTGATCGGCAATAAAAAGCTGAATCAAATTGTGTCGGGTGTAAGGAAGGGCGTTAGCAGCCTTATATCTAAAGCAAATGAGGTAGTCAATGCTGTTAAGAAGATCGTGAAAAAGAATGCAAAGGAAGAGGCGGCTAAGGCTACTCTAAAAATGAAAATGAATTTGCAATTCTTTGCAGAGAAGGGAACGGTTGAGGCTGTATCGAAAATAAATGTAAATAATCAGTTGATAAAGGAAGCTGAAAAAATAGGCAAAAATCAGAGTGTACAAAGAGAAATTAATGAGTTGGTGCAACAGTTTCTGAGTGGAAATACTAATCCAGGATTAGGATCAAAACATTTGCAAGATGATATTTTTTATTTGAGAGGAAGAAATGGTGCGAGAGTTTTTTATCGAATGGTGGACGGGGTAATGGAGATACTTGGGAAATCCAGCAAATCAAATGAGCAAAAAGTAATCAATCTTGTTAAAGATATCTTTGGAAAATAGGAGGCTTATATGGAAATAAAAAATGTTACATTTCCAACTGCATTAGAAGAAATAGATGACTTGGCAAATGACAACATTGATGTGTTTGTAGAGTTGGAGGATGGGTATACATATGTGTTAGTAGTTACAACGCCCCAAAATATAGTGCAATTAATGGAAAGAGAAAATAAAGACTATTTAGCTGCAGGACCGCCAATGATTATTGTAAAAGAGTTGACGTATGATTGTATCAATTCGAGTTTAAAGTCATTTTGTGAGGGGGACGCTTATTGGCTGAAAGAATATTATTTATCTGGTAATTTTCAAAGTGAAATTTTAGATGAAATGATAAAAAGGTTACAATAATAACCATCTGAAATAGAGAGTATGGGGATGTTATCAAAAGCATAACAGTGATAACTTTGATGCTTTCGATAACACCCTGCTGCTCTAATAAGGAGAACAGGAAAGAAAAAATAAGTGGCAGGGATTTGAAAGAAGTAAATTATTTATTGAAGAAGTTGAATCCTCATAATTTATAAAATTACCGTTAACACTATATAATTGTGCTAAGTTTTCTTAAAGGAGTGAGGCAATATGAAAAGAAAGTTTGTATTAGTTTTATTTATTGTAGTGGGATTATTAGGTGTAAAGGATAAGGCTTATGCCTCTTCCTCTAAATTAATTAAGATAGAAGCAGGAGTTATGCATAATATTGCATTAAGAGATGATGGAACCGTATGGATGTGGGGTGATAATACTTCGGCACAATTAGGTGATGGTACAAAATTTCCCAGCCGCATTCCGATACAAGTGATTGGGTTAAGTGATGTAATAGACGTTGCAGCCGGACGCTATCATAGCGTTGCCTTAAAACGGGATGGAACCGTATGGGCTTGGGGTGATAATATTGATGGTCAATTAGGGGATGGAACCATTACCACTAGATATTCGCCTGTATTAGTTTCAGGATTAAGCAATGTTGTCGATATCTCATGTGGAAGCCGTTTCACGTTGGCTCTAAAACGGGATGGAACCGTATGGGCTTGGGGTGATAATAGTCATGGAGCAATAGGGGATGGAACTTACATTAATAAAAAAGCCCCGGTTCAAGTTAAAAATATTCTGAATGCAGCAGCAGTAGAAGCAGGAGGATATCATGCTTTGGCATTAACCGGTAATGGGGAAGTATGGGCATGGGGAAATAATTACGAGGGCCAATTAGGAGATGGAACGAAGATGGGAAGATCAACAGCAGTAAAAATTATGAGTGACGTCTCTCGGGTTGGTGCCGGGACATTTAATTCTTATGCTATAAAAAAAGATGGTACCGCATGGGCATGGGGATTTAATGATGTAGGTCAATTAGGAATTGGAATAAAGGGTGATTCCCAATCCTCTCCGGTTCAGATGATCGAAGCTACCAATGTAAAATATATTACAGGAGGAGAATATCATACTGTGGTCATGAAAAATGATGGAACGGTATGGGTTTGTGGTGGAGACATGTGGGGAGAATTAGGCGATGGAATACTTTATAATGGTACAGATAACGAAAAAATGACACTAATACAATTAACCGGTATTAGCGAAGCTGAAACAATAGGGGGAGGATTGTTTTATACAGTAGTATTGCTGAAAGATGGATCGGTTTGGGGATGTGGAAGAAATTATACCGGCGAATTAGGATATTAGAACAAGAAAGTTAGGCTTCTGTTTTTCTCGTATTATATTTAATGAAATAAGCGATGGGATAGTTACCGTACCATCGCTTATTTATTATATGTAAAATGATCCGCGAAAGATTTATACTTTATATCTTTTCATCCGCATTAGTCAGAGAATATTGTATTTTGTAAGAAAATATTGTATGATATAAGGGTCAGATGGTCATGCTGCTATGTGTTGTAATGGAGTATGGCAGTAATGGCGTAACCTGGAAGCAGTCCTGGCAAAGGGGTGGGCGCAATGTCAGATACACAGAAGAGCCGTATGTTTGGAAACGGCAGAAAAACAATAGGGGTTTTTGTAACACAGGTATATCAGGAGTTTCAAGAGACCTTAAGCAAGGGAATCAGCGAGCGTGCCAAGGAGCTGGGTTATAATGTGGCGTTCTTTACTAATTTCCTGGGATACGGAGAATTTGAATATGAGACAGGGGAACGCAGCATTACGACTTTGCCCTGTTATGAGGAGCTGGCCGGGATTATCATCGTGCCGGATACGATGTTTGCCCAGGGCTTTGACCTCAGCGTCCTGGAGCGGATATCCCAATTTGCATCCTGCCCTGTGGTCAGTGTGAGAAAGAGGATGGAAGATTATTATAATGTATTGGTTGACGATACAATGGTACTGGATGAGATCATCCGGCATTTTATCGTGGATCATGGATATAAGCGGATTCATTTTCTGACCGGCCCGAGAAGTAATCCGGCTGCGGTGCAGCGTCTGGAGTCTTTTCGAAGAATTATGGAGGAATACCAGCTGCCGGTTGGAGACGAGCAGATTTATTACGGTGATTTCTGGAAGTATACCGGATATGATGCGGTGAGATATTGGCTGGCCGACCCTCAGAAGCGTCCGGAAGCCATAATCTGTGCCAATGACTATATGGCGATAACCGTCTGCAAGGCTCTGGAAGAGCGGGGCATCCGCGTTCCGGAGGATATCGCGGTTTCCGGCTGTGACAATATACTGATGGCGGAGATTTATGCACCGTCTATCACGACGGCCGGGGTGCCGGTCTTTGGGATGGGCAAGGCGGCAGTTGATAAAATAGATATGCATCATCATAATATTCCTCAGGGCAGGGATACCATAGTGAAGACGGTAACCTGCTGGAGGGAATCCTGCGGGTGCAGACCGGTTAGCAACCAGGAGGAGGTTTCCAGACAGAGAAGCAGAATTCTCAATGAATTAGAGGCGAAGGAGCTGGCGATTTCCAATAATGCTTTTATGTCCGTGGAGCTGACCAGCATCAAGACCATTGCAGAGCTGAATCGCCGGCTGGCCTCCTATACTTATATGAATGAGGATTTTTCCAGCTTCTATATGTGCCTTTATAAGGATTGGGAGCTTCGCGGAGAGGAGGAGAATGCCGGCATTGTCCAGGGGGATGAGATGGTGATGGAGGTTGGAATTCATAATGGAGAATGGCTTCAGAGGACGGAATATTCCCTGCCTGCGCTGATTCCTCCCCGGTATGTGGGAAGTGAACCTCAGATATTTTTATTCAATATGCTTCATCATCAGGAGATTTGCTTCGGTTATACGGCAATCAGCTTCCATGACGGGGAGATATATCAGTCTTCTTATCATGGGTGGCTTACGAATATATGCAATGCACTGGAGAATATCCGGATACACAATGTTTTAACCCGGCTGGTAAGCCGGCTGGAGGATATGTCCATTAAGGACGAGCTGACGGATTTATATAACCGCAGGGCGCTGGAGCAGCTGGGGAAGCTTTATCTGTTTCAGTGTATTAAGAGCGAGACGAAGCTCATGGTGCTGTCAGCGGATATCGATAAATTAAAATATATTAACGATACCTTCGGACATGCCAGCGGAGATGCCGCGATACGGACTGTGGCGGAAGCTCTGCAGTATGCCGCCCGGGATGATGAGATCTGCATCCGTGTCAGCGGAGATGAGTTCGTTGTAATCGGCATGGATTATGACCAGGATAAGATAGAGGAATTTGCCTGGCGTTTTGAAGAGAGGCTGAGGCAGGTCAACGAGGAAAGCAACCGGAGCTATCAGGTATATGTAAGCTATGGATGGTATCTCGTCAGGCCGGACGCGGATACGACCATCGAGGAATGCCTTCTGGTATCGGATGCGAGGCTGTACCGGATGAAGGGCCGGAAAAAGGAGATGGAACAGACACTATACCGTGCGTAGAGGCAGGTATGCATTGATATGTATGGGAAGACGAGGAGAGAATTATTTGGCATCAGATGGATTGTATGATAAATTAATAAAGCATAGCAAGGATGGGGGTTACCCGATGCACATGCCCGGACACAAGCGTAATACGGAGCTTTGCAGGATGGACAACCCCTATTGTTTTGATATAACGGAAATTGATGGCTTTGACAACCTCCATCAGCCGGAGGGCATACTTCGTTCACTTTCAGAAAGAATCAGCCGTCTTTACGGGGCGGAAGCCTCCTATCCTCTGGTCAATGGCAGCACGGCAGGGATTTTGGCCGGAATATCCGCAGCGGTGAAGAGAGGGGATAAGGTGCTCCTTGGCCGTAACTGTCATAAAGCAGTTTATCATGGAGTTATCCTCAGAGGTTTGGTTCCGGTCTATTGTTATCCACAAAAAATTGATGGAATCCCCTCTGCCGGTGGAATTCTTCCCGAGGATTTGGAGAAGGCGTTGATAACCCACCCGGATATACGGCTGGTGATCATCACTTCCCCCACTTATGAGGGAGTGGTATCGGATATTGGGGCAATTGCAGAGCTTGTCCATAGATATGGGGCATATTTATTGGTAGATGAAGCACATGGAGCCCATTTTGGATTTTCCCGCGGCTTCCCGGAGAGTGCGGTGAGGCAGGGGGCGGATCTGGTTATACAGAGCCTGCATAAAACCCTTCCGGCGTTCACTCAGGCGGCAGTGCTTCATTCGAATGCTGCGGCTTTGGATTCCAGGCTCAGACAATATCTGGCCGTTTATCAGAGCAGCAGTCCTTCCTATGTCCTGATGGCAGGAATGGATCAGTGTGTCCGTTTGCTGGAGGAGCGGGCGGAAGAGTTATTTGAAGCTTATGAGCAGAGACTGCTGGGCTTCTATCAGAGAATGGAGAAATTAAAGCACCTTTCTCTGCTGAGGCCGGACATTGCAGGAAAATATGGTGTGTATGGCCTGGACCCTTCCAAGATTACTGTAATAGCGGCAGGAACGGGCTTTCACGGGCATGAATTACATCAGCTGCTTCAGAAGCGCTACCATATGACGCTGGAGATGGAGGCGCCGGATTATATTCTGGCTATGACAAGCATCTGTGACACCGACGAGGGCTTTGAAGGGTTAGCCCGGGCGCTGCTGGAGATTGATTCGGATATAGAGAAGCGGGCCGCCGGAGATTGTTCCGGGTATGGAGGCCAAGAGTGCTCTGGCAGAAGTCATCAATGGATGGCGGAGCTGCAGCCTGAGAGGGGGCTTCTTCCCTGGGAGGCATGGGAGAAGGAAGCTGTGACTCTGGACTTCAGGGAGAGTGCGGGGCGGGTGTCCGCTGCCTTTCTCAGTCTGTTTCCCCCGGGAGCACCGGTTCTGGTGCCGGGAGAAATTATCTCACCCCGCCTGATTGACTATATCCTTGAGGTACAGGAACAGGGAATAACGGTGACCGGCTTAACAGGCGGGAACGGCGGCCGGATCGAAGTGGTGGAATAGTGAGCGGGACGGCAGAGCGAAGGAACAGGAAGGAATGGAATTATGTCTAGAATTTTTATTGTCATGGGTAAAAGCGCCACAGGAAAAGATACGGTGTACAAGCGTCTGCTGGAAATGAAGGAGCTGTCCCTGAGAACCTGTGTGATGTATACTACAAGACCCATAAGAAGCTCAGAGGTCCATGGAGTGGAGTATTATTTTGTGGATGAAGCTGCCCTGGCAGAGCTTCAGAAGCAGAAGAAAATTATAGAGCACAGGGCTTATGAGACCGTGCACGGCACCTGGCATTACTTTACCGTGAATGACGGACAGATTAATCTGGAGGAAGCGGATTATCTTATGATCGGCACGCTGGAGACTTATCTGCAGATCCGGGAATACTTTGGCAGGGAGTATGTGGTGCCCATCTATCTGGAGGTGGAGGACGGCATCCGGCTGACCCGGGCCCTCTGCCGGGAGCGGAAGCAGGAGCAGCCCAAATATGCGGAGATGTGCCGCCGCTATCTGGCGGATGAAGAGGACTTCTCTGAGGAGAATTTATGGAAAAGCGGTATCACAAAGCGTTATCAGAATCTGGATATGGATCACTGCCTCTGTGAGATTCGGGAGGATATAAAAAAATTGCTGTAAAGTCAACGGGATTCATGTTATAATGTCCAAGATGAGCAGATTAGTTCATGCAGTCCTGGCGCTTCTAATCTGCGGATGACAGTGTCAACAGCTATTTAATTGCAGTTTCCGGGAGGAAATGAGATGGAGATAAAAGTGAACCAAATGCAGAATATACAGCAAATAGAGCAGAAGGCTCCGGTGCCCGAGGCAGACGGTTCTTTTAAATATACCCTGGTTTCCCATATCGAAGAACAGCAGCTGAGAGCTGCTTTAAACGGTATGCTGGAGGAAATAACCGCGGAGGGAAAGAAGCTGACAAAGCGTATGGACCTGCGGGATATGAAGCGCTATCGGGCGCTGATCAAGGATTTCATGAATGAGATCATTAACCGTTCCCATAAGTTTTCCAGGGAGAATTTCCTGGACCGGAAGGGAAGGCACCGGGTATATACCATGATTAAACTGGTGGATCAGAATCTGGATGAGCTGGCGGCGGAGCTGATTAAGGATGAGAAGGATCATCTCGCGATTTTGAACAAGATCGATGAAATCCGGGGGTTACTGCTGGATATTCTTACATGATCGGAGGTTTTTATGCAAGGGTTTGAACAGATCATAGGCCATGAAAGTATCATACAGCATCTTCAGAATGCAATCCGCTCAAGGAAGGTTTCCCATGCCTATATCTTTCACGGAGAGGCAGGAATGGGCAAGAAGCTGCTTGCCGATGCCTTTGCCTGTGCATTGCAGTGCGAAGAGGGCGGAGCAGCCTGCGGGAGATGCAAGTCCTGTATGCAGGCGGCTTCCGGGAATCACCCTGACATTATCCGTGTAACCCATGAGAAGGCAAGCATCGGGGTGGATGATATCCGCCTGCAGGTAAACGGGGATATCCAGATAAAGCCCTATAGCAGCCCCTATAAGATCTATATCATAGAGGATGGGGACAAGCTGACGGAGGCAGCGCAGAACGCACTCTTAAAGACCATGGAGGAGCCGCCGGAATATGCGGTGCTGCTTCTGCTGGTCAGCAATATTACGGTCCTTCTGCCCACCATTCTGTCAAGATGCGTACAGTTAAATCTTAAGCCGGTGGATAAGGCGGCGATTAAGGAATTTCTGATGCTGCGCCACCAGATACCGGATTATAAGGCGGAGATGGCGGCGGCATTTTCCAGCGGCAACGTGGGAAAGGCGATTAAGTATGCCGCCTCCGGAGATTTTGAAAAAATGAAGGAGGATGTGCTCCATATCCTGAAGTATATAGATGAGATGGAGCTGCATGAGATTATATCGGGATTAAAGGTGCTGACAGCAAACAAGCCGGTCATTGAGGATTATATTGATCTGATGATGCTGTGGTACAGGGATGTGGTAATGTATAAGGCAACCATGGACCCGGATCTTCTGCTGTACCGGGAGGAGCGTTCCTTCATCAAGCAGCAGGCTAATGTCCGGAGCTATGATAATATAGATAAGATTATAAATGCAATGGAAAAGGCAAAAATAAGATTAAGAGCCAATGTCAACTTTGATATTGCCATCGAGCTGATGTTACTTACTATAAAGGAGAACAGTAATGGTTAATGTAATTGGAGTGAGATTCCGGAGAGCGGGAAAAGTATACTTCTTTGATCCTGCCGGTTATCATATAAAACAGGGAGACAATGTAATCGTCGAGACCGCCAGGGGAGTGGAATACGGCGTGGTGGTTCTGGGCCCCCGGGACGTGGAGGATGAGAAGGTGATCCAGCCGTTAAAGCCGGTGATCCGTCAGGCTACCGACGAGGATATAGCTACAGAAAAACGCAACCGGCAGAAGGAGAAGGATGCCTTCCAGATCTGCCTGGAGAAGATCAGAAAGCACAGTCTGGAGATGAAGCTCATTGACTGTGAGTATACCTTTGATAACAACAAGGTGCTGTTTTACTTTACTGCGGATGGACGAATTGATTTCCGGGAGCTGGTGAAGGATCTGGCCAGCGTATTTAAGACCCGGATTGAGCTGAGGCAGATCGGCGTACGGGATGAGACCAAGATTGTGGGAGGCATCGGAATCTGCGGAAGGCCTCTCTGCTGTCATACCCATTTGTCCGAATTTGCACCGGTTTCCATCAAGATGGCAAAGGAACAGAATCTGTCCCTGAATCCCACCAAGATATCGGGAGTATGCGGACGGCTCATGTGCTGTCTGAAGAACGAGGAAGAGGCCTATGAGGAGCTGAACAGCAAGCTGCCGGGAGTGGGGGATTATGTAACCACGAAGGATAATCTCAAGGGTGAGGTTCAGAGTGTCAGTGTGCTTAAGCAGCTGGTGAAGGTGATTGTAACCCTGGAGAATGACGAGAAGGAAGTACGGGAATACAAGGCGGACGAACTGCGGTTCAAGCAGAGAAAGCGCAGGGAGCGCAATACCTCTCTGGAGAATGACGAATTAAGAGCATTGGAGCTTTTGGAGAAGAAAGAGGGGAAATCCTTACTGGATGATGAATAGCAGGGAGGAAGAGTATCTGAAGCCGGATGAGCGGGCGGATGAGTTGAACAGGAATCATTATAAGATAATTCAAAATACAAAGAAGTTTTGTTTTGGCATGGACGCGGTATTGCTTTCCGGCTTCGCCAGGGTGATTCCCGGGGAAAGGGTGCTGGATCTGGGCACCGGAACGGGGATCATACCCATCCTGCTGGAGGCGAAGACGGAGGGACAGCATTTTACCGGCCTGGAGATCCAGGAGGAAAGCGCGGATATGGCGCGCCGGAGCGTTGCCATGAATGGACTGGAAGATAAAATTGATATTATTACCGGGGATATCAAGGAAGCCTCTGCTTTATTTGGATTGGCTTCCTTCGATGTTGTTACCAGCAACCCGCCCTATATGAATCACGGTCATGGCCTGGTCAACCCCGGCGATGCGAAAGCCATTGCACGGCATGAGCTTTTGTGTACCCTGGAGGATGTAATCCGGGAGACAGCCAGGCTGCTGAAGCCGGGAGGGCGTTTCTATCTGGTGCACCGTCCCTTCCGCCTGGCGGAGATTATGAACCGGCTCATGGCTTATAAGCTGGAGCCCAAGAGAATGAAGCTGGTACATCCCTATCTTGACAAGGAGCCGAATATGGTGCTTCTGGAGTGTGTCAAGGGGGGGAAATCCATGCTTAAGGTGGAGGCTCCTCTGATCGTTTATCGGGAGCAGGGGGTATACACGGAAGAAATCCATACGATCTATGGATATTAAGGATGGCGCAGCTTGTGCCATCAGAGGATTGACAGGATGAGAGAAGGATTGTTTGTCCAGGAAAGGATCTATTATGTCCGGTATGTTATACTTATGTGCCACGCCAATCGGGAATCTGGAGGACATTACCTACCGGGTGGTGAAAACACTGCAGGAGGCGGATCTGATTGCGGCGGAGGACACCAGGCACAGCATTAAGCTGCTGAATCATTTTGAGATAAAGACACCTATGACCAGCTATCATGAATTCAATAAGATAGAGAAGGCAAGATATCTGGTGGAGCAGATGAGGGCGGGTGTGAATATTGCACTGATTACCGATGCGGGAACCCCGGGGATCTCCGATCCGGGGGAAGAGCTGGTGAAGCAGGCTTATGAAGCGGGGATTGAAGTCACCTCCCTTCCGGGAGCATGTGCCGCGGTAACGGCGCTAACCCTGTCGGGGCTGGCTACCAGAAGATTTTGCTTTGAGGCCTTTCTGCCCAGTGACAGGAAGGAGCGGCAGAGAGTGCTGAAGGAGCTGGAGAAGGATACGAGGACGCTGATACTCTATGAAGCGCCTCACCGGCTGTCCAAGACCCTGGAGGAGCTTTTGGGGGTATTGGGGGACCGGAGGATATCCATTATTAAGGAGCTGACAAAGCGGTATGAGAGAGTGCGGCGTACCACTCTTCGGGAAGCGGTTGCCCAGCTGGAAGCGGAGGAACCGAAGGGAGAGTACGTTCTGGTAATTGAAGGAAGGTCCGGTGAGGAATTGGAAGCGGAGGAGCAGGAGCGGTGGGGCACTGTTGCTTTGACCGAGCACATGGAGCTCTACACGAAGCAGGGCTTTGATAAGAAGGAGGCAATGAGGGCGGTTGCCAGGGACAGGGGCGTCAGCAGAAGGGATATCTACCAGATGCTGATGAAGGATGAGACATAACTGTCTTTTGGAGGTGAAATAATGTCATCAGGGATATTTCGAACAAAAGAGAGAACGGCGGTTGTTGTAATTCTGGGAATAGCAGCGATTATCTTTGGGTTTATCCTTATCAATCATGAATCAAAAAACAACCGCATTAACGAACGTGCGGTAATGGCGGAGAACTACCTGAACGCAGGCAGCTATGAGCTTGCCGTGGCGGCATATCAGGAAGCTCTGGCCATGAAGGACAGCGACAGGGAGACTCTGTCCATAGGATTGGCGGAGGCTTATGCCGGGATGAAGGACTATGATAAGGCTCTGGAGACACTGCGGGCTGCTTATCAGAAGCTTTCTACCGAAAAGCTGGAAAAGAAGATGGAGGAGATCAAGTCGGCCAAGCAGGACTATGACTTTCTTCAATCTATTTCCCGTGCTGATGTTTATTTTTCCAATGGGGAATATGATAAGGCTATCTCTGTGTATGAGGAGGCCAAGCTGTTAAAGAGCAAGGATGTGACCTCCTATCAGCGCATTGTCCAGGCGTATATTGAGCAGGGCAAATATGACCTCGCCAGGGAGGAGGTGCTGGAGGGGATAGAGATAACCCAGAGTGAGGAGCTGGAGACCCTTCGGATCACGGTGGACCACTATCTGCTGAAGGAAGACTACGATGTCATAATCAGCCAGGCGGAGGAATACATTCTGCAGGAAAATTATGAGGACGGGATGGAAAAATACCGGGAGGCTGCAGAGCTGCTGCCGGACGAGCCTGCGGCTTACAAGGCATTGGCGGATATCTATATTCAACAAAAGGATTACAACGCCTGTATTCGTCTCTTAAACACTGCCCTGGAGCATACCGGGGATGAGGAGTTGAAGGAGCTTCTGGATATGGCAAAGGAGCAAAAGGCCGGGGAAGAGGAGCGGGAAAACATACTTTCCGAATTGTGCCAGGCCATGAAAGAACGGAATACGGACCGGATCACGGCAGCGATGGAAACGTCGCTGTTCCAAGCGGAGGCTTCGGGAGAAATGCCGGTATTTTTCAATATTGTAGGAGATATCTCCAAAGGAAGCGGTTTGATCATCTACAGCGGGGAGCAGGTCTACTACGGAGAGATTATGAACGGCGTGAAGAGGGGAACCGGAATGTACTTTATGCTCACCGGAGACCCGGAAAAACGGGGCTACTATTATTACGAGGGTGAGTGGGGGAATGATCTTCCCAACGGCTCCGGCAGGGTGGCGGAGATGAAGCTTAAGGAAAAGAAGGCCGGCGAGTTATATAGGGAGGTAACCATTACAGAGGGAATCTTCTATGATGCGCTGGAGGACGGCAGCATGAAGAAGTATTTTTACGAGAATGATGCAGAAACAGGAAGAATAAAATATCTTGCCCAGAACGGCATCCCCATGGAGAAGAATACCCTTAAGATATCTCCGGCCCCGGCTCCGTCAGGCAAGGCTTACAGTATTGCGGAGCTGTACCGGGGTGATACCGCAACCGGAGAAGACTATAAGGTGGAGCCGGATACTGTCTGGGGTGTCAGACCCTTCCTGCGGACAAAAAATAAGCGATAGCCTGTAATGAAAAAGAGCCCGCCGTTCTCACGGCAGGCTCTTTTAATTATGTAACTATTCGATGAGACCTGCAAGCTTTGCAAGTTCTACGATAGTATCCTTGGATATTTTCTTTCCCTGATATTCCAGCAGATTGTCCTTGTTGCCGTTAAAAATATCGGTGGGCTCGTACTTCTGAAGAATGATTCTTCCTTCCTCAACAAAAATCTCCAGTGGATCTCTCTCGCTTACATCCAATGTTCTTCTCAACTCGATGGGAAGAGTAATTCTTCCAAGCTCATCCAGTCTTCTTACAATGCCAGTACTTTTCATAAATAAACCTCCTTTTTCACTTGTATGGGGAATAATAATAGAATGCTTTACTTCATGCAAGCATACACCTGATAAGCTTACATTATTTGTAATGGCATAAATTAAGATATCATAGGATTTTTTTGATGTCAACTAAAATAATTGTCAAAACATAGCACAATTTAAACAATAAATGTAAAAGAGAACTAAAAAGTACTAAAAACACAAAAAAACTGCAGGAATTTATGCTGATAAGTGGAATATAGTTATATTGACAAACCAAAAAACGGAAAACGGTGAGGAGAATGCTAAACTACCTTTGGGGAATTATGATTGTGTTAGGGGTAACCATCGGGGTGCTAAGGGGGGAGATCGGTGAGGTCAGCAAAGCCGCGATTAACTCCTCCAAGGAAGCGGTAACACTCTGTATTACCATGCTCGGAATCATGGCTATGTGGACCGGTGTTATGCAAATTGCAAAAAAAAGCGGGTTGGTGGCTTCCTTTACCAAAGCCCTGCGTCCTCTGCTCCGGTTTCTGTATCCCAGTATCCCAAGGGAGCATGTGGTAAATGAATATATTGCCTCCAACATGATTGCCAATATTCTGGGTCTGGGCTGGGCAGCCACGCCTATGGGACTAATGGCGATGCAGGAGCTGAAGAAGCTGAACCGGAATTCGGAGGTGGCCAGCTGTGATATGTGCACCCTCCTCATTATTAATATATCTTCCCTGCAGCTAATCCCGGTGAATGTAATTGCCTACCGCAGCCAGTACGGATCTGTGAATCCTGCCGAAATTCTGGGCGCCGGGCTGGCGGCGACAATCTGTTCTACCTGTGTCGGCGTTCTCTTTTCCATTGCGGCAAGGAGGCTGTGCAGCCGCAGAAAATAGAAGAAAGGCAGGGTAATTATGAGGTTTTTGATTTATTTGTCGGATTATATCATCCCATTTATTCTATTTTATATCATAGGCTTCGGTCTTCTTATGAGGACCAATATTTTTGATGAATTCATTCAGGGGGCCAAGGACGGCTTTAAAGTCGTATTTGACATTTTACCCACTCTCATCGGTTTGATGGTCGCTATTGGGATTTTACGCGCTTCTGGAACCCTTACAATCCTATCCGGCATCTTAAAGCCGCTGACCGATCTGCTGCACTTTCCCTCCCAGCTGGTTCCGGTGGCAATGATCAAGATGTTCTCCTCCTCGGCGGCCACCAGTCTGGTGCTGGATATCTTCAAGGAGTACGGGCCGGATTCCTATCTGGGGAGGCTGGTATCCGTTATGATGAGCAGCACGGAGACCATCTTCTACACCATGGCGGTATACTTTATGGCAGCAGGGGTGAAGAAGACGCGCTACACCCTCCTGGGATGCCTGCTGACCACGCTGACAGGAATTATCGCCAGTGTAATAATGACCAACCTGGTATTCTAGGGATTGCCCCCCTCAGAACAGGGACAGGTCTCTGTTTGCTGTCGGCAGCGTCGATTATGGTTTTGTAATGAATTTACTGTAACACATAGTTTTTCCTGCTGCAAGCTATTGTTTCTGATCGTAATACAGAATCTAAATCAGCAGCAACATTTCTGAGACAATATTCATGGAATTACCCGGAGAAATGTTGTATCATATGAGATATAAAATCATGACAGGGCCGGCTGTCCATACCGGCTGCAGCAGGAAGGGAGCAAGGTTAAAGAGATGATATTTCAGCCCGAAACATTGGATTATGAATTAAGCCCTTACACGGGACTTACCAGGGAAAGCTGGCTTGAGGCAGCGGAGTACCTTTTAACCGGCATTTTTCGCAATATTAAATCAATTCACGATCCCGTGATTATGCCAAGAAAGGAAACAGAGGTCAGCTATCCTCATAAAAATGTTCCGGAGAAGCAGAGAGAAACCGAGCGGAGAGCGGAGATTTTCGAGGGGCTGGCCAGATCCTTCTTGCTGGCGGCACCGCTGCTTCATAATAAGCCGGACGCGGTCATCTGCAATTACAGACTCAGGGATTATTATAAGGAACAGGTGCTGCGGGCGTGTACCAGCGGCGATGCGAATTCTGTCGGGAGCTATGAGGAGCAGATAGAGCTATCGGGAAGCCGGGACCCCTTCAGGCCCTTTCAGCAGACGGTGGAAACCTGCGCCCTGGTACTGTGCCTGTGGAGCTGTAAGGCGGAGATCTGGGACATCTATACGAAGGAGGAAAAGGATACCATCGCCGCTTTTCTGACCGGCTATGCCCATGCCAATACGGTTCCCCAGAACTGGCGCCTGTTCAACATGCTGGATATGGCCTTCTTATACCGGGAGGGGTATCCCATCGACGAGGATATTATGAGGGATCATGCCCAGGCAATTCTGAATTACTATGCAGGCGACGGATGGTACCGGGACGGGCATTCCTTTGATTATTACTCCTGCTGGGCTTTTCATGTGTATGCACCCATCTGGAACCTGTGGTACGGCTATGAAAAGGAGCCTTATCTGGCACAGAGATTTGAAGAGAATTCCAATCAGTTGATGGAGACCTACGGAGACTTCTTTGACCGGGATGGGTTTACCAATATGTGGGGACGCAGTAATATTTATAGAAATGCGGCCACCTGCGCTTTTGACGCAAATATGATGCTCAGGAATTCCAAAGCGGATCCAGGACTGGCAAGGCGCATTGCATCGGGCTCGTTGATGCAGTTTTTCACCAGAGAGGACTTCCTGCATGAAGGGGTTCCTACCCTGGGCTTCTACGGACAGTTTACTCCGCTGGTGCAAGGGTATTCCTGTGCGGAATCGCCCTTCTGGCTGGGGAAAGCCTTCCTCTGCCTGCACCTGCCGGCAGAGCATCCCTTCTGGACTGCCAGGGAAAACAACGGCACCTGGCAGCGGCTTGGGGAAACAGAGGTCAAGGAGACTCTATTGAACGGCCCGGCTCTTTGCTTTACCAACCACGGAGCCAACGGGGAGACGATTCTGCGTACCGGAAAGGTGGTTCGAAACCGCGGGGATGAGCATGGCATGTGGAATTACTCCAAGCTCTGCTTCAACAGCAAATATCCGTGGGAATCCGCGCCATCAAAGGAAGTGGAAGCACAGCAGTATGTGCTGAAGGATATCACCTCCGGAGAATGCGCCAAGGCCAATGTTACCTTCTGGCATGGAAGGAAAGAAGGGATTCTATACCGGAGACAGTTTTTTGATTACGACATCTCCAAGGAGAGCACTTGGATACAGGCCGTGAATCTTGCGGATTTTCCGGTACCTTACGGAATCCTCCGGGTGGACAAGCTGCGCCTGCACCGCAGACCCATCTCCCTGACGCTGGGGGCCTACGGTTTTCCGGATAACGGGACAGAGGCGGTACGGCGGGAGAACACCTTCTTAAAACGAGGCAGCGAGCTTATGGCTCCCTGCAATGAATTGCAGTGCAAGGCAAGAGCCATAATCTTAAAGGGGCATGATTATACCGGCAGGGAGAAGCAGCTTGCCATGACGCTGTATGACGGCTGGGATGAGATTGACCTCCTGCACAGCGAAGGAACCAATCCGGATTCCGCCAAATCCATTGTGGTCTATGGAAGCCTTGTCAGAAGGAAGCAGTATGGATATGAGCCTTATGTAATGATCTCCCAGGTAATTACGAAGGAGAGCCTGGAGGACTTTACGGAGGAAGAACTCTTCCCCATCGCTTCGGTGGAATATACGGACCGGGAAGGCTGCGGAGGCTATGGACCGGTAACTCTTTTGCTGAAGAATGGAAGCAGGAGAGTAATTGAATTTGAAGGGATGGAAGGGAATTTGCAGCTGTAATTTACTATATCCAGCATAGGGCGGAAAATCTGCCGCCTGCTGTTATACTGCCCTTTGGCAGAGAAATGGAGTAATTATGAAGATTAAAGTGGATGCCGGTAAGCAGGGGGAGAGCCTGGGCGATCTGTTCGGTATCTTCTTCGAGGATCTGAATCATGCGGCGGACGGAGGTTTATACGCAGAGCTGGTTCAAAACAGATCCTTTGAGTTTGCCGAGGTGGATAACCTCAATTATCATGGGCTGACGGCCTGGGAGAAGATAGAGAAGGACGGAGAGGCCAGGCTGGTTCTGGAGACGGGGAATCCGGTGAGCAATAAGAATCCTCATTATCTGGCGGTGGATGTTCTGGTTCCCGGAAGGGATGTGGGAGTGCAGAATCTGGGCTTTAGCACAGGAATACCGCTCCTTCAGGGGAACAGCTATTATTTTACCTGCTATGCCAAGAGAGAGCAGGATATGGATCAGCCGGTTGTTATCTCCCTCCGAAGTGCGGACGGAGAGGTTTATGTAAAGCAGGAGATCTTTCCGGATCGGGAGTGGAAGAAATATGAGCTGGAAATTACTGCGCCCTGTACGGATCACAGCGGGCGGCTGGCACTTACGGTTCAGGGCAGGGGAAAGGTGTATTTTGATTTTGTATCGCTGTTCCCGAAGGATACCTTTAAAGGCAGGCGCAATGGCATGAGAAGGGATATTGCGGAAAAGCTGGCCCAGCTTAAGCCGAAGTTCATGCGCTTCCCCGGAGGGTGCCTGGTGCATGACGGTTCGCTGGATTCAGAGGTGAGGGATTCCCAGTACCGCTGGAAGAACACCATCGGCCCTCTGGAGGACAGGCCCGCAAGAAGAAATAATTGGGGTTATAATCAGACTCTTGGACTTGGGTTTTATGAATATTTTCAATTCTGTGAAGATATCGGGGCAAAGCCGGTTCCGGTACTGCCTGCAGGCTATGATCCCCATCACCACAGGGCCGCGCCCCTGGATGAGCTTCAGCCCTGGATTGAGGATGCTCTGGATCTGATTGAGTTTGCCAATGGGGACAGCTCCACCCCCTGGGGCAGGAAACGGATGGAGATGGGGCATGGGGCAGCTTTTGGACTGGAGTATATAGGGATTGGCAATGAAGAGGTGGGAGAAGCCTTCTTTGAACGGTATGCCATCATCCATAAAGCGGTGAAAGAGAGATACCCGGAGATTAAGATCATCAATACCAGCGGGCCCTTTGCTGCCGGAGGGGAATATGACAGGGGCTGGAAGTCCTCCAGGGAGAATGGTTCGGATCTGGTGGACGAGCACTATTATTGCGCGCCGGAATGGTTTCTGGCGAATCATCACCGGTATGACAGCTTTCTCAAGACTGATCCGAAGGTGTTCCTTGGAGAATATGCTTCCTGGGGCAATACTTATTATAATGCTTTGGTGGAAGCCTCCTATATGATCGGGCTGGAAAGGAATGCAGAAGCCGTGGCTCTGGCTTGCTATGCTCCGATGCTGTGCCATGCGGATTATGTCAATTGGAGGCCGGATCTGATCTGGTTTAATAACCATCAGGTATATGGGACGGCCAATTATTATGTACAGAAGCTGTTCATGCACCACCAGGGTGACCGGCTGCTGGAGATCCGCGGGGAGGATATGCCGGAGAATATTATGGCAGACAGGGAACCGGACAGGATAAGCGGAGACATCGTCCTGGCAGCGAACCAGTCTCATGTGGAGTACAGTGATATTCAGATCATCAATGAGGATACCGGCGAGATACAAAGCTTTGATGCCTGCTGTCTGAAGGAGAGCCAGACCCAGGCTCTGACCGGTATGAGCGGCGTGAATTACACGATTAAGCTGAAAGCCAGAGAAAAGGAAGGATATAAGGGATTCCGCATTTATTTCGGCTTAAAGGATGACAGGAATAAATATACCTGGGAGCTGGGAGGATGGCAGAATCAGGATAGTATAATCACAGAGGATATCAATGGGAGGAATTCCTGTCTCAGCCAATATCTGCTCTCGGTGGAACGGGAGAGGGAATACCTTCTTGAATTAAAGATACAGGGACGCTGGATTCAGGCCTTTGTAGACGGAGTTGCCAGTCACCGGATTGAGAGCAAGCCGGTTGTCCTTGAGCCTATATACTATTCCGCCAGCATGGAGGAAGCGGGAGATATTATCATTAAAGCGGTCAATGTTTCAGACAGAGACCGGAAAGCCGAGATAGAAATCGTCAATGCCAGTCCGGCAAGGGGCTCCGTCTGGTGCCTGGAAGGCCATGAGCTGGATGCCGTCAATGATTTTGACCGTCCTGAGGCGGTTCTCCCCAGGGAGAAGGAGCTGTCCTTGAAGGGTGAGAAATCCTTTGAATATGAATTTGCAAAGCATTCGGTAACGATTTTCAGGATATCCAACCGGGAATAATGCCGAAGATGCGGTTTTAATCACGAGATCATAAGGAAGCGGAAAAGGTGCTGTCCCAGGGGTGGCCAGCCTGTGATATGAAAGCCGGAACAGGGTTTCCGACAAAAAGCATCATGCCAGATATGGGGGCATGGTGCTTTTTTGCAGGGCAGTCAAATAAAGTAATTAAAAAGATAAAAATATCTTGTATGTGACGCAGCGTCATATATTATAATGTTGACAGGAGTTATACAGTTGTAGGAAACAGAACGGATCAACGAAGGGGGGGAGCGGATCCATGCCGGCATCTACAAGGCAGTTTTGTGCGGGATCAAGGCGGTTTTATGCGGTAAAAAGGGCATGGACATAACGATGGGAAAATATAAAGCGATACCGGAAGGATATATGACGGTTGGCGAGGTTGCAAAGAAAATGGGGGTCAGCGTCCGCACCCTGCAGTATTATGACAAAGAAGATCTGCTTTCCCCTTCGTCAGAGAGCGAAGGCGGCCGCAGGCTTTATACAGACAAGGATGTGATTAAACTCCATCAAATTCTGTCGCTGAAGCATCTGGGGTTTTCACTGGAGGACATAAAGAACCGTCTGATCTCGCTGGATACTCCTGCGGATGTTGCGGAAGCGCTTACGGAGCAGGCCGCCGCCATGCGGGAAAAGATAGAGGCCCTGTCAGAATCCCTGAAGGAGATAGAAGCATTGCAAGGGGAAGTGCTGCAGATGCAGGTGGTGGATTTCAAGAAATACGCGGATATTATCGTCAATCTGCAAATGAAAAATAAGTTCTACTGGCTCATCAAGCATCTCGATGATAAGACTCTGGATCATTTCAGGAGCCGTTTCGATAAAGACAGCGCCATGGTAATCATGGACACTTTTATGCATCTTCTCGAGGAGGCCATGAGGCTTCAGGAGGAAGGGGTGCTGCCTGAAAGTGAGAAGGGGCAGAGCTTTGCCAGAGAGTTTTGGGAGATGATTATGGAATTTACGGGAGGAGATATGAATATACTGTCCCAGCTCATACAGATGGAAAGTTCCGGAGGCATGAACGATGAATGGAAACAAAAGCAAGTCATGGCCAACGCTTTTATTGAGCCGGCTTTAGGAGCCTATTTCATGACATTGGATTATAATCCGCTGGGGGAGGGAGCAAAATGAGTTACGCGATACAGATTGACGGACTGAAGAAAAGCTATGGAGATCATGCTGTGTTGAAAGGCTTGAGCTTCCATGTCAGGCAGGGGGAAATCTTTGCCTTGCTGGGTGTGAACGGCGCAGGCAAGACCACGGCCCTGGAATGCATCGAGGGCTTACGAAAGTATGAGGGCGGCAGCATCGAGGTGAATGGCAGGATGGGAATCCAGCTGCAATCCTCATCCCTCCCGGCTCATATTAAGCCCATGGAAGCGGTGCGGTTATTTGCAAAATGGAATAAAACCAAAATAGATCATTCCATGCTTACCGCTCTTGGGATTGACCAGCTGGCCAAAAAAATATACATGGATATGTCCACGGGGCAAAAGCGGCGTTTGCACCTTGCCCTCGCTTTAATCAGCAACCCGGACATTGTATTTCTTGACGAGCCGACGGCCGGGCTGGATGTGGAGGGCAGAATGTCGCTCCATGAACAGATCCGGGAATTGAAAGCCCAGGGAAAGACAATTGTTTTAGCCAGTCACGATATGGCGGAGGTGGAAAGCCTGTGTGACCGCATTGCGATTTTGAATGAGGGAAGGATCGTCTTCTTGGGCACGGTTGCGGAGCTCACCTCAAAAATAAGCAAACGATATATCATTCACATCAAGACCGGGCAGGGGGATGAGACATTTGAAGCCGAAGACATTGGGGATACCATGCTGACAGTGCTGGAAGAGTTCAAGCAGCGGGGAATTGCCGTACAGGATATTAAAATAGACAGGGGAACGCTGGAGCAGCATTTTATCGAGATGGCGAGGGGGAATGGCGAATGAATGCATTTTGGTACGGAGCGGTATTACAATGGAAGCTGGATATACGGAGCAAAGCCCTGTTAATCACCTGTTATGTGGTTCCTCTTTTGTTCTTTGCTGTTATGGGGGGGATATTCACCTCTGTAAACCCCGAGGCAAAGGCTACGCTGATACAGTCCATGACGGTGCTGGGGGTATCTATGGGCGCGTTCATCGGCCTGCCGCCTTCTCTTACAGAGATATACGGAAGTGATATAAAGAAAGTGTATAAGGCCAACGGGGTGCCCTTGTATCTTGGTCTGGTTTCTATGTTTTTATCGGCCTTTGTCCATCTGTTGATTATGTGCGCCATAATATATATGGTTGCTCCCATTGCGTTCGGAGCGGCGTCACCGGCAAATCCGGCGTTGTATTTCGGTTCCCTGGCGGTTCTGATTGTGGCATCCTTAAGTATCGGGAGTGTTCTGGGGCTGTTGGTGAAAAACCAGGCAAAGCTCACCATGATTTCACAAATAATATTTCTGCCCTCTATGATGCTGTCGGGAATTATGTTTCCGGTTGATTTACTCCCTGGGTTCTTTAAGGGTGTGGGGAGAATGATTCCAGCGACATGGGGGTATCAAATGATGATGGATGGCGGCTTTCATTTTGACAGCCTATGTCCTTTGGCAGTTATCTTCTTAGCGGCGGTTGTCCTGTGCAGTTTTTTGTTGAAGAAGCTGCAATCCGAATAGTAGGCTCTTCGGCGTAAAATCTTGTTTACAAAGAAATTGTAAAAATTGGAGCCTACACTTTCGGAAACTCTTTTTATACATGGTAAATGAGCTGTTTTTATTATAGGCTTTGAGCTGGAAAACATTGTGTTAATTTTGCATGTTTGCGTGCTTTTTTATGGCGGAAAAGGTCTCATCACTGATGTGATGCTCTATTTTACATGCATCTTCGGCGGCGGTCTTCTCGTTGACTCCGAGGCGGATTAAAAAATCGGTCAGCAGGGTGTGCCGCTCATATATTTTGCTGGCGATTTTGTGACCCTCTTCCGTCAAAAAGAGGAGGCCTTCTGCATTTACAGTAATATATCCGGCATTCTTCAAAAGCCCCACAGCACGGCTGACACTGGGCTTGGAATATCCCATATATTCGCTGACATCGATGGAACGGACTGCGCCGCTTTTTTTCGACAATATTAAAATGGTTTCAAGATACATTTCCCCGGATTCCTGTAAATGCATGAAAATACACCTCACTTTAATCGAATTGTAGTGAATCTAATTTGAAAATCTTTTTTGAACCGTCTTTGTTCCGCTTTTCCAGAATATTATTGGAATTTATTTTTTCCCTCTTCTATCACCGCGGCTGCTTTTACCGACGATCTTGATACTTTTCTATCAATACACATTTATAATACTATATATAAAAATTAAAAACAAGCTACTAATACCTTTATTCCTGCCAGTCCAATTCCAGCCATTCCGCTTCAAAATCTCCTCCGGTTTTTCAGTTCCATTTTATGAGGTAATCGTCCCTGCCTTGGACAATGACATAAATAGAGTCTTTGTCCCGATAGCATTTATCCGTGATTTCCATGGCAGCAAATTCGGGAAAAACAGACCTCAATTTTTCTGTTAAGACGGAATCGTCAAGATCAAACGGACATGGCATCAACTCACCTGTTTTCATGTCAAAAGTACTGCCGTAAATACGGTGGTATCGCCCGCCGCCGACATACCAATCCGAAATATGCATTATGCTGAGCATTTCCTGGTCTGATAATATCACTTTGCTGTAGAGGATATGCTTCAAGGAATATCCAGGTTGCAGAATATAATCATCCTCGAAACGCTCTCTGTAATTATCAAGGGTTACAAGAAACTCATCCAGTGGGGTGCGGTTCTCCAGAAACTGTGCATTTATTGTTGGTATTTCGCTATCTATATTTTCACCGAACCATTCATTGCATGCCTGTTCAAAAAATGTGTTGATTTTTCGGGCAGCGTCCGAATCGCCGGAAACAATCGGCTTATCAAAATAGATATACGCCAATGTTCTCCCATCGCTGGTTAAAACCGACTTGTCGACCCGTTCAACGGTAACCTCGTAAAGAGAATCGGAAGCCTGGGCTGGACTGGGATTTTGTGCGGCGGCAGCGGTCGGGTTAAAATTTGCCATTTCCGGTGCAGCCGGCGTTGGTATTTGAGCCGGGTTGTTTGAGCTGCAGGCGGAAAGCAGCAACAACTGGAAACATAGGATTAATCGCATGAAACCTTTCATGGTATGGCCTCACTCTTTCATTTACAGGATATAAATAATCTTCATTATCTCGCAGGATCTATTCGTATTACAATTATAGTCCGTGCAATGTAAAAGCACAAGTTTTGTATCGCCCCTCCAACCATTTTATTTTCAAATTTTATTTTCTACGCATTTATTGCTTGCATTTCACTTGCGTTTTATATATAATATAGTAGTTAGCAAATGCTAACCAATCTAATCTAAAACTATTTTTCAAGAGATATATGAGGGAGTTCATATGATAATTGTTTATGACAGTTTAACCGGTTTAGGAAAGGAATTCGCCGAGGCCTTGGGATATCCGGTGCAGCCGGTTGGGCAGGGTGTGAATGAGCCTTGCATTCTTGTTACCCGCAATGTCGGTCTGGGTAAAATCCCGGAGACCACCATCCGTTTTTTAGACCGGCACAGAGCCTATGTACTTGGTGTGGTGGTAAACGGAAGTAAAAAATTCGGCCCCTTCTACTGTAAAGCGGCAGACAAGATCAATAACCTTTATGAGATACCTGTTATAAGAAAGATCAGCGGATCAGGAAGCCAGGAGGATATCGAGTATGTGAGATGTTCTCTGAAGACATTTCAGCTTCCCGATGACAGGAGGAAGAGCGAATATGTTGGAACGGCACTTAATTGAACATTGCGCCCCCACCCTGGCCTCATTAAAAACAGCCAATCTGTTCAGCTTTCCCTATGCCGGGGAGATGGAAATGCATGAGAGTATAGCAGAATGGAATATGCAGCTTCGGGAGAAGGGGCTGGAGCTGATTGTATTGCGCAGGCGCAATCATAGGGCACTTATCTATGCATGCCGGAAGTCAAAGCTGGAACAGGATCTGAAGAAGCCCGGAGTGGCTCATTTTCTGGCTTCTTACGGCTACACCGGCACGGATACAGAATATGCACTGAACCGGCTGAAGGGGCGCTTGTCCGAGTCAGAGGATTTCCCCCATGAAATCGGAATCTTTCTCGGATATCCCCTTGGTGATGTGATCGGCTTCATCCGGAATGCGGGACAGAACAGCAAATGCTGCGGATGCTGGAAGGTGTATTGCAATAAATGCGAGGCGGTCCGCATATTTGCAAAATTTAATAAATGCAGGGATGTGTATCTGCGCCTCTGGAAACAGGGAAGGTCCGTCCTGCAGCTTACGGTGGCAGCCTGATGGCTGCCTCTTATTTTTCCTCTCTGTTTCGGCTGTTCAGGAAAAATCTACAATAATCCGGCAATATTGCAATAAGATTAATAGTGCTTAAACAAGCTCCGTGGTATAAGTGGTAATGTCACCATAATTAACATATTTGCACTATGTACCTTCTCATACAAATCGGCTTGGGAATACCACAGTTTAGGATACTCTTCACAGTCTGCCAGCAATTCACTGTGACTTCCGATTCCACATATTTCTCCATCTTTCATAATAAAAATCTTCTCAGATAACTTCACAGTTCCCATTCTATGGGTTACAATCACTGCAGTTTTATCTGCAATTATTTTTTGAAACAAACGGTAAAGATAACTTTCTTCATTTGGATCTATGGCGGATGTTGGTTCATCTAGTAAGAACACATCTCCCGAACGATAGATTCCTCTTGCGATTGCAACACGCTGCCACTGTCCCCCGGAAAGGTCAGTTCCACCAAATTCGCGGGATAAGATTACATCGGAATCCAACTCGGCACAGCAATGTAATCCTTCCATATGTTTAATTCTTTCTAAATCCTCTTTCCTTATAAAATTCCCCATCATAACATTGTCGTTGATATTCATCGCATATTTTCCAAAGTTTTGAAATACGGCAGTAAATCTTTGATGGATGGATTTTCTTACATATTGATTGGCGGCCTTACCATTAAAGAAAATATTACCTTCTCCTGGAGAATAGATTCCGTATAACAATTTGATTAATGTAGATTTCCCTGCTCCATTGGCTCCAACAATTGCTATATGTTCTCCCTTTTTAATTTCAAAAGAAATATTCTTTAAAACGGCATCCTCTCCAGCCGGATAAGAAAAAGAAACCTTTTCAAATCGAACTGACTCGAAAGAATCTAACGCTTCTTTCCCTTCTGGTTCAATTTCTTGATCTTTCAGTATAAAATAATTTCTTATTTTCTCAAGCTCTTCGGACACTCCCCCTGATATTATTGCAATAATGTCTTCCATCATCTGAAACAGCTCCCCTAGGGATGTAATCAATGCTACGAACACACCAATGCGAATCATTTGATTACTTACACAGACGGTCAACACCACAAAAATAACGATATGCCCAATAATCAATATCAATTTTTCGAAATTCTCAAAATTACATTTCTTTCTCAGATAGCTCTGCTCTATCTTAACCTTTTCAGCAACATGAGCATTAATGTTACGAATAAGCATTTCCTGATATTGATAGATCTGCGTCTCGATTGCATGCTCAACTCCTACTAAAAAGGTTTCCAGAGTATCTATTTTTCGTTGGATATCTGCTATCAAACCCTCTTGTTTTGCAAACTCTTTTTCTTGCATCTTCGAAACCAGTAATACCGGTACGACGACGAATAACAAGATGAGTGGAAGGAATGTATTGGCCCGAAACAGGTAAAAGATGATCACAAGCAACTCCGGCACATAATCTAGGACAATGAGCATAATAGTATCAACAAATTTTCTGATACTTTTATTTCCCCGATAAGCTTTATTGATTGTTTCAAGGGTTTTTATGTTCTCAAACTCAATTCCGGATAATTGCCCCACTTTTTTATTTACCGACTTCTCCATCCAATGCGCCGCTGCCAAATTGTAATATTCATAAAGATAATTTAATATTCCAGGCAATATGGTATTCGAACATACTTTTAATTGCACATTACACCAGTCGTACCAATAGTCACAGCCCCGCTTCATAAGCCATAGACCCACGGTGAGAATAATGCTGAGATAATCAATCGATTGGTTTGCTGTCAATAAATTGATAATATTATCTAGTAATTTCGCAATGATAATTGTCTCAAAACTATACAGCATTGCAATAGAAAACTTCAAAACAATAAGAGTTAACGTATATGTTTTACTGATTTCCCCAAAGTACTTTATGTAAGAAAAAAAAGATAATGATTTCCTCATTTACTTACTCCCTATTTAATTGATAACCCGGCTCAATATCATCAATACCGCATACTATAAAAAGTTCCTAAAGCTCCAGTGAATTAAGCCGCTGAAGTAAAGATTTTACTTTGAAACAATAAAACGAATAAAGCTACCGTAATCCTCGAAAATGGTTGAGCTCCTAACCGTCTTTTTCTATTCTCTCTTATTCTGCGCCGTTTACATTCACCTTCAGCAACTTAACCGCCTTCGGGCCTTCAAAGCTGTTGATCCTCTGAAGTTCCTTTGACAGGTACAATTCCTGGTGCAGCTCGTACAAATTGCCGGTTATGGCTCCGCCGGTAACGGGAACGGTCCTCTCCCCGTCAAAATACCAGGCAAGGCGGATCTCGCCGCCAAAGTCTCCAGTCATAGCATTCATACTAAAATCCGAGAATATGGCAACTTCAATATGGGGTTCTTCTCTCAATTGTGCTACCGTATGCTTTCCGCCGAGCACTCTTCTGTTCTGGATGATGCCGGTAGGCTCTACGTCCAGATAATGTGCATAACGAAGGCTTGCCATATATCTCCTTAAGATCCCATCTTCCAGGATAGTCACCGGTGCCAGGGGATATCCATCCTCGTCAAAGCATCCGGATAAGGTGGAATTCTCTAAGAAAGGGTCCAGCATAAGAGTGATCCGATCTCCCTTTACATCGTTACCCTGCACCTTATCACCGATCTTCCAGATAGAGCTCTGGTTATAGACCTGAGCCGCATTGCTTTGCGTGGAATAGCTGGAGAGGAGCTCCATTACCGCTTCTCCAGTTAGTATTACCGAAATCTTTCCAAGGGAAGGCGTAGGCTTTGCCACTGCCCTGTCCTTGGCGATTGTTATTATTTTCTTTACCTCTTCGATGAATGCAGCCCTGTTAAATTCAGCAAACTTCAAGCTCTTATACAGTTCGATTTCTTCGCCGTCTTCCTTCCAGTTTGTAATGAATTCCGTCATGCTCTCATAGGCCATCATAGTAACGTCAATTCCTTCGGAGTTCACAAAATGCCGGTGGACTTTCTTCAGAAAGATTTCGGTGGAATTAATTCCTCCCTTATCACAATGATCCTCCTGATAGATAGCCTTTGCAATTTCACTCAGCCAGTAAGAAAGTGTCTCCCTGTCAAAGTTGCTGGCCTTCAATTGCCCATGGCAGCTGCCCGGTGTTGCAAGCGGATAATAGAGGTTCTTCACGAATTTTGCTGCAAATGCGGCCTCATCAATGGCCTTTTTTATTTCCGAAGCCTGCATGGTAGGATGGATAACGGTAGATGCCGAGCCCATATATCTGGTCCCGTCCTCTATATAATCAACGTATACGGTGATTTCGTAATAATGTACCTTTTTCGCCCGATCCATATCACAGTTTTTCTTAATGAAATAAAGCTCATTTTCTTCTGTCAGGCTTTCAAGGATCTTATATCCGGTGATATCTTTATTTCCCTTCAACACTTGAATTATATGATTAATCATCAGCTCAACCTCGCTTTTGCTTTAATATAAGGACCGCCAGAGGAAGTTTTCACAATTTCTTTATACCCTTTCCAACAATAACCCGCACCCTCAAGCTCAACCTTATCGGATACCATACTGATGGACTTTAATAGCTCCGGCACATAACCGGTCATGATAACCGGTGAAATAAGGTTACCGGTGAATTTACCGTCCTTGATTTCCCTTCCTACTCCTGCAATACACTGGATCCCCCAATTCTTCGGATCCTCCATGCCGCTGAACATGTACTCCAGCTGATAACCGTATTGGATGGATGCCAGCATATCCTCATAAGAATCATCCCCGGCTTCAAAGAATGTATTGGTCATTCTGGCATAGGCCTTCCGCTCAAAGGATTGCCTCCTTCCGTTTCCGGTAGGTATTGTCCCAAGCTTTAGGGCCGACAGCAAATCCGAAATTCCGGATTTTAGTATTCCATTCTGAATCTCTATCGTATCTGTACCCAGGGTGCCCTCATCATCAAATAAATAGGAGGCCATATGCTTTATCGCTGCGGCTCCGTCATGCATGGTCGTCTTAACCGAGGCTACCTGTTTGCCGATAAACTCATCACCTTTTGCCCTTTCTTTTACAAACATATCCATCTCAACACCGTGTCCGAACGCTTCATGTGCAATCAGTCCGGCAATATCCGGATCACAGATTACTTCATATTCTCCGGGTACTACGGGCTTGGCATCCAGCAGCTTAATGACCTGATCTACCACATATTCATATAGTTCTTTGAATTTATGGGTGATTTCATATCCCTGCATGCCGGTTAACGATTTATAATAATCCTTGATTTTCCCTTCTCTTCTGGCAAATGCGAACATGGAGGATTCGCCCAGCATATAGGACTGCTCCAGATCCTTATTTCCCGATAGGAAGATCTTAGACACATGAATAAAGCTATAGCTTACGTTAAAATTAACGATATGCTCCGAGCCGGCCAGAGCTGCATCCCTGACCGCTGTGAGATCCTTCAGAATCTGTTCTGAGGTCAGCTGTTCCGGATCAATCTCAACCTCTCCGCAGAATTCCCTGGTTATCTCCTCTTCTTGAAGCACAGGATAGGAATTCACTATCATATCCTTTGGAACCCGGTTCAGTTTCGTATGAATTTCCTCTACCACGGTATTCAACCTGTCTTCATCAATGTCGTTAAATGAATATTCCGAGTAATTCACACCATTATGTATGCGGACTACAAAGCCTCGTTCCGCCAGAAAATAATCGGTCACCACAGTTCCTGTCTTTGATACCCGGTAAGTCTTTCCTTTGGTATCCGTACCCAGAACAGATACATACCTGTAGCTCTCATACAGCTTGTTAATCAGCTTCCTTAATAGTGGTTTACTGTCCGATAAAAATGTAGATTTCATAACCTTCACATCAATTCCGCCCTTTCCTGCTAACCTTATGCGCAATTTATATTGTTGTAATTGGGAAAATAATGATGGTATCGTTTTATTTTAACCACTACTTTAATGCCTCTATCGTCAAGATGTATTTATCAAGGATTTCATTGCCGGTGGTGTAGGATTTTCTGTATCTCTGATAGTATAGATTGCATTTGATTTATATATTGAGTGGCTTCCAAAAGATCCCACTTTTTATAATTGTGCTAAGGCATAAAATGTGGTTACTGATATCATGTTGGAAACTCTTGGTTTCTTCCTTTTGTTTACTATTGATCCCGATAGTGTTCCGCGCTGTAAATGGGCTTATGTATGAATTATGGTGGATATGATCCTAAGTGTAAATTCAGGTGTCCGAAGGCCAACAGGAAACAGGGATGCTTTTGTGAAGCCCCTTGTTCCCCTGCCAAGTATGGCAGGCAATACATACACAGTTAAAAGATAATCCACGTATTTTTAACATACTGCCAAGAGACAGTGAGGAGTGGGGTAAGGGGTAAGACAGAAGAACTTCTGTGGAACGCTCTAACAAGCGTGAGAAACAGGATTATATACTAGAAGACGGCAAATACCGCTCTACGAAGATGTGGTACTGCCGCCTCTATGGCATCATGATGTGTCAACATCTTGATGCCTGGGAAATGCCCTCGATTAAAGACTTCCAAAAAATGATTATGAAGCATGTCGCTTAAAAATGTTTCACAATACATATTTTAAAGCATAGTAACCACTATGTCTATTTCTCATGCGAAAAATTACTTTTTTTCCAAAGACACTAGTATTCAATTTTTTAATTTACGTTAGAATTAGAATTATCTAATTCCAAAAAGATACCATAATTTTTATAGCTCGTATTTTCAATTATCCTTTAAAAATGCCATTTGATATTTGGTAAAAAAGATTGCACAATGTCAATGGACGATCGTCATGAGATATCATGATGATTGTTTTATCTGTAAAAAGCTCCTCTATTATTTCCAGAATTATGTCTGCATACTCTTTATCAATGAAATTCAGTGGCTCATCAAAGATATATATTTCACAATCCCTGTAAATTCCGCGAATCAATTGAATTATTTTAGCTTCTCCGCTGGAAATATTACTTGCATTCTCTTCAATCATCTTTCCCAGAGTAAGCCCTCTGTTTTCGAGGATTCCCACTAATCTTTCCGATATCTGTCTTTTTCCACCCAATATGATATTTTCTAAAACCGTTCCATGAAACAGTTGTGGTGCGGCCGGTAACAGGCATATATGTCGCCTGATTGTATCCTCTGCAATTTTTTGATAACTTTTCCCGTTATACAGAATCTCTCCCTCATAATCTGTGATAATTGCACACAGCATATTAGCAAAGGTACTTTTGCCGCTTCCATTTTCTCCGGTAATCCCCACCTTTTCTCCGCGATGTATTACAAAGTCCAAGCCCGAAAATACGATCTTGCTTGCTGTCGAATACCGTAGCCCTCTCACTTCCATCTGTTCAAACGTATCCAATTCTTCAATCCTGTTATCGTCAGATATGTTGATTCGATCTGAAGCATTCCCTTGCCAGATGGGTTCCTTGCCAGTTGTCTGATCTGTTCTATGTATTTTCTTTCCTTTCATTCTTAATGCCAGTGTATGTTCACCCAACACTTCCTGTAACCGTTTTTTATGTACCTTGTATTCAGCGAACTCCTTGGGAAAGTCCATATAGAACTCTAATGGCGTCCATAACTTAGAAAAATACAGGGACATTGCTAAAATCATCCCTACTGTTAAGGAACTATGAAACACCAGAATGCCTCCCAAAAAATAAACCGAACTGGTGAGTAGATTTAACAAGCCGGTGATTAAAGCATAATCATAAACAGTCTCTGTCTTGCAGATTGCCTTTTTCGCATCAAATCTCTTTAAAAAATAACTGTCAGCCCTTTTTCCGAACCAGTTGCTTCCATTGTTGACCCTGAGAGAGTAACTGCAATTCAACGCTTCCTCCATATGTGAGTTAATGTCATCCTGCACGCTTTCCGCCGCATCCGTTAATGTTCCAACCTTATTGGCAAGGATACGGTAAAATATCGCCATTAGAGGAAAGGGAAGCAGCATCAAGGCTGTATATAGAACATTGATGCGCAGCATTGCAAAAATAATCCCACCCATATATATGCCATTCAACCAGAGATTCACTTTTTTCCTTAGTAAGAAATCACGGCATCCGGATATGTCGGATTGATATCTCTGCAAATAATACCCGGTGCCATTTACACGGAGGATTGAATACGGCATGCTGCTGATGTAATGCAGAAAATCCTGCCGCATAAACAACATGGTTCCTTCTTCATAACAAGTGGCAATATAATTGGACGTACATAAGCAGATCATGAAAAGTAACGTAATCAATATGCTCAACACCCCATAATATACAATTTGTCGCATATCCTGTTTCGTAACCGCATCCACTAAATATTTCGTCAAAATTGGCAGCAAAATCGTAAATGATCTTTGTCCAATCAAGAACAGAATATATAATATCTTTCGCCATTCAGATGTATATTTCTCTACTTTTTCCATACAAGCACACCACTTTCTATATATTGAAGTTTTGGTATTTACCTATACTCAATATATCATAACATTCCTTAAAATTCCATGCACGTAATTAGCCAAAAGCAGACGAAGAGGAATTATTTCAGCATAATTCCTCTTCGTTATTGCCCTAGTGCCTGCCTGAGCAGCAGCTATCCCTGCTTACTTTGCTGCTAATATGAATCAAATCTGGGGTACTTTTTTTCTTGATAACAATCATCTTGTTTGCCTCCTTTCGTAATATGGTAGTTTTATTGTCACACTATATATTATGATTAAAGCGTCAAAAGCACCTTTTGACGCTTTAATCATAATATGTATTACACTATTTATTACATCGAAGTTTGACCAAACTCTATATTGTATACCTCTAATTTATTATCTGCATTAATATCAAGAAATTATATCCTTATAATATTCCATGGTTATTTTTCGATTAAGGTTCAATAGTAAATCCTTTCTACATAATATATAATCCATATCACCTCTTGCTATCATGGCATCAAATCTACAATCACAATGACAAATAGGTATAAATGGACATTTTTTACGAAAGCATTGTTCATATAATTCAAAATTCATCAGCGAAGGGATTTGAAAAAATGCATCTTTTCCCTCCCATTGTCCTGAACTTTCATTGATCCGTCCAACAGAGCTTAAACATTTGTATATGTTTCCATCCGGTGATACCACAAATGAATGTTTCAGTTTTCCTATGCACATTGAACTAAACAAGAAAGAATCATCAATTTGAAATCCTAACTTTAATGCTGCTTTATATAATTCTAAGTATTTTTCAATAAAACTATTGTTATTCACTATAGTCTTAGAAATATAGTTATATGCATCATTCCCTTCAACTGTTTGTGCGATATTTCCAAAGGAAAGATTTAATCTGTCCTTTGAAAAATTATCAGCTAAAAAAATCAACAAATCGGGAATTTCTTCAACATTTTCATTGTCATAATTGATTCTCAAATCAATACTTTTTATAAGATCTTTTTCTAATATATATTTTAAGTTATGTACAATTGTCTCAAATGTTTGTCCACCTGATTTTAACCGTCTTCTCTTATTATTAATCTCGCCTACTCCATCCAATGTGGCCTGAAGCCGAACCCAATTATATTTATTTAACAGTGCCGCTTTCTCTTCATTTAATAAATAGGTATTTGTAACAATGCTTGTATACATTTTTATATTGTGTCTCTTTAGCAATTCTTCTACATTTTCAAGAAAATAAGGAACGACTGACCAATTACATGTTGGTTCCCCGCCATGTAATGTCAACATTAATTTCCGAAGTTGTTTGTTTGAATTTAAATATTCTTCCATTCTTGCTAAAATTATAACTACATTTTGCTTTGTCATCATAAAGGATCTATCAACACCATCTTGGTAACAATAGGGGCAATTAAAATTACAAGATGTTGTTGGTAAAAAATGCACATGCATTGTATCGTCATTATTCCACTGCTCATGTAATAACTTTAAAAAATTTTCTTGTTCATCAAACGTGTCTTCTATAATAAATCCATTGTCCACAAGTTGCTCATATATTTCTGTTTTCCCATTGTTTTGGAAATATTTCATTATTTTATCCACAGTTAAGTGATGGATATCTTTATATATTGTTCTTTCAACGCCCAATATAGATCCATTAAGTGTATTTTTAATAATCACATGCTTCTGCGTATCCATATCATCATATGTATCAAACATGAACATCGTCCATTTCATTTGTGCAATACCTCCCTGTTATTTAGTCAAGTGTTTTTTCTTTAAAATTAAGGGATTTTTGATTTATATCTCAGACGAATGAATCTCATGGATATTCGGCGCCTTGCCAGATTTATTTATGCCGTTAACACCCAATGTCATGATATCTGCCGTAAGCTACTTTTAAATATGTATAATAAACCATTGTAAAGTACGGTCCTGAAAATTATGGAATTACCTCATTTAACGTTGATTTGCATTAGATTTATTTCTGATTTGAACCAAATTTAAAAACAATTATCATATATATTATTATACCTAAGTTTGCGATATAACAATCATTAACCAAAATCTCTATCATATTCCACAAACTATTATGCTTGATTTAAACATTTGTGTCAGTATTAGCGGAATTATTATCCGAAGATCAATTTCCATAATTCGTCGAACAAGCCATATGTTGATACATCAATATCTATAATATTCATCCCTCCTAGATGATAACATAGCACATGAATATTATGGATATCTACTATTTCTTGTTTAACGGTCAAATAACTCCTTTAACGGTAATATTCAACCAAAATCAATCGATTTCGTTACGGGTAACATAAGCGTGACTATAAATTCTACAGGCTGAATATCAACCTTGAATGCACCATGATTTTTTCTACTGATTTTTAAACATTCCTCAATCCGATGCCATGATTTTCCTTATCCTGTTTTTGTCCCTGGCAATCCATGAATCAGGGTTATATCTTCCGTATCAAAGCTGTTGCGGATCTCTATTTGAAAGTTATTTCGTGTGGAATTCATTTAAATGTACAGAAACTTTTTCTCCTGCTTTTGGTGAAGCATTGCTTCGACGGCATTTTACAATGAATTGGGATAGGATGGAGCATAATTCTATATTGTTTACGGCTAACTCACCATTACATAATTCGGCTATATGAATCTGAACATCATATTTCAGCATTTGAACATAATAGTTAAGAATTGCATCGATAATTTCATTACCTACAGTATAACTTTTCTTTTGAATTTTAAGTAATGCGTCTGCATCTGGCCGTATCACCCCCTATAATTGATATCAAAGCAGATATATTTTTGTTCAAACTCCTTTTGTTTTCGGCGGGAGATGGGAAGGAGTTCACCGTCAATCTCCAGTGTGGTATTTGTGTGACTGCCGGTATATTGGATTTTCACGATATATTGTTTATGAATACGGATGAATAACCGGGGGTCTAGTAATGCCTCTACCTCATTCAGTGACAAATCTCTGCGGAAATAAACGTTATGAACTTTCGCTTCGCAATATCCGTTAAATGCCTTAAAATATTTAATGTTTTTTTGTGGTATGTTGTGGGGGAAGTAATCTAAGTATAGCAAGACGGTTTCCTCGCCTATTTTCGTTTTTAATAATGCACCAATCGCCTCTTCAATCTCAGCAAAATCAAAAGGCTTTGTAATGAAGCGGAATGCATTAATCTTGAAGGCATCCTTATACCATTCCGGATTACCGGAAGTCATAATGATTTTACAAGAGGGATTCTCCTTATTGATTGCTCTGCCTGTTTCAAAGCCATCCATCCTTGGCATAGCGGCGTCCAGAAAAACCGCATCAAGCTCTTTTATTCTTTCAAGCAGGCTGGGGCCGGATAGAAAGGGTAATATTTCTGCATTTACCTCTTTCTGCTCTAAGCTTTGATTTACTAATTGAGTAAGTATCTTTACGACCAAAGGTTCGTCATCACATATTCCTATTAACATTCTTTATCTCCTTCTGTGCACTTTTTTACGCATCTCAATGTGTACGGAGGATGATGCAAGTATAAATTTGTGAGGTTGAAAGTGAAATTTTCTCAGCCTGTACTTCTAAGCACTCAATTCTGTGGAAAAATAACAGAATGGGATCAGCTTATTCCCAGGGAATTTGTTACATGGATATTTTAACCTAAATATGTTTCAAAATCAACATTAATTGACATAGAAAGAAGTCTCTTTCTATCTTTCGTAAAAAGGAATAGAATAAAAAACTGGACAGTCAACAGTTTTTTTACTTTAACAAGCCTGACAGTCCTCTGTAATATTCTGAATAAATCTTGTTATGTTTAAAGCCGGTTTTTTATCCATAATGCGATGTCGGCCAGGGTAAAATCCCGGAGATCGCCAGACGTTTTTAGCCCGGCACAGAGCCTATGTACTTGGTGTGGTGGTAAACGGAAGTAAAAGATTCGGCCCCTTTTATTGCAAAGCGGCAGACAAGATCAACAATCTTTATAAGATGCCTACGATAAGAAAGATCCGTGGATCAGGAAGCCAGGAGGGCATAGCAGAATGAAATATGCAGCTTCAGGAGAAGGGTCTGGAGCCGACTGTATTGCGCAGACGCAACAATAAGGCGCTTATTTATGTATGCTGGAAGGTATACTGCAATGAATGCGAAGCGGTACGCATGTTTGCAAAATTCAATAAATGCAGGGATGGGTATCTGCGCCTTTGGAAACAGGGAAGATCCGTTCTGCCGCTTACTGTGGCGGCCTGATATTAGACACAGAACCGGTTTACCATGGCTTTCAATCCTTCCGAAAGTTCTTTCAGCTGATGGCATATTTCTGCAATATCCTGAACGGCTGCCGATTGTTCTTCCACGGCAGCTGCGGCCTGTTCTGTTCCGGCTGCGTTCTGCATGGCTATGGCTGACATGGAGTGCAGCATCTGACGTATCTCACCGTTGGCGCTTTCCATATCCTGCTCCGAGCGGTTTAATTTCTGCACCGCTGTTTCCGATGCCTTCATTGCTTCCGAGATGCTCCGGTACCTTTCTACGGTATCGGATACGTCTCTTTGCTGATCCTGGGAGGCGGCCAGAACCTGGTTCATATTTTCTACCACCAGTTCGACGTTCTTAATCAGGCCGTTCAGTATTTTATCTATGCTTTTTGCTGACGCCGCCGATTTTTCTGCCATGATCTGAATTTCTCTTGCCACCACGGCAAAGCCGAGACCGGCTTCCCCAGCCCTTGCCGCCTCTATAGTGGCATTCAGGGCAATGAGATTTATCTGACTTGCCATTTCTGTAATAATACTGCTTGCCTTGCTGATCTGGGCGGAGCTTTGCTTCATGGACTGCATTCTGTCACAGGCATTTCTTGTTGCTGCATCACTTTCTTCTGTGAGTAAGGAGAGCCTTTCCACATCCTCCAATCCTGCATTGACCAGACACAGCACCTGATCGGTTGAGGCGTTGAGTTCTTGCATACATTGATGATTTACTGTTATTCTCGCTTCCAGCACCTTTGCCTGCGCCATGCCTTCCTCTGTGTGCTTGGCCTGATTCTGGGCACCCATGGCGATGTCGTCAACGGTCCTTGATATTTCCTCGGAGGCCAGGGAGGATTGCCGCGAAGTAGAGGCCAAATTCATGGCGGTGTCTGATACCTGATGGGAGGATCGGGTAATCTCCGTGATAATATCCCGGAGATTTGCGGTTAAGGACTGGAAGGCTCCGGATAAGGTTCCTATTTCATCCTTCTGGTTAAGATATCCCGCCGCAATATTTTCCCGGATATCCAGTTTCCCGATTTTTTCGGAATGCTTTGTCAGAGCGGCCAAAGGCCCCGTAAGCCGGACGGCCATTAGAAATACAAGACCCAGGCTGACGATGGATACTGCGATCATGGCCGCTATAATTCTGGCCAGCATAGAAGGAATGGCAGACATAATCTCCTCTTCCTTTGCAGTGACAATAAAGCGCCAGTCTGTGCCGCTTACCGGTGCAAAACCGGCATATACAATACCATTGCTCATATGGAGGGTGGCGGCTCCGGCCGTTTCCTCCAGGATCTTTTCATAGGCCTTATCCTCGCCCTCCTTCACCGGATTGTACCGTTGGGTGACCTTTTGGATATCAGGATGGGCAATTACTGTTCCGGAACGGTTCATGATAAAGGCGTACCCGCTTTCCCCGTATCCGATGTCTTCGGTTATTCCGCACAGATAATCCGCCCCCATACGGGCAATCAATGCGGCAACTACCTCCCCGTCCTTCCATACAGGCACGGTGGCTTCTATCTCGGGCTTTATGGTAACTCTGCTGATCACCACATCCGAGATTGCCGATCTGCCGTCCAGAGCATCTTTTACATAGGTTTTGTCACTCATCAGGCGCACGGTTCCATCAGTAAAATGGGTGTAACCGTTTGGGAGAATATAGCCGATATCTAAGAACTCTGTTTTCTTCAATTCCTCCAGAAGAATTTCAGTATCTGCCTCCCATCCCATATCCATTATCTTCGCGTTTTTAGAAATCATGGTGAGGGCAGAAATCATAGAACTGATCCGGCTCTGGGTAAGCTTTGCACTTTCGGAAGCCAGCAGCTGTAAGGAGTACTCCGCTTCCTCCTTCAGGGCCTTTTTTCCTGCCGAAATAGCGATTACCCCGATCAATGCCGCAATGGAAACTGCCAGTAACGCGGAGAAGAAAATCAGCTTTGTCTTAATACTGTTCATCTATCCGTCCCTCCCATAAGAACTCCTTTTATATAATCCATTGGAGAGGAGCATCGCCCCCCGGGACGGTGCCTTTTTTCCCTCAGCCTTCGAATGGCGGAGATTAATCCATCCGGTATATCCATGATACTTTCCGACGGCCTCTGGATATAAAAACCCTGTCCGTACTGTACGCCAAGTCCAATGAGGGTTTTCAGCTCTTCATAGGATTCGATGCCTTCTGCAATTAAATTAATCCGTGATATTTTCGACAGCTCTGCCATACCCTTGACCAGCGCGTATTTGAGCCCATCCTGATGGATTCCCCGGATAAGCTTCATATCAAGCTTAATGTAGTTGGGATTGATATCGCTGATGAGATTTAAACCGGAATAACCGGCGCCGGCATCATCGATGGCGACGGTATAGCCCTGCCCCCGGTAGTGGCTGATGGCGGACAGGAAGCCCTGCATGTCGAGAATCACATTCCGTTCTGTGATCTCGAAGACGATGTGCTGCGGTTTTATATTGAATTGTAATAGGAAATCCCTGGTGAAGCCTTTTTTAAAGTTCTCATCATGCATGACATTAGGATTAACATTTAAGAATAGCATTTTATCATAAGGCGGCACCATTGATTTGTATGCGGCCTTTAGTGCAGTTGTCCTGCACAGCAGTTCCAGCTCCCAGAGCCTTCCGTGCTCACTGGCAACGGAAAACAGCATCTCGGGGCTTTTAATGGAACTGTCATATGTGATCCGGCTCAAGGCTTCGTGTCCTAATATGCTGCCGTCCTTTAAGGATATAATGGGCTGGAATACGCTTTTAATGGCTTTGGTTTTAATAATATAGTCCAGTGTATCTGATAGTTCGGTCTTCATCCGTATCCTCTCGTATTGATTTTTTTATTTAATAGTATCAATTACGGGAGGATGTATCCTGCATGAAACAGTAAAGAATATGTTAAATTTGTGTAAGTGTATTTTGCCTTATTCTGCTGTTTTACATAGGTTTCACATTGTTTTAACCTTAATGTGATAGTTGGCGGATCACAGGTGCTTTATAATTAGGTCATAGATAGGATGGGATTAGATCCTGGATAAAACAGGATGGATAAAGCATGAATTTAGGAGGTTGATCTTATGGTGATAAATTTAATAATACTTACTCTGTTGTTGGGAGGTTTTCTGATTTTTGCATTTGCCATGCACCGCAGACGATACGGTAAGAACTATATTGCTTCTTATCATTGGTATACAACCTGGATTCCCGGCAACACGTAACGATTTATCTGTATCAGAAATCGCTGAAACCATTGAAAATAATGCATTTACTGCATTTTCCGCAAAATAATGATTGCTTTTTGCCTCGTCATGTGATATAATAAATTATACACATGACGAGGAGGCGGTCAAAATGGCTATTATATACCAGACAGATAAAAGATCCGGAATCACTTATGCATATGAGGCTGAATACTTCTGGGATAAAGAAAAACAGCAATCACGCTCAAAGCGAAGATTAATCGGCCGTGTTGATACCCAGTCAGGAGAAGTTATTCCTACGGATGGACGTATGAAGAAGTCCAGGGAGTCAGCAAATAAACCCACCAAGAAACGTGGGCCGGTTCCGCCCGAATGCTCTGCGAGGAATTTCTATGGTGCAACCTATCTGCTGGATGCCATTGGTGATAAGCTTGGGATTACACAGGATCTGAAGACCTGCTTTCCTGACACTTACAAACAGATACTATCGATAGCCTATTACCTCATCCTTGAGGATAGCAATCCGCTTTTCCGATTTGAAAAATGGGGGATCCTTCATAAACATCCCTTTGGCAAAGACATTCCCTCACAAAGAAGCAGCGAGCTGTTTATGAGCATCTCTGAGGAGGAAAAAAATCGTTTCTTTGCCTGCCAGGGGAAACGGAGAATCGAAAATGAATACTGGGCATACGATACTTCGTCTATCTCCAGCTATTCTCAAGCATTGCGCCAGGTTCAGTACGGCAATAATAAAGAGGACGACAGGCTTCCACAGTTGAACCTTGCACTTGTGTTTGGTGAACAATCCAATCTGCCATTTTACTTCCGTAAACTTGCGGGAAATATACCGGATGTCAAAACAGTGCAGCATCTGATTGCTGATCTGGATCAGCTTGGATTCAAAAAGGTCAAGCTGGTCATGGATCGCGGGTTTTACAGCGAAGATAATATCAATGCTTTATACCGGGAACACCTGAAATTCCTTGTGTCTGCCAAGACATCCCTTTCCTTTATTCGCAAGGAACTGGATACGGTTTATGATGATTTTCGTACCTTTGAATACTATGATGATAATTATGAACTGTATTCAACAACCATACAAAGTGAATGGAATTATACACAAAAACGCCCGTACAAAGGGGATACGATTGAAGAAAAACGCCGTATCTACATTCACCTGTATTATAACATCGATAAAGCTGCGGAGGATCAGAAGATCTTCGATCGAAAGCTTATGGAACTCAAGAAGGAACTTCTGGACGGCAAACGAAAACCGGAGCACGAAAAGCTGTATAAAAAGTATTTCATTGAAAAGTCAACTCCGGTTAAGGGAACCCAGGTCAGTGTAAAAGAAGAGACCGTAAAAGAAGCAAAACGCTACTATGGGTTCTTTACCTTAATTACGAATGAAACAATGGATTCCATCACTGCACTGGGGCTCTATCGGAACAAGGATGTAGTGGAAAAAGCGTTTGGCAATTTAAAAGAACGTTTAAACATGAGGCGTACCCTAGTCTCCTCCGAGAAAAGTCTGGATGGGAAATTATTTGTTGAGTTTGTCGCACTCATTTATTTATCTTATATCAAGAAACAGATGCAGGATGAAAAGCTATTCAAGGACTATACACTGCAGGGAGTGCTTGATAAGCTGGATATCATTGAATGCTTTGAAAATCCTGGTCAGGACCTTCGTGTCGGGGAAATCCTTGAAAAGCAAAAAGACCTATACCTTAAGCTTGGAGTGGAGCCGCCCGTCTCGTTATGAGACGGCGGGAATCCAGGATACAAGAATTTTAAAGTAAAATAAAAGCTGCAGTAAAGGATGTCGCCCTTGGCTGCAGCGTGTTTTGCGTGTTTTATAGCTTTCCAAATCTGTATTATGGTATAAATCAAATAATTGATTACTTTTGCTTAGACAAACCTGGCATATGTAATAGGAATAATCAAGGTCTATAAACATAGTACCCTCATCTTTCTCAGGAAAATTAACAATAGTAATCAACCAGTACTTTAATTCTTATTTTTTCTTTTTTTGCGGATAATCAACAGAACAACAATAACAATCAAAATAATAACAATTACAGATAACAAAAGAGGTGCTTTCCATACATTGGTATCAGTAATAATAACTCTCTCTACATATTTCATATCACTTCATTCCCGCCCTTTCTTGGTTTAAAAAGATTACTTTATCAGCAATTTCTGAGTATTCAAGTATGTATTGTTAATATTATGATATGATTTTCCTTTAGAATATTGAAAATATTAAAAATAGTTGAATATTTACTTTATTGAAAGAGGCTGTTGGTTCATCAAATAAGATGACATCTAAGCCTTTAATTAATTAAAGAAGTTTTTTATGCCCGGTCTGCAACGGGGGCTTAAAGGTTCGGGATAAACCTAATTGCTTTCTCTTTCATTATTATGACCATTCCTTTCCGCTACGCTACAAGGCACAAAAGGGACATGAAAATCGATTGCCGTAACACAGCATTCAAATGATTGTGCAGAAATTGTACTTGAGGAAACAGGCACACTACAGAGCACGTGGAGGAGAGTGGGCACAGCCCTTACGCTGACCAGTGCCTTTAACCCTGCAAATTTATCTTTGGAGAGACAAACCACTTCAATCCTACAGTGAGCATCGCTAAGCTACTTATCTCTTAATCTTATGAGATACAATAAAAGTATCGTGGAAGCTGAATAAATCAACAAAAAACGGTTAAATGATAAAAAAGCCTTGAACAGTCAATCGTCCATGTACATGCTTAGGGAATCTCTGTTATAATGACGTTCATTGACAAACCTTTCAAGCTTTTCATACTCACGAGCTTCTATAAGTTTATAGACAATTTTAACCCAAAGATCAGTAAGCATATTATTATCTGTAACATCGGTGTTCAGCGAGAAATCGCTTACACGTTTTTCAACAACAATAAGCATTGCGAAAACGAACACAAATCCTATTCCGTTACCCACAAATACCGCGATATCAGTATTAATGTCGAATATTAATATAAGAATTTCAGCAAATACGGCTAATATTAATGATACAAACCCAAATTTGACAGTTGTGCAGTAACCGATAATCTGCGCAAACAACCATTTCTCTAATGATTTTTTCGCAGCGGGAACAGAAATGCCATTAGAGCCTATCTCCATTTTTATATGGCTTTTTAAGTAGAACCCTGTCGCAAGTAATGTAAAAGGAACCACCAGTGACAACATAACATTTAAGATTACAGTAAGGATATTCATTATTTCCTCCTTTAATCAGACCTTTCCCATTTTTATTATCACATCCTCATCACCTATCAATGACGGATCATGTGTAACAATTATAATTATTTTATTCGATTTGATTCTTTGCAGAATATCTGCAAAAATCTTTTTTCCTTCTGATTCAAGATTAGCCGTAGGCTCATCAAAAATCATTACGTGAGGGTCTAAAACAAGCTGTCTGATAATGGAAATTTTCTGTTTTTCTCCACCGGACAGATTATTTTGCTGAACATTTATCTGACTATCAAGCAACAGTTCTTTGTCTACCTTTCCATTGCAAAACGAAAAGGCATCAAGGTATTTTTCGAGGTCATTTCCGCTGTTTCCAAACAAGGTAAGATTTTCATTTATCGTTCCACAAATCAGACATGTATCTTGTTCGGAATATCCCATTACCTTTCTCTTTAACCATATCATATCTAACTCTCGGATATCAATACCGTCAATAAAAATAGTCCCTCTCATTTCGTCCACGTAACATCCGAGAATAAGGTTTAAAAGTGTAGATTTTCCAACACCGTTTTTACCCACGATACAGTATATATTCCCCTTCTTAAAAGTGTATGAAAAATTATCCAAAATCGGTTTGTCGTATCCAAAACTTACGTAATTGAGGCTAATTGTATCTGGTTTCCATGAAACCGGAAACCAATGCCCTAAAGAGTTCGATCATAAGGGTAGCAGCTCCTGTGAAAGAAAAAGTCCAGTTCTGCTATTACCGGTTAGTGAAAGGGATCTGTGGCATACTATCGTATGCAAGAGAGGGCGTCAGGCTCTGGTTCAGGACAAAACGTCGTGCATACCGCCAACTTTGCCTTAAGCTGATCATTTAAATAGATAAAAAACAATTTTCCCAAGGCCCGGTTTCAGCGGGGCTTATTAAAGTATCACTAATCTAAAGCTGTTGTTATAATTTCTTTCAAAAAACGCTAGATTGGCACTTTGGTACGATTTATTCATCTTTCAGTTGCAGTTTACGGAAACTCAAGTTATATACTAACACCAGGTTAAATGATGAAAAAAAGCCTTGAACAGTCAATCGTCGATGTACATGCTTAGGGAATCTCTGTTATAATGACTTTCATTGACAAACTTTTCAGGTTTTCCATACTTACGAGCTTCTATAAGTTTATAGACAATTTTAACCAAAGATCAGTAAGCATATTATTATCTGTAACATCGGGTATTCAGCGAAAAATCGCTTACACGTTTTTCAACAACAATAAGCATTTTTGCTTAGACAAGCCTGATGCATATAATAGGAATAGTCAAGGTCTAAAATAACATAGCACCCTCATTTTTCTCAAAAAATTAACAATAGTAATCAACCCGCACTTTAATTCTTATTTTTTCTTTTTTTGCGGATAATCAACAGAGCAACAATAACAATCAAAATGATAACAATTACGGATAATAAAAGAGGTGCTTTCCATACATTGACATCAGTAATAATAACCCTCTCTACATATTTCATATCACTTCATTCCCGCCCTTTCTTGGGTTTAAAAAGATTACTTTATCAGCGATTTCTGAGTATTCAAGATTATGTGTTATTAATATTATAATATGATTCTCCTTTAGAATATTCAAAATATTAAAAAATTGCTGAATACTTACTTTATCAAGAGAGGCTGTTGGTTCATCAAATAAGATGACATCTGAGCCTTTGATTAAATCTCTTATAATTGCAGTCTTGTGTTTTTCCCCTCCGGAAATTGTTGAAGTTAGGTTTCCGACGATAGTTGTATTTATACTCCATTTCATAAAAACAATAAACAGTATTATAGGAATTACGGAAAAGCAAAGTGTTGAAGGCAAACTAAAAGAAAGCAATATTAAAAGTAAATCATTGGTATTATTAATATTGATTACTGCACTCCCGTTTAAGAGCCAACCAATTGCAATTGATAAAACCAATTCTAATATAAAGCATGCAAGAACAAAGCCAATATATAAAAATATGTACGTACCAATGTCATACAGCTTTTCATGTGGATTAATTAATATTTTTTTTCTTAAAAATAATGTAAGATATCGCATAAAAAACACCACTCCAAATAAAGATAATTATTATACTTCTCAATAGTTTAGAAGAATCCCAATCTCCAGCATAAACATGATTTCCACTAAACAAATAGGAAGGTATAAATTCTTTAATAGCTTTGACTTGTTCCAATATTCTCATTAGTATCAGCAAAATCATATAATAAAATAAAGCTTTCATTTGACTTTCTAACATTGAAATGAGTGTAACAAGTGAACAAGTAAATACAATCATTAATAAAATAATTATAAAATAACTTCCTAGCCGGCCTTCAATTAAAGACATAAAATTATCTGTATAGTATTTTCCGTTTCTCCCAATCAGGAGATAAAACAGCCAGCATGATGTAAACAACAAGGCAATATAAAGTATGCTGTAGGTAACTGATAAGCCGGATTTTATTAAGAATATTTGCTTTCTGCTTTTTGCCATAGTAAGCACATAAGCAATTGTCCCGTTGTTAAGCTCTGACGCCCAGATTCCAGCGACAGTTACCGCAATAATTATCTGGATTAAAAATAATTCGCTAACAAAATTATAGACAAAAACTGAAAAAAACATTCCACCAATTCTTTCAAGTCCTGAGATTATCATAATATCACTATCAGAACCTAAAAGTGATGCAAAAAGTGCAGAGCATCCTATTATAAAAAATAGAAATATAAAAATTTCTTTTTTGTGTATCATTTTAAAAATTTCAAATTTTAAGACTCTCATGCACAATTTCCTTTCCAAAATATTTCTCTAATCCGACTTTCTTATTCTCTATATTTATTAACATGCTTTCTGAATACAGATCAGAAATTAGTTTAAATGATATAGAATCGCTTTCATTAACAGAAAGAATTCTTTTGTCTTCGGATAAATGCACCTTTTTTCCTAATGCAATGATCTCTTCAGCTATTTTATCAATAGGCTTTTCAAAAATAAATTCTGTAATGTTCTCAACGAGGTTTTCCGTTTTATCATGAACAAGAATTTTACCATTTTTTAAAACGGCAACTTCTGAACAAAGCTCTTGAATGTCATTTAATTGATGGCTTGAGAATATGATTGTACATTTGTGGGCATTATAAAGTTCTCTTATCTTTTGCTTAAATAAATCAGTACCAGAAGGGTCAAGCCCTACAAGCGGTTCATCAAGTATGAGAATATTAGGTTTTGTGATTAAAGCTTGTGCAAGGCCAACCCTTTGTTTCATTCCAAAAGAAAATTTATTGACTTTCCTTTTTTTGACTTCACTTAAACTTAGAAAATCCAGAATATTATTTATTTCATTATCAGAATTATTTGTATACTTACCGGATAATATCAAAATTGACTTCAGATTATTATAAGTACTTAAGTAAGAATAATAACGAGGTTCAAGCAAAAATCCGACGTTATTTAAAATATGGTCCTCATTGTTATCAACACGCTTGCCTTGAATTAAGACGGTGCCTTTGCTAACGGTAATTAATCCAAGAATAGATTTAATCAATGTTGTTTTGCCAGCTCCATTTTCCCCAATTAGCCCTAATATTGAGTTCTCTTTAACAGATAGTGATATTTCCTTTAGTACAGATTTGGTATTATAGGATTTATTAATTCCTTTTACTTCTATAATATTTGACATAAATTGATTACCTTTCATTATGTAAATTTTATGTTGTTAGACCATAACTCTTTTCCAAAAGTAAAAAAATATCAAATATCTACTGTAGTAAAGTGGAAAAGTAGCAGGATATCTTCATCGTCAAGTTATTGAGAGCTTTTTGAATTACTGTTGCAATCGCAAAAATTAAAAAACCTGGCCTTTTTGAATCAGTGGCAACCATCAAAACTGCATATACCGTCCGCATTCGTGACCTGGTTCAAAGGAAAAGTACTAAATCAGGGGCTTGATATTCTTTTCAGGCTCCTGATTTTGAGCCACTGACTTAGAACTTTTCTAATCTATTACACATGTTTACGTTTCTTCCTTCTTTTATATTTATTACTTTATGAGCGTCCGCTATACAAGTATCCCTGTGAGATATTAATATGACGGTATGATTGTATGATAATTTCTTAATTAAATTATTAATTATTAATTCAGTATCATTATCAAGAGATGAAGTTATTTCATCAAATAAAAACATATGAGGTTTTCTTAATAATGATCTTGCTATTGATAATCTCTGTTTCTGTCCTTGTGATAAATCAATACCTCCTTCACCTAATTTTGTATTATAACCATTAGGAAGTGTCATTATAAAATCATGAATAAATGATTCTTTACATGCTTCATATATATCCTCATCAATTGCATTTGTATTAGCTAATGACAAGTTTTCCTTTACCGTTCCTGTTATCATAAAAAAATCTTGTGTCACATAAGATATATTTTCGCATAAGATTGTTCGAGGTATACTTCGTAATTCAACCCCATCAATATAAATATTGCCTGTATAATTATCAAATAATCCAAATAGCAAATTAAATATAGTAGTTTTGCCTGATCCGCTTTCTCCAATAATAGCTGTTATGTTATTTGGTTGTATTTTAAGACTTAAGTTTTGCAGAGTATATACTTCTTCTCTTTCATTATATGTAAATGATACATTATCAAAAATAATGATCCCATCAAATATATTATCTTTTACATGATTATTTATATCTTTATCCATTGTCGGATAAAAAATTAATAAATCAAAAACTCTTTTTAATGAAATTATGGCTTCTTGTACTTCTGTATTTAGTCTTGATATTTTATATAAAGATCCTGTAAACATAGATGAGTAAGTATTAAAAGCAACCATTTCACCCAAAGTTAATTTATTAATAAATATCAAATATGCACTTATAATAATTATTATAATATAGCTTACAAAATTAATAAAATAGGATAAGGTATTTGCAGTGGTATTAATAACAACTTTATCTACTCCTATTTTATATAGTCGCTGTATATGTTGTTGATATTTTCCCCCTATCATATTTTCAATATTAAAAATTTTAATCGCTTTAAACCCTTGTAATGTTTCTTGTAAAAAAGATAGATAGTAATCTTTTCCGTTCTTTAGAATTTTTTCCTTCTTACTAATTATTTTACCAAAAAAGAAAAAAATAACTAATGAAATTGGAAACATTGAAATTAGTATTACAGAAAGTATCCAATTTATTTTAAATAGAATGAAAGCTATTATAAATGCACTTGCAACATCTATAATTATTAAAACTTTACTGGTTAATATATTGGAAAATGCTCGAACATCTTGTTCAAGTTTTTCAATAAATTCTCCTTTTTTACTTTTCCAGAATTCATACAATGGTAAGTTAAGTATACCATCAAAAATTTGTTTACAAATAGTTAATTCAATACTACAAGCTATTTTTATCATTAAATAACTTTGTATAAAATTTATAATAATACCTATTAAAAATATTCCAATAATAATTATCATTATCCTAGGTAATATATCATAATTATGTAATGTAATATTATCTATAATATCTCCAAATAAAAGTGGTTGTATGTTTTGTAATATAGTATAAATAATTATACAAATGAACGAAAATGCAAATCTAATCTTATATGGTTTTAAATATTTAAATGTACTTAATAAAATATCTTTAATACTATCTGTATTAATTTTAGGTATAATAACATCATTTTTAGCTTTTACTTTTGCTATCCAAGATTCATTTATAAACTTAGAATTTAATACAATAAACTTACATTTTTTTTGATATAATATTAGTATTACACTAATTGGAAGTATTATAAATATAACAGCTATAAATCTATCAAATGTTGAATTAACAGTAGTTTGAGAGAAAAGAGCTGTGGAGTTAATGATTACATTATAAATAATATGAGCTAAAATAATCGGTAATAATCCTACTCTAATATAGATGATTGCGTATATAATGGAAGGTATAAATAATTCTATTATTCTTGCGTACCAGGGATATACAGGATAAAAAGTGTGTAATAAACCGAAAATTATAGCTTGAAATAGAACAACTATAAATATAATACTATTTTTAAATTTCATTTTTTTACTAATCAGAATAATACTCGCTATTGGAATAGCTCTACAAAGAAGCTCTTCCATAATTCCTGCTCGAATTGCACTTAATACCGGAGTTAACCATGGTAGATAAGTTGTATTTACTATGAAAGAAGAATCCCCTGATGGTGACCACCAATCAAAATATGAGGTCGTTATATTAAATAATATAATCGTATATAATAACTTAAATATTACTAATATATAACCTATAATTACTTGATTGAATATTTGTTTTGATTGAAGCACCTCACGATTAAGTATGCTCCACAATTGTATATGTTTGGGAAAAGCTTTTCTAGTTAATCCTTCTGCTACTATAACTACAATGGTAAAAATAATAACATTAATAACAAATTGCATTATAATACTTAATATAAGTGAACTATAACTTACTGATTTTGGACTTAGTTCATTAGCCGGTAATTGATTTAATTGAGATATTAATTCGAAGCTTGCCATTATTGTTCCTAAAAAAATTGATTTTCTAATAATTATAAAATGATTTTTAATTAAATATATAATTCCCAATAAGCAGCAAATAAAAAAATAAAACAAATACATTGATAAGTTTCCGATTTGATAAATTATATTACTAAATATTTTTAAATTATTATATTTATTTTTGAATACACTTGGTATATTAATATATTTAAATAATGATGTTATTTGATCTCCTACTACCGATATATTTACTCTTAGTGGTATACCTTCTAGGTTTTTATTTTCATATGTATAATTATATTGTACACAACCATTATTTAGGAATAATTTATTACTATCTATAATTATATAATTAGAAAGATTTGTATTTAAATTGTTTTTTGCATATTCAATTATTTTTTTCTCTAATATATTAGTATTTGTATTATTGTAATTTTCTTTATTTAACATTTCATTGACAAACCCGTAAGGATCCCCTTGTGGTGTCAGATATATTTCTGATTTATTCCCATTATTATTTATAAATTTTATAATCCATTTATACGGAGAATAAATATCGGTTTTTGATATTTCGTCCACTTTCAGTTTATTAAATTCTAAATAAGCTTTTTCATCTTGGTTCATATCAAATGATGCCATAATTTTACATCCATTATAATTTATATTCAACTCATCAGCTAAAATGATAGCATACTCTATAGCTGTTTCTTTATTAATAGAAATTTTTACATCTGAAGTAGAAATTAATTTCAAAAACAAAAAATAGGCCAAGAAAAGAAGTAATATTAAACTCAATATACTATATTTCTTTAGTTTTCTCATTAGGAGGCCCTCTCACACATTCTCAATTTTTTTTAATTTTCTGTATAAGTTTAGTTAAAATCAAACACGATATCGATATATTAAAATATAAAAATATTATATGAATATTTTTAATGTTATTTGAAATATTAATAAAATCTAATGGATAAATTTTTAGTATTGGACCTATATACCATAATAAAACAAAAATAACTTCTGAATATTTAGAATTATTAGTTAATGAATTTATGATTAAAGACAAAGATGATATTAACATAGCACTTGAAATAAGCAAAATTATACTTAAGTAGTAATGATTATCAAACTTTATAGACTTAATAATAAAAAAGCTGTTTAAAAGAATATATAGTATAGTATTAGAAAGAAACATTGATAATATATGATAACCTGTATAGTAATGAGTTGAAGAAATAATAGGAGTTATCCTGTTTTTATACTTCATTACTTTATTTCGAGACCATAATGGTAAAGTACATAGAAAAAGAATAGAAGGTAAAATTTGATTATCATAAATAAAGTTTAAAGAATATAAAATTAAAATTATTACATACCATATCCAGAAATATCCATAAGCATTGGCTTTCATATCTGATATAATTAAATTATATAAACTAAATTTTAATTTAATGGATTTACATGCATTGTAGTCATTCTTGTTTTTTTCTATTTCATTATTATAATTTTTATCATTATTTAAAAAAATATCCAATTCTAAAATACTATAATCTGAAGTTTTGCATATAAATGTCCTTCTAAAAAGTATACTTGCAATTATACAAATTATAACTGCGAAGAAAATACACCATACAAATCTAATATAAAACATCTGGTTAACCCAATCAATACCATTCCATATAAAGGTTGAACTATATTTATCATTACCTATGACTGTATATGACATATTATAATCAGGTATTACATTTTTTAAGTCTTTCATTATATTCGGTAATATATAACTTGTGCCTATTAAATCAAACACAAACGGCTTGCCTTTAAATGATAGAGATACAAGTGTAATCCATATAAAGAAATATATAATATTTCCTAAAGAACCACTTAATACAAAGTTACTATCAAATAAAACTGCAATAGCAGAAATTACAAGTATAGTCGGGGTAGTTATAACTATAAAAGGCAAAAATATATTATATAAAATTATATTCATATCCTCACCACGAATCACCTGAAGAAATATACACATTATTGACATAATAATTGATATGATAGATAAGTTTAGAAAATTGCTAAAAAACTTTCCTATACAATATTCTATATTGCTTATAGGGGTACTGGCAATAATTAATCCAATGTTGTTCTTATTATCTTCCGATATTGAATTCCTTATGTAATAAAAACCTATTAAACTTAAAAACATAGAGGTTAATAAGGCCACACCGCTTCCTATCCATGACGAATTATAGATGCCTCGATACCCATTAAAGTTAAGTACATTTATAATCGAATTGTCTGAAGGCAGATACATTATTGACAATACTATACATAGACCGACAGTACACAAAAATGAGTATTTTCTAGATTTATGAATAACATTAGTATAAGCTATTCTAGCTATTGTTTTATAATTCATTTTTTACCACCCTTCAAACATGATGTTAAATATAAATAAGCATCTTCAAAACTAGGTAACATTTTAGTGGCATTGTATTTAATCGGATCTTTTGAAATTGCTCTTACTTTTTTACCTTTTAAAGTATTAGAAATATTGCTTATAACTAAATCGTCTCTAAGTTTATTATATTCCTCAATGGTAAACTCCGCTTCCCATACTTTCCCTTCAGCTTTTAATAATAATTCATCTGGAGTATCATAATATAATAAATTACCCTCAATCATTATGGCCACCTTGTTAGCAATAGATTCTAAATCAGCAACTATATGAGTAGAAATAATAACTATTCGATTTTCCGAAATATTAGATACCAAATTTCTAAATTCAATTCTTTCTACAGGATCTAGTCCATTTGTAGGTTCGTCTAAAATTAATATTTTAGGATTATTCAATAAAGCCTGTGCTATACCTAGCCTTTGTTTCATACCACCCGAATAATATCCAATTGGCTGTTTTCTTATTTCATATAAATTTAATAAATCAAGAAGTTCAGATATTCTGCTTTTAATAATACTAGCGTCGATACCTTTTAAAGAACCAATATATAATAAATTTTCAATAGCATTTAAGTTATTATAAAACCCAAAGTCTTGCGGCAAATAACCGAGTACTCTTCTAATTTCATATGGTTTTTTAACAATATTCGTTTCATTATAAAGTATCTCCCCACAGTCTGGTTTCTCTATTGTAGTTATAATTTTTAATAGTGAAGTTTTTCCTGCTCCATTAGGTCCAAATAAGCCCAGTATACCAGGTTTAATATTAATGTTTAAATTCTTTATAGCATGAACTTCATTATTATAAATTCTTTGTATATTTCTTATATCCAGATTCATATGTTAGTCTCCTCGTATATTAATGGATACATTTTGCAACTTTTACTAATTCTAATGTATCTAATGCATTATATTTAATTGATTTGCATTTAGAATTTTTTGTGGTTAATTTATGATAAGGACAACCGCCCATACAAGCGGGAAGTACAATACAATTGGTACAATCCTCATTACTAAAAGGATCATATAGTAACCATTTATAAATATTATGGGTAAAAGAATTATGTAGGATTGATCCTACCCTTTCTTCTTCTCGTCCTATATGGTTCCAGCACTTGTATAAATCTCCCTTCGGGTCTATTACATAGGAGTTAGAAGAAACAGCTCCACATATAGAGGGGTTACACGATGGAATTAATCCAATCTTAAAACCTTTATTTAATGCTTCTAACTGAAACTTAATCTCCTCAACAGAAAAATCACTAATTGTCATACAACTTGATTCTATACATCCATTGTTTATATCATCTACAGGAGCCAAATATAAGCTCACTTTACCTTTTAGATTGCATTCTTCAATATAATTTAACAGTTCATATGTATGATTTATATTAGTTTTATCAACATTAATTCTAATGACAATTGGAATGTCGAGACATACATCTTTTATATTATTAATAATTCTATCAAAAGTCCCTTCTCCGTTATATAAAAGTCTTCTTGAATCATGTATACTACGTGGTCCATCAATTGTTACTTGCACTCTCTCAATTTTTAATTCTTTTAGTTTTTCAACATTCTTTTTGGTCAAATAATAACCGTTAGTTACGATTGAAGCATAATAAGCAATGTTATCGTTTGTAATAGTTCTAATAGAGTTCGTCATATTTTCTATCTCATCTAGTGCAAGTAATGGCTCTCCACCGTACCATGAAATACCTATGGAACTACATCCAAAAGAGTGTTTTTTTATAAATCTAATTACTTCTTGCTGTACTTCATAATTCATCCGATTTTTTCTATAACCATCTTCATAACAATACGTACACTTAAAATTACATTCCATCGTTGGCGCAATTGTTAATGTCAAGTTATTTGAATTATATCTATTAACTAGACTTTGGATTTGAAGGTTTTTAATTTCATCTAAATCATCTTCAACTAATAATCCACCTTGTTTAAGTGCTTCTAGTAAGTCTAGCTTTTGGGTAGTTCCATTTTCAATAAAGTCTTGATATGCTTGTGCATACTCTTTATTTAATTTTAAGACCCCAGCGCTACCAACATTATATATAATTAGATCCTGTTCCTCTTGCTTAATGATATTATATATAGATTCCTTCATAAGCCTCCCTAAATATATTACTATATTTTTTATTTTTTTATCGATTTACATAGGTTATTACATTGCAAATAATATAGAATTTCTAATGTCTAATTTGTAACTAAGTCAATAGAATAATACAATAATAATCTATACATGTACCTTTATTACCACAAATTCTTATAAAGCAAAAATTATCTGGATGCATCATACTCATATTATTAGGAACTTTAAGCCACTCCATTATAACACCTCCTACGGAAAGGGCACCCCGTCATCAATTATACAAGGCATTTTTGTGAAACAGAAACGTATAACACATTGTTGATCTCCACTCTTATCTCTGCTCCAACAAAAATTAAAGATACAATAGTCGTCTGACATTTTTGGAAATTGCAGCCACTCCATTTAGTACCTCCTTACTTATATATGTAACGTAATAAGCCTACGTAAATCGTTTCGTTTTAAAGATAAACTAATTGTATTTATATTAAACATCTGCATTTCTTTAATATTTAATGCAAATCATATGTTATAAAGTTTATTTTAGTATAAAAGGGGTGGAATAAAAACCCCACCCTTTTTTGTGGATTTAAAAGTAAATAAAACAGCTTCTTGAGTCACAACTATCTGTACTACAACCTAAAATAGGACAAAATAGAGTAGCACATGGAGTACTCTTACCAACACATTCACACGATCTTGGTGTAAATATATAACATGGACATCCGTGAACTGGCGCACTGTGGGAACCTGTCCCCGGTTGTTGCAACCATTTCATGTTAATACCTCCTTCCTAGTTTATATTAGTATGTAAAAGTAAATCTAACATACCGTCGTAGTTAAATTTTATAGGTCTACATTTTTTTCTACCTACTCTTATACGCTGATACGGACACCCTCCCATACATATCGGTAATAGTTTACAAGAAATACAATCCTTATCAGCATACTGATCGTATAGTAACCAACTATTCACATTAGTATATGATTTAATACCTTCATAAACATTACCAATAGAAAATTCAGGCCTCCCAATGTCATTCCAACACTTATAATAGTCACCGTTAGGTCCAATAACAACTGTATTAATATTAGTTGCACCACAATAATTATATTTATGTAGTGGCATTGACACAACATTAAAACCCTTTTTTGCTGATTCTTTTAAAAAGTGAAGTTCATATTTGCTGAAATCCGCCATAGATAGACATGTATCATCTTCCATAATGTTATTAATGTTTTCAACAGGGGCAATATAAAGTGATACTTTTCCCTGTAAATTATGAGATTCCAAATCTTCTATTAATCTTGTGGCAGTATTACAATTGGACGAATCAATATTTACGCGTATTGTTATTTTCACATGAGAACTAGCTTTAACAATATTCTCTATAAGTTTCTTATATGTTGAAGAATCCGTTTCGTGTACTCTTCTCTTATTATGAGACTCTTCGTTACCATCTAATGTTATTTGTACATCTGTAATATGTAATTCTTGTAATTCTTGTGCCATATTCTCAGATAACAAATATCCATTCGTTATAATATTAGCTTGATATATATTAAGTGAGCCACTTTCAATTAAATTTAAAAACTCTTTTGATAACCTTTTAATCACATCAAATCTTAATAGGGGTTCTCCGCCATACCATGAAACTCTAAGTTCTGAAGAGGATGTAGTCTTGTTCACTACTAACTCTAAAATTTTATCTTCTACTTCTTTTGGCATATTATCATGATTAGCTCCTGTTTCATAACAATATGAGCAACGGAAATTACAGTATGTTGTCGGAGCTATAGTCATATTTAAACCTTGAGCACCATATTGATTAACTCTACTAAATAATTTTAAGTTATGAAGTTCATCTATACCGTCTTCAATTATCATTTCCCCCTTTTTTAACTGATTTATTAAATCATTATCATTAAATATATTACTATTTACTAACGCTCTATATAGTTTCGCATTCTCATCATCTAATAAAAGAACACCAGAAGAAATTGTATTAAATATTAATAGGTTACCATCCTCAACATCTTTAACAATATTGTACTTTGATAATTGCATTATTACTTCCTTCCTATTCTGTCAAGCCTAAATCTATTAATTTTACTGGCTTTGACGATTTTATTTACCTCTTAAAACAGAGCCGAGAGTGATGAATATCGTAGTATCATGTACCGAATAGTCAATTTCAGGGTATACCTTTAAAAGCATCCTTTTTATCTGCTTTATAAAGGCTATTTTCCCTCTGTTTGACTATGATGATGAACCTTCCGTGTCTAAGGGGATCGTGTCCCAACTTCCTTCGTACCATCTATTCATACACTGAGTGCTAGCCAAGCTCCTAGACGGGGTCTATGCCCCACGGAAAAAACCGATGCCAGCTACAGCTCTTGTTTTTCATTTGATTGTTACCGACCCTACATTTCTCATCCCGGTACTGAATAAATCAGTGGACGCTATACCGTTATAATCATTATACAGTCTTGGTGCTGATTCAGTTCTTCTTCTAACTCCATCGTTTGCGGGTTTCTTATCCAGAACCCTGCCCAGCCTCCGTTCTTTAACAGAAGTTCGGCAAGGGTCTGAAAATATACTGCTTTATTTTTCTTTATGCAACTGCCTGCTTTATCGCGGCAACCGGACGTTTGATATCCTTAAGTAGCTTGTTTGGATTGTATCTGGTTCCTGTCTTGAAAATCGTATATATAGCCCTAAAATCTTGCATGCTATCACAATCAGTGACTGCATCTTCTTAAGCGGATTATCCGTTCTTGTTGTGTAATAAATATGCAACTCCTTAAACTCATCAGCATGTTATACCGCTGACTTTGCTGCTTGGAATAACCAGTATCTTAGCCGTTTGCGTCCCCTGTGGCTGATTTTGGTCTGTCCTTTATGCTTACCGGAGCTACATGCTACAAGACCCATTCCACTTGATTTTTGTATTTCCTTTACGTCATCAAACCTGTTTATATCACCCAATTCAGCAAGTATTCCAGCCAGAATTGTTTCTTCAACTCCATTGATTTCAAGGATGTTCTCTGCATATGGTATTTTCATACATTTCTTATGAAGTTTATTTTCAATCGTATCCAGCTGTTCATCCAGATTTGTGATCTGCTGGGCAAGCCACTTGATTGCTTTTCTTCCTGCATCTATTCCATCGGTCAGACCTATACTTAACTTTGCATAGTTCGCTATCACACTGGCTCTGCTGTAACCGCGTCCTCTCAGTTTCACCTCATGCCAAATGTCTCTTAACCCATATGCCCCAAGTTCGAGAATGTCGGTCGGAATAGGTGCTATTTTCAGTATCTCAAGTGCATATGTACCTTCAATCTTTCCGAATGCCTCCATGTATTCTGGAAAATATATCTTCATTTCACGATGAAGCCGGTTGCTTAGGATCTTTTCTGTCATCCTTAAGCTGGCTGTTATCCTCGATTTCTTTGCTCTGCGTTATGTCCAACGACTTCTTCATCCTTAAAATATCCTTGTTCTTGTAATGTATTATAAAGAATTTGCTGCTCCTCAGTTAAAATTTCATCTGTTATGGAATTTTCATTACATATTAATTCTTCTAAAAAAGCCTTTCCGTCAGTTGATAATCCAATAACAGAGCTATTGTTGATATTACCGATCATATCAATTCCTTTAATTTGAAATTGCACCACATTATTATTAAACATAATTTTTCCTCTTATTTTGGAATATATTTAGTTGATCATATGTAAGGATTATACATGAAAAATGTTGGGATTTTTTGCATCAGTATTATAAAAATTATCCAAAAATAAACTTAATTAAATCTTCTAATAATCCACACATTGATACAAATTTATCCATAATATTCACCTCCTCATCTACACTCTAGCACGTGAATATTATGGATATCAAGTATTACTCCTTTAACGGTCAGATAACTCCCTTAACGGTTGGGCCTCTATACCGAACTTAGCAGATACATTCTTTCATGGGCAATATAATTGAGACATTAAACTCCCCAGGCTGAATATCAAGTTGGAATAAGCCATTATTTTTTTTTACTAATTTTTTAACATTTTTCAACCCGATTCCATGATTTTTATTGTCCGGCTTTTTTGTATACGGCAAGCCATTAATCATAATATTATCTTCCAAATCAAAGCTATTTTGGATTTCCAGTTGAAAATTATTTGGAGTGGAATGCATATGAATATTCAAATACTTTCTTCCCTGTTGCTGGCGGATCAGTGCCTCAACCGCATTTTGCAACGGATTTGATAAAATGGAACATAATTCGACGTTGTTGATATCTAATATACCATTGCAGAAGCCGGCTACATGGATATCTACACCTTCTCCTAACCGGTGGATATTATAGTTTAGAATGGCATCAAGGATTTCATTACCTGTGGTATAGCTCTTTTTCTGTATTTCCGATAGTGTAATTTGCATTTGCTCGATATACCGGCTGGCTTCTGCAAGATTTCCGGTTTTCGTTATCTCACTGAGGCACATGATATGGTTGCTGATATCATGGCGGAAACTTCTGGTTTCTTCTTCTTTTGCAAGCATGATTTCATAATGGCTTTTTTGCAAATGTCTTAACAGATACTCTGTTTTCAACAGCTGCTTATAATTTTCATTTGCATTTCTGGTATAAATTATAAATAAGCCTAATATCACAATACCTGAATAAGATAATATAATTAATACATTACTAAGGATGGAAAATCGCTTGCTATTTACATACTCTTCCGCATAACGAAGACTTATGACAGTCAGTAAAAGTGCGATTGCCATAACACCCATCGTTGCTGTTATAATATGGTGAGTATATTTTCCATTTATGTTGAATTTCCTTTTTTGTATTAATCCGACTATGAACCAAATTGTGATAAGTATGATATTGGCCAAAAGAAAGCGTCTTTCCTTCGTTACCGACAAATTCATATATTGTGATAACACCATATTTAGAAAAGCTTCAATTATTTCTATGCCGCAGGAAATAATAAATACACTTTTTAGAATAATCCAGATCTTTTGATATAAAGAACCTTCTATTAATACAAAAGTAATGATAATTGCATTGGTGTAAATATAAAACGAATCACTGACAGGCAGCCCTGATATACGGTATCCTGCTAAATACAAGACAAATAAAAGAATGCCGGATGGAATGTGCCATATTTTTTTGCCAAACAATATATAAGTTCCGGCGCAATAGGCCAGCGCGTGAAAAAAGGCTATAATAAAAACCTCTATCGTGCTCAAATTGTCACCTCCTATAGTTGATATCAAAGAAAACGTATTTCTGCTCGAAGTCTTTTTGCTTTCTGCGGGAGATGGGAAAGCACTCTCCATCTATTATAAGTGTGGTTTCTTTATGATCTTCAACATATTGCATGTTCACTATGTATTGTTTATGAATGCGGCAGAATAACCGAGGATCTAACAATTCCTCTACCTCATTCAGTGACAAATCTCTGCGGAAATATTTGTTTTGAACCCTCGCTTCACAATACCCGTTAAAAGCTTTAAAGAATTTAATGTCTTTTTGCGGTATATTGCAGGGGATGCGATCCAAGTATAGAAGAAACACTTCTTCGCCTATCTTTATTTTTAACAGTGCCTCAATCGCTTCTTTAATCTCGGCAAACTCAAAAGGCTTTGTAACAAAGCGAAACGCATTTATTTTGAAGGAATCCTTATATCGTTCCGGATTACCGGTAGCCATAATGATCTTGCAAAGGGGATTTTCCTTATTAATAGCCCGTCCCGTTTCAAAGCCATCCATTTCCGGCATATCAATATCCAGAAAGACAGCATCGAGCTCTTTGATTTTGCCAAGCAGGAGGGAGCCGGATAGAAAAGGTGTTATTTCTGCCTTAATCTTCTTCTGGTCTAAACTCTGCTCCACTAATTGAGCAAGTACTTTTACGACAATAGGTTCATCATCACATATTCCTATTTTCATCCTTTATTCTCCTAAGCGCTGAGGAAATACTTTACATGGTTATTTTAACCTAAACAAGTGTTCAAATCAACATTATTTTACATTAAAATTACTTATTTTATTTAGTAAGAAAAGCTAATGCATAAAGGCATAGCTTAGTCTATATCAGCTGGTTGACAGGGCTTCGAAAGAAGTCTCTTTCTATCTTTCGTAAAAAAGGATATAATTAAGATATAGAAAAAATTAGCTTCGTACAATTGTTTCATAATTATAAATGCGATAAATGAAAAACAATATAACCAAGAAAGAGGTGGTACTATGCCATTGGTTGGGGCATTCATCGTACCCCATCCTCCGCTGATTATACCGGAGGTGGGACGGGGAGAGGAAAGGAAGATAAGTAAGACAGTGGAGTGCTATCATGAGATTGCCAGGCGAATCGCCGGACTGAGGCCGGACACAATCATTATTACCTCACCCCATTCCATTATGTATTCCGATTATTTTCACATATCTCCCGGAAAAAAGGCTAAGGGCAGCTTCCGCAAATATGGTGCGGGAGGGGTACAATTGCAGGCCGATTATGACGAAGAGTTTGTCCAGGCATTGGAGGCCTGTGCGGAACGAGACGGCATTGAAGCAGGAACTCTGGGAGAGAAGGATCCGGGGCTGGACCATGGAACCATGGTTCCCATGTATTTTATCAACCAGTATTACAAGGACTACCGTCTGGTGCGGGTAGGGCTTTCCGGGTTATCTCTGCCGCTGCATTACCGTCTGGGTCAGTGCATGGAGAAGACTGCGGAAAAGCTGGACCGCAGGATTGTCCTTGTAGCCAGCGGAGATTTATCCCATAGGCTGAAAGAGGATGGGCCTTACGGCTTTGCTCAGGAGGGAGTCGAATTTGACCGGCAGGTTACCCAGGCCATGAAAGAGGGGGATTTTCTTAAGCTTCTTGAATTTTCTCCGGATTTTTGTGAAGCGGCGGCGGAATGCGGCCTGAGATCCTTTCTTATCATGGCGGGGGCCCTTAGCGGGAAGTCCGCAGAGCCGGACTTTCTCTCCTATGAAGGACCCTTTGGCGTGGGATATGGCATTTGCGCCTACCGTATCACCGGCGAGGCGCCGGACCGGGATTTTGGTGCAATCTTTACACGGAAGCAGAGGGAGCTGGCCAGGGAGCTGCAGAAAAAGGAAGACCCCTATGTGCATTTGGCAAGACATTCCCTGGAGACCTATGTTATAACGGGGAAAGAAGCCGGGCTTCCTGACGGACTTCCGGAGGAGATGTTAAAAAAGCAGGCAGGAGTATTTGTTTCCCTGAAAAAGCATGGAAGTCTCAGGGGCTGTATTGGAACCATAGCACCGGTAACAGATTGTATCGCCAGGGAAATTCTTCGCAATGCCGTAAGCGCCGGTGAGGAGGATCCCAGATTTCCTCCGGTGACGGAAGAGGAGCTGGAGGAATTGGTTTATAGTGTGGACGTGCTTGCTCCGGCAGAGCCCATCGCCTCCATGGAAGAGCTGGATGTAAAGCGTTATGGGGTAATTGTGACCTCCGGAAGAAAACGGGGGCTTCTGCTTCCGAATCTGGAGGGCATTGATACGGTGGAGCGGCAGGTGGCTATTGCCAGGAAGAAGGCAGGAATTTATGACAATGAGAAGGTTTCTCTGGAGCGCTTTGAGGTGGTGAGACACCAATGAGAACGGAATGCGGAATTTGTCCCCATCATTGTAAAATCGAAGAAGACCATGCCGGATTATGCAAGGCTAGGATAAATCGCGGCGGGAAGATTGTCAGCGGGAATTATGGGAAACTGACTGCCCTCGCTTTAGACCCTATTGAGAAGAAGCCGCTGTATCATTTTTATCCCGGCAGCAGGATTCTGTCTGTGGGCAGCTATGGCTGTAACTTGAGCTGCCCCTTTTGCCAGAACTGCGATATCTCCATGGTGGGAGAAGAGGAGATCGAGATCCAGGAGATTACCTGTGAAGAGCTGGTACACAAGGCGCTGACACTCCGATTCAGGGGAAATATCGGGATTGCCTACACCTATAATGAGCCTTTGATTGGATATGAGTTCGTTCGTGACTGTGCCTGGGAAGCCAAAAGGCATGACCTTAAGAATGTGGTCGTGACCAATGGCTATATCTGTGAGGAACCCTTAAAGGAGCTGCTTCCTTGCATAGATGCCTTTAATATTGACTTGAAGGGCTTTACAGAGGAATTTTACCATAGGCTGGGAGGAGACCTGGCTACCGTGAAACGTACGATTTTGCTGGCAGCAGAGCGGTGCCATGTGGAGGTAACGACCCTCATCATTCCAGAGGAAAATGACAGGGAAGAAGAGATGCTGGAGCTGTCCTGCTGGCTGGCAGGAATAGACCCGAATATTCCCCTCCATATCTCGCGCTTCTTCCCGCGGTGGAAGATGCAGGACAGAGAGGCCACCCCGGTGAAGAAAATATACCGCCTTGCCAGGATTGCACGTCAGAAACTGAAATTTGTGTATGAAGGGAATTGTTGAGGGAGAGTATGGGTGTCAGCGAGTATGGGTGTCAGGCACCATTCCTGTGG
>JAEWYQ010000019.1 GCA_023395555.1 Bacillota bacterium
TAGATAATATGAAGTGACCTCACAATTGTAGATTCGTGGATTTACCTGTAAACTATTAATTGAAGAGATTAATGGTAACAGGGATTACCGCATACAATAGGAGGCCACATATGAATAGTATAGTTTACGTTGGAATGGATGTCCATAAGGAAAGTTACACAGTTTGCTGTTATAGCTTTGATACAGATGAAATTTTGTATAAACAAAAAATGTCTGCTGATTATAAGCTGGTATTGAAGTATATTGAGCAACTCAGAAATAGATTTTCTGACAATGCAGAATTTATCTGCGGATATGAGGCGGGCTGTCTTGGCTATTCACTTTATCATCAGCTTACAGACCATGGTGTAAAATGTATTATCTTAGCACCATCAACTATGGCGATAACGAATACCAGCAGGGTAAAGACAGATAAAAGAGATGCTGGAAATATCGCAAGATGCCTTGCATTTCACACATACAGTGAAGTAAATGTACCAACAGATGAAGACAATTCAATAAAAGAATATATCCGGATGAGAGATGATCAGAAAATCAACTTAAAGAAAACAAAACAGCAGATTCTGGCATTGGTATTACGTTTTGGAAAGAAATTTGAAGGCGGAAAGACTTACTGGACAATTGCACATATGAAATGGTTGAAGTCACTAAAACTGGGTGGAGTATTTCAGGAAACATTAGAGGAATATCTCATCACGTATGAATATTTCACACAGAAAATAGAACGTCTGGATCAAAGAATTGAGGAACTGGCATCAGGTGAACAGTATCAAGAAAAAGTAAAAAAACTGGGTTGTCTTATAGGTGTAAAAACGCATACAGCATTATCTATGATAGTTGAGGTCGGAGATTTTGAACGATTTGCGAAACCAGAAAAGTTTACAGCATTTCTTGGCTTGGTTCCAAGTGAAGAAACGAGTGATGAAAAACAAAATCGTTATGGCATTACAAAGGCAGGAAACAGTCATCTACGGAGGCTGCTTGTTGAGTCCGCTCAGGCGTATACCAGAGGTAATATAGGACATAAATCAGTAGCATTGAAGCAAAGGCAACAAGGAAATACACCACAAGTTATAGCATATGCAGATAGGGCAAATGAGAGACTTCGAAGGAGGTTCTACAAAATGACACTGAATAAAAGACTAAACAGAAATGTAGCAACAACAGCAATTGCCCGTGAACTGGCATGCTTTATGTGGGGATTGATGACAAACAATATCGCATGATGGATATGATATTCTGCTGACATTGTAAAGGGTGCTAAAGCACCGCCTTTGGCGGCAAGCCCTTGACAATACCATCAGAATATCATGATGGGTAATCAAGCCAGATGTAAGACGGACTTTGCCCGACATACATCTGGCAGATAATAAAATGACTGGAACATATGGATAGGGCTTTAGAAAACTTTTAAGGTTCGAGCTATCTGCGCCCTTTCTATGTTGACATTGTAATTAAATACTTTGATTCACGATTGTAGATTGCAGAGTTCACGGCGGACCATTGACCTGTCGGCAGGGCAACCTGATCCACGTATAACAGAGTGGCCAAGGCCGGGAACTGTTAAATCTGAGGCTCTATCCATATGCTCCAGGCATTGGAACAATAAGAAATAAAGAAAAAGAGTGATTTCTTGAAATTAACACTTGACAAGAGGTCACTTCATAACAGATAGGAGAGCTTATGAAGTAAAAGGTTTGATTAAGATTTTAGCACAAAAAAAGAGGAGAATTTGTGATGGAACTAAATTATAACAGAGAAGAAATGATTAAGGTAATTGACAAAGTAGTCAGAAAGACAATGACCATGGATTTAACATGGGATTGGCCCTGCGGCGTGGCTTATTATGGGGTATCCAGTGCCTATAAAATTACAGGAAATAAAGATTATCTCGATATGCTTATAAAATGGACAGATGAATATATTAAGTTAGGTATGCCGGTATGGTCTATCAATACCTGTGCTATGGGGCATATGCTTATAACGCTATATGAAGAAACAGGGGAACAAAAATATTGGGATATCATAATGAGTAAAGTTGATTTTATTAAGAATCATGCCGGAAGATTTGCCGACGGTGTTTTGGAGCATCTGGGTTTTAAAGAACAGGCATGGGCAGACACCCTGTTTATGGCAGCTTTTTTCCTGCTTAGAGTAGGCGTTAAACTACAGGATCAGGAGCTGATCAAAGATGCGTTACATCAATATTACTGGCATATCAAATATTTGCAGAACCCCGGTACAAGTCTATGGTATCATGGATATGATAATACCCGCGGTGACCACATGTCCGGATTTTACTGGGGAAGGGCAAATGCCTGGGCAGCTTATACGATGTCACAAGTGAAAGACCTCTTAACAGATTGGTTTTTATATCCCCAATGTATGGATATTGAGTCTTCTCTTAGAGATCAATTGGCAGCGCTGAAGCTGCTTCAAACGGAAAATGGTTTATGGAGAACCGTATTAGACGATGAAATGGCCTATGAAGAGGTATCTGCATCCTGCGGTATCGCGGCTGCTATGATCAATAACAAGAATCCGCTTCATACAAAGTATGTTCAAAAATCCTTAGAAGGGATCTTACGCAATATAAGTGAGGATGGACGTGTTCTAAACGTATCCGGAGGAACAGCGGTCATGAAAGATAGAGAAGGTTATTGTAATATTCCAAAGGAATGGATTCAGGGTTGGGGTCAAGGCTTAGCTCTTGCCTTTTTATCTGATCTGCTCAAATAGAAAGATACCAATATGCAAGCATTTCCCCCACTGAATATCGTAAGAAGCATAGATCCAGTTAATTGAAGTATAGATCAAGTTAATTGAAATAAAATTGTGGAAGCCGTAGATTTATGCTATACTAGGGCTGTGAATTTTTATTGGTAGGTGATAAATGTGCTGAAAGCCCGTCCTCCCTGTTAAGTCTTAAGGTATACGTTGTTAACAACGTATAAAAGAATGCGAGCACCGCCTATTTCTATCTTCCTAAAAACTATTTTGAAAGGAAGAAGGAAATGGGTTATTTAAATAATGTCAAAAAGCAGTATTGGATTTCGTTTTTTCATTCGTTGATCCCTGCGTATGTCATTGAAAGGCTGTTTTGGCAGCAGCGGGGGATGAACGTGCAAATGGTCGTTTATACGGAAATCATTTATGCCCTGACGGTGACTGCCTTTGAAATTCCATCAGGAATTCTGGCTGATAAATTTGGCAGGAAAAGAATGATTTCTGCTTATAATGCTCTGGCTGTAACGGAGTTGATCTTGTTGTTATTTGCACATGACTTTTGGCAGTTTGCCATTGCAATATTTCTGTCAGGGATGGGCAAGGCTCTTTCCAGCGGAAGTGAAAACGCTTTGCTCTATGACTCTTTATTGAGCGGGAACAAACAAGGAGATTTTGAAAAGCATCTGGGGCGTTTATCGGCCGTTGATTTTACCGGCTCGATGATTGCCGCTCTTAGCGGAGGTGTTTTGGCGAATTTCTTCCACCTAGAGTTTAATTATGTTCTTTCCGTTGTCAGTATGTGTATCGCCTTGAGTCTAACTCTCTCGCTAAAAGAACCGCCCATGCTGACAAAGCCGGAAACTGAGGTCTTTGGTGCTATGCAATATACAAAACATGCATTAAAAATTTACAAAGCGCAGCCGCTTGTATTGGTCTATTGCCTGACCGGTGCGGTGTTAGGTGCATGCATGATTTATCTGGATGAGTTCTGGCAGATTATTTTAGAAAACATAGGGATTTCCGTGATATTCTTCGGCGTTTTCAGTTCCTTGTCTTTCATACTTAGGATACCGGGCAATCTGTTTGCTTACAAGCTGAAAGAGAAATTTAGTTACAAACACATCCTGACTTGTACCATCGGTATCAGCATAGCTGGATATGCTGCTGTCTTCCTTGTAAGGGATTGGCTCTGTCTTGTTCCGATGATGCTGCTTTCCGTAGTTGCCAGCATCGTTGACCCTCTTGTGACCGGTTATTTACATCATCACACAGAGAGCCATATCCGTGCGACGGTTGAATCCTTTTCTTCGTTGGGGTTACGGATCGTATCAGTTGGAGTAGGCTTGCTCTTCGGTTACATCAGCTCGAGGTATTCCATCTTCGCAGGTTTTTTAACGCTGAGCACCATTTGTTTTGGATATTTCGTTCTGTTCAGAATTATGGGAGGAAGATATTTTCAATTTAATAAGATAACGGATAGAGATAACGGATAGAGATAACGAATAAAGATAATGAATAAAGATAATGAATAAAGATATACTTCGAAACTGTATTGGATTTGGTTCGGCAAAAATCTTTTAATAATGCTAATAGTGGGAGTGGGATTCAATGAATCCCGCTCCCACTATTCATATAGGGACATTAATATCCCGCATCAAATTATTTCATAATACTGACATTCTGCCTGGATCGGATTGCATATTCGTGAGCAACTGAATTCTCTTTACAATAGACAGTAATAGCATAGGCATTGTCTGTTTCTTCCCATAAAAAGATATTGCTGCCTATTTCCGTAACACTCTCCGGTATTGTAATCTTCTTCAGATTCAAGCATTCGTCGAAAGCCTGATCCCCGATATATTGTACGCCTTCTTCTATAACCACTTCCGCTACACTGCTGAATGCAAATGCATGGTAGGAGATAGTCTTGACATTCCCCGGAATAATCACCTTTGAAATAGTTTGCGTTCCTCCAAACGCATGCGGTGCAATACTTGTAACATAATCAGGAAGTGTCACAAGAGCGTTGCTTCCCTTGTAGTAAATGAAAGAGCCGTTTGGCAATATGACAAAATCATCCTCATAATCATCCAGCCATTGCGTATCATAAAATACATTTCCGCCAATTGTTTTGAGGGTAGTGCCAATTTCAATCTTACTCAAACTCGTACAACCATAAAAAGCAGCGGATTCAATGGTATGAATGTTCTTAAGCTCAGGAATTCGTTCCAAGTTGCCGCATCTGTAGAATGCATTTTCCCCAATGACCTTTAGATTGCTGCCCAGGGTGAGATCCTCCAAGGAACTGCAACCCATAAATGCGTTGGCGCCAATCTTTGTCACATTTAAACCACCCCTTACGATCTTTAAGTCCGGACAATTGGAAAATGAGCCATCCGGTATCACTTCTATTGAATCAGGCAATGTCACCTCGACTACTTTACTATCGCGAAAGGAACCGTCTGCCATACTTTTTACCGTCTCCGGTATAGCTGCAACCCCGCTCTTTCCCGTATAAGCGACTAGAATACCATTTGGTGTAATGATAAAATCCTCTGGATTTTCATTACGGAATTTGGTGCCTGACACGGTATCATATCCGATTGAGGTAAGGGTACTTGGAAAGAGAACATTGGCTAAATTACTGCATTCATAAAAGGCATAAGATTCTATAGTGGTTGTTCCCTCCGGTATCATAACCTCTTTCAAGCTGATACATTGGTGAAAGGCGCTGTTCTCAATGGTTGTAAGGGTTTCGGGCAATATCACACTTAATAATAGCTTGCAGCCGCTAAAAGCAGAGGCCCCAATACTGGTAACACCCGTTGGTATATCAATGCTTTTTAATGAGCTGCAATTAAGAAAGGTATTCTCATGAATTTTTTGGATTTTACCTGGTAATTGAAGCGTCTTTAATTTGCTGCAATTTTGAAATGCGCCGGTCTTAATCTCTACAGCTCCACTTGGGATGGAGATACCAGCCAAACCTTTGCAATTGATGAAAGCCTCCCGCCCGATTGTTTGTAATGTGCTTCCCGGCTCAAATAATACTTCGGCCAAGGCCTTGCAATTGGCAAAAGCATAGTCACCAATTCTTTTTACCTTTGCCGGAATAGTGATGCTGGATAGCTTGCTGCAGTCTTGAAATGTATTAGCCGCTATGTCTGGTATTTGGCTGGATAAATTTATCTTGGTAATATTACTGCATCCGCTGAAAGCCCCGGCGTCGATACATGTTACGTTCTCCGGTATTACAACATTCTCTAATTTTGTGTTCTTATAAAATGCCTCATATCCGATTCGCTTTACTGTCGTTGGAATACTTGGCTTTTTGGCAGTACCTTTATAATGAATTAAAATTCCGTCACCTACCACGACATAAGCTTTTTGGTAATTTTTTAACCAGGGTGTTCCGGAAAATGCCTCACCGCCAATCCTTTTCACTGATTTGGGTATCTTCACTGTGGATAATTTGCTGCAGGCTATAAAGGCGGCTCTTCCGATTTCCTTTACACTATCAGGTACAGAAAGAGAGGTAATCAAATTGTTATTTGCAAACACGACCTCATTGATTTTTTTAACTGTATTTGGAATGGTAAGCTTTTTTGCTGTTCCGGTGTATCTGATGAGTACGCCGTCTCCGACCACCAGAAATCCTGCTTTTTGATTCTTCAGCCACTGTGTTCCTTCAAAAGAAAACACGTCAACAGTATGTACAGTAGAAGGAATCGTGATCGTCTTTAAGTTGGTGCATCCATAAAACGCTGAATTTTCAATGATACTTACGGAATTTGGAATAATTACTTTGGTAATAGTCTTATTGCCTTCAAAAGCAGAACTTCCAATTGTTTTAACCGTATCGGGGATTGTCACCGCTTTTGCTTCACCATTATATTTCACCAGAACGTTATTTTCTATTACAAATTCATTATCTTTTGCCTCTGCTATAGGCATTGTCCCAGGAATACATGTACTTAGACATAGGATCATCAATATATTAAGAATTACTTTTTTCATGCAGTATCTTCCTCCTTTTAACGATTGCTTCTCTCTTTGATATTTTAAAATATACCATAATAAACCATATTAGTCAATTTTGCAATGGTAAGCCGCTGGTATTCAAACAATAACTTTTTCAATTTCATATTGGGAATTAACAATTAACCATAATTGAGGATTAAAAACAGTTATGTTCCATATACTTATCCCTTTTAAATTATATTTTGATACCATTTCTAATACGGCATTAATTGTTTGGGAATTAATAAACCATACAACATGATTTATGACCTCATCTGCAGTATAAGTAAAATAAGGGGTTTGAGACTCATTATCAAATCGAATAATCGCCCCATAATCATTTGCCAACTCATTAACATTGTCAAATGATATAACATTTACTTCAGAAATTCCAGCTACATAAGGTAACTCCCAGTCGTAACCTAATGTCGCTATACCAATAATTATTTTGTTAGACGGTATAAAATTCAGTATATAGTTCAAAAATAATTCGGTTTGGTAAACGGAGGTAATTGGGGAAGGGGGATTAATGTTAAATGCCCATTCATAACTTGTGAATATTATATTTTGTGCTAATCTGTTAATAATGGAATAATCTACTTTTTGAAAGGTTACTTCATTATTTGCTTCATCGATATTGGGATTAATCGTAACAAATACCGGATATCCCTCTTGGTTTAAACGATCTGTTACCTTTGTAAAATAATCTTCATATAGTTCGATATTAGTTAAACTAATGTATTGCAGTGAAAGATTTAAGCCGAAATAACCTTTTGACTTTAAAATAGTTAATATATTTTCTATCTGCTTGTTCTGGAAATCTTCGTTTAAAAGTAAATCAAAGTCTGCTCTTAAGTTTGCTTCTCCTTGAATAGTTAGCGTGGTTAACAACATCAGCGGGGCTACACCATAAGCTTTTGATATCTGTATTATTTCTGTATCATCATGGTACGATATTATTTCCCCTGAATTTGTAGCAGTATAGTTCAAGACAGAAATATAGGTCAAGTATGGTAAGGTTTTTCTCAAAGTAGCCTTATTAATAATAGGGACAGTATTTCCATGTGTTGTTAATAATCCTTTTCTGGTATAATTGATAGCAAGAATATCGCCCGGATATAAATACTCTCTATCTGAAAGATATGGATTGTTGGCTAACAGCTGAACTAAAGATACATTGTAATAATCAGCTATATTTTCTAAAGTATCCCCCTCTTTCACGGTATAAATTAATTCCGGTTTTACAATAACTAATGATTGCCCGGCAACCAAATTATAAGGTCTGCTGAGTCCGTTATCTTGCACTAGACGATCCGCCGACATTCCATAATATTCAGCTATTGATTGTACGGTCTCACCAGGTTGAACAACATGTATTATCATAATAAGCCTCGTGAATATAATTACAATATTATATGAAATCAAGTAGTTATAGTTTAATAAAATGGTGATGAAAGATTCTCAATGCACTTCCGAAAGGTGAGTGACTATATTATAAATATCGATTTACAAAATCATAGCAACCGCCATACCATTGATGGCCTCCTTCAAAAGGACGGTATTCCATACATTCATTATTTCCCATAAGTGCATATATCTTACCTATTCTCTCTGCCTGTTCTGTCGGGTCTGCAATTCCTCTTGGGCCATCCAGCTTATCATGAATTCCGTTTTCTATGAATAAATACCTTGGAGCAATTAAGGAAGCAATATCGCAGACGTCGGCATATTGCCACAGCTTTGGAAGATAGTTGCAGGGACAAAGGTGTGTTTCCAGGATGCTGTCATAATAACCGTGAAGATATCCGCTGATTACGGTCAATTTTATTCTCTCATCCATGGCGGCAAGCCACAAGGAATAAAGTCCGCCGCCTGAAAATCCGGCACATCCGATTCGGTTCGGATCAACATAGGTATGCTCTGCTGCAAAATCAACCAGACACATCATATCCCACAATACCAGACCCTGGAAACTAAGCCCCAATGCTTCTGCAATCTGCGCCAGGTTCCTGCAGGAAGAACCTAACGTGCTGATTTTCATATCCGGTGCAAATGCCTTATCTTCCATGGAAGCTCCTTCTATACGCTCTCCATATCCCGGCGGGTCCGGACATAGGACAAGATATCCTCTTTTTACAAACTCCCTCCCATAGCTCTCCTTCGGAGCTCTTTCCAGCTTTTCCTTTGCCTCGTCGTTGCTGATCACTCCGGCTACCGTGTCTTTATTCGCTCCGTGGGCGGGGAGTGCGATCATAAGCCTGTGCTCCTGCTGTTTGCTGACAGTGTCCGGTATCAGCATATAAAACGGCATAAATACATGAGGAAGGGTTTCCATGCGATATTTTATCCTTACATATCCCTCTTCTTTTATGCGCTCTAATTCGTCGACCTTCCTATGAACTCCCCGGTAAGAGGAACCGATCTCCTTGAGCTGTTCCATGCCCAGTATCTCATTCAGCTTGTCTTTCATTCTCTCCTTCCATAAAGCCAGCTCTTCGGGCCGGTTACTAGCGATGGCTGAGATCCGGCTCTGCCCCCGGTACATCTCCTGGAAAAATTTCTTGTAGGAATATTCATTTGCCATATGTTTCATACCTCATTCCTTCCTGATATTAATATTTTAGTAAATAGAGCTTATTCCCTGACATTTCTGTAAGCAGCAGGAGTTAAGCCGGTTTCTCTTTTAAAAATGGAATAAAAATAATTCGGAGTGGTAAAACCGGCAGCGATTGCAATATCAACGATTGTCATATCGCTTTGTGTCAGCAGCTTCTGCGCTTTCATGACGCGGATCTGGCGGATGTAATCATTAATATAAAAGCCTGTAATCGACTTAAAGATACGGGCAAAATAATTGGGAGAATAGCCATATACCTCTGCGATCATATCCACGTTTAAATTTGGATTCCTATAATTTTTAGCAATATAATCCTTGCTTTCCTCGATTTTTTTATAATGCTTACTGCTTTTAATCTGTTCCGCTTCCTCTTTACGGAGTCTAAATTCTTCGAAAATTCTCTGCATTTTCGTCTTCCCTTCCTCAAGGGTTTTGGGAAGCATTTCCGAGGCTGACAGATTCGTCAGGGAGGGAACCCCTAACTGCTGCAATCGAAAGATTGCTTCCAGATAGAGCTGCATAAACAGCATGAAAGCAGTTTGATAGGTATATCGTCGTATGGTGGTTATAAAATCCTCCAGCTTTTCATCAAAATCCTCCCGGTCATTATGGGTCAGACTATATAAAATATCTGCCATGATCTTATCCGGATAGGACAGTGGCTCCGGCAACAGCTCCATAGTACATTTCGGATAGATCACTTGGTTATAACCAAATATAAATTTATAATTCTGAAGTTCTTTTACCTTTTGATACACATGGAAACAGTATTTTATATCAGTCACCACTCCGTCCAATCCAATGGTAAGGGTGATCCTATATTCCTCCGTAATGATATCCCTGATTTTTTCCAGAAGAGATACCAGGGCATCAAAGGACACATTATTGTCTTTCCTCGAGTTGATCAGGCAGACAACTTCATCATGATCAATATAGACACTTTCCGTATAAAAGAAATGATCTAAATGTATTTGTAATAACTGCTTGATTCTGGCTTGTACAACCACTAATCTTAAGCTGTTGTCCGGCCATTCTTCTATTTTGAAGGAGGAGATAAACATTCCGTCAAAAGGGATGTTCCATCCATTCTCCTCCAGAGCTTCGGTAACTTTATCAAATTCCGCATCCCCCATTAAGATGCTTTTTATAAGATCAGCACGTAATTTAGGCAGATAAAGCGCATTTTTTTCTTCTAAACTCTCAATTTCTTTCATCGTATTTTCGTAGACATGAAGAATCAACCCAAACTCGTCCTTTTCCGTCTCTTGGGCATATTTTGAATTCTCCATCTCAGAAGCAAGAGAACCTAAGGGCTTGTATAATCTGCGGGATACCATAAACTGGATGAATGCACTGCATATCATCACCAATAAGCTTGCAAGAAGAAATAAATTTCTCTGCTGGGTCAACTGCTCTGTTATACTGCTATAATCCGTATAGCTGATAAATTTATATCCGGACAGAGCGTCAATATAATAAGAAAATACCAATTTCTTATGGTCAAATACAATCTTACTACTGCCGGTTTGTTCTTCTGATGCACTGATTCTCATATAAAATTCTTTCAGGAGCTTATCTGAGAGAAGCTCCTTCTGATATTGCTTCTCTATTAATAATTGATTCTCCCGGTCAATAATTAACTGGGTATATTCTGTTTCCCCCAGCACATGATCAACAATACGGTCGTATCCAAAATTAATGAAAATCCCTCCCGCAGGCTCCTGGTAAGTATCGGTATAGACCGGGTAGGCGAAGGTAATGAGCTTTTCCTCTTTATTATCAATCAGTTCAGAGATATAGATGGTTTTTGATTTCAATTCTTGTAAGATTTTCCACCCTTCCTCCGCGTTAAACTTTCTCGATCCGCAAAAGGCGGCATCCTTTGCTTTATCATTATAAATACATATGGAATGAATATACGGATTTATATTCAATAATTTTTTGATTTTCAGGTAAGTCAGATAATTCTCTGCCGGATCGAATTCTGTAAGTGACAGATATTTATCAACCTGCTGCTCGATCACAATGGTTGTATAAAGCTGTTCTTCCTCATGATAGAAATCCGTCAATGAACGCGCATTTTTCCTTAGATTGCTTTGATAATCAGAATACATATTTTTAAGCAATGCCTCTGAGTAATTCTGATAAAAAAAGATGGTCAGAATAAAGGTAGTTAAAGCCGCTAAAAAAGTATAGGATATGACCATCTTTTTAAAATATTTCTTCTTTACAATTCCCTTTTTCATACTACCCCCATATACTTCAGTGTACCATCGGCGCTTTTACATGCTAATCCATCTTCCTGTCCTATCTCATTATATCTTAAAATCGGCGGAAAACCACTGCATCATTAATTTTTGAAGAATATCTTTAGCATTTATAGTCCCCCTCTTCTGACCAGTCATAGAAAATGGACTAAATCATTGGAATCAGCACTATCTTTTCCGCTTCTTTGCGGCTACACTTAACTCACGATAGACTTATACGGCGCCTGTAATTCTATTTTATCCAAACTATTTTCAGGAAAGGAGGTTGCCGCATTTGAAAAAGATTGCATCCCTGGGAAGAGAATTATATAAGAACAAGGCACTGTACAGTATGTTTCTTCCTGTTGCTGTCATATTGATATTATTTAACTATCTTCCGATGTTTGGCCTTATTACTGCCTTCAAGGATTTCAATTTTGCCGACGGTATTATAAAGAGTCCATGGATTCATCCGCTGACCAAAAACTTTGAATACTTGTTTTCTTCCGGTTCCGCGGTTACTGCTACCATAAATACGGTATTTCTTAATCTGCTGTTTATACTCTTCGGCCTGCTGTTTGAAGTTGGACTTGCCTTGATGTTTCATGAACTGAGCGGGCGGAAATTTAAGAACTTCGTTCAATTTTGCATTTTTCTTCCCTATTTTATTTCATGGATTGTTGTTGGTCTTTTTTCATATAACCTGTTCAACTTTGAGCACGGCAGTTTTAATAACCTGTTGGGTCTGATGGGAGCGGAATCGGTTAATTGGTATGAAAAGCCTGCTCTCTGGATTGTCATACTTGTAATATTCCGTATATGGAAATTTACCGGGTATGGGATGGTCATGTATATTGCCGCACTTGGCGGAATCGATCTTTCCTATTATGAAGCGGCAAAGATAGATGGTGCCGGACGCTGGCAGCAGATCCGGTTTGTCAGCCTTCCATTGATCGCTCCCACCATTATTACATTACTGTTACTAAACTGCGGACGAATCATGAATGCTGATTTTGGTATGTTCTTTTCCTTAATCGGTAATAATGCCCAGCTCTATAGAACCACCGATGTCCTGGATACCTTTATTTATCGGAATCTTCGGCTGAATGGGGATATCGGCATGTCATCGGCAGCAGGCTTTTATCAATCTCTTCTGTCTACATGCATTCTGCTGGTAATGAACCGAGTGGCAAGAAAGCATAGCCCGGATGGAGCATTATTCTAGGAGGAAACCATGAAAGAACGAAAATGTATCTCACTGATCAATTTATTTATTGCGATTATCCTGCTGATATTTGGCGTATTCTGTTTACTTCCGTTTTTACTGGTGCTGTCAGGCTCCATCACCTCAGAGGCTGAAATAATGTCCCGCGGATACAGTTTAGTTCCCAAAATGATCGATCTTACCGCATACCGGATTTTACTGAGTGATGCGGGAAGAATATTGCAGGGATATAAAATCTCCATTACCGTGACATTTGTTGGCACCTTATTAAGCGTACTGGTTATTTCCCTTGGAGCTTACCCCATCTCACTGGAAAGGGTGAGATACCATAAAGTTCTCAATTTTTTTGTTTTATTTACAATGCTGTTTAATGGCGGTATGGTTCCGTGGTTTATTGTATGCAGAAATATATTGAACCTTAAGGATTCCGTCTGGGCTTTAATTCTGCCCTATCTTGCCAATGCGTGGTACATCTTTCTTGTGCGCAATTATTACAGAAGCATTCCGGCTGAATTGGCAGAAGCCGCGAAGATTGACGGCGCCAGTGAATACCGTACCTTCTTTCAGATCATATTGCCGCTGGCAAAGCCTGTGATTGCCACAATATCCTTATTTATCAGCCTTAATTATTGGAATGACTGGTGGCTGGGAATTATGCTGATTGACAAAACCGATTATCAACCGCTGCAGCTCTTATTAAGAACCATTACCTCCAATATCCAATTTTTAAGCTCCTCATCCAATGTAAATGCCATTGCCCAGACCATAGGTTATATTCCTTCCGAGGGGATAAAAATGGCAACCTGCATTGCCACCATCGGCCCGATTATTCTGGTGTACCCGTTTATACAAAAATACTTTGTCAAGGGTATTATGGTTGGCGCTGTCAAGGGATAGATATTATACTTAAATTATATGAAAGGGGAATTTTTATGAAAAATTTATTCAAAAAAATAGCAGCCATTACTTTATTAATCGTCTTTCCTGCCCTTATGCTCCTGGGGTGCACGGCAAAGACAAATAACACTCCCGCCCCCGATACAACAACAGCTCCGGCTGACGACAATGCATCAGGGAAACCGGCGGCTTCTGAACTGGCGCCTGTGACCCTGACCTTCTGGTCCTGCGGTGATAAATATTCGGCTCAGGATGAAGTCCTGGCTGCTTTTTGCGAAAAATATAAGAGTCAGCTAAATATTGAGAAAATCCAATATAATTTTGTTTCCTTCGGTGATTATGAAGATAAAATGACTGCATTAGTCGCCGGCGGAGACAGCTTTGACGGATTTTTTGTTGCCGACTGGATGCTCTATGCGAAAATGGCGAATAAGGGGGCACTGCTGCCTTTGAACGATTTAATGGAGCAATACGCGCCGACCTTATTCAAAACCTATGAGGATAACGGCTCAACAATTGCCTGCAGCATCAACGGGCAATTGGTAGCACTGCCCTGGACCACCAATAAAAGTTCAAAGGCCGTCCTCTTATATCGGAAAGACCTGGCACAAAAATATGGGGTTGATACATCGAGGCTTGAAACAATAGAAGATTTGGACCGGATGTTTACAGACGCCAAAGCAAAAGTTCCCGATATCACTATCTTTGAATCCGGCTTTCCCCGGGGAAATACTTATAGTGATGTGTTGGCTGTCCTGCACTCCAAGTATGAATTGGATGCTATGAACTATCACATGCTTACCACCGATTTAAACTCGGCTTCCGTAACGATACAGCCCATTGAACAGACGGATATGTTTAAAGAGGCGGTAACCTGGATGCAGAAATGGTATAGCGAAGGTATCGTATCAAAAAATGAGTTATCCGAAACCGATACCCAATTGTTTGAAAACGGTAAGACCTTCGCCAAGGTAGGCTTAATGGGAACTGCCCTTCAGGGCATCGCATTTAATATCGGCGGAGCGGAATATGGCTATGCGGAATTATATCCCGACGGCAAGTTCCGTTATGATTCTCCCTTAAATAATGCCTTTGCCATTAATAAGAATGCCGCCAATGCAGAACGTGTCCTGATGCTGCTGGAATTACTGAACACCAATGAAGAGGCTTATGATATGTTCCTGTATGGAATCGAAGGAAGCACTTATGTAATAAACGAGGGGGGTGCCATCGATTATCCTGAAGGACAGGATTCCTCAAACTCAACTTACTTAGATTGGTTCCGCTGGCCGTTTATCCGGTCACAGTTTAATAAGCCTTCCGGAAGTATCACCGCAGAAGCTTTGGAAGCGGAAAACAACTGGCTGCAAAAGAATTCCCTGGTTGTCTCTCCCCTCATCGGCTTTAATCCCGATACCAGCAGTATCAAGACAGAATTGGCCCAGCGTGACCAATTATATGATGAGCAGGGTAAACTGCTGCTTGCGGGTATCATAGAGGGCAATGATGTCAGTATGGCTGTTGATAAATATATTCAAGCTCAGAAAAATGCCGGACTTGATGCGATTGTATCCTATATGCAGGCCGAGGCGAATCAGTTTATTGCAGGTACTAAATAATGCGGATCAGTTTATTTCAGGTACTAAATAATTAGGTAAGACATGTTAAGAGCATCGGCTTGGAGGGCCGATGCTCTTAACCGTGTAGCAGTGCATAACGAGTGAGAATTACCTTCCAGAGCCATGCTGGGGACAATGTTGTTTATTTGTAGATAAATATGAATTATAATAGAATCTATATTATGCAAGGGGATGGTCTGAATGCAAAATAAACTGCTTATGGTTGATGATGATAAAGAATTATTAAAGATGCTAAAGTACTATTTTGAATTAAAGGGTTACTTGATCTATACTGCTTCCGATGGAAAGGAAGCCTTAGAAAAGATGGATATAACGCCGGATTTGATTTTACTTGATATTAATATGCCCCATATGAATGGGATAGAGCTGTGCAAGCGAATTAGAAATAAAGTATCCTGCCCCATCCTGTTTTTAACGGCAAAGGTGGAGGAGCAGGATATAATCAACGGCCTGTTATCAGGCGGGGATGATTATATCACGAAGCCCTTCCGGTTAAAGGAGCTGGAAGCCAGAATTACCGCACATATTGCAAGAGAAGGACGAAACCGGGAGAAGACGCGGATAAAATTCATAGATAAGTGGAGCATAGACTTTGTCGGGAGAACGGTGCATTATGGTGATAATGAAATTAATCTGACAAAAATGGAATATGAAATAGTAGAATTTCTAGCCAGCCATGCAGGACAGGTCTTTGATAAAGAGAGCATCTATGAAAAGCTATGGGGATATGATGGAGAAGGAGACAGCAGAATTGTAACGGAACTCATACGCAGAATCAGAAAAAAATTCTCCCAATATACCCAACAGGAATTTATTGAAACAGTATGGGGGTGCGGCTACAAATGGAGCGTATAAAACAATTATCATTAAAGAAAACCTTAATGATTTATTTGGTGATTGCATTGACAGCGAGCTTTTTTTCATCCGCTTTCATTATTTCCATAGCTCAGCAAATTCAATATAACATATGGTTTCACTATTTGGATCAAGAGGAATATTTTGATTTGGCAGCCAGGAACATAGAACAGTATGGAATCCGGATCAATATATCCCGGCCCAGCTCCTATGTTTTAACAAAAACGGATTATAATATTACAGAAGCCTGTGACTTTGTGATTACATGGACGCCGCTGATTCTGTCAACACTATGCTCCGGACTTGCCGTGGCGATATTCTATAAAAACAAATTAAAGACACCCATAAGAATATTGGAAGACAGTTCTTTAGAAATAGCAAATAATAATCTGGATTTCCACATTAAATATGACCATAACGATGAAATGGGAAGATTATGCGCTTCTTTCGAGCAGATGAGAGACCAGCTGCAGATTAATAATAAATATTTATGGAAGACCATTGAAGAACAGAAGAATCTAAAGGCTGCAATTGCACATGACCTGCGGTCACCCCTGGCAATTTTAAGGGGTTATCATGAAATGCTGATAGAATTCGTGCCCCAGGATAAAATTGATAAGGAAAGACTGAATGAGATTATTTTATCCTGTGATAAGCAGACCGAACGGCTTTTATTATTTATAGACAAGATGAAGCAGCTATCCAGTCTTGAAGATAGAAAGGCAGATTATGCAACGGTTAATACCCGGGAATTAATGAAGCAATTAGAGGAATCGGCCGGTATTCTTGCTGCTTCCAAGCATATTGAGATTGAAATAGGGATGGAGGAGGGGGCCCCTTCCTCATTTCAGGCAGATATGGCAATGATTTGTGAGGTCTATGAGAACCTGATTTCCAATGCAGTACGATATGCGTATGAGAAGATAAGGATAACGGTGAACTTTATAAACTCCATGCTGCAGGTTGAGGTATGTGATGATGGCATCGGTTTTCATGCAGACAGCATGGAATTGGTCACCAATGCATATTATCATGAGAATTCTGCGAATGATTTAAACCATTTTGGATTAGGTTTATATATCAGTAAGCTCCTTTGCGAAAAGCATGGGGGGAAGATATTAATTAAGAATGCTGTGAATAAGGGAGCAAGTGTAAAAGCAGAGTTTATAATCCGTTAAGAGCTTACAGTCTGGGAGCGGTTGCGAAACTAATTATTAATTAATTGGGCAGCCGCTCCTTTTTGTTGTCTTTTTATTGTTAACTGTCTGTTAATCTTATGATAGACGTTGCCGGCAACGTATAGAAAGGGAGGTGCAGAAGAATTGAAGGTTATCATTTGGATGGAATTAAAAAGATATTTACGAAATCCCATTTTTTATATCGGAGCAATTCTAGTGGTATTAGGCGTATACAGCAGTACGTCTCCTTATCTGGGGCTTCATTATTTTAATGATGAAAGTGAGATACATACGCTGGAGGAGTATTCGGAAATTGCGGATGCGGATATAATGGACGGTTATATACCTGCTGCGGAGGAAGAGCAATACAAGATGGGGCTGGAAAAGATCGGTGAGGTCATGGTAGAAGCATTTGATTTCAGCCAGTCACAGAAAAATGAGCTGATAAACAAGCTGACAGAGAGGAATATGTCTTTGATGGAAGTGGCGGAGTATATGGAGGCCAATTACTCATTTCTAGGTGCAAATGTATATTTTTATGAATTTAAGATGAGGCAGGCGAGTATGGAAGAAGCCAACGATTATATAAAGACATCTCTTAACAGGCATAAGTACAGCAATTATTTCTCACGGACCTATGCGGATTACTTTGGTGTTTATATTATTTTCTATGCCATTTTTATGTTTGCTTTTTTGTTTATCCGGGATTCAAAGCGGGATATATATGAATTACTGCATACGAAGCCTTTGAAGGCGAGGGAGTATATTATCGGTAAGATCATCGGCGGTATGTCGGCCTTAAGCATCGTCGTGGTTGTTATAACATTGCTGTTTGATGTTATGGTAATGCTTCATGGAAGAGCAGCCGGGTTTCCGGTGTCCTTCTGGGATTTATGGCTTGCCGCTATCTTATATATTATTCCTAATCTGCTCATGGTTGCAAGTGTCTATACCGCCATAGCGGTGCTTTTTAAAAGCCCGTTACCGGCCTTGCCCGCATTGATCCTGTATATGATTTATTCTAACATGGGAAGCCGGATGGAGGATGGGAGCTTCGGATATAAGATTCGGAAGCTGGCAATTCTGGTCCGTTTTCCGGGGGCATTTTTTGAAACATCCACTCCTCCGCAGGCAGTATTGAATCAGATTATCCTTGTGTTGTGTTCCGTTTTCATTATTCTTTTGAGTATTACAGTATGGAGGAGGAGACGAGTTTATTGAGATACTCTATAAAAATAGCATTAACAAGAATAAAGGTGTGTTACTCGGTTTCCTTCCTGATCATATTGGCATTGATCAGGGGGATATCCTTCCCCGATGAAATTGGGGTGGCAATGGATGCAAATGTTGCTTTACTGGCGATTGTATTCTGCGCGGATGCATATTATCAGGAAATACACGAGAACCGGTGGGAGGTCTTTGATCTTTTACCGGTAAAGAACCGGTTTCATACAATCTGCCAGCGGCTCTTGCTTCAGGTGGTCTATCTGGGGATATTAACCGGTCTGGATTACTGGGTCTTTTATGTACATTTTATAAAGTATAAAAGTGAAGCTAATCTGCTGGTATTATATTTAACCGCAGTTCTAGCCTGTACTGCCAGTATTTTCTTTTTTGGAACCTTATCCTTCACTTTCGTCAATCTGTTTAAGAATTTATGGGGAGGGATCGGAGGCGCCTTTCTGATCTGGACTATATTAAACTCTACCGTCGGAAAGAGAATACCGGACTACATTAATGTATTTGCATATGGCAATAACCAGAACAATGAAATATGCACAGATTGGATTATTGGCAAGCTGGTTGCTGTTATTACCGCAATACTGTTAATTTACTTTAATAAAAAACTGCTTGTTTGGAAAGGAAAGGGTTGAGGTGGGAATATGTCAATTGAAATAAAGGATTTATCCGTTCGGTTTCGGAATGGGACAGTTGCAATTAATCAGATCAATATGAATATTAATAAAGGAATCTATGGATTACTGGGCGAAAACGGTGCGGGCAAGACAACCCTTATGCGGGTGTTAACTACGATTCTAAAGCCTACCAGGGGTCAGGCGACCCTGAGCGGGATTGAATTAAAAGAAGAAAACTACGAAAAGCTGCAACGGCTTATCGGTTATCTGCCGCAGGAGTTAGGACTTTATCCGAATCTATCGGTGAGAGAGACGCTGGAATACATGGGAGGATTAGCGGGGATAACAAAAGCACAGGGAAAAGAGCGGATCGATTATTATTTAGAGAAAACAAGCCTGGCGGAACATCAGAGGAAGAAGAACCGGCAATTGTCCGGCGGAATGAAGCGGCGCGTGGGATTGATCCAGGCTCTGCTGCATAACCCGGAAATCCTTATCGTGGATGAACCGACAACCGGACTTGACCCGGAAGAAAGGGTGCGCATAAGAAATCTGTTAGTTGACTTTTCGAGGGACCGGATCGTATTATTTTCAACCCATGTAATAGAGGATCTGGCGGCCACCTGTAATACGCTGGGGGTGCTTAAAAAGGGAGAGCTTAAATACAATGGAGGGAAAGACGCACTGCTTCATCAAGTAAAGGATTGTGTATGGATCTGCAGATTGAAAAATGAAGAAGAATATAATCTGCTTCAAGGTAAATACATCATATCTTCTAAGAATTATAAAGAGGATGGAATAGAGGCGAGAATCATCACGGACAGACAGCCGGATATTCCGGGAATAAAAGCGGATGTGACCTTAGAGGATGCATATATCTATATCATGAATAGCGATAAACTGTAAGAAGTGCCCCTGTTCCCTCAGAAATGAGGGCAGGGGCATTCAATTTCGCCTTACGCTAAAATAATCCGGTTAATACACCGGCCCTTTTAAAAAATGCTCCAGAATCAGATTTGCGGAAGAAAGAACAGGTGCCTCATAGGTAATGGAAGAAGAGATGATGTTGATTTGCTTTACCATGCGGGCGATAATCTGCTGATCCACCCGTTCTTTCACCAGATCAATGAGGAAGGAGCTGCGGCAGGTGAGATCTCCTGCGAAAATAATGGCTTCCACATCCAGGATGTTCATGATATTGGTGATGATGATGGACAGATAGAAAGCTTCCTTTTCAACGACCTGAATCGCCTGGGCATTACCGGAAAGAGCCTGATCAACAATCATGTTCCAGTCTGTAAAAGCGGGATTGATCTGTCTGGCATACCGAAGAATATTGGGGATGGAGGCATAGAGCTCCGCGCATCCTATATTCCCGCACTGGCAGGGCTCACCGTGAAAATCAATGGACATATGGCCGAAATCATTGCCAAATCCGGAAGCTCCTTTATAAAGCTGACCATTTAAGATGACTCCGCTGCCAATACCGGAATCCACATTCAGCTCCACATAGTTCTTGAACTGATTATGGATGCTATAGAATTTCTCCAGGAGCGCCAGAGCATTTGAGTTATTTTCTAGTAAGATGGTGCAATCAAATTTATCGCGAAAATAATCGGTAACATGAGTAAAAGCCCATTGATCAAAATTAGGGGGATTTAATATGATTCCATTGGAGGAATCTAACGGTCCGGGGGAGGTGATACCGATGCCCAGGAGCTCTCCGGGTAAATGGTTTTCTTCTATCAGTTTTCTGATGGTGTTTTCTATGTTGAGAAGGGTCTCCTGAGGAGTTCCGTCCATCTGCAGTTTAGAAACAGACAGGATTTCCCCGCAAAAATTCACGATGCCCACGCTGCAGCCATTGCGGGCAAGATTCACTCCAATCATATAAAAACGGTCCGGATTTAATTTTAAAACGAAAGATTTGCGCCCGACCTTGCCGAGTATGGGAGCTCCCTCCATAATATACTGCTGGCTCATTAATTCATCAACAATAATACTGATAGCGGATCGGGTCAGCCCGGTCTTCCTGGACAGGCCGGCTCTGGAGCAGGGAGTTACTAAAAGCTGCAATATCTTTTTCTGATTCCGGATCTTCATTTCCGAAGCATTTAACACATTTTTAGACATATAGCCACCTCGTTTTATACAGCGATGCATCTTTCATATTATACTGAATAGTTTGGAAAGTCAATCGAAGCCGGGAATTTGTCAAATGAATTGACAAATTCCCGGCTTTATGATACAAAAGGATTAAGGAAATGGTGTCAGGCACCGATGGGAGGAGAGGATGGCGTGAAGCTTAAAATAATGAAAAAAGGCTTTAATTATTCCCAGGACGGGCCGGGAAACCGGCTGGTGTACCATCTTCAGGGATGCAATATGAGATGCCGATGGTGCGCCAATCCGGAGAGCATTGCAAGGGACGGAGTTCTGATGATTGAGAAAGAGAAATTACTGGGGGCGGTCTGTCCATATGGTGCCATCGGAGAGGGTAAGCTGAACAGGGAGATCTGCGAAGCTTGCCATAACCGGCCCTGCTTACATGAGAATAAAAATGAAGGCATCCGTCTTAGCTGCTTTGAAATGGGTGAGGGTGAAATCATAGAGGAAGCGGAAGCCTGCAGCACAATTTTTTTCGACAACGGAGGCGTGACCTTTACAGGGGGAGAACCTACCTTTCAGTATCAGGCTTTAAAACAAATTTTAAAGAGACTGAAAGAAAATAAGATTCATACGGCAATTGAAACCAATGGAACTCATAAGAGCCTGGGGGAATTGTTTCCGTATATTGATCTGTTGATTATGGATTTTAAGCATATAGACAAGGAACTGCACCGGCAGCATACCGGAATATCCAATGAGCAGATTATGCTTAACATAGAAAAAGCTATGACGGGTCATCCCAATGTTTTGATAAGAACGGCTCTGGTGAATGGTTTTAATGCAGAGGAAAGGTATATAGACCGGTTTCTCTCTTTTTATAAGCAATTTAATCAGGAAAATACCCGGTTTGAGATTTTGAAGTTTCATGAGTACGGGAAAGAAAAATGGGAAAAATGCGGTCTTAACTATCAGATGACAGATGGCTACATAAGAGAAGACCTTGAAAATGAATTTGAAGAAAGGTACAGAGCCGGTGGATTGACCGTTATTAGAACATGAAGGACTAGAAAGAGCGGGAATGGCCAGAGCAGGAAGGGAGACGGATTATGATAAGCAATTATTTTACACCGCAGGAATTAGAGGATTTAGCAAAGAAGCTATATAAAAACGAGAGGAATATTACCCGTTTGGATGGGTGGTTCCTCACCCCGTCCTTATTTAATGACGACTCTGTCTTTGAGGTGCTGAAGCTTCAGCAGATAGAAAAGGAGGATTTGCCGGATTATTCGGTTGCCGGGTGCCAGGAGCCTCTGATTATGGGAAAGGACAACGGAAACACTACCAATAGCTGGCTGAACCTGGCTAAAATTCTGGAACTGACCTTAAATGACGGAAGATCCATGCTGACAGGAAATAAGATCGGAAAATCCGATGAAGAACTGGCGGGGTCCAGGGATCCCAAGGAAGTGCTGTCCAATATCAGAGAGGCATTCTATAAACATGCAGAATACTTCGTGGATCGAATGACAGAGCATGCCAACGGCGCGTCTGTTGCGGTTTCTTATCTGCCGGTTCCTTATCTGTCCTGCTTCATGGGGGGAATCGAAAGCGGAATCGATACGAGGGATAACCAGGAACAGGGAACAAAATACAATGGCAGCGGCTGTTTGATTCATGGGCTGAGTGTGATAGCGGATTCCCTGGTTGCCATCGATACCCTGTTAAAGGAACGTCCTCAGGACTGTGAACGTCTGCTTGCCGCGTTGAAAAATGATTTTAATGAGGATGAGGAATTAAGGCAATATCTGCTGAGATGTGACAAGTTTGGCAATCACAAAACGGCGGTTGATCTGGAAGCAGTGGATATCGCCAATCGAATATCAGACATGGTACGGTCCAGAAAAAACTATCTGGGAAATCCCTTCCGGCCTGATTTTTCAACCCCAAGCACTCATCTGATCTATGGCAGTCTGGTAGGAGCCATGCCCAGCGGGCGGAAAGCAAAAGATATGTTAAATTACGGCATTGACCCTTTGTATGGCGATGCCCAGAATGGTCTGGGGTACCGGGTGCTGTCAACACAGAAGCTTCCCTATGAGCAGTTTAACGGAGGATATGCTTCCCACCTGGGATTGGACCCGAATTACTTTAGAGCGGATACCAAAGAAAGCAAGGGAATGGAATTTAAGACAAAGGTGTTAAATCCTCTGTTCTTCGGAACGAAGGAAGAAAGAATAGCGCCCTTTTATCTATATGTAAATGTTACCACGCCCGATACCCTGAGAAAGGTATTAGAAAATCCAGGGAAATATGCGCCCAGCGGAGTTTATATCATGCGCATCCATGGCACCTTTGTAAATTTTCTGGATCTTTCCCCTGAGATACAGGAGGACATTATTAAAAGATTGGATTTGCAGTCCACCATTTGCTAGGCAGGAGGAGATCAAGGATGAAAAGTATTGGATTGGATATAGGAACAACCACGGTTTGCGGAATTGTAATCGACGCGATAGAAGGAAAGGTTACCGGTTCCCGGACACTTGCCAACGATTCTGCGGTGAAAGGGGAAGCCGGTTTTGAAAGACTCCAGGATGTCGGCAGGATATTGGAAATTTGTAATGAAATTGTGGATGGGTTCCTAGAGGAGTATAGTGACATCACCCATATTGGGGCGACGGGGCAGATGCACGGTATTCTATATTTTGATTCCCAGGGACAGCCGGTAAGTCCCCTTTATACCTGGCAGGATAAAAGAGGAGACTTGATTTATAAGGATCAGCTTACCTACAGCGGATACCTGACTCAGACCACGGGATATCAGATGGCCGCCGGCTACGGACTCACCACTCATTTCTATCAATGGGTGAATGATAAGATCCCGAAGGAAGCGGCTTATCTCTGCACGGCTCCCGATTTTATTGCCATGAGGCTGGCAGGAAAGAAACGGCCTGTCTTGCATAAAAGCATGGCGGCAAGCCTTGGACTCTTTTCTATAGAAGCCGGCGGCTTTGATAGGCCGGCGCTGGAAAAACTGGAGATGGGTACACAATATCTGCCGGAGGTTGCAGCGGCGGAAGCTGCATATGAACCGAATTCCAGGGGAATTACCGTTTCTATGGCACTGGGAGATAACCAGGCCAGCTTTCTGGGATCGGTAAGCCCGGACAGCAATATTCTGTTGAACATAGGGACCGGAAGCCAGATTTCGATTTTTGCCAAAGCCCATGACAAGGCGGCGGAGATCGAATACAGGCCGTATATCGGGGATACTTATCTGATGGTTGGCGCTCCTTTATGCGGCGGCGCAGCTTACGAGCTGTTAAAGAATTTTTATAGGAAGGTATTGGAGCTGTTCCGGTGTGAGATACCTGAAAATATGTATGAGATTATGAATCAGGCGGCGGATGGTGTTTATAACACGAAGAATCCCATCGTGGTGGATACCCGGTTTAACAGCACCAGATCAGATCCCAGGAAACGGGGAAGGATAGAACAGTTGGATGCCGATAATTTTACCCCGGAAGCCTTAACTCTGGGAATGCTTCAAGGAATGTGCCGTGAGCTTTACGAGCTCTATCAAAAGGTTCCCAAAGAGGATCAGGGAGCAGGGGTACTGATTGGAAGCGGGAACGGAATTCGGAAAAACCCGGTTCTGCAAAAGGTGGTCGAGGATATATTCGGAAAGGATTTGCATATCCCAATCTTTGGAGAGGAAGCTTCCTGCGGTGCGGCATTATACTCCTTATATAGCAGCGGCCATTTTCAGTCTATAGGAGAGGTACAGAAGATAGTACGAACGAAGAGAGGAAATAAATTATGATTCAGTATACGGAACAACCGGTATTTTTTGAAAGAAACAGAGTCTGGCGTGTTTATAAGGGAGGATACCTGTTGGGAGATTTCCTTGGAGATAAAAAGGAAGATACGAATTATCCGGAGGAGTGGATTGCCTCTACGGTGAAAGCCTTAAATGAAAAGAGTGCTGGGGATAACGAAGGACTAAGCTTTATCAAAGGGACGAATATTACGTTAAAAGAATTGATAGACGCTTATCCGGCAGAGACCCTGGGGAACTCCCGGAGCCTGGAGATACTGGTAAAATACCTGGACAGCGCCATACGGCTGCCCTTGCAGGCCCACCCGGACCGGGCATTTTCCGAGAAGTATTTTAACAGCTCCTATGGAAAGACAGAGATGTGGCTGATATTAGCCACCAGGGAAGATGCAAGCATTTGCTTTGGATTTAAAGACAAGCTCACGAAGGAACGATTTTCAGAGATCATAGAGGAATCTAAAACGAATAAAAGCATCATGGATGAATATTTGAACAGGGTTGCGGTGAAAGCGGGAGATGTGTTCCTGATTCCCGCCAAGGCGGTCCATGCCATCGGATACGGCTGTCTGATCTTAGAGGTGCAGGAGCCCACAGATTTTACGGTTCAGCCGGAGTATTGGTGCGGAGATCATCTTCTGAGCCGGAAGGAGATGTATCTGGATTTGGAAAAGGACGCGGCGCTGGATTGCTTTGATTATTCGATATATGGCGGGGAATGTATCGCACTTTCCAAAAGGGAACCCCGTCTCATATTTGAAAATGATGAGTATAGAAAGGAAGCGTTGATTACCACGGAAGATACACCATGTTTTTCTGTGGAGAAATATTATGTTTCAAAATCCTTGCTTCTGGAATGCGCCCCGGCCATCTACGTTGTAGCAGACGGTACAGGAATATTGGAAGGCAGGGGCTATCAGGAAAAGGTGAAGAAAGGCGATTATTTCTTCCTGCCCAAGAATGCTCTGGGGAACATAAAGGTGACGGCAGACAGTGGCTGTCAGTTGGAAATAGTGGCATGTATTCCGCCCTGTCACCCTCTGAACAGTAACTGGAGGATGGCCGGATAGAGAAGGGCTGGATGGAGAAGGGGTGGACAGAGAGCAACCTGCCGGAGTATAATTAGACCGAGAAGGATTGGTCAGAACGGATTGGATAAAGGGGAATTGGAAGGAGAAAATTGATATGGATTATCAGATGAGAAATGACTTCCTCATGATTACGGTGAGCAGCAGGGGAGGCGAGCTGCGGTCCGTCAGGGATAAGAATGGGACAGAGTATCTATGGCAGGGGGATAAGGCATATTGGAGCGGGCGCGCACCTCATTTGTTTCCTTATGTCGGCAGGCTCACAGAAGGAAAATATAAAGCGGGCAACCAGGTCTATACCATGAATAAGCATGGATTTATAAGAGCAGCAGAACTTCAGATAGAAATTCTGCAGGAAAACAGAATGGTTCTGCGCATGGACGCGGATGAGAAAACAAAGGAACAGTATCCCTATGATTTCACCTGTCGTATATGCTATGAGCTGGAAGAACATACCCTGTCAATCACGTATCAGGTTGAGAATCATGGAGATACGGATATGTTTTTTGGAATTGGAGGGCACCCGGGATTTTGTGTCCCCTTAGAGAAGGATTTGAGCTTTGAAGATTATTATCTTGAATTTACAGCGTCTTGTAATCCCATCCAAATCGGATTTTCTGAAGAGTGCTTTTTGAATGGAGAAGATGTGGAGTATCCGTTGGAAAAGGGGGCATTAATAAGGCTGAAGCACAGTCTGTTTGATGATGACGCAATTGTGCTCAAGGATATGAGCAGGGAGATCGTGCTGAAATCAGACAGGGGGAATAGAGGTGTGACAGTATCCTATCCGGATATGGACTATCTGGGAATCTGGCACCAGCCTAAAACAGATGCGCCCTATGTCTGTATTGAGCCATGGACTTCTCTTCCATCCAGACAGGGGATGATAGAAAGCTTAGAAACCCAGCCTTCTCTGATTTCACTGGCGGTTGGAAAGGAATATTGCAACCAGTGGAGTATAACATTTAATTAACGGCAAGAGAAAATTTTAATATGCAGAGAAACTTAACAGTCCAAATACGGGGAATGCTGTTGATATCAGCATTCTCCGTATTTTTAATAAACATAACTTTTGTTAGATATTTTGCTGTCGCTTCCATCGCTTTCTCGAAATTTTCCAACAAAGCTCCTTTTCCTGTTAATTGTAAAAAGAATGCTTTATATTCTGCCTCTGATTTCCAGATTGGATGTCTTCGTTTCTTACGTTCAAAAAATTCTTCACACATTTCATTCTCTCCAAAGTTTGTGGAATAGAAAAAATGAATAATTTTACCTGTTTCAAAAATATTATTTCTCCCTATTTAAAAAACGCATAACCCCTTTTGCATTTACAGAGGCTTCAAATTTCGGTTTTTCCCCTGCGTCCTCATTAAAAGCCGCTTTAATACCTCCTGCCAGTTCTCTTATGCAGAAAGGGCAGTATCTGCCGTATTTGATGGAACAGCCGCACCGTTCGCATTTCAGATAATAATGGATTTTATATTTATAATGCTTCTTGCTGTTTTGCGGAAGACGGTCTATGATAAAGGTATATTTGCTAGAGTTTTCTATATTACTGGTATACAATAGTATTCAAGAGGTCACAAAAATACAGGGTGGGTATAACAATGGATAAAATTCTGATTGTAGAAGACAACAAAGATGTGAGCGCCATGCTTGCGGAAGTGCTGACAGGCGAAGGCTATGAGGTTCGTTCTGCTTATACGGGAATTGATGGGCTGAAAGAGATGAAGACCCAGGAATACAGCCTGATTCTTTTAGATATCATGCTCCCATATAAGAGCGGGGATGAGATACTGAAGGAAGTACGTGAGTTTTCGGAGGTTCCCGTCATTATTATTTCTGCAAAGGACATGGTGGGAACTAAAATTGATCTTTTAAAAATGGGTGCGGACGATTATATTACAAAGCCTTTTGATTTAAACGAAGTAGTGGCAAGGGTGGAGACCAACCTGCGCCGTTTTCGCAGAAGGGAAACGGCAGAAAAGCGATACAATTATAAGGATATCGTCTTCGATGATAATGCGAAGCGCATCACAGTAAATCATCAGGAAATCGATCTGACGGCAAAGGAATGTCAGATTCTGGAGCTGCTTTTAAAAAATCCCCGTAAGGTATTTACCAAAGCCAATCTGTATGAAACCATCTGGGGGGATGCTTATCTGGGGGATGATAATGCGGTCAAGACACACATCAGCAACCTGAGAACTAAGCTTAAGACGGCCAACTCCGAAAATGAATATATCGAAACAGTCTGGGGTCTCGGATACCGCCTATACCAGGAATAATCTTATCAAAATCTTTACGGTTATTATTTATTGCTTAACCTTTTCTAAACCTTTGAAAGCTATCCTTAGAATATAGAAAGGGCAGGTGAGTAAAATAAAAGAACATGTATTAAAAACAAATAACCTCTCAAAAAGCTATCATGGTGCAAAGGTATTGCAGGATGTGTCCATTACCTTAGATGCCGGCAGGATCTATGGCCTGATCGGAAGAAACGGAGCCGGTAAGACAACACTGATGCGGCTTGTGGCGGGGCTTACCTTTCCGACAGAAGGAAGCATTGAGCTATTTGGCCGGAGCGGCGAGGCGGGTCTGCAGCAGGAAAGAAAAAGGCTGGGCTGCATGATTGAGTATCCCAGCTTCATTCCCCACATGAGTGCGGAAGAAAACCTTAATTACCACAGGATTGTCAGGGGCGTTCCCAGCAGGACGGTCGTGAAAGAATTATTGGACATGGTGGGATTAAGTAATACCGGCACGAAGAAGGCCAGGAACTTCTCCCTTGGCATGAAGCAGCGCCTGGGTATCGCCATATCCCTGCTCAGTGACCCGGAACTGCTGATTTTAGATGAGCCCATTAATGGACTGGATCCCATCGGCGTGGTAGAGATCAGGGAATTATTAGCCAGGCTGTGCGAGGAACGTCAGATCACCATTATCATATCCAGTCATAACCTTCCGGAGCTGTATCAGCTTGCAACGGATTATATCATCATTCACCAGGGCCGGATTAGGCAATCCCTCACCTTAGAGGAGCTGGATGAACAATGCAGGCATCATTTACTGATCGGCTGCCATCAGCCGGAAAAGCTGGTAAGCGTCCTGGAAATGCAATTGAACACCGGCAATTTTAAGGTTATGCCCGATAAAACCGTAAAGCTGTATGATTATCTGGAGGACAGGGACTTAGTAGCCAAAACGATTTATGACAGCGGAATTATTGTCAATCATTTTTCAATTCAGGGAGACACTCTGGAGGATTACTTTATTTCTGCTATAGGAGGGGAACAAAATGCTTAATTTAATTCATGCTGATCTATATAAAATGCGGAAATCAATTGCAATGAGAATTCTATTTGCAATTACAATGGGGGGTGCCGTGACGATGACGATTTTCGCCTATCTGATACCCCGAGGAAGGATTGCGGAATCCTATACCGGACTTGGTTTTCTGTTCTCGGATATTAACATGATGGGTATTCTTGGCGCAGTTGCTGCAGGCATTTTGATTTGCGGGGATTTTGAGAATAAGACAATTCATGATGCCATTGCAAGCGGCTGCAGCAGGAGTAATGTCATATTCAGTAAAGCAGTCTCATTTTTTATAGCCATCGTCATCCTTCTTCTTCCCTATGCCATTATTACAGCTATCGCATTGCTTTCAACCGCTAAGTTTGGCATGGGCAGCGTAGGAGTAGGCTTTTTGCATATGCTTTCAACAGACGGAGGGACGGCGTTGGATGTATCCGTATTTTTTAAGATGCTGGCGGTTATGCTGGCGCTGATCCTTGCCTATATTGCACAGCTTAGCTTATGTGTTCCTTTTGCCCTGGTATTTAAGAAGCCGCTTATTGTAATTGTAGTTTATTATAGCGCTACTATCTTATGTGCGCAATTATACGGTTTGGAAAATGCCTCAAAGGTATTTGGAAATATCTTCTCCTATACGCCATACGGAGGAAATCATCTCTTTCTGTCATTAGGCACCCAGGCAGGAGAGTTTGGCAAAACCATTATAGTCAGTCTGGTATTTCTTACAGCCATGATGGCGGTAACCTATGGCGTATTTAGAAAAATAGAAATCAAGTAAAAAGCAAATAAGAAATCGAATAAGAAATCGAATAAGATAGGCGGGATATCCGGGTGGAGATTACAATTGGTGTATTGCTTCTATTAGTTGCTTTGCTTGCTCTGCATACTGTGCTTCTCCATAGGGAGCTGCGCAGTATGAATCAGCAGCTTAATAAGCGATTGACGGGAGACAGCAGGCAGCCGGTCAGGATAGAGCTCATCAATAGAGAGTTGAGCCGGTTAACAGAAAATATTAATAAAAGCTTAAAGGCGGAGGAAACCCTCCGTCTTATAAGCATTCGGGAAGAAAAGAAGTTCAAAGAACTAATAGCCGATATATCCCATGATTTACGGACCCCCTTAACAGCAATTAAGGGCTATCAGCAGCTTCTGGACAAGGATGAATTGATGCCGAAGCAGCGTAAAAAGCTGCAGGTGGCCATGAGGCATGCGGATGAACTGGAGATCCTGATCAATCATTTTTTTGAATATTCCTATTTCTTGAATGCCGAGGTGAAAATGAAACCGGAACAGATTAATCTTACCAATCTGGTGACGGAATGTATCGCTGCCTTTGTGCCGGAAATAGAAAAACACGGCTTTATGATAAAAATCAATGAAACAACCCCGGTATATGCCTTAGCCGATCAGGAAATGACCCTGCGTATCGTTCAAAACCTGATTCGAAATTGTGAGGCACATTCTGCCGGGGATGTTGAAGTTCAAATAACAGCTTCAGACAGAGCAGTCCTGTCCTTTACCAATCCGGTGGAAAAGGCGTCAGAAATTGATGTGAACCGTATATTTGAACGTTTCTATAACGGACATATGTCAACGAGAAAGACCACCGGGTTGGGGTTATCCATTGTAAACGTACTCACAGAGCAGATGGGCGGGAGCGCAAGCGCACATTTGCAGGGAAATGAGCTTACAATACAGGTGGAACTGCCAAGGTATTAAGGAACATGAAAAGATTACAATTCAACGGTTAATTAGGTTGTATTGCCTTATAGGCAGGGATGGACGGCAATATAAACTGGTTGTATTTTATACCATTAGATGGTAATATATAAAAAATTAACAATATATCAAAGCGATAACAGCAGGCAGTGAGAAACCTGTCCGACCAGACGCCATACCCTTACGAGCCGGAAAAAGACAAACAGAGAATCAGAGATTTAAGACAAATTAATTTATCAGAAGAAGAATACATACGGGATATGGAGAGGCTTTTAGGCATACTGCAATAGGAAGAGGCATCAAAACCAATATAAGAAAGGATAAAGCAGATGAACTTAATTTATAAGGGAAAGACAAAGGATGTATATTTATTAGAGGATGAAACATGTTTATTAAAATTCAAGGATGATGTAACCGGTGAAAACGGAAAATTCGATCCAGGTGCCAATTCGGTTGGATTATCAGTGGAAGGTTCCGGTAAAGCAGGACTTAGACTTACAAAATATTTTTTTGAGAAGCTAAATCGTCTTGGAATACCAACTCATTACATCAGTGCTGATTTAGATAATGTTACAATGACAGTAAATAAAGCGGAAGCATTCGGAGAAGGACTGGAGGTTATTTGCCGTTACCGTGCAGTAGGAAGTTTTATAAGAAGGTATGGAAAATATGCCAAAGAAGGTCAGCCCCTTGGCGCATTCATTGAATTCACCCTGAAGGATGATAACAGAAATGATCCCCCGATAACGGAAGATGCTCTTGATATGCTTGGGATTATTTCAAAAGCGGAGTGCCGGACCGTAAAGGATCTGACAAAGAAAATCGCAGGGATAGTGAAGGAGGATCTGGCCGAAAGAGGGATCGAATTGTATGATATTAAGTTTGAGTTCGGCAGAGTCGGAGAGGACAAACACATCGCATTAATTGATGAAATTTCCGGCGGAAACATGCGAGCTTATAAAGAAGGAAGATATATTGAGCCCTTAGAGCTGGAAGAATTAATGAGATAAGGAACATGGTATATAATTACAAGCGAAGGTGATATACCCCAATCAAAAGCATATAAAAATTAGGGAGGAATTCTGTTTTATGAATTCCTTCCTATTTTTTATGCTGCCTTCTACGGGTTCCTGGTTAAGCCCCGTCAGAGGATGATCCGGTCTATCGGTTCGTCCCTTAAACGAGTAAATACATAGAAATAATTTATAATAAATGTATAACAAGAGAAAATAAATGAATGAGTTTGAAAAAGTGAGATAATGACAGGATCTATATATTATTAGATGATTGCCCAACAGGAATATTTGCATTAGCAAGATACAAAAAAATATGGAAACATAATATAATATTAACAGAAATGTCAGTTATAAATATTCAAATTACCGTACCGTATTATGCAGCCGGTATAAGTACTTTGAATGAAATGAAAACATCACTGTAAAAGTTGGAAAGATATTGGCGGATACTTAGTAAGTATCCGCCCATTATTAATGTCTTTTTCCATATAGCCTAGCCAGTTAAAATATATTTTCTTAGTTGAAAGAACAGCAATAGAGCAGAAATATTAAATATTAGCTGTGTATAGAATTGCATAAGCGTTACAGTTTTCCAATTGTCTCTATAAATGATGAATTAAGAGGGAGTGTATATGAAAACAGCTTTGGTGATCGATGATATAAAAGGCAACAGAATTTTCATGGTGAAATGCTTGGAAGAAGAAGGTTATCAGGTGATTTCTGTTAGTAATGGAATGGATGCCATGGCTAATATCAAAAAACATCCATTTGATATCATTTTTCTTGATATGAAGCTGCCGGGAATGAGTGGGATGAGTATACTGAAGTGGATCAAGGAAAATCAGTTTCAGATTCCAATCGCGGTGGTTACTGCATACGGGACCGTTAATAATGCGGTAGAGTGCTTAAATCATGGAGTTATTGCATATATCAGAAAGCCTCTTTCAGCGGAAAGGTTTAAAAGGCATATTGCCGAAATTAATGAGAAGCTGAAGAATGGAGAATGGACTGCTCCTATCGAGAGTCTGGCTAAGATAACCGTTGATCATGAACATGAATATGAATACGCTCCGGCAAAAAAGCTTACCGATGACATGATTTTTGATCAATCGAAGCAGATATTAGATAACCAGCTTCTAACAAGTTTATTTGATATTATACCTAATACGGTTTTAATACTGAATAAGGAAAGACAAATCCTCTACTCCAATTCCTATTTTCTTGAGTTAATTGGATTGAGCAATGATAAACCGGTGGGGCTACGCCCTGGTGAAGTACTAAACTGTATCCATGCATATGAAAATACAAACGGTTGCGGGACTACGGAATGCTGCAGTGTCTGCGGTGCGGTACAGGCTATTATTCAGGCACAGAAAACGAAGGGCAGGGTGCAGAAGGAGTGCCTTATGAATTATAAATCCGGAGGAATGGTATTGAGCAGGGAATTGCAGATCATTGTAACCTCCGCAGAGAATATACAGAAAGGTGCGACGATTTTTATTGCGAAGGATATTAGTAATGATAAATTAAGAACTAATATGGAACGGTTATTTTTCCATGATCTGCTGAATACTTCCGGTTCGATTAAGGGATTAGCCGAGTATGCAGAAAAAATTGATCAAATGGACGAGATTCAAAAATATATGGGATATATTAATAATTCAACAGATTATATGATTGATGAGATAAATGCGCAGAAATTATTGCTGTCAGCCGAAAACAACGAATTGTCTCTTACGATCTCCCGGTTTTCTTTGAATGAAATAATATATTCCATTATGAGATACTTTGAGGACGCAGAGTTTCACTTTGAAAGCAGTGGGGAGGTAAAAGTAATTAGTGACAGGGCGCTTGTATACCGGGTTATTATGAATATGATTAAAAACGCGGTGGAGGCTGACAGGAGAATAATAACGATTAACCTGGATGCGAAAAAGGATCATGTAGAAGTATCGGTTCATAATTATGGCTTCCTGTCAAAGGAGATACAGTTGCAGGTATTTAAAAAATTCTTTACGACAAAGGGGAGCGGGCGTGGGATAGGTACTTATGGAATGAAATTAATCGGGGAAGGTTTTTTAAAGGGAAAGGTGTGGTTTGACAGCGATCCTGCTTCAGGAACCAGATTTACGTTTCAAATACCACATGTTTTAAGTTCGTCCTGAATTTTATGTAAAGGAGTGGATAAGAGTGTACATAGCCCGGCAGGCGATATTTAACCGTTCCTTAAAGGTTTATGGATATGAACTGCTATTTCGGGGAGGAATGCAATCCGCAGCATTTGACGGAGTATCCTCGGTCCAGGCTTCTGCGTCTGTATTGGGAGGTTTGTTTGAGAACGGAATCCATCAGATTGTGGACGATAAAATAGCTTTCGTAAATTTTGACAATGAACTGATTCAATCAGGCACAATTGAATTGATTGAACCGGCCAGATTAATTGTCGAGGTCCTGGAAGATACCTATGTTGACATGGAGTTGATTCAAAGACTTTTAATTTTGAAAGAAAAAGGGTATAAAATCGCTCTTGATGATTTTGAGGAAAGCCGTAGTACATATCAGCTATTACCCTATGCGGATATTATTAAATATGATATTATTGCAACCCCCCTGCATCAGATAAAAGAAGAGGTCAAGAGGATGCTTGCTCAGAAAAAGGTTTTGCTGGCTGAAAAAATAGAAACGGAAGAAGAATTCAAAAAAGCAAAAAACATGGGCTTTCATTTGTTTCAGGGCTTTTTCTTCAATAAACCCTGCCTTATATCAAAATCTTTATCCCATACAACAGTTAAATCCCAATACACCAGAATAATAGCCGAGCTTAAGAGGGAGGATACCTCCTTTCAAGCCCTGGCTGAAATTATTGAAAAGGATGCAGCCCTGGCTTATCGGCTTGTCAGGGTGTCCAGCACAAGATCGGGAAAAGATCTGATTTATACCATCAGACAGGCTTTAGCCTATATGGGATTGAAGGAAATTGAACGATGGATTAACGTACTGATGCTGCAAGACCTGAATAATTCAAAGCCGGACGAGCTGATGCGGGTTTCTCTGATAAGATCAAAGTTTGCGGAACTGACGGCCTTTCACAGTAAAGGAGGGCATTTAAAATATGAGGCTGCCATTATGGGGTTATTATCCACCATTGATGCCATGTTAAACCAGTCCATGGAAGATGCGCTAAAGAATATCTTACTGCCGGATACGATCACGGATGCATTGGTAAAAAACAAGGGTGCCCTGTATCCGATCTATAAGCTTATAACAGGATATGAAAAAGGAGACTGGAGCGGAACAGAGGAAATTATAAGAGAACTGAAGCTCCAGGAAAACGAAGTATACCGTGATTATCTGCTGGCGGTAAAGTGGGCGAAGGAAACAATGGATACAATCTGCAATTGATTTGACTAAAAGTTGGAAGGATGATTGATGCTCGCCGCATCAAAACGACACGTATGAAAACAGTAAAAATGAAAATGACATTACTTTTTGGTATTCTAATGACAGTGATATGTATAGGCCTGATGGTAAGTTCCTATGCCGCGGCACAAAAAGCATTAGCGGAAAAATCAGAGAGTTCTATGAAGCAATTAGCTTGTCAGTCCGCTAAATTGATTGATGCCAGGCTTTCAAATTATTTAAATTCCCTCGATGCCCTTTCCAATAATGCAGTATTCCGTGTGGAGAATGCTTCTCCGGAAGAGCAGAAGAAAATTGCAGACGTGTTACAAAAAGAGAGTTCAAGAGGCGGATATCTGCATATAGCACTTGTGGATAGGGAGGGAAGGGCTTTTTATGAAGACGGCAGCCATAATGATTTGCAGGGAGATTACCTTCAACAATCTTTATCAGGCAGAATGGTTATCACCGAGCCTGGGATTATCAATAATCAGCTGGTGATGATGTATTCTGTTCCTATAAAGAATGAGGAGCAGGTAATTGGTGTTCTAGTCGGTATAAGAGACGGATATGAGCTTGGAGATTTAGCGGGAGAAGCTGCCAATGGGGATACAGGTTCTGCTTTTATTATAAATGATCAGGGTAATACGATTGCGCATTCCCAAAAAGAGAGAATACAGGATATCATATCCCTCTTATCTGTAAACGCCCAAGCTACTGCGTCTGAAAAGCCTGATTTAGTATCATCAGCCACTCAGGAGACCTCATCGTGCGAGGATGCCTCAGATGGGGATAAGGGCACAGAACTCAAGAATAACTTATTGGGTGATTCGAATTTTAATAAGCTTCAGCAGGCAATGGCCAACGGCGAAGAAGGCTATGGTGAATATGTATATAAGGGAACAAGCAAGATCATGGGTTATGCACCGATTGAGGGCAGAGGCTGGTCAATTGGATTGGAAATCAATAGAACGGAAGCTTTAGCTGGAATCAATCTGTTAATACTCAGTATGGTTATAATAGGCGTTTTATTTGTGCTTTTTGCTTTGATTGTCGTATATTTGACAGCAGGGAATATGTCAAAGCCGATTGAATATCTGACCGATATCTGCTGTGAGATGTCTGCCGGTGATTATACCATAGAGCCGGAGAAAAAATATATCAAACGCAGGGACGAGATAGGCAGGCTCGCTGCTGCATTCCATTCGATTACTGAATCGACAAGAGTATTACTGAAGGAGAATATGGACATTTCGGGCCAAATGGCGGATACTTCCTGCAAGCTGGATAATATGATACAGGCATTTACCAAGATGATGAAGGAAATCTTTACCGCTGTCGATCAAATAGCGGCAGGAAATCTGGAACAAGCTGAGAATACTCAGTTTGGTGCCAGACAAATGAACGAAATGGAGCAATTGATAGAACTGGAACAGCAAAACATGCTTGGACTTTACGATTCTTCTGATACGGTGGAAGAGTTGAAGGAAGAGGGATTTGCGTTAATAAAGGAGCTGGTAGAGAAAACGGAGGCGAATGGAACACTCTCGAAAGAAATTAATCAGGTGTTCCATGAAACGAACCAGAGCGCAGCAAGAATTTTTGATATCAGCCGCATGATCAGTGATATAACAGAGCAAACCAAACTCCTTGCACTAAATGCAGCGATTGAGGCTGCCAGGGCCGGTGAGGCAGGGAGAGGGTTTTCCGTTGTAGCCGGCGAGGTTAAGATGCTGGCAGAAGCGGCAGATAGGCTTTCCAAGGAAATCAATGCAGTGGTGGAGGAGATGAGAGATAAGACGGTGTCTTCCATGGAAAAGCTGGATAGAATTGCAGCGACGATAACCCTGCAGTCACAAAGTGTTGAGATGACCCGGGCTAAGTTTATCGGTATTTCGGATGCAGTCGAGGCGACAAGAATTAGTATTGAGACACTAAGTCAATCCATGAAAGAGATGGGTGACAAGAAAAATGAAGTGGTCAAGGTGATTATGAATTTATCATCTGTCTCAGAGGAAAACGCTGCCGGAACCGAGGAGGTCTCCGCATCCGTGCAGGAACAGTCCACTTATCTCGAGCAGATCGCGAATTTATGCAGCTTCCTCTCCAGTATGTCAGAGCAATTAAAAGAGCATGCACAAAAGTACAGGTACTGATAAAAAGATACGATTTGCCCCCATCGCTTTTATGATTTACTTTCCAAGCCTAATAATGTATAATATTAGAATATATTACATGGGAAAAATATAATAGACTTTTGAATATTAGTGATCAATTCCACTAGATTCAATTTCTATAATTCAAGGGGGGCAGCAAATATGATCAGCTTTCAAACAGAATATTCACCGGAAGAGGTCGGGTATGATGAGGGAAGATTAGTAACACTGAACCGTTTATTTGAGGATCTGATAAAAAGAAAAATACTGATTTCTGCAAACTATTGTCTGGCCAGGGATGGTAAGGTATTTGCCAACAATGCGGCGGGCAAGCTTTCCTTTCGGGAAGAGGATGCCAGGGAATTAAGACCGGACACCATTCAGCGGATTGCGTCCATTACGAAGCTGACTGCCGCAACCGCCATCTGGCAGCTGGCGGAGGATGGCAAATTAAGAGTGAATCAAAGAGTTGGGGAATTCATTGAGGAGTTTGATGTAAAGCCTTTTAATGAAATCACAATTGCGCATCTGCTGTCCCATACCTCAGGCATGCAGCCGGATGAGGGATGCTTTGAGAATAAATATTTTGTATCGCCATGGGCGTTTATTGACCATGATCAGGGGGCGAACTGGATTGCTGCAGGCCTAAGAAGCGGAATGCGGAAAAAACCCGGAGAAGAATGGGCATATTGCAGCTTCGGTTATGTGATCCTCGGTGAGATCATCACAAGAGTCAGCGGACAGTTTGCCAATGATTATATTACCGAGCATATCCTGAAGCCCTGCGGCATGAAGGATTCCGGCTTTGACTTTAACCGCAGGGAAATTGCAAGCAGAACCAATCTTCCCAACGAACGCCGTGAAAAACTCGTGGATGGGATTCTGAACGGATCACAAAACACAGAAGAAAATGATAGCTTCTGGTCGAAAATCCCTGGTACCGGGGGCGGCTTGTATTCCACCGCATATGATCTATGCCGTTTTGGAACGATGCTGTTGCAGGGAGGGTACGTTGACGGAACCAGAGTGATCGGGCGGAAGGCGATAGAAAAAATGACCGCATTATATACCGAAGCCCATATCAGGGATTATTGCTGGAATGCCGGCGGGCCTTACCGCCGATATGGCCTGGGGCCGGATATGCGCTGTAATGAAGCAAGCTTATATAGCCAGGGAACCTTCTTCCATGAAGGGGCCGGGGGCTGCTGTCTCATCATTGACCCTGTAGAAAAGCTGGTGGCGGCGTGGTTTGTTCCATTCGTTAATAATGTGTGGAATGCAGAGGCCATGTATAATGCGGCAGCAGTAATGTGGTCAGGATTAAAGTAAGAATAAATACATATGGTATCAGTGAATAAGCCTCCCAACCGCTGACGGATTACGTGAACAGCAGACGCATGTTCCGCCGGTCACAGCAAACTGGTTTAATGAAATAGGCAGAAATCATCGCTGGAATATGGTAAAGTTAATCTTTTCGCCTATTTTCCCGGCTATCGCCTACCCATATGACTCATAAAAAGAGCATCAGCCCTCAAGCTGATGCTCCTTTGGATTGCATTTATCGTTATGATTCCCTTCTTTTTACAGGTGCTGTAGCATCTTAATTTAACTGTATATTCTTTTTGAATAATACCCAAGTGCTGATAAAATAACACATAAAAAGAACGATAATGGTAAATATCATCTGATCTATCGTTTTATATAATTCATTCATACCAATGTATAGTTCAATATAAACTTGATACAGGTTAATAAAGTACTGGCCTGTAATCCAAGCGCTGATACTGGCTAATATCATAGGGAGCGCAAACCAGATACTGATTTGTCCCCATATAATTTTATTGATAGAGGCATCGGAAACACCTATTTTCTTAATAATAATGAATCTCTTCTTAAAATCGGAGGAATCTGCCAGCTGTTGTAAAGACAGTACCGTAAAGCTGATAATTAGCAGAACAATTCCTCCATAGAACAGCAGCAGCTTCATTAATAGGGATGTGGATATTCCGCCATTTCTTTGTATGGTACGCATACGAAGTGCAGTATAATTAGAACCCGTATTCTTCAGTTTAATCATATCATGTATGGTATGATATAGCTTGGATGCAATAACATAGGACATCTTTTCTGCAGCTTTGCCATAATAATTGCATTGGCCTGTCAATAATCCGTTCGTTACGGCATCGGGTACAATGACTACCCCGTAAGTATCAAAAGAATAGATCACTTCTCCAAGCTCCGCCCTGTTATACATATTATTTGCCTGCTTTAAGGTGCTGCCATTGATCGAAAGTGTTTTATGTTCCTTTAAATAGGAATCCATATCCTCATTCGTGGCAGAAAAATGCCACTGTGCTGTAAATTCATTCTCCGCCAGCGTAATCTTTTGATAACCGGCCATGGTGCGCATATGATTATAGTCGGATAATCCCATAGCCATCATAGGTTGGGTTGGGATGGTTGCTGCATTGGTAAAGTCACTTTCCTCAATAAAATAAATTTCCACCTTAACAGCATCTGAAAGGGTAACACCGTTATACTTAAGCGCATCCTCAACATAGGAAAAATCACCGTCCGGCAAGGTGTCATAAGTTGATCGTGAGGTGTATTGTGAGTTGATCTGAATATCATATACAGCCCGTTTTTCCAGATATCCCATGGCCCATCCAGATAAAACAGGGTCTACAATAAAAGCAACAATTGCCATTAATATACATCCTGAAATAATCGACATGGTGCGGGAAGCGGAGGGCAGCCTGCCATTGATCTGACCGGCCAAAAACAAAGTATTTCCTTTGTATTTCAAGCTTTTTGATCTTGCCTTAAATACCTGTATTAAGGCAGACAAGGAATAAAATAAGCTGAACATAAGAAAAACAAGGAAAAGGCATGCAAATAAAAAATATCTGTTTGAGGTGGCATTATCCATAACCGGATGCCCTGCTACCACCTGCAAGGAAAATATGATTTCCAAAATGGTTATTCCAGTCAGCAGTAACACAAATCTGCTGAAGGACAGAAGCTTCCTTTTTATGATACACAGGATAAGATAGGATACAACAGATAAAATAAAAACAACCGGTAAAAACACATTGGCATAAACAGATATGGTATCAAAAAACCCATTGGTGTTATTGAGCTTAAAAGAAGCGAACAAATACCGGCCGGTATGAATGATATATACCGATACAGCGGTCATTACCAGTACCATAAAAGGCATTAGAAATTCCTTTTTCATATCGTTCTGCAAAATCTTATCTGCCTGCAGCATGTCGATAATTTTGCTTTTACGAATGGTTCTGATGTTTAAGATGCCGATTAAAAGAAAGGTGACTACAAAAACGGTAAAAGTAATCAGTACAGTATCCGGATATAGGGAAAAATATATGTGATATTCTTCTTTAAAAAAACTCATGACCTTCAACGTTAATATTTGTGAGAAAAAAGTACCTAATACAATACCGATAAAGATGGCAGCGATACCCATGGTTAAGGATTCTATAAAGAATAAAAATGCCACAGATCTTTGCTCCATTCCTAATAGGGTCTGGATGGCGAATTCCTTCTGTTTTCTGCGCAGTATAAAATTATTTACATATTTAATAAGAAAGATAAGAAGGGCCGTTATGGCAATAACCGGATAACGTAATATCTGCAGCTCCTTCATATCGTATTCTACCGGCAGCATACTAACATAATATTTACTGCAGATGGATAGAAAGGAATAGAATAAACCGACGCATAGAATCAGTGTAACCATATAGATCAGATAGTCTTTCGCGGATTTTTTGACATTGCGGAGGGCCAGCTTAACGTACATCCTTCAGGTCACCTCCCAGCAAGGTCATTACATCCAGAATTTCTCCAAAAAATTGTTTTCTAGTCTTATCACCTCTAATGATCTCATTAAAAATCCTGCCATCCTTTAAAAACAGGATTCTCTTCGCATAGCTTGCGGAAAATGCATCATGGGTAACCATAAGAATCGTTGCCATCATAGTTTCATTCATATGAATCAGGGTTTCCATAAGAAGCTGTGCCGATTTTGAATCTAAGGCGCCAGTTGGTTCGTCAGCAAGTATCAGGCTTGGATTATTGACAATGGCTCTTGCACAGGCACATCTTTGCTTCTGGCCGCCGGAAACCTCATTGGGATATTTATGCAGGATGTCTTCAATTCCAAGCTTATGGGCAACTTGCTTCACCTTGCCAGGAATATCAGCACTGGGAAACTTATTAATGGTCAGTGCATAGGAAATATTCTCATCTAATGTCAAAGTATCCAGTAAGTTAAATTCCTGAAATACAAATCCCAATTTTTCACGCCTGAATTTTGCCAGATTTTTTTCACTAATTTCCGTGACATCCTCTCCGTCGAGATAAATATGGCCTGCACTCACCGTATCAATGGTAGAGATTACATTGAGCAAGGTTGTCTTTCCCGAGCCGGATGCCCCCATTACACCTATAAATTCACCTTGATAAACGGAAAAGCTGATATCATCAAGAGCCTTTGTTACATTACTTTTATTTCCGTAATACTTTTCAATTCGTACTGTTTTCAGTATTTCATTCATTTCAAACCCTCCTGTTATCAATAAATAATGCTTGCAGATAACATTATAAAGTCATGGTTTTTTCTTTTGTATCAATTCCTCTTACATACTTCTTACACTTTTGTAAGATTCATTCTGTTGTATTCATAAGCTAATGATCATAGGATACCCGTGAAAGTACAGCCCATTTTGGCAAACCGGGGGAATTAATATCAAAAAAATGCGATGATAATCCTGGTATAGCTTCTCTCTTGAGATTCTGCCCTTATATCAATGCCCAGCTTATTGCATAGTTTTTTACATAAATACAGACCGATTCCCGTGGAGTTCTCCTGTTGATGGCCGTTTTTACCTGTAAAGCCCTTTTCAAAGATACGCGGCAGATCCTCTTTTGCAATGCCGATACCATTATCCGTAATATACAGATAAGTTTCTTTTCCGATGATATCTGACTGAAAAGTAATTTTTGTCGCTCCGTATTTAATCGAATTAACAATGCATTGATCGATCATAAATACAAGCCATTTCATGTCAGTAAAAACCGGCTGGTCACATTCCAGCTGGATCTGCACTTGATGTTCAAGAAGCAGCTGTTTATGATTCAATACCGATTTTTTGACGGCATCGGCAAGATTGAATTCTTTGATCAGATAATCCTTTTCTACGTTTTCGCTTCTGGCGTAGAATAAAACCTGCTCTACATACTGGTTTGCCCGTTCCAATTCCCTTAAAAGCTTTCTTGTCTCCGGTGACCGATTATTTTCACAAATCAGTTTCATAGCAGCTAAGGGCGTTTTTACCTCATGAATCCACTGCTCAATGTATTCCTTATATTCATCGCGTTCATGCCTGATTTCGGCGATTTCTTCCAGCATTGCTTTATTGCCCTGAAACAGGAGCTTACGGTAAATGATATCCTCCAGCCGTCTGGGTTTTTGAATGACATCGGAAAGGAGGTATTTTTTATCAAGCTGATCTGCACAAGATAGAATTTCTTTAAAATACCGTTTTCGCGTTATATAATCTATACTATAATAAAGAAGAGCAAGCATTCCCCATCCCAGCACAATTAGAAAGACAGCATCTGCCGTATTACCCAAAGATATAATAAACACGGAAATTGCTATAACTCCTAAAATCTGTATTACTATGGCTATTATTTTATCATTGATATAAGATATTAAATTCATTCTTCTTTCCTGTCGTAGCATCTCTTAGCATCGCATGCTTTTCGCCTTTCTGTTTATTCTATCGTGTAGCCGAGCCGGTGTTTCGTTTTTATAAGGTCACTTACCTTCAAAGCTTCTAATTTGTGACGAATCCGATTGATATTTACACTTAATGTATTATCATCAATAAACAATTCGTTGTCCCATAAATAATCAATAAGATCTGCCCGGGAAACAATCTTACCGGTATTTCTGAATAGATAAAATAGAATTCGCATCTCGCTCTTCGTCAGTTCTGCTTCCATTCCATCCTTTTCAATTTTACCAACCTCAAGGTTTAATACAACGCCTCTATGGGAAAGGATGAATTGATTGTCATCTTTATAGACTCTTTTTAATAATACGGCAATGCGAGTTAAAAGAATGGATATATTGTAGGGTTTTGTGATAAAATCATCCCCGCCCATCATCAGGCTCTGCAGTTCGTCAATATCTGTATCCCGGCTGGTTACAAAGATGATTGGCACGGTGGAAAAGGCCCGTATCTTCATACATGTCTTATATCCCATCCTCATAAGGTAAATTAATATCAAGTAATACAATATGGGGCTTCCATTCCTTTATTTGATCAGAAACATTCTTAAAATCTTCAATTATGCAGACCTCATATTCATGATTAATCAGAACAATCTGTAATTCCTTACGTATTATGGTGTCATCCTCAACAACAGCTATTTTATACACGATGTATCCTCCTGCAACTATATTCTCTCTGTCGGAATGCTTTTACTCAAATGCAATAGGCTGCTTATTCGCTTAATCCTGTTTTCTCTGATTATACCATTACTGCCGGCACATGCCTATCTTAAATATCTGCCGCGTATCAACTCCCACTGTAAGGGCGGAGTGATGTGGTCAGGATTAAAATAGGATGAAGTACATATGTCATCAATGTGAAGTAATGAGATTGGTGTAGATTACAAAAGAGAATTATGCCAGCGGGAAATGACATAATTCTCTTTTTTCTAAGCGAATATCGAGAATTTTACTATATGATGCAGAACAGTTTCATCGATTAATCATAGCTGATTAATTTTCTATGGCTGCTTTTTGCATATTGATTTCACGTATGATCTTTGGGTCAAACTTAGGTACCCGGTCGTAGGTATACAGACCGTTGACCTCCTGCTCCACGTCATAAAGCTGTGTATAGCAGAAAGCACAAATTCTTGGGTTACTCAGCAATGCATTGGTCAGTCCCCGATAACGTTCGATGAATTCCTCTTCGGTTTTCGGACCTTCGCCATAGCCCCAGCCGTTCTCTTCTATATGCTCCGGATCCCATTTGATACCGCCGTATTCACTGACGAAATATGGCTGACCGGAATACTTCTGCCGGTGGGGATGACTCTCATAAACCTCGCCTCCGCTTCGCATCGGTTCAAATTTGGCCTGAAATGCAGCCACATCCTGTTCGTAATCATGAATATCATAAATATCGGTGATTACGTGGTAGTTACCGCTAGTATCAATGACTGGTCTGGTTTTGTCAATGCTTTTCGTAACCTGATAGACGATCCGCAGCACTTCATTATCCTGTTTTTTACCGTCGTAGTCCCAGGTTTCATTGAAAGGACACCAGCCAACAATGGAAGGATGGTTATAATCCCGTTCCAAGGTCTCCACCCATTCCGGCAGAAAACGTTCTAAGCCCATAGGACCCGAGATATCAAGTCCCCAGTTCGCATGCTCACCCCATACCAGATAACCAAGCTGATCCGCCCAATATAAGAATCTTGGCTCGAACATCTTCTCATGAAGCCTTGCACCGTTAAAGCCGAGTTCCATGGAGAGCTGGATATCCTTCTTCAGGGCTTCATCAGTTGGAGCCGTATAGATTCCGTCCGGATAAAATCCCTGATCCAGAACCAGACGCTGGAATACAGGTTTACCGTTAATATACATTGCGTTATCGCTCCAGGATACACGGCGAAGGCCAAAATAACCCTCTACATGATCTGCTTCAGACTCCTCTGCCGTCAAAGTGAAGCTTAAGGAATACAGGTTAGGAGCCCCGGGTTCCCAAAGGTGAAGCTCACTCAGTGAAATTGTCTGGTTGTTCTGGTGATTGGCGGAATGAACCGTACCTTCACCGGCAAGCCTTCCCTGATAAAGAACTCTCGTATCCAAACGGTAAGGACTTGTGGTGCCTGACACCTGGGAGGTGATATGTACACAGGAATTATCCGGGTCGGGTATCACCTGATAGGAGGACAGGGATACCTGAGGCACATGCTCCAGCCAGACCGTCTGCCAGATACCGGTCGTTCTGGTATAATCACAGCCGGCGGAATAGTAAGCACCGCATTGCTTTCCCCTGGGCTGCTTACCGGATCTTGTGTCATCATCGGCGCATACGAAGAGAACATTGACTCCCTTCTTTAGCAGAGCGGTGATATCAAAAGAAAAGGAGCTGTAGCCTCCCATATGTCTGCCTGCTGATTTTCCATTGATCCATACGGTGGTTTCATAATCAACGGCGCCAAAGTGCAGCAGGGTTCTGCCTGTATACCAGTTGTCCGGAAGCTCAAATTCCTTACGGTACCATACAGTACGCATAAAATCCTTGTTTCCGATTCCGGAAAGTGTGCTCTCCGGACAAAAAGGAACCATAATCCTGTCATTTAAGGCTTCCCGCTCCTGCCATTTTCTTTCCTTACCACTGCTGCCGTTATCTACTTCAAACTCCCACTGACCATTCAGATTTATCCATTCCTGACGGACCATCTGAGGTCTGGGGTATTCCGGTCTTGGAATATTTGTTTGATTCATCATTTCTGAAAATCTCCCTTCTGTGTTACAATCATTATATACTTGTATTATACAGCTATCAATAGCATGAACAAATAGAATAAATAAGTGTTTAAGTGAGGAATATGTGCATGAGAGGTTGAATTGCAATTCATAAAAAAGAAAAACGGCAGGATTCGTACCTGCCGTTAAAGTTAATATTTGAATTAATTTGGACCGAATTTATCGTTATGCTTCCCTTCTTTTTACAGGTACTGTAACATATTTATCCCCGTTAAAGTAATAATATTCTGCTTCTTCATTCCCGTTGCCATTACATCCGTTAAATTCATAATTATACTGATCTCCTTCACAGAAGATGCGGCGAATCAATCCGAATAATGGTGCCATGTGCCACTGAGGATCATCTTCTCCCGTTATTTTTTTTGTCAAAGCCCAAGCCTTGTCCGTGGCTTTCACCCGGATCAGCATGGTAGGCTTGGCTTCAAGAATATGAACTCCTTCCGGCTGGCTGATATTGGTGGTTTCCTGTCCGTGAAGCATAGCACAGGGGCGTTCCGATGTGGCATAATCAATGCTGAGGCATATCATGCAATCAGGGGTAACGCTGTCAATAATCCGGGAATAATTATCTTGAAACCATTGGCAGCTTGCCCCTATATCAGGTTCTGAATTAAGGTCAGAGGCAACAAAATAGGAACCGGCATAGACTGTTTTTGCTTTTTCCAGGATGGTAAATTCGACGCCTTCTATTACCACGGTTTCAATGATGTGCTCTGCACATAATTCTTCTACCATACTCAATATCTCCGGTTTTTTAGGGCTGTAGCTTTCGGTGTTCTGATTTGGAAGCTTGATTGGTTCACTCATAGTTTTCTACTCCTTTGATTTATGATACGCCTATTGTATCAAATCTTCCCACTATCTGTATTATCATTTTGTATCAACTTTTATGGGACAATACATCCGGATGGCAGGCTTGTCAAAGCTGTCTTTCGCATCGTATACGGCGAAAAAATCTTTCCGGTCGGCAATCATTCCGTTATCCGACGCAAAGGACAGAAGCAGATCGGAGTATTGTTCATAATCGCCCATGACACTGCTTTCCAATACAAGATAACAGCCTTTCTCTATCATCATATTTTCTATGCTATTATTATCTTTTACCGGCAGCTCAGTGTTAACCCTTATGCCGCACACACAATAAGACATTTCCCTGTGAAGATAAAACTCTTTTGATGTACGCAGTATATACGGATAATGCTCGGATAAATAATCGACCACCATTTTAGACGCTGTTTTTTCGGCATGATATCCTTTGGCTTTTGCAGTGATAAAGCATAGTCCGGTATTGTTGACCAATGTGATTTTCGTTTCGTCCGTGCGCTTTTTAATGGGGAGATACAGCTTTAATTTTACTGGATTGCCGCCCCTTAATATGTACTCCTCGTAATACGGTTCCTTTGAATATTCAAACATGCTTTTTTGCAGCCAGATATGATAGAGATAATTCCATGCGGTATTGATTTGATCCTCGTCATTTTTAACGATGGAGGAAGCAAATATTGAGGTGAGGGGTTCGGTGGTTTTGGATGGCAGAAAACCATCTGTCTTTAAAGCGGCATCCGTTAGATATAATTCATAGCAAAAGAGATTGCCATACTGCTTTCCGTTTCTTCCGAATAACCGTCCGCTGTAATCCGGGTTCAAGGTCAGAAACGAGTGGATTGCTTTATTTTCAATATCTTTTATGCTTGAATGGTAAAATGGAAGACAGACCATCTCAGGAAGGGTTTCGTTTGCAATCATAACCGATGGAACAGGTTCTCCATGATAGGGAGGGTAAAAATAATAAGTTTCGCTGTTTTTATATCCAAGGGGTGTCATGCCAAGGGTTTGTTTCACTGCCCGGCAGAGGGCTTGCTGGGATGAATAGCCGCATTGATGTGCAATGTCCGCAAGCGGAAAGTCGGATGCTTTGATCAACGCCAAGGCATTTGACAGCCGGCGCTTGCGGATGTACTCCTTCACAGAATGCCCGGTCAGATTGTAGAAATCCCGGTAGAGCTGTGCGTGGGAAATACAGCCGGCACGGGAAAGCATCCCGGTATCCAGATCGAATGGGAGATTTGCTTCAATATGCCGTACAAGGCGGTTCATATATTGGTTTTTATATAGGAATTCACCCATTTTCAGAGCTCCTTTGGAGATTAATCATGTATTCAACTATGGAAGCCGGCGGAATTTTATAGCTCATTTTATCACAATATCAGTGCAAAAGCCAGTTCGCATTTTCGCTGGAACGATTCAAAGAATAAGAACAAAAATGAGTGAATAAACTAGAAAAACATTACATTATAGAATATAATAGAATCATTATCATGTGAAAAGTTTTTGAAATAAGCAAAAGAAAAGGACGGATAAAAATGGAGAAGCTGATATGTCAAATGAGGGAGCCCAATGAATTAGAGCGTGTTATTATCGAATGGGATGTTCCTTCTCTAAAAAAATATCTGGTCGATAAAAATAGGTTACTTAGCTTAGGGTATGATTTAAAAGAGATAGATCATATGCAGGTAATATTCTTTGGCATAAAGCTTTCCAATCCGGAGCAAATGACTTATTTCGAGAAAGCGGTTTATGATAAGGATAAGAAAACCATAGAAAATTATTATCACTATATGAAGAAGAATGAGCGCGCCCGGGAGGGGTATGGGTATACTCAGGATGATTTAAAGCAAATTAATTATGTGTATATAGAGGGTAATCCAAGATTGCTTACCGGCAGGACGGATGACTATGAGATAGCCACCAGATTCGGTTTATTACAAGGTAATAAAAATAAAATGACAGAAATGTTTATGGTTAGATATTTGAATGAATCGGCAGATTTAAAAAATAAAAGAAATGCTTTAAATAAGCTAGTGGCGATATATCGGGAGGAAGAATATCTGCCGGCGCAAAAGGAAAATTTTATAAGATTAATCTCATTATATCCTGAGGCATTGGAATATACACAATTAGCACGTTCTTTTTATGTCGAGCTATTATATAAAGACCGTAGTGATGAGAAACGTTATCAAAAAATATGCGAAAGAGGAAGTTATTACGAAAAGAAAAACTATAACTGGGAGAAGAAAGCCCAATACCTCTATACAATTTCAATGTTCAAAATCGGAAAGAATGGATGGGAGTATTTTATTGCGAACAAATTAGAGGAACAAACCAATGTGATTTATATGAAGGAACTGTTAGAGGTCTCGGGGGAGATACTTAAAATGTACCTGAGAATTCCGGAGGAACGGAAGCGGTACGGTGACATCCTCCAAGCCATGGCAGAAAAGGCAAAGGGGGAAAAGGGAGGTGCAAATTACAGCTTCCTCCTGTATCTCAATCGTGAATTTGGCTCAGGCTTTGGCATGAATAGAGCGGAATTAGAGGAGTTATATAAAAATGCGGATGATACCATAGGGCCTTTTCAGCAGAATGGATATGGAACCTATTTATATGCTTTGGCACAAGAACATATCCGCATCCATAATACAATAGATGAATTTCTATATAAGGAGGAATTGTTAAATCTAAAAAAAGAATTTTACGGTTATTACAGCAAGAAAATTGAGGAATATCTAATGGGGGATTTCTTAGATATTAAGACCATTGGAAGCAGGATAGTTTGTATCAATGATCACGTGGTGTACGGAGAGAAAAAAACTTTCAAGGGAGGGAAATACACAAAAGCTCCAACGGCGCCGCGTTATCTGCAATTTTTCCCGGAACAGGATCCGGAATTATATGATAAATATGAAGAAACGATACAAAAGGCCCTGATATCCGCCAAAAAATCAAATACTACGAAAGATATGCTAAATCATTTAAAACTGTCCATTCTTCCTGATCCGGCTAATATATTGGACGGCAACGGGGATAAAGTGATCAAGGAAATTAGCTTCTATCTATGGAAGAAGATACAGCTGAATTTTGAACAGAGTAAGGATCAATGGCTTATATTGGGGAAAATTTATGAATGCTATATGGAGGGGCATCGGCTGAAAATGGCGGAAGGGTCAGCCGAGAAGAAAATAGAACATAGAGAATTACAAATGCAATGGGCAAGAAAAGCTGTCAATGCCTTGCGAATCAGAGCGGAACTGCATGGCGATTATTATGATTGGTATGATATATATCAATTTTACCTCAAGCGAGCCGGTACTGCCGTCAATGAGGAAGAAAAATTGGATTGGATTAAATTGGCCTATGAATTGGATTTGGAAATAGTTTATAGAATACACAATGATGCGGACAGGATGGGAAGACATTTTACAGGGCTGCTCGATTATCTTGACAGGGACAAGAATTATTTCGCATTATGTATCCGGAACGAGAAAAGCATAGCGGATAGGTATCTTGAGGAGCTTGAGGAGCTGTACAATCTACATCGTCAGTACAGGTATCTGGACTTTGCATTTAAAATAGCAAAGGTGGCGGGAAATTGTGAGCTGTACTTAAGAAAATTCTTAAAAGTATTGCTGCAGTGGGAAATGGTTAAACTGATCAGAAATATTCTGGATTTATTGTTCGAAGAAAAATACAGCGTCGCACAATTGTTTTATGATTATAGCGTGAAACATATCGATTCCATCCCCCGGATACTTAATCTTACCCATGAGTTAATGGAAGGCTTGGGATCAGAAAAGGCAGATAGATTTAAACGCATCCTAACCCTGTTAGAATTTTATCCAAATGCAACCTATAAAGTTAATATTGAAAAAGGGTCGGATGAAACCTCCATGTTAGAGGAGGTCATGGACTTACAATTCGTCATGAATTATTATGCGGCTACGAAGGAGCTGATAGGGGAACTGGATTGCTCCTCTATTCAGCGTGCACTATATTTGATGTATCAGGAGCTTTACTCCCGCACGATGAAAGAAGAATATCTAAAGAAAATGTTTGACGCCTTGGAAGTGTATGCAGTAGAAACGGAGAGTCTGCCATTTCTTTATAGAGGAATTACTCTGCGCTATCGCCATGAAACATTAAATTCATATGCGGTTTCCGTCATAGAGAAGGGAAAGCTTTCCCCGGAGATAACGGATAAACTAAAAAAGTATCAAGACCGGTTAGAAAATTTAAAGATCAGTTATGGCAATACGCAAAGCGAGTTTTTTCAAGAATTATGCGATTTAACGATATATTATTCAGAGAGGAATATTGTAGTCAAGCTGAAAGAGTTTATAAAAAAATATATCCTGAGCGGCAGAAATAAAATGACAGAAGACCTGCGGGATTATTTTATGTCCTTTAAAATGATAGGGAAGGTATGGCTTCAATTGTACCTGGAAGAGAATGAGGAGGCAATCAAAAAGAGCTTCCCTGCCCGTTATACGATAGGATTTGATCCCGTGAACAGGGTGATTCGGATGCTGGAAGACAGCAATAAAAGGGATCAATCGCTGTTGAACCTGGATATCTTGGGCGAATGTGTATCTTATTCAAAAGAATGGGATAACCCTCCTATGGTGCGGCTGGTGGAGGACTATTTGGAGAATAACGAAGCATACAGCGAGGAAGGAGTGGTAATGTTACATCACTTCTTTGCGCTGATGGCAAAAGGGAATGAGGATACTCTTTACCGGGTGATAGATAAGATTAATGAACATCATCAATATAAAGGCAAGCAAGGTTTTGATTTATTAGAGAAGCTTTATGAAAAGACAGAGGATACGAATTACTTAAAAGGATTAGCCAGGCAGTATGCAAAAGCCGGCAGCTACGAGATGGCAGAAGCACGTTATAAAGAGCTTTCTGAAAACATGGTGAATAATCCTAAGGTTAAAACTCAGATACTGGCGATGTCCTTCCTGATTTGGGTGAAAAATAAGGAAGAAATAAAAACATTTGAAATGGATAAGCTCGGTGAAAAGCAAGTATGCGAGGCACTGGCCTACCTCTCCCAAAAATATCCGCATGAGATCTCCGGGGCAATGAATCGGATGGATGAAGAGGGAAGAAATCTACTTGGCTATATACATCAATTAATATCCCTTGAAGAGAAGGCGGGAGCGTTTAGAGATGCCTATGAAGAAGAGGAGGAAGAAAATTTATGGAAAGCATTATTGACATTAAAAGATACCAGATATTTTTCTTGCTTGCTTCCGAATCTGTATCAGCGGAGCAGAAATAAAAAATTCAAGTATTCCATAGAAAATCCAAAGGATGATGGCCTGAAATCCAGAATCCGACGTATTCTGGAAGAGGGTAATCATAAACCCATACTGGTGTTATATGGGGAGGGGATGAAACCTGGGCAAGAACTGATTTTTATGGATTATGACCTGCCGGCTGAGAATGCCGATAGAAATGTGTCAAAAGAGAAGCATAGCATCCCTTTTCTGCAAAAGGTGATGGATGATTTTCACACCACGGAAGAGGTTAGGCCCATATCGGATTTGTTCCATCAATTAGAGGGAGAGAAGTCTGCTCACAGACGGAAAGATATATTGCTTCATATTTTGACCAATCAATTCGATAGATCGGAAGAGATCGAAAGAGATGCCGCGCTGCAAAGAAAGCTGCAGTTATCGAAGGCAGAATTGGGATATCTGTTACACTTGGAGAGGTTCGGAAAAAAGGATTATGAGATAAGCCTGAGAATGCTCCATGAAGGCACGGTCTGCTTGGGAAGCAGCAAAGCAGACTGCAATTATTTACTGGAAAAGATGAGGGAACAGTATTGTAAGGTGCTGGAGATAATTCCGGAATTACCATTTGACAAAGGATTAGAGCATCTTTCTCTTATCATGGATGGTATAGATAAGATAATTAAGCTTTTTAATGAGAACTGGAATAATTCGAGGAATGTTTTTCTGAGGGATATGTTATGCATCATGGATTGTTTGCAGATCTATAAGACATCCGTTAAAAGCTCCATTGACCGGACCCGCAGCGTTAAATTGTTGGAAGCCGTTATGGACAGTCTGGCTTCTTTGAAAAAGGAGGAAAGATTTATCCGTCGGGTTGCGGATCAATGGGAGTCTTGGATTTACGGCAAGCTGATACAACTTGTGGATCAGGATACCATCCAGGATAGAAAATATTTCATTGACCGAAAAGACAGCAAAAGAGCAGTAGAGGATTTTTATTCGGAAGTAATAGAGGCTTCCTCCCATATTAATCTCTATGGTCCCAGGGGAATGGGAGTATCCTCCCTGCTTAGACAGTGCAGTGAAGGATACCGTGGAAAAGCCTTATACGAAAGAAGCATATTCCTTTATTATGATAGTAAGGAGATTGTTAATTCCTATGGCATCAAGGGGTTGGAAGAAGGTGTTAATTATCACATTCAAAAAAATAAGAATAGTAAGTCCCCGAAGGGAGTAAAAGTTCATTTGTTTCTGGACCATTATGAGGAATTCCAAGGAGCCGCTAAGGATGAAATAGATCTATTGCTATATGAATTCGCCAGCCGTGGGTGGCATCTTATAATCGGATCGGAGTCCATTATTAAGGTGGAATTTGTTAACTTCCAGGGAAAGGAATTAAAGGGCTTCTCAGAAAATGAGACCAGGAAGTACTTAAGCTACAGGATGAAATATAAGAGGGATGTATTAAAAAAAATTCCGTCCAATGAATTGTATAAACTGACAGGAGGGATACCCGCATTACTTAGTTATATGGTGGAATATCTTTGGGAGTATAATACCTTTACAGAATTTCACGGGAAAGCGTATCTGATCAGCAAGGCGAAGGCTCTGTTTGAGCATTGGGATATGCTGTGGATGGAGAAGCTAAATCATGAGGATAACGCGGCTTATCGGAGTCATGTCATGGCTAAGACAGGGGAGCCGGAACAGGATATCAGCGGCAGATTAGGCAAGCTGGAAGCCAAGATGGATGAACTCATCATGCTATTGGGAAAGGAAATTTATGTTCGCCAGAATCATCTTGAGAACGAAAAGGAAATTGATCTTGATGATTACCACAATAGCATTCAATGGAAACAGGAAGAAGAAGTTGATATGGACAGCTTTGGCATGTCAGAAGAGGTTTGGGAGGTGATAAAGAAGGAGAGGAAGACTTATCAATATATTAAATATGGTGAGGCCATAAGAAGGTTGACTGTGAATGCCCAATCTGATTATGATTATTCAGGCTTTGCGTTAAATTACTGTCTGGCTTTTGAATTAATATCAAATGAACGGCTGAAAGGATTTTTAAAGGCAGAAATTCCGGAGTATAGATTGCTGCCTCAATATCACAAGATGCGGATGTACCAATTAAAAGATATTCGGGATACTACGACTTTTTCGTTGGGGAGCTACTGGTGCTTTTTGAAGGGATTTCAAGAGAAAAGTTCGAATCGGCCCTATAGGAACGGTGAGGATCTCAGCAAGTTTGTTGATAAATTTGACAGGGCGAAAAATATCCGTAATGATGTGGCTCATGTAGGGGGTAAGCTGAGCCGTGATAAATTTTTGGAGCTCTTATCATTATTATTAGGATATAAGAAGGAACTGGAGAACAGGAGGCAAGAGGAGGAAGGGCCGCCGGTATTCGAGAGTATCTGCAGATTGGTTGGGATGATATAAAAAAATATGTGATACGGAGGAATGGCATGGAGAGTCTGGTTGAGGAGTTAAAAAATAATAGTGAGAGTTTTTTTCTGGTTCCGTTTTATTATCCGGGGAAGAAAGCCTTTGAAAGAGTGATCGGAGGAAATTGGAATAAAGAAGAAAGCAATAATCATTGGTTTCTGGCAAAACATATTGATGCTTTTGACAAGGGGAAGGATGATGAGAGGATATTTACATATTTCACCCTGCAGGAAGAGAAATACCCTCATTATAATTTGCCGGATGGGCATAGGAATATTACAATCACATCGGATTTAATTGTAGAAGACGGCAGGCTGCCGGACCAATTTACCATGAAAATATCCCAGATAAAAATCTTGTATTTCTCTACGGGATTTGGTTTTTTGATCTATCAGATTGACCATTCGGAAGACGGGATAGAGGCCATAACCAATAAAAGCTTCGCGCTGTCACGTGCCTTAGTGCCAGACAGAAAATCAGGTAAAAAGGTAAAGCTATCTGTTTCGTTGTCCAGTGGGGAAGGGGATGAATCGGCAGAGCAGGAATTGAACCTGGCGGATATCACCAGCCATCTATTAGAGATCGAAGGTGACCAGGGCCAGATTGAGCTGTTTCCGAATTCGTGTAAAAACCAATGCTATATGTATCATCGGATCCAATTAAGCGAGCCAGTCTCTGAGGACGTGCTGAAGCGTGAGCTGAGGTATCTGCGCGAGGGCTTTCATACCAGTTTCTACATGCGGGAAGAGCAGGAAGACGGCTTATTTGATTTTAAATGGAAACAAAGCAGAAATCTTTACTGGGTGGGTTCTATGAAGGGAGTGGTATCTCTGTCCTATTGTATCCCCGGTGAGAATAATTATTTTGTAACCAAGCAATATTGCAATTATGTCCGAAATGACTATTTTCTGCTTTACATGATATTACTGCACCAGCGGCAGGCCCTGCTGTTTTATAATTATATGGCAGTAAAAAATCAGAAACGTATGAGGGTGCTGAACCGGATAAAGAAAGAACTGATACGCTTCCGCATTCGTTTTGCATATAAGACGGTATCGGATGAGCACTCCTATCAGAGATTTTACAACGGCATGTATGAGTGCCTGTCTCTGGATACTCTCAATTCTGATATCCAGGATGTGATTGACCGGGTGACGGAAGATCAGGATCTGTCCAATGAAAAAAGAATGAATGTTACCTTGGCTTTAATTGCTATGTTCAGTGTTTTCTCTGCCCTTGCGGATGGCATAGGATTTGCAGACCGGATGATGGGAAGCGCGTGCTTCAGTGCGCTTCATTGGATTACGTTTATATCAGTCGGCTTTATTGTACTAGTGGTGATTGGTAATACAGTGATAGGAAAATTGTTTAAAAAGTAGTAAGCTATCAAGGCGGATTAACGATCGGTTTCCCGAATGATTAGGAGCATCAGCTTTTGTCTGATGCTCCTAATCATTCGGCGGCAGATCGAGGGAACTGAGCAAGGAAAAAATTGTTTTTCGGTAAATAGGTAGAAATCATTGCTGGAATGTGGTAGAGTTAACTTGTTTGCTGTTTCACGATGAAAAATTGACATAAGAATAAAGGAAGAGATGAAAATGATATTTAAAAGTCAGGATAAGGATATGTGTAATGGTCCTATATTCGGTAAAATGGTTCTTTTTGCTTTGCCCATCATGGCGATGAACATTCTTCAGCTGATGTTTAATGCGGCAGATATGGTTGTGGTCGGAAGATTTTCCGGTAAGGAGGCTCTGGCAGCAGTTGGTGCGACAGGTTCTATCATCAACCTGATTGTGAACTTATTCATGGGGCTGTCGGTGGGAACCAGTGTTATTGTAGCTCAGGACTACGGCGCCGGGCGGTCAGATGCCGTCAGCAAGTCGGTACATACTTCGATTGTCATAAGTATCATTGGCGGTATTCTTGTAATGGTGCTGGGTCTTCTTTTATGCAACCCTTTATTAATTATGGTAGGGACTCCGATGGATATCATTGATTTATCCGCTGTGTATATGAGGATTTATTTCCTGGGTCTTCCTGCCAGTATGATATACAACTTTGGTGCCGCGATATTGCGTGCTGTCGGTGACAGCCGCCGGCCTATGTACATTTTATTAGGGGCGGGAATTGTCAATGTAATATTGAATATGTTTTTTGTTATTGTATTGCATATGAGTGTGGATGGCGTGGCTTGGGCAACGATAATTTCTCAGTATACGTCTATGGTTTTAGTTCTTTTATGTCTGATCCATAATAAGGAGGAATCCATTCGTCTGATACTCAAGGATTTGCACATTGACGGAAGAAAGTTGAAACAGATTATCCGGATTGGTCTGCCTGCCGGATTGCAGGGACTGCTGTTCTCCATTTCCAATGTGGTGGTTCAATCAGCCGTTAATTCCTTTGGTTCTTCCATGGTGGCAGCCAGTTCCGCAGCGGGAAATATAGAGGGATTTGTCGCCACTTCCATGAATGCCTATTATAATGCGGCAATAACCTTTACAGGGCAGAATATGGGAGCAAAGAAATTCGACAGGATCGACAAGATAGCAAAGATTTCTGCGATATTGGTTATTGTTACGTGGATTGTTGTGGGGGGACTGACCATGCTGTTTAGCAGGCCTTTATTACACATGTTCACCTCAGATCCGGAGGTAATCAGCATTGGCGTGACCAGAATTAATGTCTTGATGATAGCATACTTTACCTGCGGCATGATGAATGTATTTCCGGGCTTGACCCGCGGTATGGGCTTTTCCGTATTGCCGATGATCTGTACCCTGGTTGGAGCCTGTGTTCTGCGTATCGTATGGCTGGCTACCTTTTTCGTATGGTTCCCCACTACCATTATGCTTTTTGTCTGCTACCCCATCACCTGGGCACTGGCGGGGATCGGCCAGGTGGGCAGCTTCTTCTATGCAAGGAAGAAGGTCCGGCAGCGGGTTGAATAGACACAGAAAAAGAAGGGTATCGCTCCATCATTCTGTTTTGATGATTTTGCGACACCCTTGTAATTGTTCTACAGCGGATAACGGGAAACGACTTATAAATTCCATATCCATGTGTTTGTTGTTGCTCCAATCGGTCCGACCATAGATTGCTGTAATTTAAGAGCGGCCCAACCTTCTTTAATCTCTTCGTCCAACCGATACGTGACCTTATAGAACACATGATAGGAACCGTCATTCTGATTTAGTTCGTGGAAATATCCGGCTGTGCTGCATTTTCCCATTTACTTATTGCCTGATATGAAATATGCAGAATATCAGATAATTCTTCCTGTGTAATACCCTTAAGCTTTCTAAGAATTTTTATTTTGTCTCCGATAGAAACCATTTAGTAACCTCCTATGCTTTTTTGTAAAGAGCTCTTTTACAATTTAATTATAGCATTCTTCAGTTACACTGCAATAACAGGCAGGTTTAGTTTTTCTCAACTGACAGTTGAATTGCAACACCTTTGCATTGGAATGATGTTCAATCAGTTCTATGCAAAGGTGTTGCAATAGTTCCTTATTCCGGAATTATAATCTCTCCATTTTCAATAGAATAATCATACCTACTTGCCGTATAGGAAACCACACTTCTGCTAGTGATATCAAAAAATTCATAATATTTCATATCTGTGTTGGTTTTGCACACAAACAAAATTGTATGCTCATCCGCCCATATTGCCTCCTCAATCTTAACAGCCATATTCAATTTATTCTCGATATTTCTCATTTCTCCGTAGCCTTCCGTACTATAACCGAATTCCAGAGGCTTATCTGTAAGAATTACATTTGCTCTGCCATCTGACGAGAAAATCTTATATACAGCAGAATTCCACTTAAGCCGATCATCTGTCATCTGCTGAACAATAGGGATCAGGCTTTCCCATATCTCGCCCGTGGGGTCATGGAGAAGAAGCCTGGCATCTTGCTCATTCCCTGGCTTCCAGCTTGCGTGGTTGCTCAGATAGACCGCTTTTTCATCCGTTATCATATAACTGTATATGAATTCAGCAATACCCTTATCACTGCCGGCAAAATTATCACGGGAATTATCTGTAATTACCTTATAATAATTCTCCCCGCCTACAACATAGATGATATCCGTAATAATCGGATCTCCTTCTGTGGTATTTTGTATCACACGAAGCATGGAGGTGACATTATTACTTACATCCTCCAAGAATGTTTTGATTTTATCGGCATTTATAATCTCATTATAGGTTACTACGACAGCACCCTCCTGTATTGCCTGTTCCTTGCTGTAATTCTTATCAAGATCCTGAAGCTTCTTAAAACCATAGGGAGTATCGGCTGTTATCTTCGATTCACCTAGTTTAAACTCGGCAAAATACTTTTTATCTCCGATCTGCTTTAAGATGCGATAGGTACCGTCTGTAAAGGAATAATCTACAAAAGAAAGGCTGACATACTCTGTATTGGTATCCTTTGGTGAAAGAATGTATCCTATGGCATTCCAGGCGGTATTCTCCGGAAAAGGCAGCTGATACCAGGTACCATCAATCAATTTCTCAACTGAATATTCCGCACCATATACGAATTCCTCATCGGTATTGTTCCGTATATAACCTATGATCTGTTCCATATCCTTTCCATAGACCGGATATTGAGTGGTAAAGGTTATATCTTCGGAAACATCAATATCCGCTTCCTGCACGTCGGAAGGAATTAATGGCTTTTCCTTCGTATCGCAGGCTTCCAGAGAAAAGAGTATAACAAAAAATCCAAATATAAATAATAATTTTTTCATAGTACATACCCTCCATCTGTCCGCTTTAGCAGTCAAATAGTTACATGATGCCGCTCGCGGCATCTCAAACAACCGGAATGCTTTTCTTCATACTTTATATTGACTGGTTGACCCCGTATCTTATTCCTTACTTATTAGACGAAGTATAGATCAATAGGGTTTCCATATCAGCATATAACTAAACCCCGGATATAATCACATTTTCAGCGGATAACGGTGGCAATTATCTGTGATATGATTTAGATTATGCAACACGAAATGCAACACGAAAACAAAAGACCCTAGTAAACACCAGGGTCTTATTAAGCGGATAACGGGAATCGAACCCGCATCTCAAGCTTGGGAAGCTCGCATTCTACCACTGAACCATATCCGCATAGTTCTATTTTAGCCAAGAACTCGAAAATGTCAATATGCAGTTTTCAATTTTAGATTAATTTTTCATAAGTTGGAAATAATATAACTGCAATGAATGCCTGAAACCAGGGGTTACCCTTTTTGGAGTGCTCGCAATTTGTGAATTGAGAGAAAAACCAGCAGAGCGCCCCTGCATATATTTGGCTGTAAAATAATTAAAACAGGCAGATCTATGAGGTATAAATAAAATATTATCGGAGAAGACTATATTTTGAGGTGATGATAGTGAAAAAGAACAAATTTACCGAGTTTTTAAAAGGAAAAGGTTATTACATGTTATTATTTGTCGGCGTTGTTGCCATTGCAGCAGTAGCCGTAATTGGATCCCAGTTATCTGCTAATCAGGAGCAAAGAGATAACGAATTTGTAGATCTCAATGAAATGGATAATAACATAGCAGCTGAGGACGAGAATATGGAATTGGCTGATAATAACCCGATATCGGAGGGGATTGTCAATAGCGAAGGCGATACCTCTTCCGAGGTAGCTTCCAATGATGAAGCCGCAAATATTGCTGCGGAGAATGTTCCAGGCCAGGATGTAGCCGACAATTCAAACATGATTGAGTATGAGGGGTATGATGAAGATAATGTACCGGACGCCTCACTGGCTCAGGCAGGCGGAGAAAGCAACACTGCTTCGGCTGGGGAGTCGATGGAGACCAGCACCGCTACCGCTCAGAATGAGCCGCCCAAAGCAGCGAAAAGTCTGTCTTTCGACGTTGACAGAGGTCTCATGTGGCCGGTTCAGGGAAATATAATCATGGATTATAGCATGGATCATACCATCTATTATGCAACCCTGATGCGGTACCAGTGTAATCCGGCCCTCATCATCGATGCAGAGGTGGGAACAGAGGTTAAGGCGGCGGCGGCCGGCAAGGTAACAGCTATTGATCTGAATAATGAAGAAACAGGCGTCACCGTTACCATGGATATCGGCGATGGCTACAGCGTTGTATACGGACAATTGGCACAGGATATGTCTCTGGAGGTTGGCGATCTGGTGGAGGAAGGCGAAGTCATCGGCACCATCAATGCGCCTACAAAATATTACTCCGTAGAAGGCAGCAATCTGTATTTTATGGTTAAGGAAAACGACCAGACAATAAATCCTATGCTGCTTCTTCGGTAAAAGGAAGCTGAAATATGATTGTAAAAGACAAGTGAAGGGGCTTAAAGTATACAAATTTAAGCCCCTCACTTGTCTTTTCGTATGAGATATAGGATTGTGCGCCCTGCGGTTATTGATACAGATAGCCCTTAGCCAGAAGAGCTCTTTCGATGCGGTTCAGGGTTTCCTCGGAATCCGCGATCACCGTATGCTGATGTATGCCGTCCGCCAGATCCTTCAGCGGTACAATTTTTTTCTCTCGTACCTTGTTTACAAAATCATACACATCCTGGCGGCTGCGGATGGTTAATGCCGTGGCAATATCCCCGTAGATCTCATGGTTCACAATGACATCCAGAATCTTGCCGCCATTATCGACGAAGGTACATAGCTCATCCTCGATCTGTTCTGTGGTGTGGCGCACCCGGAAGATACGCTTTGCCCGTGCTTCCTCGGAAAGATAGATTAAATAGCCCTTCGTGGTAGAAAGGATATTGACACCGGTAGCCCGGAGCAGGGTGATATCTTGAACAATTACCTGCCGGCTTACTCCAAGGAGGCGGGACAGTTCTCCGCCGGAGATGGGGGCTGTCTGCTTATTCAGTATTTTTACAAGCTGCTCTCTGCGTTCTGTTCCTTCCATGCGGGACTCCTTTCTCGAATTTTTACATAAATTGAAATATTGATAAATGACTTTGCATTTTGATCATCTTCCTATATAATGAGAAGTATATGTTGCGGGCAACATATACAGATTATTTCACCATAGAAATATTATATACTGACAAGGACAAAAGGGCAACGTTTTATATTTCCTTCCAATGGATGGAGCGGGTGAAGAGAGAGGTGTGATACGGGATGTTCCGTTTATGGGCAAAGGTATTTCGGGAAAATAGAATGATTAAAGATATGGTGGTCTGCAACGAGGATCCAGAGCTGCGCAGAACACAGAAGATATTTACAGCATTAGATGAGATTTGCAACGCATATGATTTATCCAAGCCAATCTGGCTGAAGCCTACCATTGAAGATTTTAAAAAGCATGATAAGACACGGTTTACCAAGGATAATTTCATTGACCAGATTGATTTTGATTATTTGGAAATTCATGTGATAGAAGAGGATTAAAGCCGGAGTTTCTGAGAGCAGGAACCGGGCTGCGAAGGTTTCTGCAAAGCAGAGGATGGAAGCCGCCCGTGCGGCACGGAGGATGGAATGAAACGAAAGTATATCCTGTATGGGATCGTCTCCCTTTCTGCTATTCTAATTCTTATCCTGATTATTGCCTTTTTGGTGTTTTCGGGTGAAGAGAATGAGAATCTGTTTAAACAGGAGAGAACGGAAGATACCTTAGCCGGCAAGAGTGAGGAAACGCCCCTCTTATTTTCGGGAGAAAACCCTGCAAAGGAAGCGGTGGAGAGCACTGCTTTCTGGGGTGATGGTGACAGTGAGAAAGGACAGCAGGAAGAAGCGATGGAAAATCAAACGCCGAATCCGCGAGGAAATGCGAAACCGGAGGGAAATGCGAATGCAGAGGATGAGAGCTGGGATGATGAAAGTGCGGATAACAGCGAGAGCATGGAGAACAGAGACCCGGAGGAAGAGGGGCAGGAGGCGGATATGGAGACATGGGACTTGGACGTTCAAAAGGCATTTTACTATGAAGAGATATCTCCGGAGATCAAGCAACGGATTACCGGCAAATCCTACGGCGAAAACTGTGGGATACCCTATGAAGAGCTCCGGTATGTCACCGTGCTTTATTGGGGCTTTGACAACCAGCCTCATACCGGGGAGATGATTGTAAATCAAGTTATCGCAGAGGATGTGACGGAGATCTTCAAGGAGCTGTATGAAGCAAAATATCCCATCGAGCAGATGGTATTGGTGGATGAATACGATGCGGATGATAACGCTTCCATGGCGGCCAATAATTCATCGGCCTTTAATTATCGGGTTATCGAGGGAACCAACCGGATTTCCCTTCACGGTTACGGTCTGGCAATCGATATCAATCCCCTGTACAATCCTTATATCCATGAGGTGGACGGTAAACGGGTTGTTACACCGGCAGAGGGGGCGATGTATGAAGACCGGATCCTGGACTGCCCCTACTATATCAGGGAAGGGGATATCTGCTATCAGGCCTTTATGAAACGAGGCTTTACCTGGGGCGGGGAATGGAAGATCAAGAAGGATTTTCAGCATTTTCAGAAGGTAATTGAAGAATAGAGGTGCACATGATATAATAAGGCATAGTGAGGAATTAATAAAATGGCAGGGAGCAGGATATGAGGCTGGTGTTAATGGCGGATCACGACAAGTCGATGTATGAGGATGTGGAGCGGGCGTTGCTTGACAGTTACAAAATCTCCCCTCTTTTACCCGACGCTGATTTGGAGAAGGAGCTGTCAGAAAGGAAGATAGACCTGCTTCTTCTGACCGTATCCGAGGAATATACCGGCTGCCTTTCCTGGTATGAACAGAGGAAGGAACTGCTGGATACGGCCAATTTTCCCGTTGTCTTTCTGGCCGGCTGCGGCTGTGAGTGGATTGAAGAAAAAGTATTGGCAGCCGGAGCCCGGGATCTCATTCTCCGGCCGGCCTCGGCGGTCATGCTGCGAAATAAGATCGAGGGTGTTCTGGAGCTGTATAATCTTCGGAAGAACAGCAGGTATGTGGAGAAATACCAGGATGCTATTGCTTTCAGCTTTGCGGAGCTGGTGGATTACAGGGATGGGACCACCGGAGATCATTTGAAGAATTCCACCCGGTATTTTCATATTCTGCTGGAGGAAGCCATTGCCCGGGGATATTATAGGGAGCTTCTTAAACCGGAAGATATCCGGGATCTGCTTCGTTCCGCTGCCCTGCATGATATCGGTAAGATTGGCATCAACGATGATATTCTCCGCAAGGCCTCTCCGTTGGATCATGATGAATATGCCTATATGAAGACCCATACCACCCTTGGAATGCAGGCCTTTGAGAAAATGATCCGTGAGACCGGCGGCACCCGGTGGATGTATCTGGCAAGGGATATCGCCTATTGCCATCATGAGTACTGGGACGGTACCGGGTATCCCAACGGGCTGAAGGGAGAGGAGATTCCCGTCTATGCCAGAATTATGACGGTTGCGGATGTGTATGATGCCCTGACCTCCTGGCGTTCCTATAAGGAGGCTTATCCTCATGAGCAGGCGGTGCAGATTATGCTTCAGGAAAGCGGTCATGTATTCGATCCGAAGCTGGTGGAACTCTTCCTGTCTGTGCAGGAGCGTTTCAGGGAGGCGTTGCTTAGGAAGGAATGACACTTCCGGGAAAAATGACAATTCCGATGAATAGAAAGGGGACAGCCTATGTCCTATAAGGCATTATATAGAAAGTTCCGCCCGGATCATTTTTCTGACGTCAAAGGGCAGGAACATATTGTTACTACTTTAAAAAATCAGATCATGGCAGGAAGAATCGGGCATGCCTACCTGTTCTGCGGTACCAGGGGTACCGGTAAGACCACCGTGGCCAGGCTGCTTGCCAAAGTTGTGAACTGTGAGCATCCCGCCGACGGCAACCCCTGTAACGAATGTCGGATGTGTAAGGGGATTTCGGCCCAGACCTCAATGAATGTCATCGAGATCGATGCGGCTTCCAATAACGGTGTGGATAATGTCAGGGAGATTGTGGAGGAGGTCAGGTATTCTCCAACGGAGGGGAAATATAAGGTATATATTATTGATGAGGTCCATATGCTTTCGGCTGGAGCCTTTAACGCCCTGTTGAAGACCATTGAAGAGCCTCCCTCCTATGTTATCTTTATTTTGGCAACCACCGAGGTTCATAAAATTCCGGTGACCATCCTATCCAGGTGTCAAAGGTATGATTTTAAAAGAATAACCATAGATATTATAGTGGACCTTCTGGCTGAGCTTATGAGAGAAGAGAATATTGAGGTAGAGGAAAAGGCCCTGCGTTATGTAGCGCGAATGGCGGACGGCTCCATGCGGGATGCCTTAAGCCTGCTTGACCAGTGCATCTCTTTCTACCTTGGCAAGAAGCTCACCTATGATAATGTGCTGGAAGTGTTGGGGGCAGTAGATACCTCGGTCTTTGGTAAAATGCTGGACAGTATCCGAAAGCAGGAGGTGCCCTCCTGCATCAAGCTGCTGGAAGAGATTGAAAGCAGCGGCAGGGAGCTGGGCCAGTTTACCGTAGATTTTATCTGGTATCTGCGGAATCTGCTGCTGATCAAGACCACAGAGGATATTTCGGATATGGTGATTGAGATTTCCTCGGAGAACCTGGAGCTGCTGCAGCAGGAAGCGAGAACGATAGAAGGAGGCACCCTCATAAGATATATCCGTGTCTTCTCGGAGCTGTCCAACCAGATCCGTTATGCCTCCAGAAAGCGGGTATTGATTGAAATTGCATTGATTAAGCTGTGTAAACCGGAGATGGAGGTCAATCTGGATTCTCTCATAAGCCGGATTAAAATATTGGAAGAGAAGCTGAAGAACGGTATACCGGCAGGAGCCGTACAGGAAGTATCCCGTGTCCGAACCGGTGCCGAAGAAGCCCCCCGGCCCCCGAAGCAGCCGGAGGTTCTTCCGGAAGCATTGCCGGAGGACATTAAACAGGCGGCAGCGAACTGGAAGAGTATCATTAATCAGGTTGCCAGAAAGGCGCCCGCCCTTGCAACTGTTCTCCAGGGAGCAACCCTCAGTGTGGATGGAGGAAAGGGCTTGCAGATCGTAGTCACAGAGGTTCTGGATAAGGAAATGATCGACCGGGAGACCCATCTGCAGCTGATTAAAGAGACTCTGGAGCAGTCGGTTCATAAACAAATAGCGGTGAGTGTGCGGTATCTGGACCGGAACAAGGAGAGAATGGAAGAGGTGCCGGATCTGTCGCGGCTGATTAATATGCCGATTGAGTACGAGTAAGAACAACTGCACTGCATTTATAGGGCAGATATCAATTACAGGGATATGTATTTCGTTGCTGTAATACGAGTAATCCAGCTGGTAACAGGCGCAAAGCCGATTATAAATAAACCATGAAAACAGGAAAAAGGGCACCGGAGTATGTGTCCGGGAAAGGAGTATACAATGGCAAAAAGAGGAGGATTTCCGGGCGGAGGCGTTCCGGGAAATATGGGCAATCTGATGAAGCAGGCTCAAAGAATGCAGAAGCAGATGGAGGAAAAGACCAAGGAACTGGAAGAAAAGGAGTGGGAAGCCAGTGCAGGCGGCGGTGCCGTAACCGTGAAGGTCTCCGGCAAGAAGGAGATTGTTTCCGTGAAGCTGAGCAAGGAAGTGGTTGATCCCGACGATATTGAGATGCTGGAGGATCTGATCGTAGCAGCAGCGAATGAGGCGCTTCGTGAGATGGAGGAGGAATCCTCTGCCGTTATGGGGCAGGTTACAGGCGGACTTGGCGGACTTGGAGGCTTTCCCTTCTAGTAATATAAATGGCAGCAGTGAATAATAGTACTGCTGCCATTTATCTCATTTACCAAACAGATCGGCCTTTCTATTAGAAGCATAGCCTACAGCCTGAGCAATCTGCAATAATCACGCTCGGTTTCGATAACACATTCTGCGATTAACTGTGAAAAAGGATCGATATTATCCTGCATTCTTGATAAGGCCAAAGCATTAATATAATCATTTTTCAAAACCGGAGGGATAGAAACAACACCGTATCCGGTGTTTACAAGAATCAAATTCATTAATAACCTTGCAGTACGGCCATTCCCATCCACAAAGGGATGGATATCAACGAACCGCCTATGAGCCATTGCTGCCAGCTCAATGGGATGCAGGGTTCTCTTTGAGGCTTGAAGCAGATCAGTAAGATGCTTCATTAACCGAGGTACTTCTTCCGGTGATGGCGGTATATATTCGGTTCCGGAAATGTAGACCTGAATTGTCCGGTACTGGCCGGCAAGATCGGCATCCACCTTCTGATAAAAGAGCTTATGCAGTTTTTTAATCACTTCTTCTGTAACAGTCATATCCTGTTGCCGCGCCAGTTCAAGCATGAAATTATAGGCGTCCCCGTGTCCCATGGCTTCATAACAATCCCGGATGGGTTTTCCGCCCACGGTAATGCCATCCTCCAGAAGTATCTTTGTTTCGGAAAGGGTCAGTGTATTCCCCTCCAGGGCATTGCTGCTGTAGGTAAAACCAATACGAAAGTAGTTATCCAGAGATTTCAGTTCTGCATCTGCAAGGGGCCTTGCAGCGGCTATCTTCGCTTTGTAGGAATCGGCTTTCTGTAAAAGCTCTTGTAATGTTGTCATGGCTCGTCCTCCCCTCTATTAGGTTTATTATATGATTTTTTATACATAAAAATCAAGTACATAAAATGAAGTGCTGCGTCTTGTGATAATTACATTATCATGGAAAGTTATAACCATCACGATAAACTATAAATTCATAAAACGCTTGAAAACAGGCGCTTGATAAGGTATGATTAAGCAAGACAAAAGGAGCGAAAACCAATGGATTATTACAGCAGGCAAATCAGTAAATTAATAGAGGAACTGTCCAGGCTCCCGGGTGTGGGAAGCAAGACGGCCCAGCGGCTGGCCTTTCATATCATTAATATGCCCGAGGAGCAGGTTGCCGGTCTGGCCGGCTCCATTATGGAAGCAAAGCAGAATATCCGCTATTGTGCGGAATGCCTGACCTTGACAGATAGAGAGCTCTGCCCCATCTGTTCCTCTCCGGGGCGCAACAAACGCCAGATCATGGTGGTAGAGAATCCAAGGGATCTGGCCGCCTATGAAAAAACAGGCAAATACGAGGGTGTTTATCATGTGCTCCACGGTGCGATCTCTCCCATGCTGGGAATCGGCCCTGCCGATATCAAGCTGAAGGAGCTGATGCTGCGTCTCCAGGGGGATGTGGATGAGGTGATCATCGCCACGAATTCCAGTCTGGAGGGCGAGGCGACCGCCATGTATCTAAGTAAGCTCATCAAACCGGCAGGGATCAAGGTGAGCCGCATTGCCAGCGGAATACCGGTGGGCGGCGATCTGGAATATATTGATGAGGTGACGCTGCTCCGGGCATTTGAAGGAAGAGTGGAGCTATAAATGTAAGAAGGGGTTGTGTCAGACAACCCCTTCCTGCTTTTTGATTACATATTTCAAGTCTATTATCTTTCCTTTGTGCTCATCAGTCTGATTTTACTCGTTCTTTGGAAGCCTGCATTAATCTCTGATTAATCCCTGTCATCCTCTGTATAGGCGCTGACCTGAATACGCACCAGCGCACGGCGCAGCAACAGCAGGGAGCCCTGGGTCTCCAGATCGGCCTCTCTGTCTTCGATCTCCTGAAGGGATCGTTCAATCTGCTCTTTATCACGCGCGGCCCGGGCGGCATCGATTTCCTCCGGCCGCTGGGCAATGCTGGTCAAAAGCGTGACGGTGCCATTTTCCACGGTGGCGATACCGCCAAAGACAGCCATCCATTCCTCCGGCCCGTCTCCCTGAGGAATAATACGCAGGATACCGTCACCCAGCACCATGGAAGCAGTCTCATGTCCGGGCAGGATGCCCGTATCTCCGTCAATACAGCGAAAGATGATCATACTGGCGCGGCGTTTGAGCTTAATTCCCCGGGGAGTGATGATTTGCAGGTAAAGTCCCTTCCTAGCCATGGCTTCACCTCCCCGATTTGCTGAACCGGGCGACTACCTCATCGATGGTTCCGGCATTCAGGAACAGGCCCTCGGGAATGCCGTCATGCTTCCCGTCGATAATTTCCTTGAAGCCGCGGACGGTCTCCATTACCGGGACGTATCTTCCGGGGATGGATGGAAGAGGGAATGAAGGGGGAATGAAGAGAAGATATCTGCTGACAAAAAATGGTCACACCATTAAGGTACAACCATTTGCATAAATCGTATGGGAAGCGCCGCTTAGAGATACCGGTTGACGGCATCCATAAGCTTGGGCATATACTTTTCTCCGAACAGGGTGACATGTCCAAGCCATTGATTAACCTGCCATAAAGCCTTCCTTTCTCCGTACCCGGGGTCAATGGGATACACCTCATGATAGGCCCGGAAGAAATGCTCCGGCACAGGAGTGAAGAAATCAACGGTGGACAGATCGATCTCACGGTTGCCGTAATAGATGCCGCAATCGATAAGAACCAGCTGTGTTCCGTCATAAAGCAGATTTCCCGTCCAGGGGTCACCGTGCAATAGGGAGAAGGGCTGTCTGGGGCCGCAGATTTCAGGGAGTCTTCGGATCAGCTTTTCTACCGGCAGGCATTGATCATAGGTCATATTCCCGGCATCGACCGCCATTTTCATGGAAGCCCGCAGCCTTCGTTCTCCATAGAATTCCTCCCAGGTATCCATGGGGGTGTTATCCTGGTAGAAGATGCCCAGATAGCTGTGTGTTTCAAGACCGCATTTATCCCAGGTGGAACGGTGAAGGGCAGCGAGCCCCTGTCCCAGTGTCTCCCAGGCCTTCTTTGTTTCCACCGGTTTCAGATCGATGGCTTCCATAAGGAGAAGGGCGGCTCCGTCGATCATCAGAACATCTATGATATCCGGTGTTTTCACCGGAGAATTATGCTTTATATATTTCAGCCCCCAGGCCTCCTGGGTGAACTGATCATAGGAAAAGGGGTTTGTTCCGATCTTGGCAAAGACATTCATGCCTTCCCCGATAAATACGGCCGCTTCATGCATGGCGCTGGCCGTATTTTTCCTGATATCTGTGATATGATAGCTCCTGTTCAAGTATCTGGTGACGGACTTTTCGATATATTCATTATAGGTTCCATTGATAAGACTGCTCATGCTTCGCCCCCCTTAAAACAACTGAATGCTTTACTTAAGAATTATATCATACAACAACCGGGATCTCTATGGATCATTTTATGATTTATTATGGAAAATTTGCAGATAAGATACCATTCGGTTCCTAAGCGGCATTCTGCAGATGCCGGTGGAGGGATGAGCCCTGTTATTTCCTGCGGGCAGGCAGAAAAATGCTTTACAGGAACGGCGATCCGTACTACCATGTAGATATAGTTGTTCTCATAATTTATATACCTGTCCGTATAGCGGTAATCTGGAGGAAAGAATGAAGATCAGGATAAACAGAAACACACAAATCATAGAGGAAGGAACTAAGGCGGTAAAACATGCGGCGGGAAATCTGATCCGCGACATCCGCAAAGCATTGAAGGAAACAGAAGCTCCCGGCTGCCCTATTCATCTGGTGGAAGCTGCACAGGAAGAGGAGTGTTTCCAACTGCAGGCCTTCCCGGACCGGCTGGAGGTCCGGGCATCCGATGAGCTGGGATTTATCTACGGAATCTATGAAATCAGCCGCATCTTGCTGGGAATTGCTGATTTCTGGTTCTGGAATGACCAGCAGATCACGCCGAAGGAAGAAGTGCTGCTGCCCGAGGACTTTCAGTACCAGTCCCGGCTCTGTTCGGTCCGATTCCGCGGCTGGTTTGTCAATGACGAAGTATTGCTTCACACCTGGAGACTGGACGGCTCCAAGGATAAGTCCTGGGAGATGGTTTTTGAAGCCCTGCTGCGCTGCGGGGGCAATCTGGTGATTCCGGGAACCGACCGGAATTCGGAGCATTACCGCAGGCTGGCATCTGATATGGGGCTGTATATCACCCATCATCATGCGGAGCCGCTGGGAGCGGAGATGTTTGCAAGGGCCTATCCCCAGCTGAATCCCTCTTACCGGGAACATCCTGACAAATTCCATCAGCTCTGGGAGGCGGCATTAGAGAAACAGAAAGGGATGAAGGTAATCTGGAATCTGGGCTTTCGCGGGCAGGGGGACTGCCCCTTCTGGGTCAATGATCCCCAGTATAAGACGGACGAAGCGCGAGGCGTCCTCATGGGCCGGTTGATCAAGATGCAGTATGATCTGGTGAAGAAAGCCGATCCCCAGGCTCTGTGCTGCACCAATCTCTATGGGGAGACGATGGAGCTTTACCAAAGGGGATGTCTGGAGCTTCCCGCAGACGTTATTAAGATATGGGCAGATAATGGCTATGGGAAAATGGTTTCCCGGAGGCAGGATAATCATAATCCAAGAATTCCGGCCATGCCGGAGCGGGGAAACCAGGAGCATAACGGTATCTATTATCATGCCTCCTTCTATGATCTCCAGACGGCGAATCATATTACCATGCTGCCCAATTCACCGGAATTCGTAAAGCGGGAGCTGAATGAGGTAATGGAATGCAATGGGGGAGATTTCTGGATCATTAACTGCTCCAATGTGAAGCCCCATGTATATATCCTGGATTTAATTGCGAAGATGTGGCGAGACGGAGCCCTGGATGTGGAAGAACACCGGAAGGATTACGTACGGCAGTACTACGGCGGGGATAATGTGGATGCGGTAACAGCCTGCCTGAAGAATTATTTCCGGTACGCTCCGGCTTATGGAAGCCGGGAGGATGAACATGCCGGGGAGCAGTTCTCCAATCATGTGCCCAGAATGCTGATTTCCCAATATATGAGGGATGGGAAGGAACGGGCTGAGGATCTCCTTTGGGCAGTGGAACGCACGACGCTCCGGGAGCAGATCCTCTGGTACAGAAACCTGTGCCGGGAGACGGTAAATGGGTACGGGGAATATCTTCAGCAATGTGAGAGGGCTTTTCATGAGATATCAGACAGAGGAAGAAGCCTATTTCGGGATTCCCTTCTGCTGCAGGCCAGAATCCATAATCACTGCTATCGGGGAGCGCTCCGGGTATGTGAAAGTCTCCTGTTTGCCCTGGATACCGAATACCAGAAAGCCTTTTATGAAGCAGGAAAGGCCAGGAAGGAATATCTGGAGGCGGATGCTGCCATGCGTGCCTGTGAGCATGACCAGTGGAAGGGCTTCTATGCCAATGAATGTCTCACGGATATCAAGCAGACGGCCTGGGTGCTGGAAGGATTGATGAGCTTTGTGCGTAATATGGGAGACGGGCCGCATTACTACCAGTGGCAGAGAGAATTCCTGTACTCGGAGGAGGACAGGAGGGTTTTGCTGATTTTAAATATGGAAAATCATTTAAAGGATCAGGAGTTATTTGAATTGATGGAAAGAAGGAACGGGTAAAGAGGGGAACCAGGATAATTAAAATAAATGCAGGATTCAAAAAAAGATGATTCACACCTTATGACGCATGGGGTTGGGATCATCTTTTTTGTCGTATAGGAAAGTTCGTTTTATACGATAAAATGCTCCGCAGGATGCACATGCCGCGCACAAGGTAGATGTTGCCTAAAGGCAACCGCGCGGCAGCACAAGAGTCCGCAGGCGGACTCCTTATTTAAAACACAAATTCTGCTACTTGAAATACAATTTTGGGAATGTAAAAAATACTGATTTATTACCCGCAGGTATGATATTGCCCATATTTTTTAAATTCCTTCCAATCTATAATGGCCTCATTACCTATGTGCATATAGCACAAAGGATAATAAGAGTGATAGGAACAAATGGAGGTTATATGAAAAAGAAAGAAGATCATAACAAGGGCCTGAGCCTGTCCGTGATCTGTGAGCGGGAGTACCTGGGGGAGAAGCTGGGGCTTCTTATCGGCATAGGGGCATCGGTAATTACATTGCTCCTGTCTCTTCCTTTTATTAAATGGATTGATATTATTCATGCGGATTCGCTCTATCACAGTATGGGACTTGCAGAGGATGTAATCAGCCGTATGGACTCGGCCTACAGTATTTTTAATCTGCTCTCCTATGTAAAGTACACCAAACAGGGGAATATCGGACTATTTACCATGATACTGTTTCTCCTCTTCCTGGCGGCTCTGTACTTTAATGCCGCATTGGTGGTGCGGGTTCTGCTGAGGAAAAGGAATACAAAGGGAAGCCTGCATCTGTACATAGCCTCGAAGCTGGCGCTGGCCTTTAATATCATTCTAACGCTGACAACCATCGGCTATGTATTCTTTGCCAACAACAAGATCGGTACACTGGCATTTTGGCTTTCCCCGATTGTTTACCTGCTTCTTATTCTATCTGTCGCCGCCTGCATTGCGGTAACGGTGGTGGAGAAGGCGGAGAGGGAGATTTACAGGGAATACGGGTTTTTCCATGAATTGAAAAGGAACTGGCTTCTGTTTGTGATGCTGATTCCTGCGGCGATCTATCTCCTGATTAATAATTACCTCCCCATGCTGGGCGTGTACTATGCCTTTACCTCCTTCAATTTCCGGGACGGGTTATGGGCCAGCCCCTATGTTGGGATGAAGAATTTTGAATACCTTCTGAAGGCGGATTTGTTCAAGCTTACGAAGAATACCATCCTCTATAATTTCGCGTTTATCAGTGTGGGCAATGTATTGCAGATCATCTTTGCCATTTTCGTAAGCCAGGCCGGTGTGAAATGGTTTAAGAAGACCTCCCAGACGCTGATGTTTATGCCTTATTTTGTCTCCTACGTTATTCTCAAGGTTCTGGTCTATAACCTGTTTGAGTATAACTCCGGTGTGGTGAACAATGCGCTGATGGCACTGGGGATGCAGAAGCTGGATTTTTATAATACTCCAAGCTACTGGCCCGTCCTGATCACCGTCTTCTATATTTGGAAGAACCTGGGTTACGGAATGGTCGTCTATCTGGCTACCATCATGGGCATCAGCGAGGAATACTATGATGCGGCGAAGGTGGACGGAGCCAGCCTTGTCCAGCAGATACGCTACATCACCCTGCCGCTGATAAAGCCGACCTTCATCATCCTGTTCCTCTTCTCCCTGGGAAGCATTATGAAGGGACAGTTCGAGCTGTTCTATCAGATGGTGGGTACCAACGGAGTCCTCTATAATGCGACGGATATTTTCGATACCTATGTGTACCGTATCACAACCACACAACCCTTAAGCATCGGGATCGGTACGGCGGCAGGACTCTACCAGTCCCTGTTCGGCTTCCTTCTGATTATGATAACCAACTATGTCGTAAAGAGAAGAAACGCAGATTACGCATTATTCTAAAAGGAGGCTGCCGGGATGAAGATCAGAGATTCAAAATCAACCATGATATTTAAAGCAATTGTATATGTAATGCTGACGCTGACAGCGCTCATTTGCGTCTTTCCCTTTATTGTGATTATCTCCGGTTCCTTTACGGATAACTACACAATATTGACCCAGGGCTACGGAATTCTGCCGAAGAATTTTACACTGGCGGCCTATAAGGCGATTTTCAAAGCGCCCCAGGACATTCTGCAGGCCTATAAGATGACTTTTTATTACACCATCGTCGGCACCGGAATTGGCCTGTTCATCATAACCATGACAGCCTATGTCATATCCAGGCCGGAGTTCAAGTACCGCAACCAGATTTCCTTCATGATCTATTTCACCAGCATCTTCGGGGGAGGAATGATACCCTGGTATTTGATGTATGCCTCGGTGCTCGGCCTGAAGGGCTCCACCTTTGCCATCTGGTTTCCGGCGCTGATGAGTCCCTTTCTGGTCATTCTCATGAGAACCTTTATCAAGGGGTCCGTACCCGATGCCATAGCGGAATCGGCAAAGATCGACGGGGCGGGGCATATGACCATATTTTTAAGGATAGTAATGCCCGTGATCGGGCCGGGGCTTGCCACCGTAGGGCTGTTCCTCGCCATCGGGTATTGGAACGACTGGTACCGTTCCTCTATGTTCAGTACCAGCAGTAAGACCTGGGAGCTGCAGTTCTATCTCTATGATTTGCTGAACACGACCCAGGCCTTGAAGCAAATGGCCCAGAATACCAGCATCAGCACGGGAGATCTTCCCAGCGAGTCCCTCAAGCTTGCCATGGCGGTGGTGGCTACGGGCCCGGTGCTCCTGTTCTACCCCTTTGTTCAGAAGTATTTTGTCTCCGGCATTACGGTGGGGGCAGTGAAAGGCTAATATTAGAGCAGGGTTAGCTGCTTTAGTATAAATTAATTATAATGGTTAGGAGGATTAGTATGAGAAAGATTCAAAAGTTATTGAGCTTGCTTATGGCAGCAGTCATGGTGTTTTCCCTGGCGGCCTGCAAGCCGGAGGAGAAAACACCTGTTGACGCCAACAAACCGGGCAAGGCAACGGAGGCGCCGGCTAAGACGGAGGATGGGGCGAAGGAGCCCGCGGGCGCCGAGGAACCTGCAATTGATACTTCCAAGAGAGCGGATCTTGTATTCTATGTAATGGGAGATGCCCCGAAGGATGAGGAAGCGGTAGAAGAGGCGATTAACAAAATCTTATTGGAAAAAGTAAATGCAACGGTAGACTTCCAGTTCTCCACCTGGACGGACTGGAGCCAGAAATACAATCTGGAGCTTACCTCCGGTACGGCCGATCTGATCTATGTTGCCAACTGGAACAATTATGCCACTCTGGCTAACTCCGGTGCCTTTGCGGATCTGGCGGATCTTCTGGCTTACGCGCCCAATATCAGCACCAAGATGGATCAGAGCCTGTTAGACCAGTGCAGAGTCGGCGGTAAGATGTATGCCGTACCCAATACCTGGCCGGAATTTACTATCAACGGTATCTCCTACAGGGAGGATTTGAGAGCAAAATATAATCTGCCCGTACCGAATTCCATTGAGAATGTGGAAGCATATTTTGAAGGAATTAAGAAGAACGAGCCTACGCAGGGCATATTGGCTGTTACCACCGGCGAGAGCACAGGGCTGCAAATTGCTTTTGACGCGGCCACGATTCTGAACATAAAGTATCCCTGGGTAACCAATAACGCGCTTCCCTACGGCCTGGCAGCCAATTATGACACGCCTTCCACAGTGTACGATTACTGGAATTCCGATGATTTTGTAGAGGATATGAAGCTGCTGAAGAAATGGGCTGACGCAGGCTACTGGTCCAGAAGCGCATTATCCGATACCAACGATTCCGAAGCATACAACAACGGTATCTGTGTGGCGGTAGTGGCAGGACAGAACCCGAATAAGAACATTTCCGCTTCCAACAAATTCATTGAAAATAACCATCCCGAATGGGAGTCCGTATTCCTGGCATACGGAGAGACAACGGGAGTGATCTATCCCGCCCATGCCACCCAGAATGCTACGGCAATTGTCAATACCTCTCCAAATAAGGAAAGAGCCATAATGGTTCTTGACCTGCTTCTCTATGATAAGGAATTGAATGATCTCGTAGAGTACGGTATTAAGGGAACCCACTATGATGTGGATGCAGACGGTATTTATCAGAACCTGTCCACGGATTTCCCTTATGAAGGCTTTAACACCTGGGCTCTGCGTAATAATGATTATAAGCTTCCGCAGTCCACGGATGTTGTTTTAAATGAAATGTTTGCAAAGTACAACGAGCTTGGCGCAAAGACCAAATTCCCCAATGTCAACATTTACAGCGGCTTTGCCGAGGACTATACCGGGTATGAGGTGGAAAGAAGCGCGGTCTCCGATGTCATGAGACAGTATCTGGCACCGATCCAGGCGGGACTGGTTGCCGATGTGGATGCGGCGGTGAAGGAGTTCAGGGAGAAGGTCAATGCGGCCGGACTTGAGACTTGCCGTGAGCAGTTCAAAGCACAGTGGGCAGCATACTGTGAGGAATACAATTACAAATAAGATTGAAATAGTTGTTATTTCAGGAAGTTAGAAAATATGCCTTGATCCCGGCTGAAAAGCAGTGGGCTCGAGGCATATTTTTTGCCGGATAAAATTAAAAACGTTTATAATAAAATTAAAATAAAATCATATTTTTTAGTGGAAATATTGCAGATCAGTAAAATAGTGGATTAATATAGTGGATATAGTAAATTAACTTTAGCTCATGAACGGAAAACCTTGAAAAGCACTCAATATTTCTTTGGAATATAAAGGGTTTCATTTTTCTAAAATGTATATAATGTATTTTATACACAAAATACTTGTGTTATAATTGTGCATATGTTATAATGATAAAAACGTTTTATAAAGAAAGTGATGAGAGAATAGTGAAAAAAGCAACAATAAAGGACGTGGCAAAAGAAGCGGGAGTGTCTATATCGACTGTATCCAATGCATTGAACGATTCTCCTCTGGTAAATGAGGATACTAAGAACCGGATTCTTCAGGTGGCGGAGAACATAAAATATGTACCTAATATGAATGGTAAGATGCTGAAGGGAAGGAAGAGCATGACCGTCGGATTTTTTACCTCCAGTGTAAGCGGGCACTATTTTTACGTTCTTGCGGATTCTGTTTCCAAGGAGTTAAGAAGGAGGGATTTCGGGCTGGATATTGTCATCAGCAAGGATAAGAGGGCATTGCTAAGCAATATTTTAAGCAGGAATTTTGACGGCATCATTGTATTTGATATCGACCGCATAGGGAGCCATGAACTGGAGCTGATTATACAGAACCAGATTAAAACAGTCTTTATTGACCGGGAGATACACCAGAGGGATATATCCAGCGTCTTATTCGATTCCTTTCAAGCGGGATATAATCTGACCAGATATCTGATTAATCTGGGACATAAGCGCATCTATTTTATTGAAGGAGAGGAGCACACCTACGATAATCTGGAGAGGAAGAAGGGGTATGTGTCCGCCTTGCAGGAGGCCGGTGCCGACGTTAGGGAAGAATACTTTTTCAAGGGGTTGTTTGAGGAAGGATACACCTATAATGAAATCATCTCCCGATTCCGTCTGGGAAGTCTGCCCATACCGGATGCCGTCGTTGCCGCCAACGATTATAGCGCCATCGGATGCATCAAAGCCTTCACCCGTCTGGGCTACCGTGTGCCGGAGGATATCAGTGTGGTAGGCTTTGACGATATCGATGTGGCAAAATATTTTGCCCCTCCCCTGACGACGGTGAGAAATCCCATTGCACGGCAGGGAGTCCGGGCGGTGGAGATATTGCTGGACATGATGAATCACAACAGTCCGGGTCTTTCGGAGTATCTTCCGGGAGAGATTATTTACCGGGATTCTGCCAGAGCTAAAATTGGAAACTTGATGTAATAATTCGGCCGGCAATGTCATCGAGTTAGACGGCTGGCACTCCGCCAAATCACTTTTGCGCTGACCGTCTGAGTGCATCTTGTGAAGCGGAGCGTTTTGAACGCACGAAGGTAAGGCAAGTAAAAGCGATTTGGCGGAGTGCCAGCCGTCTAACTCGATGACATTGCCAGTTGAATTGTTACATTGGGTTGAGTATGTATGGAGGGAGAATATGCTGAGAGGGATCTTTCGTTTCAAAACCAGGGACAGAATATTTTATTCCTATCTTTTTTCCTATTTGGTAATCGGAGTGCTTCCTATTCTGGTCTCTCTGTTTGCCTATATTAATTATGGCAAGGTGGTTCTGGAGGATATCCATACCTCCCAGTCCTATGCCCTGTCCCAGCTGAAGTACAGCTTTGATGACAATCTGGAGACGGTTCTGAAGACGGGCAATCTCCTGGCGGAGAACGAGAGGCTGGGAGAATTGATGGATGCCCCTTCTTTTTCCCGGGACAGCCTGCTGAAGGCCTGGAAACTGAAGGATGAGATCAATACCATGAAGAGCACCATCAATTTCTGCAGCGAGATCTTCGTCTATTTCTATGCCAGTGATAATATTGTAACCAGCACAAAACTCTATTCTTCCCAGATTAATTATATTTTTGCCGGCACCTACCAGCTCACAAGAGAGGAGCTTTTAGGTGCCATTGACACGCCGAACTATTACGGCTATGAGATTATTGAGGATAAGGAAGGGAATAAAACTCTCTTATTTCTTCAGAATGTCTACAGCTATAACTATAAGGACAGGATGGCAACCATTGTGACGGTGGTGCCCTGGAAGAACATTGCGGCGAACATCGCTCTCCTGGAGGAAGGTCATGTCTACTGGATTAACCGGGATAACCGGATACTGCAGGGCAGTGATGCGGCCTATACGGAGGTGGCTGTAAGCTATGATGAATACAATCATGAGAACCGGCTGATCGAGAAGCATGTGGAGGGTATTAAATATGTGAACTCCTATATGAAATCGGATTATTTTGATTTCAAATACTGTATCACCATGCCGAAGAGCTATTATTTAAAGGAAATGAACAGTCTGGTGGGAGGAATCATACTGCAGATTACGGTCATGGCCGCGCTGGCCTTTGTGCTTGCCTGGTATTATTCCGTCAGAAACTATAAGCCCATCTCCAGACTCTCCGCCGCTCTGCGTAAGAACAAGAAGGCGGCAAAAGAAATCAATTTCAGCAGTATGGAGAATTATATTGAGAATCTGTATACCGAGAATAGGACACTGAGCAATTCCTGGGAGCAGGCCAGGGATGCTCTGCTCAACCAGAGAATTACCGGCTATGTGAAGGGATGGAATCGGGATGAGGCTATGGCGGAGGATGTGATCGGGGCGGGAACAAAGGTCAGCCTGGAGGCTTCTTATCTTGCCATGGCGGTTACCTATGTAGATATTATGGATTGCAGCCTCTTCAAGGGAATTAAGGATTCGGAGAAGGAGAAGACCTTCCAGCTGCTGAAATTTGTCTTTTATAATATCTTTGAGGAGAACATATTCTCAAAATACGCAGGCTTCTTCTGTGAAATTGACGGAAGACAGCTGTGTATTCTGAATATCAGTGAGGAGGAGGCAGGGAACGGAAGTCTGGCCTATGATATCCGTAAATGCCTGAATACCTATAAAAGCCTTTTTAACTTAAAGGTAAATATCGGCTCCAGCAAGCTCCACCGGGGGATAGAAGAGCTTCCCAAAGCATATGAGGAGGCGGTGCTGGTGCTGTCCTTCCAGGCTTTCTGGGGAGGAGAATTTGAAGCCTTTACCTTCTATGAGGACAGCGGCATGGGATATGATGTGATTGCCGGGAGCGACGGTCAGCTGCTGGAGAAGCAGAAGAAGCTGTACAATCTCATTATGTCAAGGGAATACTCCCAGGCGGCAGGGTATTTAAACCAGCTGCTGGAGGAGATGTTTCTTAAGGAAATCCCGTATATGGAGATGAACCGGTGCAGGTTGTCTGCGCTGATTTATATGGTTTATGATGCCTTAAGCGAGATGATTGGAAGAAATGAAAGGGAATTCTTCCGAAGACTGCGTCCCATGGAGCGTATGCTGAAGATTGATTCCATCGCGTCGGCAAAGCGGATTATGAGAGATCTGTTCCGGGAGATTACGGAGAATGCACAGCGGTGTCTGGAGAATGAATATCCCTGCTGGGTGCAGGAAATTATAAATTTCGTCAATGAAAATTATGGGGATCCTAACCTCAGCGTGTCCATATTGGCAGATAAGCTGAGCATGAATCTGTCCTATGTGGGGCGAACCTTCAAGAACTACACCGGCTGTGGCATTATGGATATGATTCACATCCGCCGGGTGGAGGAGTGCAAGAGACGGCTGCTGCTGGGCGAGAGTGTCAGAGAGGCGGCAGAGGCCCTGGGCTATCTGGATTCCAAGTCCTTAATCCGTATTTTCAAGAGGTATGAAGGAATTACACCGGGACAGTATAAGAGCAATTTTGAGAAGCAGATGCTGGAGCTGGCTTAAAGCAGATGACATAGTGCGGATGCCGGATAGAAAGCCGGGAAAGGATGAGGAGCGGATGCCGGATGGGGTAAGAGTAAAGAATAGGGGGAAGATGTCCGTAAGAATGTTGAGAAAAGCCGGGAGACAGATTATCTTCATAGGGTTCCTTCTGGTTGTGACAGGGGCCCTTTTCTGTGGCTGTTCGGCTGCGGGGGAGGATTCCCGGCAGAAGGATGGGGGCGGCGCCCTTATAACCGGCGAGCCCGTCACTCTGACAGTCTTTGCCGGGATGGACAGTAATCTGGAGGGAATTATCATGGATTACAATGATAATGCTTTTTTTCAGGAGCTGGCGAGAAGAACGGGAGTAAACCTGGAATTTGCAGTTCCGGAATTCGGTTCCGAGCACGATGCCTATTATTCCATGATTGCCTCGGATAATTTTCCGGATATCATATCCCATAACGGCTATGCCTACCCTGAAGGGCTGGATGCCGCCATTGACGACGGCTATTATCTGGATCTTACCCCCTATCTGGATACCTGTCTGAAGGACTATAATGCCCTGCGGACCCGGGATTCCTACACGGTAAAATGCACCACCACCGGTTCCGGCAGGGTGGCGGCCTGTTATGATCTGTATTCCAGGGAACAGGGGCCGTGGATGGGACTTCAGGTGAGAAAGGACTGGCTGGATGAATTGGGACTTCCTCTCCCGGTAACCTATGATGATTGGGAGAACATGCTGACGCTTTTCCGGGAGAAGAAGGGAGCTTATGCGCCGCTGACACTGGGCAGCAACGGGGCCCTGGAGCATTCCCATGGGCTGAGTGCGGGCTTTGGCGTATATGAGGATTTTATGCAGATAGAGAACCGGGTTGTCTACGGGCCGGCACAGGAGGGTTGGAAGAAATACCTGAGCCTGATGAACCGGTGGTATAAAAAGGGCCTGATTGATCCTGATTTTATGATCAACGGAGAATGGCAGGTGGACAAGACCATGGTGGAAAATGGACAGACTGGAGCCTGGAATGCAATGTATATTATGATGTCCCAATATGAGAAATCGGATCCGGGCATGGAAGTCGTCCCGGTGGCGCCTCCCGTGATCAGAGAAGGGGACGGGCTGCATATCCGGAGAGAAGACTGCAGCATCGGCAATCCGGTCACGATCTCTGCCAAATGCCGGAGACCGGAGGTCGCCATGATGCTTTTGAATTATCTCTATACCGAAGAAGGAGCCTTGCTGGCCAATTACGGCATTGAAAATGATACCTTCCTTTTCGGTGCTGACGGAAAGCCCCGGGTGACGGAGAAGATATCCAATCATCCAAAGTACAGCATGGGCCAGGCTCAGGCTTTGTATCTCCTGCCTCCGAACAAGCTGGGAGGACTCTATGACTGGACGAGGGAGCTGGGTGCGGTGCCGGAGAAGGATCTGCTGGCCTATGAGGTGTGGAGTAAAGGGGACGATGCCTACATGCTCACCAAATTCTTAAGCTATACCGTTGAGGAATCCAGAGAACGGAGCAGAATCGTATCCCATGTCACCCGGTATATGGAGGACATGGCTGTAAAGTTTATTACCGGAGTGGAGGATATCAATCTGCAATGGGATTCTTATTTGAAGGAACTGCAGGAAATGGAGCTTGACCGTGCGGTGGAGATCACCCAGCAGGCATTGGACCGTTTCCGTGGGGAACCTTAAGAGGGATATTGACTAATGAGATAAAATACGGCATACTACAGTAACGGATAAAGAAAGTCCTCTTAGCTGACTGGAGGTGTAAGGATGGACAAAGCCAATCATTGTGAGAGCTGTAACTACTATGAATACGATGAGGAATATGATTGCTATGTGTGCCGGGTGAATCTGGACGAGGACGATATGGAGCGGTTTACGAGCTATTCCGTGTTTCATTGCCCTCATTTTCAATATAAGGACGAATACCGGATTGTGAGGAAGCAGATTTAGGAGACGGCTCGGAGATGAAATAGAAAAAATTGTTGTATACAAATACCGTGATATGTGTTAATTTATTCTGGTACGAACAGGAACACAAAGCAGGAAAGGGGAGAGGAAATGAGCACTTACAAAAGGCGGTCGGAGTTTGCGGCAAGCATTGCCGTGCTTCTTAGTGTCGCCATATCAGCGCATCTGATGCTGGTGCCTCTTGCTGATGTCCGAAGATCGGATTCGAAGGCGGCAAAGCATACCTCCTTATCGCTGCAGTATGAGAATGTACTCCTGACCAATGAAGTGAATAAATTGAGGATGTCCGGCAATGCCGGAATCAGTCCTCCTATCTATAAAGACCTTGGAGAATTCCAGCGCCTGTTGCAGCGGCTGCTGGATGTTTCCTTGATTCCGGCGGTTACCGGTATTATCTTATTAGCATATGGCTTAACCTTCTATAGAAATACGCGGAGAAGAAAATCACTGTTGGCCATATCCCTGGGCGGACATGCTCCGCCGGCGGCATTCTGATTGATACAATGAGTGCACATACCAATACCTTTGGAAAGGAAAGAAAAGAAAGCATGAATAAGAAAAAACCGACATTTTTTATAGTGTTAGTGATTGCGGTGCTTATGGTTTACACCGCCATGTTCGGAATTAAGATTCCCATGGGAGATTCCCCCCTTGTTATTCTGGGAGCGCCGGATATGCGTTACGGCATCGATATCCGGGGCGGTGTGGATGCGGCATTTGAGCCGGTAGGCCTGGACCGCAAGCCTACGGGAGATGAACTGGAGGCGGCCCGCAGCATTATTGAGACACGCCTTGACCAGCAGAACATCATGGATCGTGATGTAACCATTGACAAGGACAATGGCTTTGTTATCGTACGTTTCCCGTGGAAGGCCGACGAGACGGATTTTGATCCGGAGAAGGCAATTGCAGAGTTGGGAGAGACCGCTCAGCTGACCTTCCGGGATTCGGAGGGCAATGTTCTTCTGGATGGGGCCCGTGTGGTAAAGGCGGCTCCGGTCGTGGATAAAAGTATCAATCAATATGTGGTGAGCCTGAGCTTTGATGAAGAGGGAACCAAGCTCTTCAGTGAGGCTACCAAGCGTTTGATTAATAAACCCATCATTATTTATATGGATGAGGTTGTAATTCAGAGTGCAACGGTGAATTCCCATATTACCGAAGGCTCGGCGATCATTACCGGTATGAAAGACTATAAGGATGCTAAGGATCTGGCGGACAAGATTAATGCCGGTGCCCTGCCCTTCTCCATGGTCACCAAGAATTACAGCACCATCAGCCCGACCCTGGGTTCCGGCGCGCTGGGTGTAATGCTGACGGCAGGCGCGGTTGCATTTTCGCTGATCTGCCTCTTCCTGATCTTCTATTACCGTCTTCCCGGCGTTGTGGCCTGCATCGCGCTTACAATCCAGGTGGCGGGACAGATACTGGCGCTTTCCGTTCCCCAGATGACGCTGACCCTTCCGGGTATTGCCGGTGTCATTCTATCCATCGGTATGGGCGTGGATGCCAATGTTATCAGCTCGGAGAGAATCAGCGAGGAAATCAAATCCGGTAAGAGTGTTCTTTCCGCAGTTGCCGCAGGCTATGAGAATTCCTTTTCCTCCATATTTGACGGAAATATCACGGTGCTTATTGTAGCGTTTATTTTAATGATATTCGGATCGGGAACGATGCTGTCCTTTGCATACTCCATGTTTACCGGTATTGTGTTTAACTTCCTTGCCGGTGTGACCGCATCCCGTTTGATGACTAACTCTCTGAGTTCCTTTAAATTCTTTACGAAAAAACCGGCACTCTATACCTGCCTGTCAAGGAGGGTGACATTATGAAAGATGCAAAGAATAGAAAATATGTAAAAGAAATAGCAGTGACCCCGGAGATGTATAAGGAGAAGCATATTCTGCCCTTTTATGCAAAGCGCAAAATTTATTTTATAATCTCAATCTCCATTATGCTGATCGGCATTGCCTTCATATTTATCAATAAGGGAGTACAGCTGGACATCCAGTTCAAGGGCGGAGCTATGTTAAAATACTCCTATACCGGTGAAATGGATGCCGAAAAGGCGGCGGATGTGGCTTCGGAAAAGCTTGGAAGACCTGTTACAACCCAGATCACCGAAGATATCTCTACCGGAGAGCAGCGGTTGATCCTGAATATAGCCGGTAATTATGGCGTGGAAGCCGCGGCGCAGGGGGAATTTGACTCTTATTTGAAGGAGGCTTTTCCCGGTTCCGAGCTGAAGCTGGCGGAGTCCTCCATGGTGGAGCCTTTCTTTGGAAAACGCTTCCTGAGAAACGGCATTATCTCCATCCTGCTGGCTAGCGCATTGGTTCTGTTATATGTATGGATCCGTTTCAAGATGATAGGCGGTCTGGCCGCCGGTGCCATGGCCCTGGTTGCCCTGTTTCATGACGTGCTGGTGGTGTTCTTTGTCTGCGTTATTTTCAGGATTCCCATTGGAGAATCCTTTGTAGCCGTGGCACTGAGTATCATTGGTTACTCCATCAATGACACCATTGTTATTTATGACCGTATCAGGGAGAACTCCAAGATCTATATCGGTTATCCCCTGGAGGCGGTAACAGATCTGTCCATTACCCAGTCCATGATGCGGTCAGTCAATACCAATGTGGCAGTTATGCTGAGCGTGAGTCTGGTATATATTCTTGCCACAGCTAACAATATCAGCTCTATTCAGAGCTTTGCCCTGCCCATGGCCATAGGCTCCATCAGCGGCTGTTATTCCACAATCTGCATCGCAGGACCCCTCTGGGTGATGTGGAAGAAGAAAAAGGGTGAAGGCATCATATATGAGGAGAAGAAGCCCAATCCCAACTACAATTAATATATGAAAATATAGAAGGCACATCAGGCATTATTCCAAGCGGGGTAATGCCTTTTTCCTTGACCGGATGCGAAAAAAGAAGTAAAATGTAAGAAATGGAATGTGCTTGAAAACAATCTAAGGAGGAGCATTCACATGGAAGGCGGCAATTTGTTATCCGGCGGAATAGACCAATTAAATGAGATGAAAGATTGTCTTTTAGAGCTGTACGGAAATCAGTCCAGCAGCGCGTCCCTGCGTCTGGAAGAGGACGTGCTGGAGAAAAGTATTGCAGGCCTGGAGCAGTCCATGAGGGAAGAGATTCAGAAGACGACGAAAAAGCGCCGTCAGGAGATCGAGAATACCTTTCATCAGGAGGAGGACAAGCTCCGGCAGCGAAGCAAGCGCTTGAAGGAGAAGCGGGAGAAAAATAAGAGCCTTAAGGTATCCGAGCGGATCAGCAGCGAGACGGCCTCGCTCCGCGCAGAGAACGGACAGCTGAGGCAGGATATCAGAACCCTCTTTAAGCAGCAGAGAATCCCCCGTTTTTGTGATACCAAGCTGTATTATGCTCTTTATTCACCGGGATGTTTTACGGATTATCTGGTGATACTCCTTACTTTATTAATAACCCTGCTTCTTATTCCCTGTGGAGTATACTTCCTGTTCCTCCAGCAATACGGTGTTGTATTCCTCATTCTGACTTATGTGGTAACCGTAGTGTTGTTCGGAGGAAGCTATATCCTTATTGGCAGCCGTACCAAGGAAAGGCATCCGGAGGAGATTCAGAAGGGAAAGGGAATGCGCAGACAGCTTCGGATGAACCGAAAGAAGATGGCGGTGATTCGCAATAATATCCGCAGGGACCGGGATGAAAGCTCCTATGGCCTGCAGGATTTTGATGAGGAACTGGCTAAGCTGGAGCAGGAAGCGGCGGAGACAGCAGCCCGGAGGAAGGAGGCTCTGGCGGCCTTTGACAACTCCACCAGTCAGATTATCACCGCGGAGATTGAGGAAAATTATAAGCCCGGGCTGACGGAGCAGAAGGCGGAATATGATAAGGTGCGAGCCCAGGTAAATAAGGCGGAAGACAAGATTAAGGAGCTTACCCTCAAGGTGGCCAGCGATTATGAACCTGTTCTCGGGAAGGCATATATGACCATCAAACGGGTGGATGCCCTGATCCAGATCATCCAGGCAGGGAATGCGGCCAGTATATCGGAAGCCATCGCTTTCCACAAAGCAAATGCAGAGCCGGAAGAAGAATAATGATTAAAAGACATAGGAACGGTTTAAACGCCACCCTTGTGCAAATGATTTGCCCGTGGAGGAAAAACCGGTAATATGTCTTTTTTAATAGGTTGGATATCCCGCAGGGTGTCAGACACCCTGCAGATCCTTCTGCAGTGCGTTCTTCAGCTTGCCGAGGCAATAATTGATGGCAAGGCAGATCTGGTCTGCCATCATCATTACAACATTCAGGCGGGTGGTCTGCAGAAGCATATTGTCCAGCATTCCGGAGAAATTGACGATGCCTGTAATAAAGATATCTCCCACGGCCGGGAGCTCCTTGTCCACTCCGGCTCCGGGCTTCAGCGGACCTTCTCCCAGGGTGATATAGCCGATATGATCCGATCTTCCCAATGAGGCATCAATGGCGATGACAAAAGCGTCCTGATGCTTCCGGTAAATCATAGCAATGGTATCCTTCAAATTCTTAGCGTGGACGGGTTCTTCCAAGGTTCCGTATACATGATAATTATGGTATTTCATATACTTTACCAGCTTGTATCCGATAATGGGCCCCAGGCAGTCACCGGTAGCCCGGTCGGAGCCGATACACAGAAAGATAATGGAGCGGTTTAGCAGCACCTGCTCTCCGATCATCTGGGATAATGTGCTTCCCAGTTCATAGGCTGTGGTCTTTTGTGTGGAATCATAATAGGATATTCTATTTTTTGTTTTTAGAAAAATATTCATCATAATATTATATACGCTGTTGTCACGTACCCTTTCATTTATGCTTAGATAAAGTATTACCGGAATTTAAAGAATTAGACGTAGAAAATGCACACAAACAGAAGATATCCGGCAAAATCGAATTTATTTCGGGCGGTAAAGGGAAAACAAGAGGAAAAAATTGACATATAATATAAAATCCTAATATTTTCTACGGAATTATAAAGATAATTTATGTTTACATAAGAGCCCGATATGACAAAAAAGCCTGTCCCACCTATGATAAGATTAACCCTACAGAAATAGAACCTTTTATCTGAATCGCAAAGTGTAACAGTTCTGTTACCGCAAAGTATGGAATAGGGGTGGGTCACATGATAGAAACCATTTACAGCAATGAAAATGCAGAGGGCAATTCCGGGAGTAAAGCCCAGGCGTCCTTCAAACTTCCCAAGAATGTCCGGCAGATAGGCAAAAGCAATGTAAACAAGAAGATCTATGTGGAAGATTACGTCATGACTTATATAAAACAACTGATCGGAGGAGACTATTCTGCCTGCAGGGCTGCGGTTCTGGTAGGGCAATGTATCCGGCTGGACAGCTGTCGTAATTTTTTCATATCGGGAGCGGTAGAGATACGGGATTTTGATTTGACGGAGGAGACCAGCTTTTCCAATGAAACCTGGACCAGAATCTATGAGGAAATCAAAAAATATTTTGTGGAGACAGAAATTGTAGGCTGGTTCATCGGCGGTCCGGGATACCTGCTGGAGGATATGGAGCGGATAACAAAAGCGCATGTCAATAACTTTGCGGGGCAGGACAAGGTTCTCTTTACCTTTGATAACCTGGAGAAGGAGGAAACTTTCTACAGCTACGAGAACAGCCGCCTGGTGAAGCAGGAGGGGTATTACATATATTATGAAAAAAATGAAGAAATGCAGAATTATATGATTGAGAGCAAGGAACCCCAAAGCATGGAGGCGGGCTATGATGACCGTGTTGCGCGGGAATTCCGAACGGTTATTCAGAATAAGAAGCAGCCGGTGCCGGAGGTTAAGAATATCTCCGGACTGATGTATGCCGCGGGAACGCTGCTGGCCATCATCGTCCTTGTGGTGGGAGCCGCTATTTTAAATAATTATGATCAGATGAAGAGTATGCAGGATACTCTGAAATATCTGTCTCAGAATATGGAGGAGGTTCAGACGGTGGTTACCAGGGACCGGCTGTCAGACACCATTGATTCCGGAACCCTGGTAACAAAGGGACAGTCCTCGGATGTCAGCGGAGAGGGAAACCCGGCAGGACAGCCGGATCAGAGTGATACGCCGGCTGTCCCTTCCGAGGATAGTCTGGAGGTCGAAGTAGTCCCTGGAAAGGTAAAGCCCGTGGAGGGAACGGACAGCAAGGAGGCATCGGAACAGAAGGCCGGAGGAGAGAAGAAAGGGGAGGACGCGGCCCCCGAAAGCCCGGAAGATGAAAAAAACACAGTGAAATCCTCCGGTGAGCAAGCAGGAGAAAAAAAATCCGGTGAAAAATCCTCCTCAGAGAAAACTGACACAGAAAAGAATTCGGATCAGAGCCAGGAGACGGGAGCGGAGAAGGTAAATAAGATAAATTATTATATCGTCGTCGAAGGAGATACCCTGGCGGATATCAGTTATAAATTATATAAGACCTATACGAAGGTAAACCAGATTATGGAGCTGAATGGTATAAGCAACAAGGATTTGATTTACATCGGCCAGAAGCTGATCGTTCCATAGGGATGAATGAGGGTGATGTCGGGTGCCTGCCGCGTAAGATATGGATGCAGGCGGCACGGACAGCACCCTTTTCATTTAAAAATTCTTTTTTCAACTTTTCATGTAAAAATAGTACGTGCCAAGACAGTTTAAATGAGTTATAATCACTATAAAGTAAAACACAGGAGAGCAGGTTATGGCTAAAGATAATGAAGGGCAATCGATCAGAGACTATGGCAGCCGTAAAAAAAGGATCCGGCGCAGGCGTAACTTTATCATAGCCGTGGCACTCATTGCATTATTGATCGGCGGCGGCGTGTATTTATACAAGCTCTACAACAAGAGCTATACCGGCTACGAGGTATCCCATTCCCAGGAGAACCCCACAGAAAGCGGAACAAAATATCTGCGGTATAACGGAGGAGTTCTGAAGTACAGCAAGGACGGTGCAACTGCGATTGCCAAAGACGGCAGCCTGAGGTGGAACGGTTCCTATGAGATGAAGAAGCCGGTGGTGGATATCTGTGAGAAGTATGTGGTGATTGCAGACCAGGGGGGGACTTTACTGAAAATCTTTGATGAGGACGGAGTGGCAGGCAGCATCCCCACCGTCAACAACATCATAAAGGCTGAGGTTTCCGCAAAAGGCGTTGTAGCAGTTTTGCTGGAGGAGGAGAGGACTAATTATATCAAGCTGTTTGATACCGACGGGACGGAGCTGGTGGGAATGGCCACCAGTGCGGAAACAGACGGATATCCCATGGATATAACCCTGTCCAACGATGGCAGGAAGCTGATTACCAGCTATCTTGCGGTAACAAGCGGCGAGCTGGTGGGCATCACGACCTTTTATAACTTTGGCGAGGTGGGGCAGAATTTTATGGAGAACATAATGGGGGCTTTTAAATTTGAAGGTCTGGTGGTACCCAGAGTAATCTTCAACAATAATGAAGCCGCTTGTATTTTTAAGGAAAACGGGATCACGATTCTGAAATATTCCGAAAAGCCGGAGGAGGTTAAGGAAGAGATCTACGAAAGGAAAATTGAAAGCATACTACATAATGAAAAATATGCCGGTGTGGTGCTGGAAAAAGCAGAAACGGGCTACCGGGAATTAATCCTGTACAGCCTGGATGGCGCCAAAGTGCTGGATCAGAAGCTGGACTTTGATTTTGATCATATCTATCTGTCCGGGGATGAGATTATTATGTATGATAATCTCTCCTGCGTTATTATGAAGCTGAGCGGCAGAGTGAAGTTCCGGCATACCTTTGATACGAATATTGATGCGTTCTATCCCATCAATCATCTGGACCGCTATTTTCTGGTAAATGATACCGGGATTTCTCAGATTAATCTGATAGAATAAAACAGTGAGTTATCGATTGACAGGACCGGGGGAATCATCAGGCTCCTGATTTATCAAGAAAAGGATGTGAGAGAATGAATTGGTTATTAATTGCAGTAGCTGTAATCCTCCTTGGCAATGCCCTGGTCGGTATGAAGGTGGGATTCATTAAAACAGTGTTTTCCCTGGTGTCACTCATTCTGGCTTTGTTTTTGACGATATGGGTGAGTCCCCTTGTGAAAGAGGCGATCAAGAGCAATGAGAAGCTGTCCCATAGTATATCGGACAAGATTGAGAAGATGCTTCCCTTTGAGGATAAAGCTGCCCAGGGAGAGCAGCAGGGACTGATCGAAGGGCTTTCCGTTCCCCAGACGGTGAAGGAGGGGCTTCTGAAGGATAATACCGCAGCAAAATATAAGGAGCTGGCTGTCACAAGCTTTAAGGAGTATGTCAGCAGGTATCTGACGGAGATCACCATCAATGCGATGGCCTTTATCGTAACCTTTATCGTGATTTTAATCCTGCTGTGGGTTGTTTTCCTGGCGCTGCATCTGATCAGCAAGCTGCCCCTGCTTAACGAGTTGAATAAAACAGCTGGATTGCTGGCGGGCCTTGTCCATGGTCTGCTCCTTGTCTGGCTCTTCTTTATTCTGCTGACGGTTTTCTCGAGTACGGAGTTTGTACAATCCACCATGAGGCTGGTAGAGGAAAACGAAATTTTAAGTATTATTTATAATAATAATATATTGTTGAAGCTTATAACCGGCGCAACAAAAATTCTGTTTGTTAAACCATTATAATTACAAAAGGAGATAGAAAAATGAATGAGATGTTAAGCAAAATTCAAAAGATGGGTATTGTACCGGTCATCAAACTGGATGATGCAAAGGATGCATTCCCTTTGGCAAAAGCTTTGGTAGAAGGAGGACTGCCCTGTGCGGAAGTTACCTTCCGTACCGCTGCGGCGGAGAAATCCATCCGCATTATGCGTGAGGCATACCCGGAGATGCTCATTGGAGCGGGCACCGTATTAACTACGGAGCAGGTTGATAAGGCGATTGCCGCCGGTGCGACCTTTATTGTGAGCCCGGGATTGAATCCGAAGATTGTCCGTTACTGTGTTGAGAAAGATATTCCTATTACACCCGGCTGTTCGAATCCCAGCGATATCGAAGCGGCAATTGAATTAGGACTGGATGTTGTGAAGTTCTTCCCGGCGGAAGCGGCGGGCGGACTGGCTATGATAAAGGCAATGGCAGCTCCCTACGTGAATATGAAGTTTATGCCCACGGGAGGAATTAATGAGAAGAATCTCACTGCTTATCTGGATTTTTCGAAGATCATCGCATGCGGAGGAAGCTGGATGGTAAATGACGAACTGGTCAAGACCGGGCAATTTGACAAGATAACCGCCCTCACCAGACAGGCGGTATCCCTGATGCTTGGATTTGAGGTACGGCATGTTGGTATTAATATGCAGAATGAGACAGAAGCGGAAGCGGTTGCTGATCAATTCGACAAGGCTTTCGGTTTTACGAAGAACATTGGCAGCAGTTCCGTCTTCGCAGGGGCAGGGGTCGAGGTCATGAAGGAGCCTTATCTTGGAAAGATGGGCCACATTGCCATTATGACCAATTATATAGAACGCGCCATATTCCACCTGGAGGCAAGAGGCTTTACCTTTAACCAGGAGAGCAGGAAGTATAAGAATGATAAGCTGGTGGCAATCTATCTGAACGAAGAGTTCGGCGGCTTTGCGGCACACCTGTTACAGAAATAGAATCATTGGAAAACGGATAGGGAAAAGGATGGCTGCTTGCCCGGATTGTATCCGGAAAGCAGCTAATTTTTTAAATATATAAAAAGTTAAAAAAAGCAGTTGACATTTTCCCTTTTAGAAGGTACAATGAAATCCGCCGCTGAAAAATGGCATCCATACCACAGAAAAAGATTTGAAGAAAATGAAAAAAGTGGTTGACATAATAAAGCGGATGTGATAAACTAAAAAAGTTGACGGTAAAACGAGAAACAAGAAATTAATCGTCGACAAAAGCACAATGCACCTTGATAACTGAACAGTGAAAC
>JAEWYQ010000006.1 GCA_023395555.1 Bacillota bacterium
CCCATGATTGCCTGCACTTGGCAATCATGGGATGTTAAAGGCAAGCCCAGATGGATGGACACTCCTATTCATCCCACATCCAAAATCTCAAACCACAATTATACTACAACAAAAGGATCCAAAATCAATGCTGCAATACTGTTGTCAGCACTGCAGCACAATCTTCTGATCCTTCTGTCTGATTTATTCCTAATCCTCATCCAGCTTCAAAACACTCATAAAAGCTCTCTGTGGAATCTCTACATTACCAACCTGCCGCATTCGTTTCTTACCTTCCTTCTGCTTTTCCAGAAGCTTCTTCTTTCTTGTAATATCACCGCCATAACATTTTGCCAGTACATCCTTGCGAACCGCCTTTACTGTCTCTCTCGCAATGACCTTGCTGCCGATTGCCGCCTGAATCGGTATTTCAAACTGTTGTCTGGGTATCTCTTCCTTAAGCTTCTCGCACATCCTTCTGCCTCTTTCATAGGCACTCTCCGCATGAACGATAAAGGTCAGAGCATCTACTTCTTCTTTATTAATAAGGATGTCCAGCTTTACCAGCTCGGAACGCACATAGCCCTTCAGCTCATAATCAAAGGAGGCATATCCCCTTGATCTGGATTTCAGCGCATCGAAGAAATCATAAATGATCTCATTCAAGGGAAGCTCGTATTTTAACAGAGCTCTTGTTGTCTCCATATATTCCATTCCCAGGTATACTCCCCGGCGTTCCTGACACAGACTCATGATGGAACCCACAAACTCCGTCGTAACCATAATCTCCGCCGACACCATGGGTTCTTCCAGATATTCAATCTCCGCAGGATCCGGCAGATTGGTAGGATTGGTAATGTCATAAGCCTCTCCATTGGTCTTATACACTTTATAAATAACACTGGGTGCCGTCGTAACCAGATCCAGGTTATACTCCCTCTCCAGCCGTTCCTGGATGATTTCCAGATGCAATAAGCCCAGGAAGCCGCAGCGGAAGCCAAAGCCCAGGGCAACCGAGGTCTCCGGTTCAAATTGGAGGGCGGCATCATTCAGCTGAAGCTTCTCCAGCGCATCCCTCAGATCCGGATACTTTGCGCCGTCTGCCGGATACATCCCGCAGAACACCATGGGCTGCACCTTTTTATAGCCGGGCAGGGGCTGGGAACAGGGCCTCATATGATCGGTAACCGTATCTCCCACGCGGGTATCCTTCACATTCTTTAAGCTGGCCATGAGGTAACCTACCATGCCCGCGCTTAATTCCTCCGCCGGAAGGAATTGTCCTGGTCCGAAGGTTCCCAGCTCTACCACCTCCGCGGTTGCTCCGGTGGCCATCATTCTTATCTGGGTTCCCTTTCTAACCCTGCCCTCTTTAATCCGGCAAAACACAATTACCCCCTTATAGGGATCATAGATGGAGTCAAAAATCAGGGCCTGAAGCGGTGCCTCCGGATCCCCCTTGGGCGCCGGAATTTTCTCAACGATCTGCTCCAGAACCTGTTCGATATTAACGCCGGTCTTGGCGGATACCAGAGGCGCGTCCTGGGCCTCCAGCCCGATTACATCCTCGATTTCAGCAATAACACGCTGGGGATCCGCACTGGGAAGATCAATCTTATTGATAACCGGCATGATATCCAGATTATGATCCAGTGCCAGATATACATTCGCCAGCGTCTGGGCTTCGATTCCCTGGGCGGCATCCACCACCAGAATCGCGCCCTCACAGGCCGCCAGGCTTCTGGATACCTCATAGTTGAAATCCACGTGCCCCGGAGTATCAATCAGGTTGAAGATGTATTCCTCACCGTTTTTTGCTTTATATACCGTACGCACCGTCTGCGCTTTGATGGTAATGCCCCTCTCCCGTTCCAGATCCATATTATCCAGAATCTGCGCCTGCATCTCCCGGCTGGTCAGCAGCCCGGTCATCTCAATGATACGGTCTGCCAGCGTTGATTTCCCGTGATCTATATGAGCTATAATACAAAAATTTCTTATCTTGCTTTGATCTAAAGACATGCTCATCCTCCTGTAAATATCCAATGTCTGCAGATTAGGCATTCCATACCTGTAGGAACCAACCTGCATCTTCTCATTCGCTTCATTATATCATACTGTTTTTTTCACTGCAAGAAGATACATATGCATCTGAAATATTATTGTAATCGTTCCGTCTGTGGCAGGGAGGAGAGCATGGTGCCCCCTCACGCACAGGATGGAACGATTATATATTATCTCCCCTGCAGGACAGCATCGAGAACCTCCGCAAAGGGTTCCATCGCATTCATTGCTGATTGAAGGCTGTTCTTATCGGTACCCAGCTCCACCAGGATGCATCTTGGCCTGAGGTGCAGATTATATCTCCAGCATTTAAGATAATTTTTATAGAACAATCCGGGATATTTTTCTATCCCTTTAAGCTGAAGCTGAAGACTGAAAGCAAGATTATCCTGAAGATTCGGATTGGCAAGATGGGCGATTGGCCCGTTCTGGTCCCTGCTTAGTCCATTGAACAGCATAATCTGAGCCGTTTCCTCTCCGTTCAGAAGGGTGGATCTCCTCGCTCCGCCGTCCCTATGTAAATCAATAATCACATCAATTCCGGGGTTTTCCTCCAATATCTTTGACACTCCGTCCCTGGCTTGATTATAGGCGATATTACGATCCAGTCTCCCATGAACAATATCATAGGTGCTGGTATCATGAAGCACCTGATAGCCATAACGTTCCGTCAGGATATCCTCAAGATAACTGCCAACCCCTACCACGCCGTCCTCCAGCACCCCTTCTCTGCTGTCTATATAAGCTTCCTGGGAATGGGTATGATAGATCAATATCTGCGGCTGTCCGTCCTTACGCTGTTCTATGGTCATGTCCTTGTTTATCAGCACTTCTCCGTCAAATATGTCATCTGTAACCTTGGTAGCTCCGTCTACAATATAATAATTGTTAATCAGAAAATTTGTATTTTTCATCTGCTCCAATGTATATCCCCCCAGATTACCGGGATTGGATACCTTGATGCTTTCCTCATGGTCCGTCTCCAGCACGGGGATATCCCCATAGACCGAAACCGTTTCCACTTTCTCTAACTGAGCGTCCGAAGAATCCAATATGTCTGCCCTTTGGTTAAAATAAAGGCTGGCCCGCTCATTATAAATTGCTCCATTGGTCAAAATATACTCCTGACTCAGAATCCCTTCCTTAAATTCATATAATCTAATACCGGCTTCCCTAACGGCGGAGCTGCCATACTTCATGACCTCTGCCGCTTCCTCTTCCCCGGCAATACTGTCATTGACGCTGATATTGTCTTTTTTCAACGCCATATCCTCATAGGCTTTGGCATAAGGATCATAAAGATTATATTCCTTGGCGCTGACGGACCGTTCCAAACTACCCTCAGTAAAGTTCGCCAATTTAAATGGATTACCAATCAGTCCCAATGGAAATGGGGCCTCTTCCCCTTCCTCTGCCATGGTATATGCAAGAAGAGATGACCCCGACTCCATTGCCTTATTGCTGATATAATAAAGAATCGCATCGGAATAGCTTGCTTCAGCTTGACCAATTTCTTTCGAAAAGGAAACCAGGGCAAACCGGATCAGAAGATAGACTGATCCTGCCACAATCATGGTCCATAGAATGAAATAAATGTTGAAACGATACCGCTGCGGGTACTTCCTCCTATGAAATAGAAACCGGATACGATGCTTCATTATAACTGCCTCCTGCCTGTCAAAAACCTGTAAGCAAACCTGCTCCCTGCCTGGTTCATATATTTGCAAGCAAGCTTGCCGTGTGAATTGCACCTTACAGTAATTCACACTATACTCCTCTACGCTCTATTAGATCATGAACCAAAACCAGATTCATGATCTCCGCTACGTTCGTATACTTGCAAGCAAGCTTGCCGTGTGAATTACGCCTTACAGTAATTCACACTATACTCCTCTACGCTCTATTATATTCACATACATGTGATTTATTACCTCTTACTTATTACCCACATTCCGCTTGCGCATAGCAGGAGTTGATCGCCTCGGAGATCGTATTACTAAGCCGTTTCACTGCCTCATCGACATTCTTTGGCGTGACAAACATATTTTCAATCTGCTGCTCCCTGATTTCATTGATGAACTGATTGATATCATGCTCGTCAAAACCGCTCTTCTCCATGTACTTTGTCAAAGTATCCGCCACAATCGTTGCTGCATCCACAACAGTGGGAACCCCTATGGCGATGACCTTAGTCCCCAGACTCTCTTCATTCAGAGCCTTTCGGTTATTCCCCACACCGGAGCCCGGGCTGATGCCTGTATCCGTCAGCTGGACTGTGGTATTCACCCGGCTGACACTCCGGGAAGCCAGCGCGTCGATTACAATCAGCAATTTCGGAGAAGTCTCCTTAACGATACCCTTAATAATCTCCAAGGTCTCCATTCCGGTCTGTGCCATCACTCCCGGCGAAATTGCACTGACACTGCCCAGATGGTTTCTCTCCTTGAACTCCTTGCCGTACTCACGGATCAGATGCCTGGTAATAAACAGGCTATCCACCACCTGCGGCCCCAGGGCATCCGGCGTTACCTCCCGGTTACCCAGGCCCACCACCAGAATCTCTTCCCGCTTCAGATCTCCGGACAGGGTTTTCAATTGCCTTGCAATCTCCTCCACCGCCGGTTGATAATAATCCTCCGAGGTATTATTAATCTTAGGGGCCTCAATGGTAATATACACCCCAATGGGCTTCTCCATTGCCTTTGCTCCGCGTTCATCCTTAATCTCTACCACGGATACCCTGATATCATTGGCTTCGTCATAATTCTCCGTCAAAATAACCCCTTTAATCTCAACATCATCCTCCGGAAAGCTCTCCCGCATCTCCAGCGCCAAGTCCGTCCTAACCTTACAACTCACTTATTTTCCCTCCGCATTCCTATTTATTTCGTATTCTATTTATTCCGCATTTCTATTTGCTCCATAACCTATTTGCTTCATAACTTATTTGCTCCGTAACCTATTTGTTCCGTAACCTCCACCTGTAAGAAATCAGCCTGTGGCAGGGAGGAGGGCATGGTGCTCCCGTAATGCACTGTATGGAAGAGATGTGATTGGATTTGTATGGCACAGACGAACAAGCTTGTACGGGTGTGACATACAAATCCAGTCATATGTCTTCCATCCTGTGTGTGAGGGAGCACCATGCCCTCCTCCCTGCCACAGGCTGATTTCTTACATTCATTAACATTCACATTTTTTATTTTTTGCAAAATTTTAAAAATTATGTATTGACAGAATAAACCCGATGGACTACTATGTAATAGTATGTTTCCATTAGAACGTCCGTGTCCGGATTTAATGAAACAAATTATTCGAGCAACCAACTCCAAGATTGCATCTCACTCTCACTTTGGTGTACTTGGCACTGCGGTTGACCATTATATTAATCATTGGAGGTGTACGAATTGGCAAATATTAAATCTGCAAAGAAGAGAATTCTTGTAAATGAGACTAAGGCTGCTAGAAACAGGCAAATTAAGTCCAAGGTTAAGACGATGATCAAGAAGGTAGATGCAGCTGTTGCTGCCGGTGACAAGGATCTTGCAAAGACAAACCTGGTTGCTGCAGTTTCTGAGATCGATAAGGCTTGTTCAAAGGGTGTATATCACAAGAACACAGCTTCCAGAAAAGTATCTCGTTTATCCAAGGCTATCAATACGATTGCATAAGAATTTGCAGGATGTACATTATCAATAATGTATATCCTGTTTTTTGTAATAGGTCAGCCTGTGTCAGGAAGGATCACCGCGCCTCTTTTCCTGCCGCGGGCTGATCTATTCTTTTTATCAAAATGCAGTTACTTTATCCTCCCTTTTAGCCGATATTTGTAGTAACATTACTATTTACTAACAAATTTTCAGGGTGGACATATGATTATAGATATCGACATAAAAATTGCAGATGGCCAGGGAAACCTGCTCCAGCGTCTGGTGAAACGCTTTGACAATATTGATGTCTCAGATGACCAGCTTAATTTCAGTCTGGATGTCGGAAGAAGCTTCGAAGAGTTTCTATCCGAATACATGTCCTACAGCGGCCGCAGGATTCAGGAAAAACTGTTTACTGGCAGCAGGCCGGAAGCTATCGACGAGGAGTATCCATCCGCCGGTTTCAATTTAGACCAGTATCAGGATAATGTCCTGCAATCCTCTACTGACGGCTACAAAAAATATGAAGACAGGGATATCCAATATCTGATCCGTATCGGAAACGGCAATGTTTTCTCCGGTAAGCTCTCCATGAAGCAGCCCCTTCCCATTAATAATGCACAGGACAATGGGGAATTAAAGCCTTTGAATAGCCGCGAGCCCGGATGCGAAGACTTGAACTACCTGATGCAGAAAGCCATAGAAAAATACGAGACCACCTTCTATCACGTTGTTCTTGATGAGGAAAATGCTGCTGCAGAACCGCAGCCGGAATAAGATAACCGGCTTTTTTGGGCGCGGAGAGCTATGACATATAATAAATACATAAATACATAAAAGCCCTCTTGACTCTGCCGTTGGGGAACAGTATATAGTATACGTATATCAGTGATCAGGAGGATTGTTTATGAATGAGTTAGTAAAAATCAGAGACGTGTCGGTCAAGTACGATATATCCGCCCGTACACTCCGCTATTATGAGGATATGGGGCTGATAACAAGCACCCGCAGCAAGGATTACGCTTACCGGTTATATGATGAAGCTTCCGTAAAGCGATTGGAACAAATTTTAATCCTGCGCAAATTAAATATCAGTATTAAGGACATTCAACGTATCTTCCATACATCCGGTTCCGAGATTGTTTTAGAGGTTCTGGGGAAAAAGGTTAACGATATTGATGAGGAAGTCTCCCTTTTACATGAGCTGAAAGAAATTGTTTTAGAATTTATCCGTCAAATCCAGCAAGCCGATTTTGGCAAGGAATCGGATATTAATCTTCTATATAAGAAGGCAAAAGAAATTGAAACTCAAATTGTAAATGTGGATTACAACGGCAATCCTTCAACGGTGAAGCGTTTGCTGGAGGTCACGGAGAAACTGGACAACAAGGTGCCGGACATCATGATCGTCAGAATACCTAAGTTCAGGGCGGTAACATCAGGGCTTATGACATTTGATGAACTGTTCGGCGGGGACTTCGGACCGTGGCAGGAAGCGCACAACCATTTATTTAAACCCGTTATTTTCGATTCCCCCGATTTCCTGTATGGAAAAGACGGAAAAGCCGAATGGATTTGGGCGCTCAAAGACGAAGTATCTGAAACGGATACCCACCCATATGAAATTATCGAATACCCCGGCGGGTTATATGCCGTTGCGGTCAGCGTGGATGGTGACGGCGAAAGTCACGACAGGGTGAGGAGCAAAACAGAGAAATGGCTTGAAAGCACAAATTTCATCCTTGACAGCGAACGCGAATTGATGGGACACATGATTTATGTGGATGATGAAATTAAAGAAGGTCTCGGCTACCATCAAATGAATCTTTATGCTCCTATAAAATTAAGAGGTGTAAAATAGAAGTAATTCTATTTTACAAAAGGGCTGCCTTGAAGGCAGCCTTTTTGATTCTTATCCTATCCTGCCCAACCGTACGATTTCATCAAAATCATCGGGCATTACTGTATGTTCGGCAATTTTGTTCACTCGTTCAAAGCCGCATACATTGCATCGGTGCAGGATCTGATATCCCTTCCTGCTGTTATAAACAATTCCTACGGGCTTCATCAACCCCTTACAGCCGCTGCTCCTGTCACCCGGAATTCCGTCCACATGCAAGGAATACAGGCAGAAAGGACAGTGATTCCGATAACTTCCGTTGGACAGCGGCAAGACCTTCTTCCCGCAATGTCCGCAGATAAATCCGCAATTTTCTTGTTCCCTGCTCACACCGAGCCCTCCTAATATTTGAATTTTCAAATATTAAGGGGCGGGGTTCTGTTCTTTCTTGGATTTTATCCCTCCGGGCTTGATAAAAGCATTGACCTGTTCTCCGCCATTCTCTTGAAACGGCGAATACTTCTGCTTCCTGCTTCACAAGGGCCTGTCGCATCCCCTGATCCGAACTGTTACCGACTTTATATTGTATCGGTCAATGTATGGCAGTCCTGACCACCATCCAGCAGTAGGTGTATCTTAAATCTCACCGGCTCAGGCTTCATCCCCCGTTAGTATGTGAGCACAGCACACAGGCAAAATCTTCTCATTTCTCCTCCTTACATTGTCTCTTTGGTCTTCTGTAAATCTCAGGTTCCAGTTCTCATTATAAGGTCAAAATATACATTGTCAAGAACAGACCGAATATACCCAAAATCAATATACTCCGCTTCTCTGTACCGAGATATAATTCATAATCAGCTCCACCGCATCGTAGCGGGAGATACTGCTCTTCGGATTAAACCTCTGCTCATTGTCCGCCTTCACCAGTCCCAGACCCTTGGCCAGGGCAACAGCGCCCAGATATTTGCTATCAATGGAAGCCTCGTCGGCAAAGTCTGTTTTATAAATTCCCTTCAGCTGTGCCAGCTTCTCTAAGCCCAGCTTGGAAATGAAGGTCTGAGCCGCTTCCTCTCTCGTAATCAGCCTGGTATCCTTCTGGCCCGCCTGGGCGGCATCGGTGTAATAACCGTATCCGATCTTATCCATCAGCTCGTTCAGCTCGCCTGCCGTAATCGCCTGCTCCGGAAGGAATTTGCCGCCGTCAAAGCCGATGTTCATATCTGCAAGAAGCAGGATATTGCGGTAAAGCTTCTCATCCGTAATATCTTCATAGGCATAGGACTTCGCCGCCTGATACGCCTTGCCGTCATAATCCAGCTGCTCTCCGGTAAAGGGAGAGATTGCGGAGGGGTTGACATCCGGACGGTATACAAGACGTACTTCATACTTTATGGAAGCAGGACTGCTACTTTTTGAATCATATTCCCCGATCTGGTTAATCTCATATTTCAGTCCGTAGCCTTCCTTCGCCAGATAGGCATCCATAGCCTTGGCAGCATCCATAGCGCCCTTGGTGGACTCAAAGCTAACGCTGTCATCCCAGTAGGAGCCAAAGGAATAAATCTTGCCTGTCACGCCGTCCACGGAACCGTAAAGCCGGTTGTTGGGATACTCCACGCCTTCATTGGTCCGGTTATAGAGATAGGAATAGCCTCCGTACACGCTCTGGTCATTCTTATAATAGACGACATAATCATTACTGGCCTCCGACAGAACCGATTTACTGAAACGGTCCTTTGCCTGCGCCTTCATAAACTTCTCCAGAACTGCTCTGGCTTTTTCTATATCATGGGGAACCTTTACTTCAGTCCACTGATGCTTCACTTCATCATAATAGCTCTTTACAGAAGCATGGAAGCTTAAAATCTTACCGGTTACGCCGTCTACCGTAGCATAGGCATAGGCCCGGTAATAGCTTGCATCCTTCTCATAATTGATCTCTCTCGGATCATTCAGACTGATATTCCAGACATAGGAGGCTTTTCCGCTGCTGTCCGTCTGCTTGTTCAGGGTTGCCGACTGCAGAACGAGATTTTTATCCAGATACAGAGCAGAATTACTGGTTACCGCTTCGATGGCTTTTTCCTTGGCAATGACCTTTCCCAATTCCTCGATCCGGGCCAACTCCTCTGTGGTCAGCTGAAGAGACATGTCTCCGCCCATTGCCATCTTCGCGCTCTCCGTTTCCATCGCCGCAAAGTTGTCCTTTGCTCCGGTATCCCTCCATTCCGCCTTGTTCAGATACACCTCTCCGGTGACCGCATCAACGGAGATATAGGGCAGTGTCGGCTCATATACCAGAAACGCCTTCTTCGCCGCCCGTGCTATGCTGTCATACATAGGAATATATCCATAGCCTGAACGGTATTCCAGCTTCATTTGCATATTTTCTTTGATCTTTTTAGAGGCCTCCTCCAGGGACAGCTTCGTCGCTGATGACGGTATCTTGGCGCCATACAGCCAGTTGACCGTAAGGGCGGTAACCTCTCCCGTGATGCTGTTCACCGACACATTGACATAATTCTCAGGGAAGGGGATGCCCTTCTCCACTCTCTGGAAATGGTATCCATAATTTCCGTTGTACACACCGTCGAAATCCACGCTGATGTAATTCAGCTTTCCAATAGTATCCGGAACGGTTTTGCTAATAAAATCCTCAGCCGCTTTCTTAAGCTCCTTCCTCAGATACTTGGATACCCCGGTCTCCCGGTTGGAATAATCGGACTTGTAGTAGTCTATGATATGGAAATCCTTATCACAGCTGACGCTAATCCGTGCATTCCCATCCTTAGTCCTCCAGTTCATGTTCCAGTATGCACCGGAGTAGGAGCCGAAATCATTAAAATAGTAATCAAATTCCGAATATTCCGCCGGAATCGTAATCTTGGACTTAACCATCTTAATCGCTGCCTCAAGGGCTGCCTGGGTGGGCTGCTCCGAACTTCCCGGACCTCCCCCTGGGGTAGAAGCCGCAATTAGCTTCCTCTTTTCCTCTGATACAGTTACTACGGGTGCTTTATCTTCCCCTGCAGCTGCGATGATATCCGCAACCGCGTCCTCTTGTGCTATTTCCGCTGCAATCCCTGCCTTCCCGGCAGTCTCAGCCGCGGCCAGCGCTCTGGGCATCGGCAAAGAAGATACCAGAACAACACCGCTTACCATTAGTGCAATCATTTTCTTCATAATACCCCTTCCTTTCATTAAAATAGATTTCAGAATTCATCCTTTCCTCTATTAGACGATGAAAAAAATGCCAGGGTTGCATGTTTTTGTATATCTCATAAAATTTTTCACTTATGGTTTTTTACCCTTGCAGTATCGGGGTTAGTTTGCTATACTCTCTAATATTGCCGCCTTGATACTCACTAGAAAAACCACCGGAAAATAAGAGGAGTCCATTCATATGATGAATAAGAAAAATAAATATCAGAAAACAATCTATGCCTGTTTTATTGGCTATATCGTACAGGCAATTATCAATAATTTTGTCCCGCTGCTCTTTCTCACCTTTCAGCAGACCTATCACATTCCCCTGTCACAAATCACAATGCTGGTTACAATCAACTTCGGAATACAGTTAACCGTGGATTTACTGGCCATATCCTTTGTAGACAAGATCGGCTATCGCATCTCCATGCTGATCGCACATATCTTCCCGGCTGTCGGGCTGGCATCCCTGGCCGTGCTGCCGGATCTCTTCGCCGATCCCTTTGCCGGCATATTGATTTCGGTAGTGATCTATGCCACAGGCGGAGGATTGCTGGAGGTTCTGGTAAGCCCCATCCTGGAAGCCTGCCCTACGGACAATAAGGAAAAAGCAATGAGCTTGTTACACTCCTTCTACTGCTGGGGCCATGTGGGAGTCGTCCTGATCTCCACCCTGTTCTTCCGTATCTTCGGGATATCCAGCTGGCGGATGCTGGCGGTGATCTGGGCCATTATTCCACTGATGAATGCCATCCTCTTCGCAAAGGTTCCCATCGCTTCCCTGATCAAGGACGGCGAGACCGGACTGACACTGAAGGAGCTTTTTTCAATTAAAACCTTCTGGGTGCTGATTCTGATGATGGTATGTGCCGGTGCCAGCGAGCTGGCGGTCAGTCAGTGGGCCTCCACCTTTGCAGAGAAAGGTCTGGGAGTGAGCAAGACGGTTGGCGATCTGGCCGGTCCCATGGCCTTTGCGGTATTCATGGGACTATCCCGGGTATTCTATGGGAAATACGGTGATAAAATTAATCTGGACCGTTTTATGACCTACAGTGTATTCTTATGCATCTTCTCCTACCTGGGAATCTCCCTGATTCCCATTCCCGCACTGGGGTTATTGGGATGCGCACTGTGCGGACTTTCTGTGGGCATTTTGTGGCCGGGTACCTTCAGTCAGGCCTCCGCTTCCATTAAACGAGGCGGTACCGCAATGTTTGCACTGCTGGCGCTGGCAGGCGATCTGGGCTGCTCCAGCGGTCCCACCCTGGTAGGATTGGTTTCCAGCCGTTTCGGTGATAATCTGAGGCTGGGAATTCTGGCGGCAATTCTCTTTCCTGTATTAATGCTGATTGCGATCTACGGAAATAAAAAACTAAGAGCATAAATAGATAGGAAGGCTCCGCATAAACAGTTCCGTTTTACTATCAATCTCCCGACCAGAATGCCACCTGATCCTGAATCAGTCTGGTCAGCATCTCATTGGCTGTATCAATCCCCGCCGCTTTGAAGCTGCTCTGCAGCTTATCCCAGTTAGCGTCAAATTCACCTTCCTTGGACATAACGCAGGCAATCAGTCCCGGCCAGGCAATTTCATCCAGCTTCGTAACATAACTGCTGAATTCATCCGGTACGTTCTGTCTGTAAACCGGCGCATAAGGTGGAATATCAAACTCACTTGCCTGAGGAAAGATATCGATCAGCAGCTCAACGCCCCACGCTTTTCTTGCCTTATTCTGTATACCCGTATAATTCATAATTACGGAATCCTTTGAGGTTGTGGTATAGGTCGACCCCGTGGAATCTACCACACCATCCCCATAGCACGGCCAGGGATAGTTATGAAGACCAATTCCGGTTTTATCCTTGTAATCCACCTCTTCCCGGGATCTTCTGATCTCATCTTCCGTTCTGTATCTGTGTCCGTTCTCATCAATAAAATAATTTACATCCTTCAGCCCCCAGTGAATCAGCACCTGCGCTTCATCGGTACAGAGCCAGTCCAGGAACTTAACCGCTCTGACGGGGTCCTTGCAGGCCTTCGTAATGCCGACTCCCCAGCCGACGGTAAGGCCCTGGTTCATTAATGAGGCTGCCTTCTGATCTTCCCTCATGGTTACAGGAAGCCCCGCATAATTTCTCTCTGATTTTCCGGCGGCTCTCAATGCCGTCTCGGCATCCGCATAATCCCAATCGGCATCCATCAGGCCCAGAACGCGTCCGGAGGAAATCTTGGCTATATAATCGTCATGTGTCTGTGTGGCAAAATCCTTATCCAGAACCCCTTCCAGATACATCCGGTTCAGCCATTGATAATATTCCTTCTGACCTTCCGCGGCATGTTTGTAAGTCGCCTTGAAATTGTTTTTGTCATCTATAATCCACTGTCCGTTATCCGGTGAAGCGTTAGCAATGAATCCGGAGGGATTCGACAGGGTAATATACCAGTGCCAATCGGAACAGGATAAGCTGATGCCAATGGTTTCGAGACCGTCAATCCGGGGATTGGCTTCCCTATAATCCTTGATCATCTCCCCATACTGCTCTAAGGTTCTGGGAATCTCCCAGTTATTGGCCTCCAGCACTGCAAACTGCAGCTGCGCGGTTCCGCTGGAACTGTAATAGGTTCCTCCGACACGGTTGCTGGACAGCTGATAGATACCGGGATCTTCCTTCGTATAACGTAATTTGTTATACTCTTCTCCATACAAGGCTTTTATATTCGGCCCATACTGATCGATCAGGTCTGACATATCGATTAAAGCCCCCGCATAGACCAGGGCGTCCGAATCCCCCTTTGCAAAAATCAGATCCGGATATTCCTCCGATGCAATCATGAGGGCAATTCTCTGATCATCGCCGTCCACAGGAAAATCCAGCTCCAAAGTTACTCCGGTCCGCCTTGTAATCTCCTGTGCCACAGGATCGATCCAGGGATCTTCTTTACTTCCGTCGGCACTGTAAAATGTGAATGTGATGGGTTCCAATGTCCCGGCTCCCGATTCCGCAGAGGATCCGCTTTTTGTTTCGGATATGCTGCATCCCGCCGGCATAACCGTCAGCATGCATATCAGCAGCCATATCCCCCTTCTCCTTTTCATTTACGTAACCCTCCCCTTAAATATTCTCCGTGTCATAAGCACCCCTTTGCTGCTTACCTGCGCGGAATACTGATCTGTACTACTGTTTTTACCATGGGCTCGCTTTGTATGGTGATTCCATATTTCTCACCATACATCAGCTTTACTCTCTGGTTTACATTTCTTAATCCGATATGACTTCCCATTTTATCAGGAGCCGACTGAATGCTCTCTCTCATCTCCTGCAGTCTTTCTTCCGAAAACCCGATTCCGTTATCCATTATCTGAATACGGACGGTATCCTCCGCTTCGTCCACTAGAATTTCAATATGCCCGGCTCCTTTCTTCGTCTCGATTCCATGAACCATGGCATTTTCTACAATGGGCTGAAGAATCAGCGGAATTGTATAAATCTCTTCCGCATCACAATTCACCTGGATATGATAGGTAACCCGGTCCTCAAACCGGTACTTCTGTATCTTCAGATACGCCTCTACCATGGCCAGCTCCTGCCGCAGCGTCACCCGCTTATCCTTAACCTGCAGATTATGGCGCATGATTTTGCCCAGCATCTTGGTAATATCCTCGATCTCATACTCCCCGTTCACTCTTGCCTTCATCCGGATTGTCTCCAGGGTGTTGTACAGAAAATGCGGATTAATCTGGCTGGCAAGCATATTGTATTCCATCTCCTTCTGCCTGCTGTACAGTATCTCCTTTTGAATCTGTTCTTCCGAGACCCGGTTAATCAAAGCTTCTATATTATTAATCATCAGGCTCAGATCATCATAGAGGGAGCTTATCTCATCCTCTCCCCCGATCTTCTCCGCAATATCGAACTGTCCCCGGGAGGCTTTATGAATCTGTATCTTGAAATTATTGACTCTGCTGCTGAAATTCCAGGCAAAGATACTGATAATCGAAATTGCAAACACGAAGCTCCCCATAATAATCAGTATACTTTGCTGGCTCTGCTGGTTTGCCTTTTTCAACATATCCTTATAGGGCCGGATGCTTACCACGGAAAGCTTATCCACAAGACCGGTATACACCACGGGGATCACGGTCAGCACCGCATCCTCCCCCTTGTACAGTACATTTCTGCTTTTTTCATTCTCCGGCATTTCTTTTAACAGGGACAGCAATTCGCCCTTCTCCGTGCCTTCCGAATTACTATAAACCACTTCATCATTATTTAATACCAGCACGGTTTCCGTATCATGCCCCCTCAAAGGAAACAGGATTCGTTCCTCCTTCATTGCGATGACGGCAATCCCCACCGTGCCTCCCTCCTTGGTCCGGATGATTCGGGAAAAGGAAAGGTATTTCTTATAATTCAGGGAATCTCCGTGAAATTCACAGATTAATCTTCCGTTCTCACTCAAGGTCTTCCGGAACCAGGGCAGCTGCCTCACCTCGTCGTCAATGATGGCTACCCTTAGATTCCGGGACAGGGTAGGATTATTGAAATAGAAGCAGACATTCTCAATCTCCTGGTTATAGTACAACAGGCAGACATTTCGAAGAGTCTTATTCATCTCATTGTAATCGTTGACCAGCTCTTCCGAACTGTAGTATTGATGTGTCCCCAGCTTTTCTATAATTTCAAGGAAATACAGCCGCCTCGAAGCCTCCGCTATGGATCGGACATTCTTATAAATTCCGTCTCCTATCAGCTGAAGCTCTGAAACCTCTGAATCCTTATTTTGCTGAATTAAAATGTTCTTCGTCCCATTAATCAGATACAGGCTGACAAACAGCATCGGAAGGAAACCGCCTATAATGTAGATCAGAAACATCTTTCTCCTTATGGTAAGCTCCTTCTGTATCCATACCCATCCTTTACCCTTCATACCTGTCCCCTATGCCGGCCTGCCGTTTTACGGCACCCTCTTTTTCTTCGCCCTTACTTTATTCCGGTGCTTATACTCGTACATTCTCCCATCTGCAACGCTTAATAAATCATTGACCGTTAGAGCATTGTCCTGACTAACCTCAATCAAACCATAGCTGAAGCCGCGGTGGTAATGGCTCCCCTCCAGCAGCTTGGAGCCAATCAGGGCCGTTCTTAACGCTTCCATCTTTTCCTTTGCTTTCCCTTCTTTCCAGCCTTGAGCCAGGACCATGAATTCATCTCCGCCCAGCCGGCACAGAACCGCGTCGGAGGAAAAGCTTCGCAGAGCCTCCGCCACTGCCACAATATAATTATCGCCCTCGGAATGTCCGAAGCTGTCATTTACACATTTCAAATTGTCAATATCTACAAAGCAAAGAACAGATGCCCTGTGCTCCGCAACCCACTCATTCAGTTCCTGCATACCGTAGTGGCGGTTATACAGGCGGGTCAGACGGTCCGTATAAGCGATGTCATGCAAATCAGCCAGATACTCCTTCTCCGTGCTTACATCCGTGAGCATAAATGCATCCGCACAGCGCCCCCGCCAGCTGATAGGATGTATTTCCGCCGCAAAATACTGAACACGCTATGTTTTTTTCCTGCCAAAAATGCATTTTCCATATACACTTGCTCCTTTATTCGTTAAAATTGTTACAAGTCAGCTTGCCGGCGTTCAATCCATACATTTTATAGTCGATAGGTTTTATACAAGTTATTATAGTGGATCTTCCGGTACTTTCATAGGGGGGAACTGCAAAATTTATTCTGCTTTTCCCTTTCCTGTGATTATATCTCATAATCCGATTAATTTCTACAATTTCTGAGGAATAAAACCGAATCTTTTTAATGAAACATGGAAATACTACAAAGTGTATCATAGTATGTTTTTATGTAGCATTTCAAAAGCTATTGTAAGTAAGGTTAATTTTGTAAACTTATAACATACAAACAAACGTCACAGGCTACAAAATCGAGGTGAAATCGAATGCGGCAAGGATTAGGCAAAAGAATAAATCAGTTACGCAAGAGTAAAGGCATGACCTCTGAGCAGCTATCGGAATTGTGCGGAGTAAATGCAGTGCATATCCGCAGAATTGAAAGCGGAGGTAGTCTGCCCAGTTTTACTCTTTTTGTGAAGATATGCAATGTGCTGGGAACCTCGGCAGACTATCTGCTGGGTGAGCTTCTGAATCATCCGGTCATACCGGACAATGTAAAGCAGCTGGGCAAGCAGCTGAAACATCTGTCACCGGAGCAGATGGAAATGATCAATGAGATGGTGGAGGTAATGATCCGGTACACTACGAAAGAATAACAAAGAATAACAAAAACAGGTGAATTTTCTTATTTTTTGTCTTGCTTTTCTCTTTTTGTATCCTATAATGATACTTAGGTAATTGTAATGTTACAAAAGGAAGGATTAGAGAGAATGACAGAAAAAGAAAAATCAATGTTAATTAAACAGGCCGGAAAACTCTATTTATTGGGACTAACCGTAGAAAACCACAGAGAACAGCTGCGGCAGCTGGTAGAGGAAAGGATGCCCTATGATTCTCCTCAGATGAAAACGGCTCTCGCTAAATTTGAAGCGGCGGACAGCGAATGGAAACGGTTGGAGCAGGAATATTTAAAACATAGGGAACAGCTTGCAATAAAAAAAGAAAACAGGTATTAATTTCATATTAGAGCAGAGAAAGACCCGGAACCACAGAACCTTCATTCCCATGATTCCGGGTCTTTTCCCGGGTCTATTCTTCGTTCAGCTTAAAATTAGAAATAAGTTCCTTTAGAAGGGTTGACTGACTTGACAGCTCCTGGCTTGCCGCAGCACTTTCTTCCGCAGTGGCGGCATTGGTCTGCACCACATTGGAGATCTGGTTTACTCCCTGGCTTGCCTGTACAATGGAGGTGGCCTGCTCGGAAGAAGCCGCCGCTATTTTGTCAATCAGAAGCACCGCTTCTTCGGTCACCGCAGCGCTCGCTCTTAGAGAGGCTGCTGTTTTGTCCGTAATCTGCACACCGCTCTGTACGGTTACAATGGTTTCCTCAATGAGAGCAGCCGTGCTTTTGGCAGCTTCTGCCGATTTGGCAGCCAGACTTCTCACCTGCTCTGCAACCACCGCAAATCCTTTTCCGGAAGCTCCGGCTCTTGCCGCCTCAATTGCAGCATTGAGGGCCAGAATATTGGTCTGAAAGGCGATATCGTCAATCACCTTGATAATCTTGGAGATCTCAGAGGATTTCAACGTGATCTGATCCATGGCGGCAACTACGCTCTCCATCTGAACATTGCTGTCCTGCAGCTCCCTTCCCGCAATCTCTGCCTTGTCACTTGCCTGCCGGGCATTTTCTGCGTTCTGCCGGATTCGTAAGGTAATCTCTTCAATGGTTGCGGACAGCTCCTCCGCCGCGCTTGCCTGCTCGGCGGCTCCCTGGGAAAGCGCCTGGGCTCCCATTGCCACCTGTTCTGATCCGCTGGCCACCTGCTCCGCCGACTGCCTTACCTGCTGCATTATATAGTTCAAATTAGAGAGAAGGGATTCCATATTCAGCTTCAGCTTTTCAAACTGTCCTACATAATCCCTCCTCAGCCTGACCGTAAGATCACCCTCGGAAATGCGCATCAATGCGTCGGACATCTCATCAATGTATCCCTGGTAATTTACCAGTCTTTCAATAGTGAGATTAAATGCCTGGGCCAGCTGTCCCACTTCATCACGGGATTTTACCGAAAGCTGTACATCAAAATTGCCCTCGGCAATCTGCCGTGCAGCCTGCGTCACCTTCTTGACCGGCTTTGCAACCTTGGAACTTACAATATAAGTAATGACAACGCCTGCCGCAATTGCCACAACACATACGGCAATCAGAATTTTCTCAAGGAACCTTACGCCCTGCATTGCTTCCTGTTCTTCCATCTCCATAACCACGATCCAGGGACTGCCTTCAACGGGTGCGAAGCCCGCAACCAAATCCACTCCGTCATAAGAATATTCTCCGCTGCCCACCTCTCTTTTGATCATGTGATTCTCTGTAAGATCCGCCAGCGCCCGGAGGGACTCGTCATTTTTAGCCTCCTCTATGACATTTTCCTGTCTGTAAACCAGCTCGACATCCTTTTCCGCTACCGTCACGCCCTGATTGTTGATCATATATGCATAACCCGTCTGCTTATAAGAGGCACTCTGCACGATATTGTTCAAGGCCAGGCCATCCTTCCTTCCGTAGAATACCCCTTCCACCTGCCCGTTCTTATAAACCGGAGCGGCATAGATCAGTACCAGCTCCCCGGTAGCGCTGCTGATAAGCAGATCGGAAGCCATGGGCTCCCCCTTCAGCGCCGTTTGGAAATAATCGCGATTCGCTATATTCGTCGTCTCTCTTTTGGAATTGAATACCGTGCTGTTTCCGTTTGTATCAGCATAGGCAAATGCCAGATAGCCGGACCGCTCCGCTTCCGCTTCATAGAAAGCAATCCTCTGCTCCAGAGAAACCTCCTCGTCCAAAAGCATTGTATTCTGGGCAAGAGCATACACATACTTCAGTTCGCCGTCTCTTCTGGACTGGATGTATTTTGCCTCCTCCTTTGCAAGCTCCATTAAATTGGTATATGTCTCCTCCATCAGGTTTTTGCTGATAATACTTATGGATATCACACTTATGCTAACGATCAGAGAAAGTATCACTGCTGTAAATATAAGGACCAGTCTTGATTTTATTGATCTCATATTATCCGCTCCTTTCTTTTGTATCGCCTTCATTTTATCATACAAAATCCAAGAAGCCAACAGCCGCTTATCTCTCCGGTCTAGTATAAATTAACTATATACCTAATCCATATCCATGGTTCGGATGCCTGTTTTTACCCTCTGCCTGCTATCCTTACTGCCCGACATCTGCTTGCTCCATTGCTTTTCCCGGATTTTTTCCTTCATCCTCCTCCGATGTTCAAAGCTCACCTGCTCCTTCTGGAGCTTTAACCAGCTTTCCCAGCGTTTCTGATCCAGGATTCCGTTCTTTAAGGCAAATCTCACGGCACACCCCGGTTCATTCCTATGCTTGCAATCATGAAACCGGCATTTTCTCACCGTCTCCTCGATATCTCCGAACATTACCTCCATTCCGGTATCCGCTTCCCACAGAGATAAAGAACGCATACCCGGTGTATCCAGTATTAGCCCTCCCTCGGGAAGAAGCACTAATTCTCTGTGAGTTGTCGTATGCCTTCCCCTGTCATCCTCCCGGATCTCACCTGTTTTTAAGAGTTCCTCCCCCGCCAGATAATTGAGAAGTGTCGATTTTCCCACGCCGGAGGATCCCAGCAATGCTACGGTTCTTCCAGATGCAAGATATTTTCTGATTCCATCGATCCCTTCTCCTGTTACGCAGCTGATAGCATGCACCTCCACACCGGGAGCAGAGGTATGGACAATGGCTGTTTTCTCCTCTGTATCATCGCAGCAGTCCGCCTTAGTCAGTACCACCACCGGTGTTGCACCGCTCTCCCAGGCTGTAATCAGATACCGTTCCAGCCTTCGCATGTTAAAATCCCGGTTGAGAGATTGAATCAGAAAAACCGTATCCACATTGGCAGCCACGATTTGCTCCTTTAGTTCAATTCCCGCAGCGGCTCTTGAAAATTTTGTCTTCCTTGTTAATATAAAGCCGATCTGATGCATTCCGGCATCTTTGACATATTCCAGGGCGACCCAATCTCCGACAGCCAGAAGCAGAGCTTCTCCCTGCTTATTTACCGGTCTGTTGACGGAGAGCTCTCCCTCCTCCGTCATTATACGAAGGATCTGGCCGTAGTCGGCAATCACTCTTCCGGGAAACATTCCTGCTGCCGAATTCTCGTTCCATTCCTTTTCAAAAAAATCATTCCATCCATAGTCATTTCTATTCATTCATTAATTCCTTCCATACTGTTGTTTGCATCTGTTATTTGCGTTTGTTGTTTCCATCTGTTGCTTTTACCTGTTGCTTCTCTGATATTCTTCTTCGCCTCACCGGATTAAGGGCGGATTACGTGACTCACCTGCAAATCAGCAGTAAAAAAGAGCATACAAAAAGCACGCTGCCAGAGCGTGCTTATATTCCATAATTAATCAATACGATTCATACACGATTCGGGTTGCTCGAAGAAGGCGCAAGGCTGGTTACACATGCCGAGAATCACACTGTGTGCCTTGCCGGTATTCAGTTAGATTGTTGTCACCTCAATATATTTTCTTGCCATAATCCAACACTCCTTTCTCAATCAAAACCCATCGAATTAATTTAGACCAATTAGATTTTATCTCAAATCCCATACATTGTCAATCATTTTTTAATAGAATGCCTCCGGCTGTCCTTATCCTATATCACGCTCTCTGAACCTCCAGACACCGATCACGGTAAATACCGCCGCAAGCAACGTCAGTATAATAAGGGGCGCCGCGGAAAATTCCTGTACGGGCAGCTGCGGTATGTTTCCAAAGGGCGTTATTCTTGAAGCCCATTCCGGCATATTCATGATCCTGCCGAAATACATTACAATAAAGGTATACCCGAATACCGCCCATACAAGAGAGGTCAGCTTCGGCATAAAACCCGCCAGCAATGCGGCAATCCCCATCATAGTCCAGATTGCAGGAAGATAATTAAAGCCTGTTTTCAAGAGCGATCCCAGGGTAAGCTCTCCTCCTGATGATATACTGAGTCCCAGGGTCATCAGCAGCTCCAACACAATGCTCTCGGCCACGGACACAGCAAGGAAGCTAGTGTACAGCTTGCCGCGAGGTACGGATCTGGCGAAGATCTGCTCCAGCCTGCCGCGTTTTTCTTCACTATGAATCCGGATTGCGGTCATTACAGCGGGAATGCTGGCAACGATGGACATAACCAGAAATATCATGGCAATATAGTTATCCAGAAGCGTCGTCCTGCCTTCCGCACCTAATATTTTTTTCATCATCTCATTGTTTTCAACAAAATCGTTGATGTTGGTACAAACGCTGCCGTAGGACGCTCCCAGCAAAAACACGGCCGCCGCCCAGCCCAACACGGAACCGCGGGATACCCTCCAGGCGAAACCCAGGGGACTGAGCAGGAAACGCGATGCCCTTGCCCTGCCCTTTCTTGCCGGCAAAACACCGGCACCATGATCGCGCATCGCACCGATCAGCAATGCGGTAACAGTGAGAACAACTCCCTCCAGAAGCAGTACAATAAGAGGCATCAGAGCGTCACTGTAAAATGCCTCGACCTTCAGCCCAAGCCCAAGGGGTGAGATCCAGGAGAGGGCGTTGGAGCTCACATCCCCCAGTGCCCGCATAATATAAAACAACCCCAGCAGTGCAAAGCTAAAGCCGCTTACTCCATGGGCGGTGGAAAATAACTGGGCTCCCAGGAGGGTCAATCCCGCAAATACAAATCCGACAACTCCAATGGCAACACCATAGGCAAAAGCGCCGCTGACTGTCGTTCCGCCGATGTTCACAGCTATGAGCAGGGCTGCCGTAAATATGGAGATGAGCAGATTTACACCGAAGGCAAACTTAATTGCAGCCAGGCTGCCGGTCAGCCTGCCTACCGGCAGTGCGCGAAAGATTTCAAGGCGTCCCAGCTCCTCATCCACCCGCGTATGGCGATTGATAAGAAAAATATTCATTACCGCGGCAGTAATCAGAAACCATACCAGGCATTCCTGTGCCATTACGCTGGCCTGGGTCAGGTTCTCCATTCCATAGACATTGCCCATCATCGCCACCATTGCCGGATTGCTCATTGTGGCGGCCATTTGCACGATCTCAGCCTGACCGGGCAAAAGCCCCGGATAAATCCCGGCAAATATTGCCGCAAACCCGGCAATGCAGATAATCCAGACGACAGAGCTGATTCGTTCCCGGCGGCATATAAATCGTAGATAGGTTCCCAACCGAGCAAAACTATTGTACATAAACTCACCGCCCTTCATATTCCGAGAGGAAGAACTCCTCCAGTGTTCGTCCCTGGGCTTTCACAGAGATATCCGCCATGGAGCCGTCAGCCACAATTCTGCCCTCGCGGATGATGCTGACGCTGTCTGCAAGCTTCTCCACCTCGCTCATAATATGGGATGACAGAAGAACCGTCTTTCCTTCTTTTTTCATCTCGCTGATTCCATCCTGGAACACCTTCTCCATCAGCGGGTCCAGGCCGCTGGTGGGCTCGTCAAGGACGAACAGTTCCGCATCCGATGCGAAGGCCGCCACAAGCGCTACCTTCTGGCGGTTACCCTTGCTGTAGGTACGGCATTTCTTGGACGGATCAAGCTCAAACAGCTGCAAGTAGCGTTCCCGCTTCCCTTTGTCCGCTCTTTTGCCATTCATGGACAGGAAGAGGTCTATGACCTCGCCCCCTGTGAAATTGTTCCACAGGTTGACATCACCCGGAACAAACGCAATCCGCTTGTGAAGCTCCACTGCGTTCTTCCAGGCATCCTGTCCGAAGATCCGCACCGTTCCGTCCGTACAGCGGAGAATGCCCAGGAGACAGCGGATTGTCGTGCTTTTTCCTGAACCGTTGGGACCCAGGAAAGCATGAACCTCCCCTTTCTTCACTGTCATATCCACGCCGTCCAGCGCGGTGAACTTCCCGAACCTCTTCACCAAACTACGAATATCAATGACTTCCATTTCACTTCTCCTCCTTATAGAATATTTGCCGCAAATCGTCCGTGAACGCGTAGAATTTTGACCATTCCTCCGCCAGAGCGGCTTCATCCGACGTATTCAGTTCTCCTCTTTTGAATCTATGCATAATGTCGGCCTCATAGCCGTCAAACAGCCATTTCATGTATTTGACCACTGCCGTTCCATCCAGATCCCTGCGAAATAAGGAATAATCAATCCCTTCGTAGATTCTCCGAAGGATGAGCTGTCTCATTTCCTCAATATCTTCAGCGAACTTCCCAAAATAATGTTTATTCTCCTCCTGATAAAAGCTTTCGAAGAAGCTGATCACCTCAGGAAATTCCTTCAGTGATTTGCGCTTAAGCTCAGTCAGCATCTTATAGCGCTGAAGGAAATCCCCCGAATCCGTTTCATATCGGTTAACATACTCCGTCCTGGCAAAGGCAAGGGTATATTCGCAGAGGAAATCGAACAATTCTTCCTTGCTGCCAAAGTAGTAGAACAGCATCCCCTTGCCAATTTGTGCATTCTCAGCAATTTTATTTGTAGAAGCCCGCTTAAAACCTTTTGAGGCAAATTCCGACAAAGCGGCTTTTATGATTCTCTGCTGCTTTTCCCTGTCCAGGGAATGAAACACGTCAAATCGACTTTCCACTAGACCACCTCCTAAAAAGTCATCAACCTTGTTAAATCTAATCTTAGACCACACCGGTCTATATGTCAAGATGAATTTGACTTCATAATCCCCTGCCTCTGCGAATAAATTGAATCATAGCAAATAGAAAGGAATATGGAGATGGATCATTCTTATTCCGAAAACGAATGTATCTATAAAGTAAACGCCCCTTATCCGCCGGTACGTGTGGATGAGCAAAACCCCGTCTATGCCTGCGAAATACTGAGTAATATAGGAGGGGTTGTTTCTGAGATGAGCGATACTGCCCGGTATTTTTATAACTCCGTGGTGACAAGGCAGATGCATCGTTGGATTGCCGAATGCTTTTATCATATCAGTATCGTTGAAATGCATCATCTGGATATCTTTGCCGAGCTTGCACTGCAGCTTGGGGCAGATCCGCGGCTCTGGTCCGGCCGGACATGCAAAGAATGGTGGAGTCCGTCTTATAACCAGTATCCGCGTGAAATGCGGGCATTGATCAATGCCTCCATCAAAGCGGAGGAAACTGCCATCTGTAAGTACAGTGAACAGGCAGCCAGCATCCGCGATAAAAACATTGCAGCCATATTAAACCGTATCATACTCGACGAAGAACGCCATGTTCAAACCTTCCGGGAAATGTACCAGCGGATATAAATGCATGGAACAAATTTATATTGATATTTTCGCTTATCCTGACTTCCGTTCCTAATAACTCCTTATTCTTTGAATAATTAATAACCTCAGCGGAAAAATAATAGAATGATGTTTCAGGATGCGAAATGTGTTAATATAAATAGTGAAATGAGGCGTATTATGTCAGAAATTTATCTTGCAGGCGGTTGTTTTTGGGGAAGTGAAAAATATTTTTCATTGATTCGGGGTGTTCTGTCCACACAGGTCGGCTATGCGAATGGAGAAACGGAAAATCCCACTTACGAGGAAGTGTGCTACCGGGATACAGGGCATGCGGAAGCGGTGCGTGTTGTCTATGATCCCGAAATCATTCCTCTGGAATTTTTACTGGAGCTATATTATGAATCCATTGATCCGGTTTCTGTAAACCGGCAGGGAGGGGACCGCGGAACCCAGTACCGGACCGGCATCTACTATGTCAATGACAAAGATCTGCCGGTAATTGAACGCTCCCTGGCACATCTGCAAAAGCGGTACAGCAAGCCCATTGCCATCCAGGCGGAGCCGCTTCGCAACTTCAGCCCCGCCGAGGAATATCATCAAAAATATCTGGATAAAAATCCGGGAGGCTATTGTCATATTTCAAAGGCCAAGTTTGAAAAAGCGGCAAACTCCATTGTAAATCCTGTTACTTATAAAGCACCGGATGCTGATACGCTGCGCAAAACCCTGACTGCCGCGCAGTATGAGGTGACACAGAACAATGCAACCGAGCCGCCCTTCCGGAATGAATTCTGGAATACCTTTCAATCTGGAATTTATGTGGATATCACAACCGGTGAGCCTCTCTTTGCCTCCGGTGACAAATTTGAATCCGGCTGCGGCTGGCCCAGCTTTTCAAAACCCATTGATCCGGGTGTCATTCAAGAGAAGCAGGATACCTCTCATGGAATGCACCGGACAGAGGTTCGAAGCCGTGCGGGAAACGCCCATCTGGGTCATGTTTTCGACGATGGCCCCAGGAAGACAGGCGGTCTGCGGTATTGCATCAATAGTGCGTCTTTGCGGTTTATCCCGAAAGATAAGATGGAGCAGGAGGGCTACGGATATCTTTTGGATAGGGTTATTTAATTGAAGAACGCCTTCCCAGGGCTGAACAGCAGCCGCGGAAGGCGTTCTTCTTTTTATGAGGCCAGGATGGGATCAGCCTGCCCGGCAATCCTATCTGCAGCGAAGCCTCCGGATCATTAATATTTTCCGAAATCAGACTTTGCTTCCAGCATTCGTTTTCTTAAATCCAAACTGCCGTTCCCATTCATCTCGATCTCTAATTTGAACTTTCCAACCTCTTCACGCAATGTGACAGCCTGAGCGGACATTTCTTCACTTGTTGCTGAGTTCTCCTCCGCGGTAGCCGCATTGGTCTGTACAACTGCAGAGACCTGGGTAAGCCCTTGTTTGATCTGTTCGATTGCCAGGGCCTGTTCCGCTGAGGCCTGTTCTATTTTCGCAAAGCTATCGGTTACCTTCAGAGCATTCCTGCCCACATCCTGAAGCACCTGCGCTGTCTGCCCTGTGATTCCCGTTCCTTTCGATACGGTGATAACCGAATTATGAATTAGCTCTGAGGTCTGTTTGGCGGCTTCCGCGGATTTTGCAGCAAGATTGCGCACCTCATCCGCTACAACCGCAAAGCCCTTCCCCGCATTTCCGGCACGAGCCGCTTCAATCGCAGCATTTAATGCCAGTATATTGGTTTGGAACGCAATATCTTCAATTACCTTTGTAATATTGGCAATCTGGTTCGAAGCCGAACCTATTTCCGCCATTGCTTCCGTAAGCTGTGCCATATGCTGGTTCCCGGCATTTACACTCGCTCCGGCCTGTTCCACATACTGGGTTGCTATTTTAATATTGGCGGAATTCTCCATGGCCTGCTCTGCAATTTTTGTGATAGAAACACTCAATTCTTCCACAGAGGACGCTTGCTCGGTGGAGCCTGCCGCAAGAGCCTGTGCCCCGCTGGAAACCTGGGAAGCACCGGTGCTTACTTGTTCAGCAGCGGTGTCAATGGTATGCATGGTGTGGTTTATCGACGCAGCCGTATTGAGAATTGCTTCTTTGAGTACCATGAAATCACCGGGATAGTCAAGTTCCACCTTAATCCGCAGATCGCCCTGCGCAATCCGCGTAAACTTATCAATGACATCATTAATAATGCTGCTTTGCAGTTGATTGCTGCTTCGGATCAGTTCTGCCATCTGTCCCATTTCATCCCGGCTTTCATACTTTATCTCAGCCCCTATATGGCCCTTTGATATTTCTCTGTAAACTTTCATGATTTCATTGATAGGGGTAAGGATTGACCTCCGGATAAGAATGACCAGTAAAAAGGAAAGTATCACGGCTATTGTGCCGCAGGATATCAGTACAACCCATGCAAATTCCACGGAAGCCCTTGCATCCAGTTCCTGGTGTACGGCACGTTCTTCAGCCGTTGCGGAAAATTCAACCAGGATTTCCGTGGCTTTATCCATGACAGGCACATAGTTATCCTCAAACATTTTCTTTGCCGCCCTACTATTTTCTTCTGCGGAGTTTTTCATTATCTCGGCCATTTCCTGCCTTATTCCGTCCGCTTCATTAAAAAGTTTCCGCAATTCCGCAATTTTTTCATCACGGCTCGTATCCCTCTGATTGTCCGCATACTTGTCCAGCGTATTGGAAAGAGATATACTGTCTTGCTGAGCCAGATCCATCAGTTCTGCGATGCGGTCACTGTTGGTCTCGGCAAGGGCACGGGCTACGTATCGCTGCATGGATACGGTATCCCGCCGAATAACCCAGATACTTGTGCTGTTGGGTAATGTATACTGCGCATAAGAGTGGATTTGCTCTTCAATATCACCGATGCTGTTAACGGACATCCCGATCGTGATAAGCAGCATAATCAGTATGGCGCTGAAACCCAAAATAATTTTTTTGCTAATGGATAAATTCTTCATGGCTATTTTCCCTCCTTAATTCACCCTGCTAAATTGGTACCCAGGGTATCCCACTCATCGTCGGTCAGCAGCTTCTGGCAGTCAAGAAGCAGCTTAATACTTGAACCGGTTTTACCAATTCCCTTGATATATTGACCCCCATTGCTGATATTCGGCGGAGGTGAAATATCCTCATCCTGTATGGTAAGCACTTCTGCAACACTATCCACTACCAATCCAACGAAGATATTCTTCGTGTTAAGTACAATGATGCAGGTCCTGACATCGTATTCCCTGACATCCTTTTTAAATCGCCGCCGGGCATCCATGACAGGGATGATCTTCCCACGGAGATTGGAAATGCCTTTTATATACTCCGGCATTCCGGGTACCTCCGTGATAGGCTGAATCCCTATAATTTCGGTTATATACCGTATCTCCATGCCGTACAGCTCGCTGCCCATAGCAAAAATAAGATATTTCCCTTTCAGTGTATCTTCATTTTCCAGTTCCTGTAAATCGCATAAATCTGTCTCTGCCATTTTCCTATCCCCCTTTTTTAAATCTACCATGAATTGCTTTTCTTATTTTTTGAGGTGGTTCTCTTGAGTAAAACTTATTCCATCCTAAACTGTCAAATAAAATATCCTGCCTGACCGTTAGGTGGTGATACTGGTTCCATTCCTTGCACATCTCGTTTTCTCCATTTTATATAATATATTTTGTAGGGTAATACCATACGACAATATATACTATAATACTACATTTAATACAAAGAAAGAAGACCTAATTTATCACACAGCAAAAAAAGAACCTTTGGTAAGGTTCTTTTTTGCATATTAGACTTATTTGTCCAATTCATATACCGCGTCTATCATCCGCTGTACCATTTTAATTTGTTCAGGAGATAAATTCTTACATCTTTGAGCAATCCCTGTCAATGTATTCAGCTCATTCCATTCCATACTGTCCTGTACAAAATAATCAAGAGAGCGGTGAAGGACATTAGCGAATTTTATCAGCGTTGAGATACTGGGCTGATATTTCCCGGACTCGATTTGTCTGATGTATACGGCGCTAACGTCACACTCCTGGGCCAGTCTCTCCGAGGTATAGTCGGATTCTTTTCTTGCTGCGGCCAGTCTCATACCAAGTGCTTTACGATCCATTTTGTTACCTCCAACTGTAGATAATACGATACAAGAATATATATTATAATTTTACTTATACTTTGCTTCTCCCGATAGAGGGATATAGACTACTTTTATGTATGCTATATCCCTCCTGCCTTTATACGAGCCAACAGGAAACGCGCTGTATCGTATCCGCTGTCTTAGGTCTCCGGGAAGACAACGGAATCTCTGAATGCCTTAAACTGTCTTTCGATATCCGAATTTTGTATAAAGAAATCCAATAATGCTTTTATCTCCAATACCGTCATAGGACTCAGCGTATGTTCTATCAACTCTGTCTCTTCCAAAGGATGGGGACTTCCCAGCATAAGAAAAAAACGTTCTATGATGTTATGACGTTCCAGCAGATAAAATCCGGCTGCTCTTCCCTTATTGGTTAGCAGAATGCTGTCAAAGCTGTCATATTCCAGGTAACCGAGCCCAACCAGCCTGGAAACCATTTTTGATGCAGATGACGGCCTGACATGCAGCCGGTCAGAAAGTTTATTGATACGCGTATAGTTTTCCTCTATACATAATCGGTATACCATTTCAAGATAATCCTCCAGAGCGGGCGTGAGATCGCTCTCATTTTTCTTTTTCAGCTGATATCCCCGAACCGTATAGAATTCATTGTACGGAACCTTGCTCATAATCATTCGTCCTCTGTTTTCAAATTTTATATAGTATATTCGTAACACTTTACACTTAGGCATCATAGATTAGTCAAGGGAAAGATGATTTCCCGCCCCTAACAAAGTGGATGAAAAATCATTTCCTTATCATTTTAAGGAGGTTTCTTATGAAGCATAAAATGAAAGGCCTTATTGGCATATTCCTGAGTTTCACATTATTGCTTGCCGGCTGCTCAGCTCCGGCGGCGAATATGGATTCATCAAAAGATAAACTAAATATTGTTGCTACCACCACCATGCTGGCTGATTTATCCGCCGTCATCGGCGGAGAACGGGTTACGGTCAACGGTCTTATGGGGCCCGGCATCGACCCGCATTTATACCAGGCCAGTGCAGGAGATGTTTCCCTGATGCAGAAAGCGGATGCGGTAGTGTACAACGGTCTGCATCTGGAGGGAAAGATGGGAGAAATATTTGAAAATCTGTCCGGGCAAGGAGCAACCGTTATCTGCATTGAGGATGGCTTAGACGAAGCCAGGCTTCTGGCCTGGGAGGAGGACAGCTCCGTCCACGATCCCCATATCTGGTTCGACGTTTCCCTATGGAAGGAAGCCGCAAAAATTGTAGCCGACGGATTATCTCAAACCGACCCCGAGGGAAAATCAGATTATGAAGCAAATCTGAAATCTTACCTGGAAGAGCTGGATAAGACGGACACCTACATCCGCAATCGGGCTGCCGAGCTGCCCAAAGCACAGCGCGTACTGGTCACGGCTCATGATGCATTCCAATACTTCGGTAAAGCCTACGGCTTTGAAGTACGGGGGCTGCAGGGCATCAGTACGGATGCGGAAGCCGGCACGGCTGATGTGAGCAGTCTGGCTGATTTTATTATGGAACGGCAGATTAAGGCCGTCTTCGTGGAGTCTTCCGTTCCGCCTAAGACAATTGAAGCCTTGCAGGCCGCAGTAAAAGCCAGAGGCTTTGATGTTGCCATCGGCGGCGAGCTTTACTCCGACTCCCTGGGTGATGCGGATTCCGGAGCCGGTACCTACATTCTGACCGTCAGGGCCAATATTGATACCATCGTGGATTCCTTAAAGTGATGGGAGGTAAGTATATGGAAAAACAACAAAACTATGTGGTTGAGGTAGAGGATCTGACCGTAGCCTATGATGCCAAGCCGGTTCTCTGGGATATCGATCTGAAAATCCCAAAGGGAAAGCTGATGGCGGTGGTGGGCCCTAACGGAGCCGGAAAGACGACCTTAATAAAAGCTATGCTGGGACTCTTAAAACCGGTTACCGGAGCGGTTCGCTTCCTAGATGGCGGCAATATGCATACGCTAAAAAAACGTATCGGTTATGTTCCTCAAAGCGGCAGCGTTGACTGGGACTTTCCGGCCACGGTACAGGATGTGGTGCTGATGGGTTGCTATGGCAAGCTGGGATGGCTTCGCCGCCCCCGCCAGGCTTCATAAGGAGCTGGCAAAGCAGATGCTGGCCAAAGTCGGCATGCAGGACTATAGCGGCCGTCAGATCAGCCAGCTCTCCGGCGGCCAGCAGCAGAGGGTATTCCTTGCCCGGGCGCTGGCCCAGGAGGCAGAGGTTTATTTTATGGATGAACCCTTCAAGGGAGTAGATGCCCAGACGGAACGTATTATCGTAACTCTGCTGAAGGAACTGAAGGAACAGGGCAAAACCGTAGTAGTGGTGCACCATGATTTGCAGACGGTTCCGGACTATTTCGATTGGGTGACCCTGATTAATCTGCGCGTGGTTGCCTGCGGGCCTGTGGAAGAGGTCTTCCACGAAGACAATCTGAAAAAGACCTACCACAGCTCCGGCACCCTTTTAAGGAGTGTGGTGTGATATGGGCGGTATGATTGCTCTGCTTTCTGATTATACATTTCAAACAGTGGCTCTGGGCTCCGCTCTTTTGGGGCTGATCAGCGGTGTGCTGGGCTGCTTTGCAGTATTGAGGAAGCAAAGCCTGCTGGGAGACGGGGTGTCTCACTCTGCCCTGCCCGGTGTAGTTATGGCTTTTGTCCTGCTGGGCAGCAAAAACACGGAGGTGCTATTGCTGGGTGCCTTACTCTCCGGCTTGCTGGCAACCCTGTTCATTGTCGGTATCGTAAGGCATACCAGGGTGAAATTTGACAGTGCGCTGGCACTTGTGATGTCCGTATTCTTTGGATTGGGACTGGTGCTGCTTACCTATGTGCAGAAAATCCCCAACTCCAACCAGGCAGGACTAAAACGCTTTATCTTCGGTCAGGCATCCACGCTTTTGCAAAGAGATCTCCTCTTAATGGCTATTTGCGGTCTGATATTATTTTCATTGGTGCTGCTGTTCTGGAAGGAATTTAAGCTTTTTACCTTCGACCCGAATTTTGCGCAAAGTCTTGGCTTTTCACCGAAGTGGCTGAATCTGCTCCTGTCATCCATGATTGTGCTGGCTATTATCATTGGATTGCAGACCGTGGGTGTCATCCTCATGAGCGCTATGCTGATTACCCCTGCTGTTGCCGCACGCCAGTGGACGAATAAGCTATGGGTTATGGCAGCTCTTTCGGCACTATTCGGAGCGGTATCCGGCATCATGGGTACCGCCGCCAGTTCTCTGGTACCAAAGCTTCCCACCGGGCCGGCTATTGTGATTTGTGTCAGCGCTATGGTGGCGGTCAGTGTTCTGTTCGCTCCGGGCCGGGGCGTGCTGTACCGGCTTCATCAGCGCAGGAGAAACAAGATTCTATATCGATTGGAAGGAGGTGCACCGGATGTCCCCTCAGATTGAAATCCAGATCATTGCCGTAATTGTGGCAGCCGCCTGCGCTCTCCCAGGAACGTTTCTTGTGCTTCGGAAGATGTCCATGATGTCGGACTCCATTACCCACACGATTCTGTTAGGTATTGTGCTTGCCTTTTTTGTCACCCATGACCTCTCCTCCCCCTTGCTGATTGTCGGAGCGGCAATCATGGGGGTGATAACCGTCTGGTTGACAGAGCTGTTAAGCCGGACACATCTCCTGGCGGAGGATGCCGCCATCGGTGTGGTTTTTCCGCTGCTCTTTTCCATCGCCATCATCTTAATTACCCGATATGCCGGTTCGGTTCACCTGGATACGGATTCCGTACTTTTAGGAGAGCTGGCCTTCGCTCCTTTTGACCGCATGGTCATCGGCGGCGTGGATATCGGTGCAAAGGCGGTCTATACAACCGGAGCCCTGCTGCTGATTAATCTCGCCGCTATTCTTATCTTCTTTAAAGAACTGAAGGTGGCAACCTTTGATCCTATTCTGGCAGCCGTGCTGGGCTTTTCCCCGGCACTGGTCCATTATGGTTTGATGGCACTGGTGTCCTTTACCACCGTCGGCGCATTTCAAGCGGTGGGTTCGGTGCTGGTTGTGGCCTTTATGATCGGCCCTCCGGTAACAGCTTATCTGCTGACGGACGATCTCAAACGGATGCTGGTTTTAAGCGGGGCCATCGGAGCGGTCAATGGAGTCCTGGGATACCAGGCAGCTGCGCTGCTGGATGTCTCTATCGCCGGGAGCATGGCGGTAGTGACCGGATTGGTATTTCTGGCTGTATTTATCCTTGCTCCCCGCAGAGGATTGATCAGCTCTCTGCTTCGGCGCAGGAAACAGAAGACTGCCCAAACAAAGGTATCGCTCCATCACTGAAATGGAGTGATGGAGCGATACCTCTTAAGCAGCCGCCCTTTATGCGCCTTCCTCTTTTTTATTGCCCAGTCATAGTGGCTGGAAGTTGCAGCCGAATTTATTAATACCAATTAATTTCCGCAATTTTTATCAACCATAGAAGCCCACTTTGGGGTATAATGAGGTATGAACTATAAAGAACATATTGAAATTGCGCTGGCATACATAGAATCTAACCTGAAGATTGATCTGGGTGTCGCTGACCTGGCACGGGCGGCAGGTTATTCGGAATACCATTTTTTACGGGTATTTAAAGAAGCCACCTGCTTAACCCCTGCCGATTACATACGTAAGCGGCGGCTTTCAGAGATTGCACGGGAGATAATGCGACATGACCGGCCCATATCAGAGATTGCTTTTGAATACGGTTTTAATTCTAAGGAAAATTTTACGCGGGCTTTCAAGGCGGAACACCATGTTCTGCCTACGGAATATAAGGCAGCCGGTAACAGCCTGAAGCTGTATGACCGACTTCGTTTACAGACGGCATCTTTTGAAGTAATACCTAAGATTGTTACCTTATCCGACTTTGAATTGACGGTTTTTAAAAGTGATGAAGATTATGCTCCGAACTTTTGGAACAAGTATAATTGTAAAAAACTGTCCCAACGGCTCTCCGGGGGAAAGGTCTGTGAAGACTACGGTGTTTCCCTGTGGAACGCGAAAGAAAACCGATTGGATTATTGGAACGGAATTCCCACGAAGGAGGCTCAGGGAGATACTGCCGGAACCGTTCAAATTCATATTCCCGGAGGATTGTATGCTGTATTTGCCACTCCTTTGGCAACGCATTTTGATTTTGTGAATACAATCCATCGGACATGGGGCTATATCTCTGATACCTGGCTGCCAAAAAGTAATTACCGTCGCACCGGCAGTTATGAGTTTGAAAGCTATGTTGAGGCCAGCCGGACCTTCAGCGAGAAAATCTATATCCCTATCGAAGAGAAAGCTTGACTCTTTGGGAAAAATATCAATAACAAAACAGAATATGCACAATACATTACAATAAGGGAGGTTCCATTTATGAAAAGGTTAAACATCACATGGGATGAAATCCATGACAGTACCGGCTATCTCTTCTCCCTCGCGAAATCCCTGGCCTGTGCCGTTAAAAACAGTCCCTGGCCGGAATATGCGGAGGATATCATTGCAACCAGCGGCTTTGCGTTCCGTATGTGGGTGTCCGCTGACCTTTGTCCCTCTGCTACCAGCATCTGGGACTTTGGATCTCAGAGAGCCTGGGTGGAAAACGGAGGGCTGACTTGTGGTTATGTGGGCCGTTACTGGGGACAGGAGGACATAGAAGAAGAAAAGCGGCTGGAAGCTATCACGATTATTAAGAAGTCCATCGACAGCGGCGTCCCTGCTGTTTCATGGGATATCGGAGTTCCCGAATGGGGCCTGATTACCGGCTATGATGATGAATCCCAGATGCTCTATACTTTATCCATTAACCCGGAACACGCAGATCCGACAAGCCCCTCTTATAACGGCGCACAAATGCCCTATCAGCAGCTTGGCAAGAGGGAACTGCCCCTGTTGTCGGTGCTGACAATCACAGGAAAGACAGACAAGTCACAAGAGGATATCCTGCTCGATACCATGAGGCTGGCGGTTTCCCATTTACAAGGCGGGGAATGGTGTGATAACGCCAAAGGACTGGAAGCCTATCCCGCATTGATCCGGCATTTTGAAGAGGCTTTCAATCCCGATGCATCCTGGAACATGGAATATTTCCTCGGCACCTTTGGAGCCTTGAAATATTACGCATGGAAGTATTTTCAGAAAATGAAACAGGACAGGCTCGCCGCCCTTTACCAATCGGTGTATGATGCGTGGCAGGAAGCATTCCAGATCAAAACCGGCCAGGATGTCAGCCTGCCGGAGGTACGGGCCAAAATTGCAGCGTTGCTGAAATCGGCTCAGAAGAACGAAATCCAAGCCGTGGAAATTATGAAGCAAAGTACTTGATCATACAGCAGCCGGACATGCTTCTCTCATGTCCGGCTGCTGGTTATATTTATGTTACATTCACGTGCGGTACAGTGCTGTATTTTCGGATTGATTTTGTATAATACGCCATCCTTGCGAAACCGGGAGCCTGTGCTTCTGAATTGGAACGAAACACCGGATTTTATACATTGCTCCCGTAGTTTCAAAATCCAGTCATAATCACACTCTCTCGCCTCTCTTCCGGACTCGCCGCAGGCTGTCACATGCTCCACGCCATGAAGATACGGTTCCAGATTGATTTCACCCAGCAAGGGACCACACACTATGATACGGTGCCTGATGGGATAAGATAAAAACAAGGGCAGCCGATCATCCGCTATTTCCTGGTTTTCCACCGTACAGCCTATAGTCACATTATCATACCCCTCTCCCCAATCCTCCGGCAGGGAAACAGGAAAACGGTCAATTCTTTTTGTAATAAAGAAAAAATGCAAATCAGGGCGCTGTTTCATAATGCTCCACGCTTCCTTCCGCCATTCATCGGCCTCCGGAAGAAAAAAATCAGTTGTAAAACAGGTATCTACCGTTTTACCGCCCTCCATTTTATATTTGGTTATTTTTTTACGCGGCATATACAGCGTTTCAATTGGTTTATAAAAATCATCTGTTTTCACAACTTCATTCTGCCCATACCGCTTCGAATATAACCCGTAATAATAACAGTACGTACAGCCATCACTTATTTTGTAACACCCTGTCCACGGTTCCCAGCCCACAATTGCTACCTGCTTTCCTTCTCATTTATTCCGTGTTTTATCTCTGACATCTTATGTACGGTCCGACATGAGTATGCCATACCAATGCATATCAACCCAGTTACCATTGATATCCTTTGTTTGCTGCCTTAAAACACCTTCCTGCTTCATGCCCAGCTTTTTCATAAGGGAAACAGATTTTACCGGATCGGTAGTTTCGGCGGTGATTTTGTGAAGGCGGAGCACGTCAAAGCCATAGTCCATCAACGCCCTGCTGGCCTCGTAAGCATAGCCCTGCCCCCAGAACTGCTGATTGAAGATCCAGCCGATTTCATAAATACCGGCTTCCTCGCCGGGCAGCTGTTTAAATAAAGCATGGCCGATCAGCCTGCCTGTCTGTATATGCTCCACCGCAAAGGCAATGGGCTTTTCTATGAAATAGTCCAGCCATTTTGTGCACTCCTCCATATTATAGGGCGGCTCACATTGCTCCATGACTACGGGGTTTGAAAAAATTTCAAATAAATCCTGCAAATCCTCTTCTTTATAATTTCGTATCAGTAACCGTTCTGTTTTCAGCTCCATCTGATTCACATAAGCTCCATTGCACGTATGGCATGGTCTCCTTTCAATTTGGCATTCGTTATTCATCCATCTCACGCTCTGGCGGCAGCAGAAGACGTTGGTTCACCCGGCCGCCGATTTGATGGGTATGCTCCGCCCCTCCCATGGGGTAGGAGCCGGTCTGTCTCAGCCTGAATCTGGCCAGCAGCCCTTTCAACAGATTGGATTGTCCCGACAGCTCCTCGCTGGCTGCCGCGCTCTCCTGTGCGGTGGCGGCGTTGGTCTGTACCACCGATGAAATCTGCTCAATTCCCTGATTGAGCTGGGTAATGGCCGTTGCCTGCTCCTGGGAGGCTTCCGCGATCTTATTGATCAGTCCGACAGTCTCGTCGGTCTCTTTGGCACTCTCCTCCAGCGCGTTTGCAGTGATGTCCGCCGTCCGGCTGCCATTTTGCACTGCCGCCAGGGTTTCTTCGATCAGGGCGGTAGTGTCCTTGGCGGCCACTGCCGACTTCCCGGCCAGGTTCCGCACCTCATCCGCTACCACAGCGAAGCCCTTGCCGTGCTGTCCGGCCCGGGCTGCCTCAATGGCTGCGTTCAGCGCCAGAATATTGGTCTGGAAGGAAATATCTTCAATGATTTTGATAATTTTCATAATTTCAGAGGATTTGAGGGTGATTTGTTCCATCGCAATGACCATCTCCTTCATATGGTCATTGCTGCTGCGCAGCTCTCTTCCAGCAAACTCCGCCTTCTCCTGGGCCAGCTTGGCGTTCTTCGCATTCTGCCGGACCTGCTCGGTGACCTCCGCGATGGACGCGGACAGCTGCTGGATGGCGCTGGCTTGCTGGGCCGCCCCCCGGGAAAGGGCCATAGCACCGCTGGATACCTGATCCGAGCCGCTGTCCACCAGACTGGCGGAATGATGAATTTGCAGCAGCGTGTTATCCAGGTTAGCCAGCATCGCCTGCAGGTTGTCCTTGACTTTTTTGAATTGACCCGTATATTCCCTCCGGAGTTCAACGGTCAGATCCCCCTGGGCCACGCTGGACAGAACACCGGAAATTTCATCGATATAGCCCTGATAGTTAACAAGTCTTTGTATGGTGAGCTGGAAGGCATCCGAAAGCCTGCCCAGCTCATCCTTGGATTTCACAAAAAGCTCTATGTCAAAGTTTCCGTCCGCAATCTGCTGGGCGGCCTTTGTAATGGCTTTGATAGGCTTTGCGATAGCGCTGCTGATGGAATAGGTGATGACCGCGCCGGCAACCGCCATAATCAGGCACAACCCAACCAGCATCCAGGTAAGGGCAACCGTCCGCTCCAGCACCTCGTTCTTTTCCAGGGTCATAGCCATAATCCACGGACTGCCTTCAATGGGGGCATAACCCACCAGCTTCGCCTTGCCGTTGTAGGAATATGTCCCGCTGCCAACCTGGCGGGTGATCATCTTCTCGGTGAGGGCACCCAGCTCCTTGAGGGAAGGATCGGTCTTGGCATTTTCAATGTCGTTGTCCTGCATCAGAACAAGATCGGTATTTTTGTGGCCCACCGTGACTCCCTGATTGTTGACAATATAGCCATATCCGGTGGTCTTATAGGTGACCTTCTCGCAGATTGCACTCAGGGTCAGTCCGTCCCTTCTGCCATACAGTACCCCGATGATCTGTCCATTTTCATACACCGGTGCCGCATACACCAGCACGGGCTTTCCGTCCAGCTTGCTGAACATAACATCGGAAGCGGCGGGGGTGCCCTTAATCGCCGTCTGGAAGAATTCCCGGTCCGCAACGTCATTTGTCTCCCTTGCGCTGTTTAAGATGACGGCTTTTCCGTTTTTATCCGCAAATCCGAACAGAATAAAGTCAGCCCTCTTTGCCTCGGCCTCAAAATAGGCAATCTTTTGCTCCAGCGGAACCGAGCTGTCGGTAAGCACAGGAACCTGTGCCAGCACATCCATATACTGGAGCTGGGCATCTCTTCTGGAGGTAATATACTGAGCCTGTGCCTTTGCCATCTCCGCCAGATCGTCCTGGGCGTCCGACAGCAGATCCTGACTGACGATGTAGATTGCGGCACCGCCAAGGGCGGCAGTGACCAAAAAGATAATTAGTGTAAACGTTGCGACCAGTCTTAGCTTGATTGATTTCATGAATACCCTCTCCTCTACCCTTTTAATTTGTTGTGTCACCCGAAACCATGCTGGAAAAAATTACTTTGTTATTATTGTAACACACTACTCAATAAATAGAAATAGGGAGTTTTTTGTCGAAAACCACGAACCAAATCCGGTATAACGGAATCAATTACTACGGAACCCTGGAAAACTTAAAATATTCAGATATCCTTCTTTTGTCTTGCCAGCTCCTTTGCTTCCTTACCGCTCATGTGCTCAATCCTCAGCGCGATCATGCATACACTGTTATATCCCTTTTCAACCGCCTCTAATCGATGACTTTTCTCCAGGTCCGGCGAATATCTTGCCGTTAGAATTTCAAGGGCCTTTCTTTTTTCCCCATCCGCCAGAATACGGGCCCTGCCGAATACAATAACACTGCGGAAGTAACTGGTATACTCCTCCTGCACCACCTGGTCCTGGTCGATCACGCAGAAGGAAACCTTCTCATTTCCGAAGATGGCGTCCAGCTTATGTCCGGTTTGGGCACAGTGGAAGTATATCTCATTATCATGATATACATAGCTGAGGGGAACGGCATAGGGATAATCATCGTCCCCGGATACAGCCAGCACTCCCGATGTTCCGCGCTTTAAAACCTCCAGGTTCTCCTCCATGGATAAAGCCTGCTTATTACGGCGCATTTCTCTAAACATATAAAAACTCCTTTCATAATTAGATGCCTGACACCTAATAAAGATGCCAGACACCAAAACGGTATGGCTTTTCGAAATTACAATCGAAGTAATACGTAACAGATGAGGAAGCCTGTTCGTGCACTATGGACCATTGTGTCGTCCATTTTCCCTCGGATTGGGAAACCTGCGCCAGGGCCTCCTTCACTTGTTCACCGGTGAAGGAGCCTTCCTTCTCTTTATAGAGACCGCTTAGGCAATTATACCGCTCTTTTGCATTTTCCCCTCCGGCAGCCGTATTTCCATTGGCAAGATTAAAGTTTGTCACAATGTTTGTGTCTGCAACTACCAATTCTCCCTCCACAAATTCAATGGAAACCGATGCACCAGCGGCATCCGAAATCGCAAGATGATGGCTGATACCGCCTGAGGCGTATATATCATATTGCTTTAATAATTTTATAGCTTCCTCAACCGTTGCCGCCTTATTTAACAGGAGGCGAATCGCCGTGGTGATGGTCAGATCCGGTTTTTCCGTATCAATGGTGATCATTCCCCCCTCATTGATTTCAAGATCCGCAACACAAAGTCCTGTTTCATTTACGCCATCCATAGGGACATACAGGGCGGCAATGGCAAGCATTTTGTTGGCAATTCCCTCCGGCACCATTTTCTCGGCAGCGGGGATGCCCTCCGATATACTCTCCGGTCTGGCGGTGATATTTTGAAAATCACAGGTTGAAATGGATGCATACCCGCCTTTGGGAACACATCTTACAATAATTGGGACAGAGCCCGTCCAATCAAAATTCCGCCCCCAAACATGGGAACCTTCGGGAGCGTTGGCAGAAATGGTACTGCAGGCAAGCCCGCTTTCTTTCACATCGACGGAATAAAAGCCTTTTGAGATGCGCTTTGTAAGAAATGCGCTCACCGCTTTATCCGAGGCTGCTCCCCCTGATTTCAGAAACTCTTCAAAATAATAATCTCCGTCTACTTCCATGTAGTAGACCGGCTTTTCATCCATTATTCTCTCAATGGAATGCATGATTTTCAGTTCTTCACGGAACAGAACAGCGGTACCCGCTGCAATAAGAAGGAATAGAATCACTAAGGAAATCAGTACTCTCCCCGCATATCGTCTTGTCCGGGACTTTTCTTTATTATTCAATTGTTTTTCCCCCACCAAATACGAATTATTTTCCAACTATTTCTTCCGTCCATTATAGCACAGAAAACCCGGCCAAAAAAGATGGAAACAAAAATCTTTTTTAACCGGGTAAATCCATAAGTCAGATTAAAAGTCAGCAGAGAATGATTTTATAGCTCCTGCGCATTGTAGAGCTTTGCATAGATGCCATTCCGCTCGTACAGCTGTTCATGGGTGCCTTGTTCTGCAATCCCTTCCTTTGTAAGAACCACAATACGGTCGGCATTTCTCACTGTGCTCAGTCTGTGGGCGATGATGAACAGCGTATGGCCCTCTGCCAGCGTCCTCAGGCTGTCCATAACGGCCTTTTCACTCTTATAATCCAAGGCACTGGTTGCCTCGTCAAAAATGAGGATGGGAGGATTTTTCAGAAAAACCCGCGCTATACTGATTCGTTGCTGCTGCCCGCCGGAGAGCTTTACGCCGCGCTGTCCGATATCCGTGTCATACCCATTGGGCAGCTCCATAATAAACTCATGGGCGTTTGACTTTTTTGCGGCTTCTACTGCTTCCGCCTCTGTTGCACCGGGCCTGCCGTATAAAATATTTTCCATAACCGTACCTGCAAACAGGAAGGTCTCCTGGCGCACGATGCCGATCTGCTGCCGGAGGGGATGCAATGCCATATCACGGACGTTGATTCCGTCGATACAAATCTCCCCTTCAAGAACATCATAGAATCTGGGAATAAGGGAGCATAAGGTTGTCTTCCCAATGCCGGAAGGGCCCACGATGGCAACGGTTTCACCCGCCTGCACATCCAGGCTGATATTCCTCAGTACATAATCCTGCCCCTCGCTGTATCGAAAGGTTACGCTGCGAAACTCCACACGCCCTTCTTTCACTTGTACCTCTAAAGCATTTTCCTCATCCTGTATTTCAGGGGTCAGCTCCATTATCTCGCGGAAACGCTCATAACCGGATATCCCCTCCTGATACTGCTGTACCATAAATGCCAGCTTCGGGACCGGCGAGGTAAGATAGGCGGCATACAGGATGAATACCAGAAGATCGGGCACATCCAGTTTTGCACCGGCAATCCAGATACCCCCGGCCACAATAATCGCCACTGTAATCAGCTGTGTGAAGAAGGTCTCGATTACCGTATAATGCAATGCCTCATTCTTGTATATGGCCGCACGGCTTTGATAAAAGCGGCTGTTTTCCTCTGAGAACTTTCTGATTTCCAATTCCTCGTTGGCAAAGCTCTTCACCGCCCGGATACCGGACAGATTCTCCTCTGCCTGCCGGTTGACCTCAGCGATACAGCTGCGGCTCTTTGCATAGGCTTTCTGGAGCTTGCCAAAAAATACAAACGAATAGATTCCCATAACAGGCAAAAACAAGCAAACAACCAAGGTCAGTCTCACATTAATGTGAAGCAGTATAATCAGGGAGCCGATAAACTGCGTACCGTAAATAACCAGATTCTCCGGCCCATGATGATACAGCTCCGTTAAGTTTAAGAGATCATTTGTCAACCGGGACATCAACTGCCCCGTCTTCTGGCTGTCGTAAAAGCTAAAGGAAAGCTTCTGAAAATGTCCAAACAGCTCCATTCGCATATCGCGTTCAATTTTTGCCCCCATATCATGGCCCTTATAGTCAGAAAACATTGCAAAGCCGGTCTGAAGCACAATGATAAACAGCATCAGCGCACCGGTCTGCAAAATAGCGGTTAATATATTTTCTGTACCGTTTTCCATGACGTCTTTCGTAATATATCTCACACAGACGGGCAAAATAAGGGCAAGAGCCGCGACAAAAATGCTGGACACAAGATCCGCAGCCAGCAATCCCTTGTATGGTGTATAATAGGATAGAAACTTACGTATTTTTTGAATTCGTTTACTCTGTGTCATACAATCCTCCATAATAGGAGGGTTATGATATAGTCACCCTCCTTGATTTGATTCTGGTAACTATAATTGTATTTTTCATATTCTTCACCCTTTCTCTCCATAATTATTACATCACGCAAATTGCTTTGCGGTATAACCGACCTATTATAAATTGTATAAATTTATTTATAATTGATATGATTTTATAATGGATCGTAAGAAAAAACAATCTATAAAACGGTTATAATCACTTTTTACCACCAACGAAGCTTTCTGATCCTTTAAGACCATGATAAGCTCTTCTGCACTCTTCGCAGCTCGTAAGACATGATTTATCGCTGTGGTATTATTAATAGTCGTAAGACATGACCTTCATATATCTTCTAAGAGAAAATTCACCGTCATGGGGCATCCCGCAATAGCCCTCCGACATGCGCGCTCCGCTGGTAACGCGAACAACACCGGTCTTTGCCAATATGATTTCAATCGCCTCTTTATCACGCTCCTCACAGGCCAGTGCGACTGTTTGAAGATGATTCTTGTATTTGCTCAGTTCACTAAGAAGCTTTTTCCGCGGAAGAGGCCGTACCCAGCAATTTCGGAACAGATAGGAAGGGGTCAGCGACATATCGTTATATGCGATCACACTGCAATTATCGGCAGAAAAAACCCGCTTCTGATCCTTTGCAGCTTCCAGCCTTTCTGTATACAGTTCAAGGGTTTTCTGCGCTGTTAAATACGGATTGTTCTCCGGCAGCGCCCCCGCCGCGCGCTCAAGAATTCCCGCAAACCGCCGGGCAAACCGCACAACCTCGTCAAAGTCCTCCGTATCAACGAAGAGTCCCTGGCAGGAATTACAAAATAATTGGTTAGTATCGCAAATATTCCAGGCGATTCCCTCCAGCTCAGAATCCGAAACATCCCCTGAGATATAGGCAAAGCTAATCTTATGCCCCCATTCAATGATGCGTGTATTGGGGCTCGCCGCACTTCTCACGGCAGAAACCGCGGCGTCACCGCCCCAGACGACGATGGCATCCGCCGCCTTCATCAGCTTCTTCATTGCTTCGATATCCTGAGAAGGATAGTCAAATACAAATACATACTGTGCAATCAGCGGCTCAATCCGGATGAGTTCCTGCAATATGGGGATGGATAATCCATCATCATCTCCGGGCAGCTTCAATATGTTGATATTCCCGGTCAGCAGCCCCTCAATGACGCTGAACACAGGCAGCGCGTCAACATTTCCAGCCGCGATATGAAGCAGTACGCCAAGAGGCATCCATTCCTGCCGTACAGATCTAGCTTCACCATAGGGCGAAAGGCTGCTCAGCGGCGTGCCGAATTCTATTTTCATTCTGTTTTCTATATATTCCCTGGACATAATCTGCTTCACCATCTGAAGCTCCCTGCGGGCCTTCTCCTCGGTCATGCCCAGATCAAGCAATAAAGGCAGATGCTCCTCTTCATTGAGCCTCCCTGAGAGGATTTCACAGGTATTGATTACCGCAGCAAGGGGCAGGGATGTTTTTTCACGTGTCTCAAATATTATATTCTCAAGCCGTTCCAGCTCGACGCGGCTCTCCGCTCCATTCATCTGTTTTCCTGAAATTAAATTCACCGTACACCTCCTCCGGCCAACTCCAATGCATCGGTTGTGCAGGTTTTTATCTGACTTACACCTGCCCTTCCTTTTAATTCAAAATAAGGGGTATCAATTCCGCAGCCGCAATCCCTTCCCTCGTATAGCACTGCCAGGTCATCTGTTACCACACTGGTAAGCGGAGTACTGGATACCAGGGGAGACACAAAGCTCAGCAGCCCCATGCTTCCCATGGGAACCGGCTCCAGTGTTTTTATATCCCGGACAATGGCCCTGCTGTAAATCGGGACATGAAAATGTCCGTTTCTGCATTTGATATAGGGCAGAGGATGCTCGACCGCGCTATAGAACTCAAAACAATTGTGTTTTTCAATTCCCAGGGTGTCGTATATTAATTTAAAAAAGAGATCCCGGTCAATCTCTGTGTCGGCAAACTGTTTCCATCCGCCGCCCAGAAGCACCTTGGAATGACGGTTCAAGTTTAATGAGATGTGATTCTCCTTGAGGGTTCTGACCAGGAAAAACATATATGCGGGAAAACCAACAAATCTTACGGGCAGTCCGCTTTTCGCATACCTTACCAGTGCTTTTTTAATCCCTTCGATATTTATCTCATATTCCGTTCCGGTATCCTTCAGCACATATTCCCGGTGAAGTCCGGGGGCAAATTTAGTAGCGCCGTAAGCTGTTTTTATGGCGCCCATCTGTGTATGCCTGCTTGGTTCATATCCAAGGACAATATAGTTGGTGGGAAGAATTGATATTAATTTATGGTAAGAAAAATATCTTATCATCATCAAAACACCATAGAAAATCGTCTTTTTATCAAATTCAATCCTGCTCTGCCGCCCTGTTGTACCGGAGGATGTCGCCCTGACCGCCAATTTCTTCTCCGGCATGGAACAAAGGTAATTCCGCTTATAATAAAGCGTTGGAATTACCGGTATCTGATACAGCGTATCCTCTGAAACCAGCTTATCAACGGAAAAGTCCTCTGCTTCCAGTATCCGGGCATATTCCGGGCAATGCTCCATATGGAATATAACATCCTTCCTGACTGCTTCTAAAAACAATCCGCCGGTTTTCTGCAAATCATATGGATTTTTCTTCAGCATCAGCTTTCTACGTAAGTCCACTACTATCTTTACTCCCCTTCTGTCAAATTCTTTAAATTTATAATAACATATCTTTTTTCATAAAGAAATAGCGCTGCAGTTAAAACTGCCGCGCTGCAGGCCCCCACCGGACTGTTTGTTGTAGAGATTTCGCATAATTCAAGCAAGCCTGATGTGCGAGTGCCCTTCTCGCACTTCCCACTACGCTTTCATTATATCATTTTTTCAGTATAAAGAAATGACAAAAATATCGTATTCGAAAAAATTTTGCGAACTGAATTCTTCCGCCGAAATAGTTTCCGTAATTTTCGGTAAACTATATCATAGGAGGTGTTCACATGAATATGCGCTTTGATGCGGTTTATTATGAACCGGGTGTACTCAATTATAAGCTGGGGCTGCTGCTGCAGAGCAAATACGCAGACCTGCCCTGGATACCGATAGAGAATCATAACCGTATACCGGAAATGACAGCGGCGCACAACCGGGATTTTCCAAAGCTAAAGAATCATTTGATTGTCGGAATCAGAAAGACACACCGGTATGTACCCAATTATAAGGTTTCTGACTGGCTGGTGCCATATACCTCCTCCGGCTGCAAAGCGATGTGCCTGTATTGCTATCTGGTCTGTAATTATAACAAATGTGCCTATCTGCGTCTGTTTGTCAACCGGGAGCAAATGCTGGACAGGCTCCTTAAAAAGGATGCCCAGGCCCCGGTGCCCCAGACCTTTGAGATTGGCAGCAACAGTGATTTACTGCTGGAAAACACAATAACGAATAATTTACTCTATACCATTGAGCGATTCTCCCAGGAAGGCCGGGGGAACCTGACATTTCCGACAAAATTTGATATGGTGGAGCCCTTGCTTCACCTTGACCATAAGGGGAAGACAATCTTCAGAATGAGCGTGAACCCCCAGGAAATCATACGCCGCGTAGAGCTGGGAACCTCCCCGCTGCCCGCAAGAATCCGCGCGCTTAACGCCATGGCAGAGGCGGGTTATCCTGTGGGGCTGTTGATCGCTCCAGTGATTCTGCTTCCGGACTGGAAGCGCATGTACGGGGAGCTGATCACCCGGCTGGCAGAGGAGCTGAGCGTTAAGGTCAAACAAAATGGCTTCCTGGAGATTATATTGATGACCTACAGCTTCGTACAAAACGCAATTAACACGGAGGCCTTTCCGGGCGCCGTGCAGCTTTTCGACCGGGAAACCATGACCGGGCGCGGGCGCGGCAAATATTGCTACCGAAACGATGTCCGGGCAGAGGCGGAAGCCTTTTTACGGGAAAGCCTGTCACGTCAATTAGGAACTATGCCGATATTGTATATTTCCTAAGACCTTGCGGAACCTTTCCTACGGGGCTATCCATCCATTAATCAGCTCCTCATGGCTGTTCATCCAATTGCGGGCAGCATCCAGCGGTTCGCCGCCGGCCTCCTCAATTGCACCCATCAGGTCGCCTAATTCAGCCTCTGTCATTTTAAAGCTCTTCAAAAATGCCGTTACCTCCGGCATATCATCCTCCAGACCTTTTCTGGAGTATTTATAAATATTTTCAACCTCCCCGAATACACCCTTGGGATCCTCCAGCACCTTCAAATCCCATTTTGCAAATTTCCAGTGGGGTGCCCAACCGGTTACGACAATGGGGTCACCGGCATCAATGGCCTTTCCTAGTGCCGCCGTCATAACCGGGCCGCTTCCGGTCAGAAGCTTATAATCCAGCCCATATTCCTCCAGAGCCTTTTCCGCGGCTCCCATCAGACCGGCACCCGCGTCGATTCCCACGATTTCACCGCCGAATTGATCCTTATTCTCATTCAGTTCCTCAATGCTGTTGATTTCAACATATGCGGGCACAATCAACCCCAGAAGTGCATTTTCATAGCAAATACCCAGATCCACCATCTTATCTCCGTACTTTTTCAGATAGTCTTCATGGGTAATGGGAAGCCAGACATCCAGAAATGCATCGGTACTTCCGCTGGCAACCGAAGCAAACACCGGGGCCGCGTCCGCCATGGTGAGCTCCACCTTATAACCCATTTTGTCTTCCAGAACCGCAGCGGCAAGATTCGTCATTGCGATCCCTTCCGCCCAATTGACATAAGCCAGCTTGACGGTTCCCTTTGACTCCTTACCCAGGTTACTCCCGCATCCTGCCAGACTCACCGTTACCATTAATATCACTAAGACTATTCCTGTTAATTTCCTATTCATAAATTTCCTCCTTCTTTTTATGTTTATATTCAGAGCGCTTGTTTATTAACCCCTTCACAAATGCCCTTCCAGACTTTTTAGATGCGGAACCCAATCCTTGGGTAATACGGTCAAGCAGCATGGCCATAATCACCACGGCAAGCCCTCCCTCAAAGCCCTTTCCGACATTCATCTGTGTAATACCCTCATAGACAGTTTTTCCAAGTCCGTCCGCCCCGATCATGGCGGAGATGACAACCATCGAGAGAGAAAGCATGATGGTTTGATTGAGTCCTGCCATAATAGTCGGAACTGCGAGAGGAAACTGCACCTTGAAAAGCAATTGCGACGAGGTTGCACCAAAGGATTTGGTCGCCTCCACCACATCCATGGGTACCTGACGGATACCGAGATTGGTCAGCCGTACAATGGGCGGCATGGCAAAGATAATGGTGGCCACCGCCCCCGGCACAGTTCCCAGATCGAAGAAATATACCGCGGGGATTAAGTACACAAATGCAGGCATGGTCTGCATAAAATCCAGTATCGGCCGTATGATCTTATTTGCCGTATCACTTTTTGACATTAAGATACCCAGAGGCAGACCGATGATTAAGGCGATCAAGGTCGAGGCGGTAACCAATGCCAGTGTCTGCATGGTTTTATCCCAAAGACCCAGATTATGAATGAGAAAAAGACCGATTCCCGCGAAGACAGCGATTCCTTTTCCCGCAATCCACCAGGAAAGAAGGACGATGGCAATAATAAAGATAACAGCCGGTATGATAGAAAGGAACCAGCCCGCCCCATCAATGATACCGGAAAGGGCTTCCTTAATGGCTGTAAAAAAGCCGCTGAAGTTCTGGGTCATCCAGTCAATTCCTTTTTCAACAACATTACCGATGGGTATCTTCGTGCTAAGCGTCATGACCATTCCTCCCCTCTCCGGCTATTCCGGCCAACACCGTGGATTTAAATATAATCCCTCTTAGCTTTTTATCCGAATCAACTACAGCGACAGGATAACTGGAATGTAAAAACAAAGGTATGATTTCATCAATGGATGTTTCCTGATCTACCGATTGAATATTTTCATCAATAATCGTTTCCAGCTTCTCTTCCCCCCCTTGAATCAGGGCGGATACCTTGTCAATTGTAATGATCCCGCGCAGAACACCGCTTTTATCGGTAACAAAGATGCTGGAAATACCCAAGTCCTTCATCTTACGTGCGGCAAGCCTCCGTCCCGATTTCTCAAGCACGATGGATTCTGCATCCCGCATAATGACGGAAGCGGTTATAATTTTCGTACGGTTTACATCCTGGGTAAATTCCCGGACGTAATCATTCGCAGGATTTTGCAGAATCTCTTCTGCGGTTCCCAGCTGCACGATTTCGCCGTCTTTCATGATGGCAATTCTGTCTCCGATCTTCAGGGCTTCATCTAAATCGTGAGTGATAAATAGGATGGTTTTTTTCATTTTCTGCTGCAGGGACAGCAGCTCGTTCTGCATATCCTTGCGAATCAGTGGGTCAAGAGCACTGAAGGCTTCGTCCATCAAGAGGATATCCGCTTCTGTGGCAAGGGCTCTCGCAAGCCCCACCCGCTGCTGCATACCCCCTGACAGTTCATTGGGCTTTGCATTGGCATAGCCCTTTAATCCGACGATCTCCAGCATTTCTTTTGCCTTCTCCCTGCGTTTTTCCTGATCCATCTTTTGTATTTCCAGACCAAACGCCACATTTTCCAGTATGGTTTTATGCGGCAAGAGCGCAAAGTTCTGAAAAACCATTGCAATTTTCTTCCGCCGGGCTTCTCTCAGATCCGGAGCGGACATTTTAGTAATATCCTTGCCGTCAATCAGAATACTTCCGCTGGTGGGCTCGATCAGACGGTTCAGGCAACGTATAAGCGTTGACTTGCCGCTGCCCGAGAGCCCCATTACCACGAAGATCTCCCCCGCCTCCACCGAGAATGAGATGTTGTTTACACCAACACTGTGCTTGTGCTTTTTTAAAATCCCAGCCTTATTTGCACCCTTTTCCAACAAGGGTATCACTTGTCTGGGCGATGGGCCGAATATTTTGTATACCTGTTTTACCTCTACTTTCGGCATAATTCCCTCCTTATTTACAAAGTAACAACTTGCATTTATTTTCATGTTGTTGCTTTGTAGGTTACCACAAATAACCTCGTTTGTCAAACTGGAGGCTGAATTTTTTTTACATTTATTGTTACAATCCAATCTGTGGGATGCGGTCGGGTGAGCTTCCCTATACGAAATAAAGAGTCCGCTTGCAGACTCCTGCGCTGCCCCGCAGTTGTCTTTAGGCAGCATCTACCTATACGAGAAAAAAGAAGATTCCCGTGATCCGGAAATCTTCTCAACTGATACCTTTGTTACTATTATTTATCTGGGTACAAAAAGTTTTTCACCCTCTCATGGCAGTTTTCATCTCCCACGTAATACAATATATCACCTTCCGTCATAACTGCATACGGCCCCGGCGATATGATGATTTCTTCCCCCCGGCGGATTGCAATAATAGTCGCCGAGGTATTGTGCCAGAACTGGGTTTCGGAAATACTCTGACCGGCACAAGACGCCTGTCCGGTAATCTCCGCTTCAAAGGGGGAAAAAGGATTCACCACGCGGAATCGTTCGGTTTTATACATCAGCTCCGAAACCATCTCTTTTAAATTTGTACTTTGGACAATCTGTTGGTTCAAGCCGTCCATGATATACTTTTTCAGATCACTCATCTGTCTGACGGAATCAAATTTGTTAATAAAATCTACGGCCTGCTTTCTGGATTTGATTAGAACGCCGCTGCCCTTTGTAATCTCCACGATTTTCATATCGGCTAAAACGCTGACCGCACGCCGGGCGGTTTCAGAGGATACTCCGTACTGGCTCGCCAGAGCCGAGCGGACGTAAATCTTTTCGCCCTCCGGATAATCACCGCAGGCGATCTTCGCAGCAATATCCGCCGCAATCTGTTGGTATTTGGGTATATCAATTTTCATGCCGCACCTCAAAATATTGTCTGATGACTTGTAATCTGCTATAGAAGCCAAAACCTCTTTCATAAATAGTATAAAGCAGTCGACAGTATTTTACAAGCAGTATCATGGGAACTGTAACGCCTAATCAAAGTTTAAACAAAGGATTTAACTCGCAGCCAGTAAATAAAATATCATTTTCTACATTGTGTATCCATTCTTTTTGATGATCATCCTCACTGTCAGGACTGTAAAACCAACTAATCTTGCATATCTGCCGAAACTTCATAAACAGTGGTATCTTCGATATCCAGAAATCGTCTAAATGATTGGCAGATAAATAACCTTTCATAAAATTGGCTATTATTTCATTGGTGAAATCATATCCTTGGTCGTTCCTGCGCCCCCACCATAAGCCATGGTAAAGAGCGATTCCTATATCTAAGGCAAACCAGCCATATAGACTATCGTCAAAGTCAAACACATTGATTTTTTCGCCCTCTATTATGAAATTCCACGGGTGAATATCATAATGAATTAATCCATACGAATCTATGTCCTTGGGCAGCGCCATTATTTCGCTTATTAAATCCTCGGCAATTTTATGTACCGTGGGACAGCCCTTTATTTCATCTAAGAAAAGTGCGTTATGTCCCGTAAATACACTTCTTACACTGCTCTCATCAGCAGGTAAATATTCTTTCGTAAGCCTATGAATATCTCCCATCACTTTGCCCCAATTAAAAAATATCTTTTCATTCCATAAATCAGGGTCATTTTTATTCCAAAACTTACCGGGCAATGCTTCAAAAGCGGAAATGATATATGGTTTGCCATCCATTTCCGTTGACATGACAAGCTCGTTATTATCGGCAGGAAGCGGCAAAGAAACGCCTATATTATTATTTGCTAAGTAATATAACCAGTCCATTTCCGCTTTTGTTTGGCATATTTGCTCCGCCGGACGCTCCGAAAACCGTAATATATACCATTTATCATTTTTTTGAAATGAGTATATTTGATTGGTGGATTCACTGATAAAGTGTAATGTTCCTTTATCAAATCCATAATTATTTGCTGCGAATGAAAGTAAATGATCTGATACCATCTTGTCCTCCGTCAATTTTTAATAAAAGGCTGGCATTTCGGGCAGTAATAGACAACGCCGCCCAAATAGGCTTCTTTTACAATTAACTCACCGCAGCGCAGAACCGCCCCCTCCGGCTGTGCCGGCTGCTGACAGCGCCGATGATTAAAGGCTTCTTTGTCGCGGCTAACTGCATAAGTCTTGCCATTCCTGTTTTTGATTTTTCCTTTTTCAAAGCCAATATCCCTCCTATTATATTTGTAACATCTAATCGGTTATTCATCGTTAACTGTAGTGTCAAAAAATTGCCTGCTCTATCTCGCAGGACTGCTAATCATTTTAACAGAATGGCCTCTATTCCGCCACTCCGTCCTGACGCAATTGCTCCAAACGGACGGCAAGTTTTTATCGCTGCGATGTGCTGCTTTAGCTAAGCGGTTTCCAGGCAGTATGGATTAACTATTTCAATATTCTATCATAGAATAGGGAGGAAGCCAACCGCAACTTAGGTTATTCTGCTCGCCGTACTCTTCTTTGATTGATGCCTTAAACTAAATATGTCATAGTATTTATATAATGGAAGTGCCAGATAAAATAGGAATTTAGTGGAACCCAGACGATGAAAGATTCGTCTAATTATTAAAAAGGGGATGGGGTGGCCACATGAAAAAAAGACATCTAACAATATTTTTTCTAGCTATAATAGGGATTATAGGTGTTTTCATTGGAAAATCATTTTGGGGAACAAAACCATTTCGGGCCTTATCCACGTCGGAAATCTCCGGCATTTCTGTTAAACTGTCACCGCCTGATGTAACCTTTGAATTAACCGGCAGCGAGATGGAAGAAATAGTTGAAATGCTCCATGCCGTAGTGATTTACAATAAAGACAATTCTTACAGGGATTATGTAGGTCAAGGAGTGATAATTACAATAACAAAAACTGACGGTACACAAATGAAAGCAACTGCATTCAATCCATTTTTCATTATTGATGATGCGGGATACAAAACGAAGTATGAACCATGTGAAAAAATAAATTCGTGGGCAAACGACCTCAGATATAAATAATCATAGTTTCCGATTTACAAAAAACCAGTATATATAAAGCCTGACTCTCAAGAGGATCAGGCTTTATAATTTAATGTACTTTTATTCAGGTAAACCGTATTCAAAGGTAATGCTTAAGGTTTCCAGGTGACCAAGCAAGTTATTATCCAATATTGTTGCAGTGGCATCTGACAGATCACCATCCATGGTACGTGCCTTGTCCGGTGCTTTTGCAACCCAGGAATTATATAGGTTAACCCTGGTACATATATCATCATCACTTGTGGTATATGGCTTTCCTATTAGTCCAATCGGTTCTCCATTAACTAATACCTCTTTGATTGTTATAATATACCCTGGGTACAGCACCTCCCCATTGCTTATAAAGGATTTTTGTCATTTACGAGATACGCTTGCGAATAAAGACGATAGTTTTCTTAACGAAAAGTTTTGCTTAGCATTAAACCTTAATAGCCTATGTCTTCAATTGATTTCTCTTATGTTAAGCCAAAAAAACTAGTTATTGATATGAATGGTGCCACCTATTCAGATATTATAAGCCTTAATCCATTAATCAACAAAATACTAGCGCATCCTGAGAAACAAATCAGTATGCAGGAAGCGAGCCATATCGTCGGAATGAGTTATTCTCATTTCAGCCGCTTTTTTGAAAAATTAACTGGTTTTCACTATGCTAATTTTAATAATCTTCTGCGAATTAATCGAGCAGAAGAATTGCTGCTAACTACTTCTATGCCTATTTCAGAAGTAGCCGCAGCAATTGGAATTGATACTCTGTCATATTTTACTAAATTATTTAGACAAATTAACGGGATAACTCCCAGTTCTTACAGGAAAAAATACAAGATTTCTTGAACTATTTCGATAGGTCCAAGGCTGCGCTTCCTAATATTGCTCATTCGTTTCCGTTCTATGAAGGATACGGATGCCTTCACGAACATAAAAACCAGGTATAGCCATACTTGTCCAGCACCTCTGCTCCTCCGCCGTTATCATCCGGGGGCGGATGGGGCAGGAAACCGCGAACGAGCGTACCTCCTTCGGCAAGCTTGGGAATTATTTCTTCCACTCTCTCACGGGACGGAAGAAGAACAAGGATAGGCATCCTGGAGACCGGAACCGCCGCATCTGTATCGCCGCCGCTGACCCCGCCGCCTGATTCCGTCAATGTAACCATGGCGTGCATTACCGGGTTATTCGGGTCGTTATTCAGCCGTGATAAAGCGGTGATCCTCCCACCGAAAGCATTGGCATAGAAGCGGAAGGCTTCTTCGCAATTGCCGTTGAACCGTAAATAAGGCATAATCATATGTTTTAAGTCCTTTCTGATTTTATTTCTTCTATCCTACCTTAAAACTTGTAATTATCATTGTAAAAAAAGGACATACCCTGCACATATTTCTGCGGAGTCATTCCGCAGATCGACGTGAAGTCATGAATAAAATGGGACTGGTCAAAAAAACCTGTCTGTACCGCTATATCCGTAAAACGCATATCTGTACTTTGCAGTAATTGCAAAGCATAATTTACTCGTACAATACGAGAAAATGTCTTAGGAGTTGTACCAATCTGCTGTAAGAATAAACGCCGTATCTGTTTTTCGCTGTAAAAGAACTCAGAAGATAATTCCCGTATGCCTATATTCCCATTATGTGCTAATATCTTGTTTTTTATTGCTATGATTGTTTTTTCTTCCCGCAAATCCGCCAGGCGGTTAAGAAATATATTATCCAGTGACACGACTAAGGCTTCGATACTTTCCGAATTAATCAGCTCGTTTTCAATGGCCTGCATCAGCGGTTTATCGATATCCTTCAGATCAAAGGATAAATCGACAAATTCGGATTGGTCTGCCCGGATCAGCGGGAATAAACAACCGGAATGAAATTCAGCCAGCAATAGGAATTTCATTTTATTTGCATGTTTTCCAACATTGCAGATTTTTGTGTTTACTCCCCGTAATGCACCGGTGATTTTTTGGTCGCTTACGGATATTACCATTGTTGAGCTTGCGGAGGGTAATATGGTATATTCATCCGACATATTTGCCGGAAATGTAATGGTATAACAGGAAATATAGGGCCGTAATAAAACATTGGGCGGTATATACAAAAAATCTTCCCCACGGCTTAAGGATATTCCCTGATAACATTCTATGCTTTTCTTAGAGATCATTTTTTAGTCATCCTTTTAATAAACTGTCCAAAATATAGGGAACCGGAATGCTGGAGTTTGAAATGCACGGAATATTCTTACTCAGTCTGAATATCCGCGATCTTCATTAGAATTTCTGTGAACGCTTCCATTATAACAAAAACCTGCCGAAAAAACAATTTTAGTTCTTCGGCAGGCTTCATCAACCCTACTTTTTCTCTACCGGTATCCATATTTCGCAGAAACAGTCCGCGTTACTGCTATCCGGATACAATTCAAAATCATCCGCATCCAGCATATTGTAATCCGAGCTGGGCAGAAACTCCTTGGAAATTCTTTCCCAGGTCTCTCCGATGCAGTTCCCGTCTTCTCCGATGCATTGGAACACCGCCCAAAGCGTGGGCGTCACTTCCCAGACAAAGAAGCCCTCCGGAACCTCGCCGCCTTCATAGACCATCCCAATCCCATAGTGAAAATGCGTGTTTTCTTTTGAGATCGGAGCACATATCCCATAAATATCGTGGGTCTTCGTATGCTTCTTCAGCACGTCAAAAACTCCGTTTTCACCGCATTTTTTCCAAAAATCCGGTATCTCAGTATTTCCTTCTTCGGAAATAGATTCATTCCTGAATGCCTGAGCCTTCACCAGGAGTTTAAAGCTTTCCCTCTCTGCAATCTTGTAGTCCATAGCCGTACCGCCTTCCAATTTGATTTTTATTACAAGGCGATTGAAGGACCGTAATCCGGTTCCGGAGCGCCTCGCCACATTGGGCGTTACTCCGTGGAACCTGGAAAAAGCTTTTGTAAAGCTCTCAGGGGACTCATAGCCATATTTGAGCGCAATATCGATTACTTTCCTGTCTGACATGATAAGCTCCTGCCCTGCCATGGAAAGCCTTCGGTTTCGGATATACTCATTTGCCGTTATCCCCGTAATCATACTGAAAATCCGATGAAAATGATAGCTTGACATGTATAACTGCCTTGCAGCATCCTCATAACTGATTTTGTCCATAATATGTTCTTCCATATAGTCGATTGCTTTCTGTAAGCTTTGAATACAATCCATTGTTTATCACCTCATTTAGATTGTAAGGCATTCTTTCCCTTCTGTCCTAACCTGGTTTGCTCAATTCTGTCTGAATAGAGTATATCACATTTGTTCTATGTAAATAAAGATATAGCTTAATCCTTGGGTAAACCCATGGATTTTCCACCCTTTAGAAAAAATCAAGGTATTGGAAGTTTTTTCTGAAAGGTATCGCATATTCTCTTCATTTGTAGTAGTATTATGTAATATGTAATCCAAAATATATCTACCATAAAATAACATTATTATCGGAGGATTAATGAATTGAAAAAACGAATAATTCCTTTCTTGCTTATTTGCATTTTAACCGGCTGCGCATCTTCCGGAAGCCCCAATGAAGCCACTCCAGACAAAATCACTGTCGAAAACGCCGATGACGTCAGCTTAGACAAAACTCCTGCCGAAAGTGCCAATGAGTCCGACGCAGACAACACCACCGCCGAAAACGCCAATGAAACCAACTTAGACAAAACTTATACCATGAAGCATTTGTCCTTTAAAGTTTCTTCCACCTGGGAACACAACAACGCAGACGGAGCGGACTATTTTTACCCTTCGTACGGAGGTATGGTATTGGTATTCAACACAAATCTTGGCAAAGTTCCAGCCAATGACGCAGACATGCAAGACAATCTATTACAGGCATATGATGGATTTATAGAGGATGAGTCTAATTTAAAAACAATTTCAGATAATTTTGATTTAAAAAATAATATACATACTGCCACATTTACCGTAGACTATGAAGAAGGCACTCAGTATTTTATGTACTACGCAACAATCAAGGACAAGTATTTGTATTGCATAATTTTAACCGGAGAGATGGATTTGCAAGACAAGCTTGATAAGCTCTTTAAGGAGATAACATCCAGCATTTCCTTGGAGAACAATCCCCAGGCATCCATCGGGATCAATTTAACGATAGATGAAATCATTAAAATGATGGATGAACGCCTCAGGAAAAACCAATTGCCTACGTTTAGTGATGCCGCAAAGGTCGAATCATTCGCAGAGATGGAAGGATTCGGTGCTGTAGCATACGAACTTTATACTCTTACAGATGGTGTAGACTTTGAATTTTTCAGCAATATAGAAACAAATGAATTGCTACAAGTTATGTATATAGTGGACAGAAGCCAGCTGTCATCCAGTGCATATGAAGTGGTTGGCTTTATCAATGCTTCGCTGCCCTACTTGTTCGAGAAGGATACATATAAGGATCTGGACAAAAAGCTTGACATGAACAGCGATAAAGAATCTTATGAAACGAAAGCTGCTGGAGCGGAAAGGGAATACTATTATTATATCAACCGGCAATCGGCCGTCCATCTGACATTCCTGGCCAATCATCTTACCACCGAATTTTTTATAAAATGCACTCTTATATCATTATTTTCATCGGATGCGTTTAACCAATTTGTCCATGCTTCTGTCTGTTCCTTCAATTGTAAGGTGTTTTCCGCTTTTCCTGCCAATTCTTCCGTCCAGCACAATATTTTTAATTCCATTGCTTTTTGTATCTCTTCCTTTTTCAATTGCCGAATTATCATAAATAATCTCACTTTCCTACATCTTACGTATTAGATTGAAGAGCAAATACTTACAATTGCTTCTTTCTAAATATCAATACCGACAGTACCAGAAAAAACAAGGAGAGCAGGCAGGATATCAAGATAGCACCATGGAGCGAAGATACCTCGACGGAATTTTTTATAAGTCCTAAATTATCAGTGACTAACGAAATTGGATTATACCTATGCGCCGCCGGTATGATATTCACAAGCAGGCAACCTACTACTGCCGCGCCTGTGCTCAGCAGGCATCCATAATTACTTTTCGTCAGAGCTGAACAAAGCAATAAAGTACCCAGCAAAAACACGCCAAACAGCCACAGGCAAAATACAGAAAACAGCAGATTTACTATTTCACCCGCCGGGAAGAGATATACCGTGTAGCCATAAGTCAGTCCGAAGCATAGCGCGATACTGGCCGTCCAAATCAGAACCATACCGGTGTATTTTGAAAGTATGACGGCCGTCCGGGACAAGCCTTTGGTCAGCATATTGATCAGCGTCCCCTTATTCAGCTCCGATGACAGAACCGGACTGAATAAGATCACCATCACGATGAGTCCCATTTGTGTTGCATTTTTGAAAAACTGTGTCCAGGCGTCAAATGCAGTCGCCTCCGGCAAGGTCATGGTGATGCCGTCCGTCATAAGGCTTCCAAGTATGTCAGGCAGCAGCTTAGCCATAAGAGGATTGGTGATTCCGAAAACCGCAAAGACGATGAGCATGATGAGCAGCTTATAGGTTTTTGCATATTCCAGAATCTCTTTTTTCAGAAAAGCATAGTAGTTTCTCACCCTACCACCTCCACAAACAGACTTTCCAGCGTCGGCTCCATAACCGCAAACTTCAATGGAAGAAGCCGCTTTCGCGATAACACGTCCAGCAGAAAATGCCCATCCATATTGTGATCGGCAAAAAGCACCGTCACCGTGTTTTCATTGCGTGATAAGCTGATTGCCGGCTGCCTGAGTTCCTCCGTGTTCTCGAAGGAAGACGCTTCCTCCGGGCTGCCAAACTCGATGATAAACCCGCTATGCCTGTACCGCTCTTTGATTTCCGAAAGCGTACCGTGTAATGCCAGTCTGCCCTTGTGCAATACCGCAATGCGGTCGCACACTCTTTCCACGTCCGACAGGATATGGGTCGAAAATACAACCGTCGTTTTTCCTTTCACCGCAAGCAGGATGTCAAGTATTTCCTTTCTTCCGATTGGATCAAGGGCGGAGGTCGGTTCGTCGCATATAAGAAGCTTGGGCTCGTTCAGCAATGCCTGTGCGATACCAAGGCGCTGCTTCATCCCCCGTGAAAACCCGCTGATTTTCTTGTTGTCGTCCTTCAGCCCCACCAGCGAGAGCAATTCCTCGCTCCTTAATTTGGTCTTCGCTTTCGTAAGGCCGGTTATTTCACCGCATAGCTTCAGATATTCCATGGGCCTCATATATCCATAGAACTCAGGAACATCCGGGAGAAAACCTATATTGCGGTTGGTTTTTGTTTCACCAAACGCCACCTTTTCCCCGCATACCCTTACACTCCCGCTATCCGGCTTCAATAAGCCGAGAACAATTTTCATCGTTGTTGTCTTACCCGCGCCATTCTGCCCGACAAAGCCAAATATCGAATGCTCCGGCACATACATGTCAAATCCGCTGAGCACTTCATGGTTTCCAAAGCCTTTGCAAAGCTGGTTAACCTCCAATACATCCATTATTCTTCCCCCTTGCCGAAGGCAAAGTATACAACCGGGCCGATGGTCTGTACGAGCATGACGATCAAGGCCCACATCACCTTATTCCCAAAACGGTAATGGGGATGCCGCAGCACATGAACAAGGGCGGTAATGCCAAGCGCAAGCTGCGCGACAGCCAGCGGAATGAGAAACGGCAAATATTCTTTTAGCGTATCTAAACCCATAATATAATCCTCCCTAACAATTATTTTTTAGCTTTTCCGCAATTCTGTGAAAACGACGCTCGTCAGCCAACGCAGTAAATGCAGGATTATTTACCACCCCGTCGATCATGCTCTGGCGGACGATTTTCTCATCCCGGGGCAGGGCGGGACCTAAATCAAGCTCCTCCAGCCATTCATCGATCAGATTAAAGTAACCGTCTCCTTTTAATTGCAGCGGATAAATATCTCCTGTAACAAGCTCTGCGTATCCTTCCAGGATTTCCAGAGCTTTGTCTGTATTTCCGAGCATCGTATATCCCTGTGCGGCAAGGAGATAGAACTTCATGAGCAGCGACGGGTGAAGATTTTTCAAATCAAAAGCCTCAACGACGGCCATCGCCCGCCTGTATGTTTCATCAAACTGCTCCGGTTCATCTGTACAGAGCATGAGATAATCGGAACAGGCACCAAAAAGGGAGCCCATATGCTGGTAGATGCCGACTTGCAATGCCGATTTTGCTTCTCTGGGCTTGCCGATCATCTGGTAAGCCGGCGCAAGCAGGGATTCCGCGGAAATAATCTTCCGGCTTGTTCCCTCAAGCAGTTCTATCACCTCATTGGGATTGCCCAGCGTCAAGGCGCAGAAGGCCTCCATATTCAGTGCCAGCTGCTTAAGCTCCGCATCTTCACTTTCTTTTTTCACCCGGATAAACAGCTCTTTGGCCTCCGCAATCACAGAGAAGGTTTTATCCATATCACCTGCTTCCATGCTGTTGTTTATCAGCAACGCGCCAATTTGGAACAGCAAGGGAAAGCAGGAGAAATACTTTTTAGCCGTCTCGCGGCAATGCTCCAATACTTCATCGAAGGGTTTGGAAGCAAAATCGGCGGATCGTCCCAGATACCATTTACGGATATCCTCTTTGCTCATTTGCGGCTCATAGCCCACGAGCTCATCAATGCTAATGTTAAAAAGGGCTGCAAGCTGCGGGAGAAAAGTAATGTCAGGATAGCTCTGGCCTGTTTCCCATTTCGAAACGGACGCCTTGGATACTCCAATGTAGCCTGCAAGGTCGTCCTGTGTCAGTCCTTTTTCCCTGCGCTTATTTACAATCATCCTTGCAATATTGATTTCTTTCATGTTTATGTCCATGCCCTGTCTCGCACAAGTTGCTATGAAAGTGCTGGCATGGACCCGGTCCCCCTTTCATCTATATATTCCGTTTCTTTCAACCTTTTCACCTCTGCTATTATTATACAGGTTGACAAAATCAACTTCAATGGATCTGTGGTTGATTTTTATTAACAAAATCAACCACGGGGAAACCTCCGGTACTGACATACCTTACTTTCTGATCAAGGAGGAAGGCATCGGTTTCCCGATGCCTTCCTCCTTGGATAAAATATTTCTTCCTACTTACTCTTATCTGCAATCTGGGCAAGCTTTGATAACTCCCATAGCGTTATTCTTCATAGTATTTGATTAATGCCTGTGTGCCCAAGTCTCCTGCACCTTTTTCTTCCAGGCTCCCATACATGTTAAGAACTTCTTCCAAAACAGGAAGCTCCAGCCCCCTTGCCTTCGCCTCGGAAGCCGCAATTCTCATATCCTTTATAAAATGCTTGATAAAAAACCCGGGTGCATAATCCCCTTTTAATATTTTAGGAGCAGCACTGCTAAGCTGAGTGCTTGCCGCAGAGCCTTTTTTTATGGTATTTATCATCGTCTCAACATCCAGACCGACAGCTTTCGCATAGGTCATTGCTTCGCATACAGCAGAAATGGTACCTGCAATTGCAATTTGATTTGCCATCTTAGTATGCTGCCCATTGCCAGCCTTCCCCTCATAGACAATATGGTCTCCCATTGCCTCAAATATACTTTTGCAGGTATGATATGCCTCTTCCTCTCCGCCAACCATGATAGTCAGAGTACCTTCCTTCGCTCCAATATCCCCTCCGGTAACCGGTGCATCAAGGGCACAGAAGCCTTTTTCCTTCGCTCTGTCATATATTTGAATCGCTAATTCGGGGCTGTTTGTTGTCATGTCGATGAGATACGCCCCTTGCTTTGCACATTCCATAATTCCACCTTGCCCAAAGTATACCTCTTCTACATCCTTTGGATATCCAATCATAGTGATAACCGCATCCTTACCAGCAGCACATTCCCGGATGGTATCCGTCCAAACAGCTCCTTCTTCTATAACATCCAACACTTTTGACTTGGTTCTTGTATAAATGCAAACATCAAATCCAGCCTTCATTAAATTTCTCACCATGGATTTTCCCATGATGCCTACTCCGATAAATCCTATCTTCATTCTATTATTCCTCCTATCGTTCCTTTCAGGTTCAATTAATGTCATTCTTTCAATCGCTGCAAGATCAATCTCTACTAGATATAATACCAGATTTCTGTGCATAAAGAAAGATATACCTTCCCTTGGGCGAAAGTCTGAAAGTTTAAGCTTCTCTGTACCCGGGAAATTTTGTACGATTTGATTTTTATTCGCCTTAATGTTGAAATCCATTCAATAATAACCCTATAACGAAACAAATCCGAACCTTTCTTTCATCATAAATAGGTTCGGATTTGCACTGCTTAGAGTAACCGCGGGAACCGATGATTGCCCTTCAATCTTCTGATTTTTCTTTTATTATCTCATATCCTAGACGACGGTAGAAATTGACGGCAATGTTTTCTTCTTGAACGGAAAGTGACGTTTGCTTATATCCACGCTGGGATAAAAGTTCAAACAATTTTTCCATTAACTTTGATCCGATCCCTTGATTACGGTATTCCGGCAAAACAGAGATTACAAGCTCAGGCGTTTCATCATCAACATGCCCGTAAGCAGGGACAATCCTTGTCCACGCCGCGCCAACCGCTTTCCCGTCAACTTCTGCGAATACTCCGCAATCCTTCTCATTGCCGTAATTCTCAATATAGATAAATAAATCGGGATGAAAGATAACATTTCTATCTGGCAGTTCTATGCCGGGTGGCGTAAAGATAGCCCAATAGCTGAACTCTAGCCAATATTTTAACTGCCAACGACTTGAAGTCCGTTTGCATCTGCGGCAACGACTTGCTCGTATATAAAGCCGTCATCCTCCAATCAATCGATCAGATTTTCACGCGAAAGCCTTCTCTGGTACTATCTTATAATAGTAATCTTATGTTTTGAATATAACCAATTCATAATTTCACTTTCTGTTTCTTCACTAACCATTTTTGCAGCTTTTATTCCCGCACCCATATGATGCAGTGACGTATCTTTAATACGTTTTTGCAAAGCGGTCCCATGGCATCTGGCTAGTGTTTTCATATGGGTATCATCAACCATGGAAACACAAAACTCAATGGTTCCATGTGGTTTTTTGTACTCTTCCCATCTGCTTTCTTCAAGCTGCTCCGGCAAGCAGCCGGATGCTGCCATGCTTCTTATTGTTTCTTCAGCGCTGTTAACCTTTATAACACTGGAATATTCAATATAGTTACAATAAATATCCTGAAACACCGGAAAATCACTCATGGCATCTTTTCCAAACAGCTTTTCATATTCACCAAATAACACTTTTTCAAAATTTTCATAAGCCTGCTGAAACTTCTGAAAATTTATTCCCACTGATAAAAACCATACATGTCCAAACTGGTTATATAAAATATTAAACGGATGGATACGGCACACCAGTTCATCAGAAAGTAATAAGTGATTGTTTCTCCCTTTGCTGTCGCCCTCATCTAACCCCAAATTTCGGCAGATATTTTTATAAGTTTTCTCGGAGAGATATTGCAATAAGTTTAATTTATTAATCATGATATGCTCACCTGCAAATATAGATTTTGTTTTATTCCGATAAAGCAATTCAAATCTCAGCGTCCCTTTGTATGATACCGATAATGAAGTTGGTGAACCTGTTCTTCCAGTTCAGGAACGGGACCATCTGTAATGGTGCCACGAATAATATCTTGAATGGTGGCTTCCATGGGCGCGGCGCCCATGCTTCTGCAACAGGCGCGAGCAGTTAACAGGGCACTATTTCTTGCGGCAAATGATTGCAGCTTTGGGAAGAAGTATTTTGATCTATCCGGGCGGAAGTGGCATATTGATGCCGGCGACAGCGATCTTCCCTGCGGTGAAGTCTACATTGCACCAATTGAAGGCGGGACCCATGGAAGCGTATTTTTTGAAAAACTGTATATTGAGGAATGCGGCGTGTTTGAATGCGTTAAATTCTCCGTTGAGAACGGACGGATCACCGGCAGCGACAACAAAAGCGTAAATGCTTTCGTGAGCGGGATGGGCCGTGCTTAACAGGTTTCTGTATAAATCTTTGCCTAGTCAACTTCGTCCAATGTATGTGCAGACCTTGCCCCGCCCGGATATCCCACTGCAATAATACCGTTCAACCTATAAGTTCTATCATTTTCTTAACTGCCTCGTCCACAGTTAAATGTGTTATATCAATACGAGGATAATCATATTGATGATAAATGTTTCTTGATACTTCAATTCCATATTGTATCCGTTGTTCATGACGGCCATCCTTTCTTGCTCTGCGAATATTTTCCTCAAGCTCACATTCCAAAATTATTGGCACGAATGTATATGTTAAGCCTGCTTCAGATAGCTGGTCCATAATATTATCAAATATTTGTTTCCTTGGTCCATGAAACCCATATAAAAATATTATGTTATTTATAGAGGGACAATTTATATAATTACGCAGCATAGTGAACATATTGTTTGTAACTACTTCCTTAAGTTCATCTGAAAATTCAAACGGATGAATCATTCTGCAATAATCACTGTCAACGAGTGCCGAATTGTCTAATTGTTTATATAAAGCAGCACATGTTGTCGATTTACCGATACCATTTGCTCCACAAACAAATATAAGTTTCTTCAAAAATATCAACTCCTATCCAAAATATTCAAGTCAACATTATCGGTTAAGTTTTCTTCAATATAGTTCATTGCACAGTTCATTCTGTCAAGCCAATCCATCCTATCCCCCCTTTCGAGATAAATTATATCAATGTTTTCATTTGCACTCCTGATAATTCATGCACAAAAAAATCATGAAGATAATTTTTGAATTCATTATACCATAGTCGTAAGCTCTTTTAGAATATATAAGATTACAAATAATCTATATGCTCATTTTAATATCATAGGGAAGCATCACCTTTTCATACTGATAGTTCCCTGCATCCACAATCATGCGGCACATGGTGACCTCCAAATCAAAACGCAGCGGACCGCAGCTGCCGGGATTGAGGAACAGCACTCCATTCATAACTTCCGCACAATATTTATGGGAGTGCCCATAGATTACCACATCCACATTGGTCAAGTATTTGGGGATGTCTTTCTTGTTATGAACAAGGAAGAAGCGCACGTCTTCTATTGTGACGGCAATGCTTTCAGGCAGGTCTTCTGCCCAATCCTTGTCGTTGTTGCCGCGCACCATATAGGTTTCGCCGATCTGACGCATGGACTCGGCAATATATGGGGTGTTGATATCGCCGGCGTGGATGATACAATCAGCCGCAGCCAGTTCAGCCCTGACCTGCTCTCGCAGCAAACCATGGGTATCAGATAGGATGGCAATGTGTTTCATAGGTTCCTCCTCCTATTATATCACCTGCAGGAAGGACTGCCAAATCGGCAGCCCTTCCTGGTTTCCTATTATTCTTTGTCTTACTGTTCCTATTTATTACTCACGGCCCCATAGCTTCTTACGAATTTCCAGAGCCTTATTCTTGTCAGCTACCAGCTTATCAACTCCCATATCCTTTAAATCGCTCATGTATTTCTCCCATACTGCATCAAATTCGTCAGGCTTGCACATAATGGCATTGGCCAGATTAGCGAGCTTGGAATCATCAAAGATCTTCTGGATAACGGATAGCTCCTCCGTATTCTCTCCGGTTTTCAGATTGCTAAGGCCACCGTAGGGCTTCAGGGGCAGGTCGGCAGCACCCGGAGCAACATCGGAAAAATACTTCATTCTGAAAGAGAAGCTGGAAATTCCTCCCGGGGCATCTCCCACTGAGCACATCGGAATCCTCAATGTCCATCAGCGGATACAGCTGGTATATGGGTCAGATTACGGACTCTCCCTTACCAGCGAGAAAGACAGGGGCACCATTGTTACGATCCGCCTTCCTATTATAGCTTGTATCTGAAAGGAGATGCCTTTATGTACCGTGTATTGATTGTGGATGATGAAGAGCACATCCGCCAGGGTTTAAGGAATATTATCGACTGGAGTACCTTTGGTTTTGAAATCCTTGCCGAAGCCTCCAACGGTGGTCAGGCTCTGCATTTAACGGAGCGGCTTAAGCCGGATCTGGTAATTACGGATATTAAAATGCCTGAAATGAACGGGCTTGATATGATAAGGCAGCTGCGCCTGACCGGTTATTCCGGCTTCTTCATTCTGATTACCGGGTTTGCCGATTTTACCTACGCCCAGACGGCTATCCGCTACGGTGTCAAGTCCTATCTGTTAAAGCCCATTAACGAACGGGCTCTTGCGGGAGAACTTTATTCCATCCGGAAGGAGCTGGAGGCTTCCTCCCTGGTCATCGACAGGCAGGACACCTTTTCTGTACTGACCAGGGAAAAGCTGCTGGAGCAGTTCATTACAGGCATCTCCTCCTATGAGACGCTCTCTGTACTTCCGGATATTCCCACCTGGGAGAAGAGCGGTAATTCCCTCCAGATTATATTGATTTCTTTTTCCCTTACTAATCAGGAGGGTAAGACTCTGGAGGATTTCCACCTTGCCCTGCAGCGGTTTATTGCAAAGCAGTCCTGCCAGTATCTGTACTCCACCAATAAGTCCTATGCGATCCTTTCCATCAATCGCTCCAAGACCAACACCCTGGTTTTTAACAAGCTGCAGAAGGATATTTTTGCGGAATTCCATATCAACCTGTTTATTTCCATTGGAAAGAAGGTATCTTCCTTTGCGAATCTTCCCCAGTCCTATGAGTCCGCCGATCAGTTGTTTGACAAGCTCTTTCTCTACGGCTACAAGGGTCTGGTTTCTGCCGAGAGCCTTCCCCGCTTAAAGGAGCAGGCACCCATTGCCCTGGAGGACATGATAAAGCGGCTCGCTCCGGCCATTGAGTATCATTCCCTGGAGGATATTAGCCGCTGCCTGGAACGATGGATGAATTCTTTTATTGAACGGGATGCCTCCGAAATGGAGGTAAAGACAGAATATATCAACCTGTTTATCAACCTGGTAGATTATTTCAGAACCTTATTTCCTGATAGGGAGAAGGATCTCTTTGATCGGCAGGGTTTTATTGAAAGCGCCTACCTAAAGAACAGCATCATGGAGCTGAACAGTGAATTAAAGGCCTTACTGGTTAATATCTCCGGCGAATTCGAAGCCCTTCATCCTGATAACATCGTGGAGAAGCTCATCCGTTATATGAAAAACAACTATAACAAGGATATTTCCATCACCTCCATGGCCCAGTCCCTGCATTACAGCAGAACCTATCTGGGCCGCAAGTTCAAAAGTTCCACAGGAGAATCCTTTACCGATTATCTGGACAGGCTTCGGGTGGAGAAGGCGAAGGAGCTCCTGGAGAAAGGATACCTGGTCTACCAAGCCGCCGAAATGGTAGGCTATAAAAATGTGGATTATTTTAATATCAAGTTTAAGAAATACGAGAAGGTTTCCCCTTCCCATTATAAGAAGAAAAGATGAGTAACTGCTTCACATTAAGCAGGTTCGCATCCTCTAAATTGATTTTTTCCCCAAATAGGGAAAAAGGGCATAGAAAATACTAGAAGCATTGGATATCCGGGCTGATCTCATCAAATTCCGCGATATGGGGCATAGCGGCACCATGTTTGCCGAAAACCCGTTTTGAGGCCTGAAAATAGTCAAAGAAGAATTGCCTGCATTTCGCTCGCTATTTATTTTTATGGAATGTAACACATGTATTGTAATCCTACAAATAAATACATATAATCGCCGAAATCATATTGATCCGATATAAAACCGTTGTTGTTTAAGCGGTTAATATCACTCATGGTTTACCGTATACAGACAACCCATTGGCGGTTTTGAAATAATCAAAGCCGCCGTTTTCCTTGTGTGCCCGGTGGGTACACAAGAAAACCCGCATAAATCAAGGGCACTGAAAAAGTCCATCTACTTTCCAGTAGATGGACTTTTTCGTGTATTTATGGTATAATTATGCATATAAACGAGGCAAGGGAGAGGCAAAAAATGCTGAAAAACAACGATCAAA
>JAEWYQ010000026.1 GCA_023395555.1 Bacillota bacterium
CCTCTATATATTCCTGGCAAATCTTACACCGGGAGCGCATGGCCTTGTCGATCAGCTTTTTGTCATAATCCATGGTCAGGCTCCCTTCTTCTGCAGATCCTTCAGATACTCCGCCAGCATTGACTTATTGGTATTACATTCATAAAATGTTCTGGTGTCGTCCAGGATGAAAGCGCTTTTATTGTTAGCACTCCAGGAAGTCTTCACGCCAAGAAGATAATACTGCTCTGCACCATATTCATAATCCTTGGTCTCGTTGTATGACTTCCACGCATGCTTCCGGCTCACCTTGACCACCATTGCAACGGCATCGGAAATATCGTACCGGTAATACCGCTCCCCGGTCTGCTCCAGGTCAATCCAGATCGGCCAGGTTTCGTAGGCTTCGATAAAAGCTTTCCGCTGATCATTATTGCGAAGAATGGGAAGCTCCGGTTGTGTTTGCAGTTCAGGCTTAGCATCCTTCGGAATATTTGCTTCTCGCACTTGCTTGTCCAGCAAACAGATAGCGTCCCAGCGCATCTTTGATTTTCGTCTAGCAGGCGCTTTACTGTTATCTTTACGGAATTCCTCCAGCCACTGCATAAGGGATGTCATTTCCGAATCGATATCGAATACTGTGTAAGCTTCCGGATCCTGCTCCTCATCACCGTCATCCAATTCGTCTTCTTCGGGTACCGTCTGGACTATATCGGCCTCTACGGTTTCCACTTGTCCCTCTTCCTTCGGGATCCACTTTTCCCCGACAAGGCACTGATCATCAATATCATGGGAAGGATACTCACACTGCCCGTCTTCGTCATATCCGCAGGTGTCACACTTCATTGCTTCCCGGGTGTTCTCCCGCTCCTGTTTCTTCGGGATCCATGCACTACCCATTTCACACCAATCATTTTCAGTATCATAATCGCAGCAGCCGGCATAATTATTATGGCCGCAAGTATCGCAAGGGAAGTCTGTCTTGGGATCAGATTCCGTGACAGCAGCCATCGGCATCCACTGATCAAGTTTATCGTCGCATATATTACAAGGAATTCCACCACCAGGATCTATAGCCTTAATTTCCTCCGGGGTCATGTCATTATAATTGCAGTTGTGGCACCCCTTTTCCGGAATAATATCATCTTCCACATCGTTCACGGTTTCCGCCTGGTTATCCACAATTTCGGGGGTGTCGTTCACAGGATCGGGGATATCGTCCTTATTCGGGTGCCTCTGCTTGAACCATTCAAACTCATTCACAAGCCTTTGATAAGCAACCCTGAAGTCTTTCCCGCTATCCTCGTTTTCAAAGGTGATATAATCCGCTTCCCGCTGCTCCGCAAAATACGCATATGCCCATACCCTGAAATGAATTTCTTCGGTCTTCAGATCTGCAGGACTCAATCCTCTGTCATGCAATGCCTCGAAGAGTTGACTTACTGTCTCTGCACGGAATGCCCCATAAGCCTCACGGTCATCTTCGAATACCCCGGCCTCCCAGTTACTTTTCTTCAGCTCCTGTACCTCTTTACCACCGACAGAATACCGTAAATACAGATCCATAAACTCGTCGGTAGGCATTTCCACCTTGTCATTATCCCATTGAAGCTCTATCTTCCCCGGAGTATTACCATAGCTCCTGTGAAGTATAAACTCAAACTTAGGATGGCCATTCTCCGCTTTCAGTGCCTGCCCATGGCCTCCATGAAAACTCAGGAAGTTTTTACAGGCTTCTTCTTTGCCCTTTTTTGCAATATCCTTCTCGAGAAATCTTCTCCATATAACCAGGGAACACCACTCTTCATTCATTAAATGATCTAATATTCCTTTGGCTTTATCATATTTTTTAATAGATTCGGATTGATCCGATTCAGCCTCATCTAATATCAATTCCTTATTCCATCCCTCTTCAGGATTGTAGCAATCCAATATTAGGCCTTTCGCTTCTGGCTGTGTTGGTTCAATTTTCTCAGGTTCTGCTTCGAGTTGCGCCGGCTCAACTTTCTCTGGCTCAGGCTTTTTCATATTCCTGATCTCTGCCCTGGTAGTCGTTATGCTTACCTGCTCCAGCTGCTCATCCGATAGATAGACCATTGCCCGAAGCTTTTCAACCCTAAAGCCTCTGTATTCCGGAAGTAACGCTGGGGAATTCGGTATACAAAACCTCCTGGCGATCTTCATCAAGTAGGAACACTTATCCTTCTCAATACCGTATTCCGCTTTCGCATAATCCCCGATACCGGAATAACCATCATCCTGGAACAGTTTTTTATCATTGACCACATTCAGGTAAAAGCCGATCGCAACATAATTTGCACATACCGAATTGATATTATTTTTAATAATCCTTTTGATCTCCTCATGGTCTCCCGGATCATAATCTGACCAATCAGATATAAAAACCTCCTGTAATTCCTCACTCACTTGGATTCCCTCCTTTAACTCCTTAATAAACTCCTTGGCCTGCTCCATCCCGTATATCACCCGGAAGTCACATCCCATCTGCTGAAATTGTTCACGCTGCCATACCTGCACTCCGGACAGTTTTCCGATCACCCGCTTCAACTCCACGAAGTAAATCTTACCCTGGGGAAAGAGGTATATCCGATCCGGTACCCCAGGGTTGTCCGGGCTGATGAACTTATACGATTTGCCTCCGAGTTTCTTGACCTGGGTATTCCAGCCAGTCTTCAATTTTGCTTTCTAACATGGCTCCCTCCTTCGGTACTCCACTTCTATACACTCGATTAAGTCCGCTATCATATGCCGGCACAGGCTACAGCCATATCGGTGTTTCAGCTCATATGCCTCCTGCATCATCTGGCTGGCATTGTCCTGGGTCAGAATATCCTTCCAGCACAGATAAAAATTATAGGTATCTTTAAATATCAGCCGGACCTGTTCCGGTTTCGGGATTCTCTCTTGTTTATCCATTTATGACGCACCCCTTCTTCCGATAATGGGTCTTACGCTTCTTCCATTGATTTTCACAGAACCCGATATCATCCACATAATCATAACAGATAGCATTCACTTTTCCTGGACTCGTCCTGCCGATCCGGCCAATGCTCTGGACAACTACTGCATAATCCTTTTTCGGAGTGGTAAGGTATAACCTGTCCAGGCAGGGAATATCTAATCCTTCTTTGGCCAGAGCGTAGGAAGCAAATAAATATTTCTTTTTGCCGGACCGCATATCTTCCAACGCCCTTATTCTGTCCGCTTTTGCTTTTTTACTGGTCATTTTTCCACTGATCATTACCGCATCAGCTGACCCCAGCATATTCATGAGTTCTTCCAGATGCTCCAGACGATCCGACAAGATTAAATTACTGTGTCCTGTGTTATCCTGAAGCTGCTCCACGATCTGGATATTCCTCCTATGGTTGCAGACCAGGTAATTCAGCAATTCTCCGTATATCAGGGTTCCATCCGTATCCAGGCACTCCCTGCTTACTTCAATGCCGGTACCACACTTTTGAATCGCTACCTGCATTGTTTTATCAGCAGCGGCTTCCTCTGGCACTGTATAAGCGATATCCCCGACAATGGCAAAGGTTGATTTGATTAATCCATCACCCCTGTGCACCGTAGCAGATAATCCATACTTATATCTGGCAGCCAGATTATTCATGACCTTATAAAACATGGTTATCTTGGAAGGGGTGCCGGCAAGCCTCTGGACCTCATCCACTATAATGACATCCCAGGCATATTTGTATTGCTGCAGATCTAGCTTAGTAAGCGTCTGGACCGTAGCAAAGGTTATTCCGGTACCGATATGTACCTTCCCTTCCGTAATAGTTCCCAGAAGGTTTTTATCCATATACGTGGCAGCCCTATCATAAGACTGGTTTAGCAGATCTGCCGTATGAGTTACCCAGAGCGTTTTCCTGCCAATCCTGGCAGCCAGGGCAATTCCCATCTGGGTCTTTCCGGATCCGCAAGGAGACTGGAGTATTCCGCGTCCATGCTTTTTCATGCTATCTACTGCCGGCTCCTGGTAATCATAGAGCGGAATATCTGCCCTATAATCTACCGGCGGGTTATCTGCCAGATCCTGTATTACCTCGGTATCACGGAACAGAAATTGCCGAATCTGTTTACCGACTCCTACCGGAAGTAACAAGGCGTTTCCATCCACCCGGTAAAGGAAAAGACTCTCCGGAGTATTCCCGGTCCATAACCCCATCCGTCTCTTTTTCTGGTATTCCGGATTAGGAATGATGAGATTCTCCTGAACCCATCTGATAAGCTCGTTAGATGGTTGATGTATAATAATTTCATTGCTGATTGTTATCTTCAGATTTGTTCACCCCTTCCAACCATTCCTTTAAAGACCTGGAATACCACAACAGATCATTCCGGTTGACAGTCTTGATACCTCTTTCTTTCAGGAAGATAAGTGCACTCAACTGGATTATCCGGATTCCCTTGCTGGTCTTCATAGCAAACATCCCCTCTGTATTGCCGCACTCCATCCAGAGCATCATTGCATTGTGCTGATTTTCTTCTATCCGGGATAAAGGGAAGGTATCATTCTTGCAGTCTTTACAGTCAAACACATAGGTTTTCCCATTCCTGGCTGCTATTACATCAAATGGCTGTCCATTCCGGTTATCCTGAAGCCTGTGAACCCAGAAGCCTTGCCTTGATAGCGCTTGTACAAAATCATGTTCAAAGTCTGTTCCCGCTTTTTTATTATTTATCCTGATACGTTTTCCCTCCTAAATGTCCGATGTATCAAATTCAAATCTGGTCCCGCACACCGGGCATTTATATTCCTCGGTCCATGAACGCCCTGAATATGAGCCATCAAAAAAGTAATGACAATCTGTAATTTTTACCGTACCATTTATATAAGCTTCGTTATCACCTACTGCCAATTCACTATCCCACCCGCAATAAGGGCATTGGTACTCACTGAACGGCTCCATCGGATAATTGTTCATAGCAATATATTTCATTCGTCTTTTCTTTTTCTGTCTCTTGTTCATCTCCGCCTCCGATCAGTTACAAGAGTTACATTATTTTTTTAAAGTTACATTTGTATGTAACCGCTGAAAGCAAGATAAATTAAGGCTTTCCTGCTTCGGTTACAAAGTTACAAAAATATTTATCCCTCCTATAAGGAGTTGTGTGTACATATCACACACCGAGTATTATGTAAGGTCATTTTTGCTTGTAACTTTTGTAACTTTGTAACCGCTAGTCATCAAATGGCAGTCTCTCCTGTTCATCAACTGGCACAAAGCCTTGATTTTCATCACTTTCAGCCTCCTCTTCCTCCTCTGCGCTGTCCAGCTTCAGGAATACACAGCGGGTAGCTTTACCATCTAATTTTTTGTTCCTGGTTACATTTTTGTTATCTTTGAGAAGTAATCCATTACGGTCTGCCCATGAAAGAAACGATTTCCTGGAGAAATTGCCTCTATCACACATGGCATTGAATATATTGTTGTTAATTATCACGTAGCCTTTATCAATGCATCCCCAGACCTCGCCCCGGTAACTACCGCTGTACATGTCCGGAACAAAGTTATTATGATGGATAGCGATATCTGACATGATAAAGCTATAGGCCCGTTCTTCTTCAGATACCTCTTCTTTGTTTTTCAATATGTCGAAGCAGGTATCAAAGTCCAGATATTCCCCATCCTCAAAAATATGTTCCGTGGCTATCTTATCCGCAGTGAGAAGAATTGACATAGGAAGGATCTGCTTATCCTCCTTCTCCACTCCCAGCTCCTTTGCCCTGGCATAAATCTTATCCTGAAAGCCCTTTAAAATGGCCTTTAACTCCTTTTGATCCATCTCGCTGATAATCTCAATAAATTCTTCCCCGGCGTGTCCGTAATGCTCTTTTACAGTGCTTACTACGGCCGCCGATTCAGAGATATCTCCGAAGATGTTTCCATCCTCGCTTTCAAACTCAATAATACGGTTGATGGCTCCGCCCTGCATCGTATCACTGATCAGGGACCGTTCCGAATTGGTCAGGATGATGTTCTTCCAGTATCTCTGCCGCTGAAGGCCGATATTCGTGTTGGATCTTTCCTTTCCTCCTCCGGAGCACAAGCTGTAAACATAACCGGAGAAATCATCTTTCAGCTTCTTCTGGATTTCGGAAAAATCGTCGATAGCCAGAGGTAGGTGATTTAAGAAATCCAGCCTGGCTTCCAGGGCGATTTCATTTGCTTTGGATTTAATCCAATACCTGCCCTCCGTTGGATCTGCCCACACCGATGTTGCCAGCATTAAGGTAACTGTCTTTCCCTTACCGGTCTTGCCGTAATTATTTATGATGAAAGGCAGGGCATCAAATTTATGTAACAAGGGGCTGGCAAGAGCTCCCGCTATGTATATCTTAGGTTCAATTCGCCCGCCTTTCCGTATGGTATGCATCAGCTCCAGCCATTTAACATATGATCCTGATTGCTTTATACTTTTAAATGCTCCGGATAACGCATCGTCATTATCAAAAATCACGCTGTCATCATACGGAATAAAACTCTTGCCATGCCACCCAAGCTTTGAGGTTGAGAGCTGTTCCGGTATTGCGGAATCATTCATGCTCTCGATGTCCGCCAGGTATTGGACCAAGGCTCTTGCATTTTCGCTGGTAACCCGGATGCCGTGCCTGGCAAGATTGACGATCCGGTTATTGGAGGAGATCGTTTCTTTATCAACAATGACCTCCTTCCAGCGGTTCCGGACCTTAAAAGCAAGGATTACTTTGTTATACCCAGTCTCCGCATTAATCAAAGTCTTCACCGGCAGGACCGGATGACTGCAGGCCGTCTTCTCTCCAAACTGCGTAAGAATAGATATTCCTGTTTCGTCAGCCATCCAGCCGCCGGTATAAAGCTGTGGATAATCCCCTTCAAAATTCGTATAGTTGCCTCCGGTTCTTGCATTGAAGCTTTTCTTTGATTTTGAAAAGGCCTTTAACATCCGATCAAACGACTGCTTTACTCCGAGCTCTTTCGCTCTCTCTGTCAGAGTCAGGATCAGCCTCGCCTGCTGGATGATATCCTTTTCCTCATATATTTCAAAAAATATATCATCACCCAGGATAGTCTCTTTATTCAGTTCTGCTATTTTTATCATTCACCCAGCTCCAATACAGTTTCCAATAAGTATTCCTGGCATTGCAATTTATTGATGTATTCGCACCAGGGGTCAGAAAAAGGCTCTTCACCGGCAATGAGATTCCGATATGCTGTGATATACATCTGTATTCCGCGTATCCTCAATGCCTTTTCCCGCCTCTCCTGCTCCGCTGCTTGTCTCATCCTCCTGGCCTTTGCCGCAGCAACTGTAGCCCGCCAGGAGGGTTTCTCCCCGCCCCCCAGAAGCTCGAAGGCGGTCCGGAAGTCGCATCCGGTCAGCTGCATCTCCATATCAAAGATATCCCCAGAAGCTCCGCATCCAAAGCAATGATATGAATCCGGATATATCTTCATAGATGCGGTTTTTTCAGCATGGAACGGGCATGGAATAAACCCGCTCCTGCTTACTTTGACCCCGTTGCGCTCCAGGATATCTCTCATGGTTAATGTTGCCTTAATCTCGTCCTTCGTCAAATCCGTCTCCTTTATAGGAAGGGAAGCTCATCATTGCCAATGGATCCGTCCGGAATATTCATGAAGCCGTCTGTCCCCGGTACCGGCATATATCCGGGCGCATATCCGGTATTGTAACCACTGTTCTCCGGAAGTAGCCTGTCCTCCGGGACCTCAACACCTGCCCGGATGGCATCGGCACTGCGGAAAAAGAAACACTTTGTCGCAAGCTTCTTTTCCCCAGCTTGGTTCAGATACTGTTCTCTTCCAAACACCCCGCCGATCAGCTTGTCCTTGAAACATGCCGCAAAATTATTCCCCCAGGCGGCCTTAAAGTTAGGATTTGAATTCTCGGCAGAAGTGACAAAGGACTTAAATCCCCGGTTAGTTCCACCGTTGGCATCATGAATAAGCTGATATACCACGCACCCCCACTTCTTATCAGAGCGGGTATCTGACTTGTACTGCTGCTCGAAGTAACCTTTCTGATCCCCTTCGGCAATATCCAGGCTGATCTTTAACATATCCTTTCCCGTAGTGGATCTTGTCTCTTCCACCTGCATAATCCTGCAGATATGCCCTCCGAGTTTTAACGGGGTGAATTCCCCATAGGCCTGGACCTGTTCGTAATCATTTGGTTTCTGCATTTTCTTTTCCTCCCTAAAATTCCTCTAACACCTTAAGTATCTCTGCCATATCATTGTCAATGTGCTGCTCATCGAATGCCCCGAACGGAGTCTTGGCCGTGGATTGATTAGCCTGAGTCTCAAACAAGTGCCGGCCGTCCACCACTTTGGCAAGGAATACAATAGGAAACTTGCTCTCCAGGGTAATCTTGTCCAGCTTCTTTCCGGATGTCTTGATCCTGGTGAACATATACCCGTTCTCATCATGGTCAACCTGGCAGTGCGCAAGGAATATAACCGTCAGATCGTCCCTCATAGTCAACGCATAATCAACGATCTCATAAACAGATGCCGCAAGATCGATCCACTTGTCATATCCCTTATCCTTCATCCTCCTCATCTCGTCGGCCACCATAATTCCGTTAAGGGTATCGATAACAACCGTCCTGATGTGAGCGCCGGAAATATCCTTCTTTGGTGGCTTATCGCTCGTTTCCTTTTCGCCGTTGATCCATCTGAGGATCTGCATCACAATCTGAGGAAAGTCCGTGCGAATGTAATTTTTGTTCGTAGCATTATACTGGCTTTTCCATCCTTTCCATGAAAGGCCCTTCTTGTCACAATCAATATAATATGTGACTTTGGGATCAAGGTTCCTCAGGCTTGTCGTCTTTCCGGATCCGCTTTCCCCCATAACCCCGATAATTCTAGCCATTAGTGCTTCACCTCCTTCTCAAAATCAATCTTTGACAGAATATTAATCACTGGATTGTCTTCTGGAACTGCCGAATGAAGCAGCATGAGGGTACAGGTTGCATTTTTCCAGAAGAACATACCGCTTGAAAGACCGGTGCAAGGTCCGGAAGGTTCATTCTCCACGTTGTAATCAATCTCGCCAGGATCAATCAATTCGGTGAGCTTCCGGCTGATCATAGCAATCTTCCCGGTATGATTTACCTGGAGCAGCTCATATTCGCAGTATTTAAGATCCAGGTATACTCCGGTCCTGGAAGCCGACTCCTTACTAATCTGCTCCATACGATTGATATAATAGTAGTTGTCCAGGGTTAATTCATACTGGGGCACCGCTTCACCCTTGCTTACTTTAAAAACACTTTCTTCGGCCGGGAGGGTGCCGGCAAGCTCCATGACGATGGCTTTCACCTTGTTCGGGATATAATTCTCATCAATCCACAATCCCCAGGAGGAGCCTATTATCACGAGCCCTTCCTCCAGGTTGCCGATCCGGATGCCTCTTCCCCTGTATGCTTCTTTCATCAGCTTTGAAAGCTGCGATGTACTGATAAACATATATAACCTCCTATCTGATCCTTAGGCTCTCGCCGCGGGGTCCCAGGTGCGCCCAGGATACCTGCTGTGCTTCGAGGAGCTGACGGATCTTTTCATTGTTGGGTAACGGATCCTGGGGAATAAGATATTCCGCAGGAAGCTTCTTGACATCCAGTTCGTCGATAACGAGTGGCTGCAGGCCTCCGTTTTTCTGGATGTTGAAGCTGAATAAAGCCGTCTTGAATTTTGTTTTACCGATGGTCTTCATATTGGCCTCCAGGGTATCCTTTATCCATTTAGCACGGTTTTCAAATGATGCGCTGCGGGCCTGAAGACGCTGTGCCTCCTGTTTGGCCGCTTCCGCATCCGCCTTAAGACTTTTATATATCTTGGCGTAATTATCGGCCTTGACCTCAAATTCCCCTTCCAGGGCCTCTAAAGTATCAAGTATAGTCTGTTCGTCCATCTCTTCGTCATAAAGCATGTCTATGACGATATTCCATTCATCCGATATCCTGTAAAGTGCATTCATAGGCTACTCTCCTTTAACACCAGACTGGCCTTGCGCAGGCATACCAGGCAGAGTGCTCCATCATCCACCTTGATCAGATGGGAATCCGCTCCGCAGATGGAACATTCCTCTCCGGCCTTCCGCATGCAGATCTCATCATTTTCTATGTAAACATCAAGAGCTTGTCTCTCGCCCCATTTGTTTGACCGGCGAATCTCCTTTGGTATGGTGTATCTGCCGAGTTGATCCAGTTTCCTGCCCTTGCCCTTGACAAGATGGAGCACTCTGTTTTCAGCGTACAGATCCACGGGCTCTAATACTTCGATACCGGTAGCTCTCCTGATCTCAATCGGGATCGTAACGCGTCCCAGCTCGTCCAGTTTTCTAATAAATCCTTTTGCCATATTGATTTCACTCCGTTTCCGTGCTAAAATGCACTTAGATGTTTTGTTATGCGCTCACCTTGACCCTGGCCGGTCTGGTGAGCTTTTTTCTTTTACTGCACCACGGACAGACATATCCGGTCCGTGGTATCTCCTGCAGGATGCTGATGCCCCAGGATAGGTGGCAGTATGTACAGCGGGCTTTCAATCGGCATCTCTCCCTTCAAAACCGGTAACTTGTCCATTCTCCAGGATCACGCCCCAGCCACGTAAGTCATACACTTCAAGGCAGTCCTGGACTGTAATGATTTCAGGGTTCATTCTTTCTTCGCCTCCTCTCCTAATAAAGCGCCTTACGGGTAACATCCATGATGATTGCTCCGAAGCTGTCGCCTTCGACGTCGACGCGTCTGCCATACCCCGTATCAAACAGGATAAGCACGCTTTTTTCATCACTGGACAACTCCAGCATCTTAATATCCATGCCTGCGCACCGGAGTGTGTTGGCAAGTACCTCTTCGATAAATTCCTTCTTTGACATGGGTTCCGGTCTATTTACTTCGATCACTGCTTGTCCCTCCTTTCTACCGCCTAGGCGGTTTCATCCTTTAAACTGCTCTGCTTGTTTTTGCAGAAACACCTTAAAATCGTCCTCATCCACCATCCAGTTCCGGCCAACCCGAAACGCTGGGGAGCCTTTGGTGCGGAACAGAGAAAATACAGTGTTCCTGGATCCGATCTTGAACTTTTGCATGGTTTCTGCTGTGCTCAATATTGCCATGGTTACCTCCTATCCTGTTTTTCCCGATTGACATCCATTTAAATCCGTGATAGCATAGTTTTAGAACATATGTTTGCATCATGCAACAACGCTAGTTCTGGCATATAAGAACTCCACGTCGTATTCCGGGAAGAAAACCTTTTTTATCTTGAAGGCATCTTCAAATAGAAATCCTGCTTCTGTATTACCATTAATCTTGTCGCTGACGGTCTGATATCTGCAGTTAAGTAATTCAGCAATCTGTGTATAGGTTACACCTTTTGATTTCATCGCTATAATGAGGTTGTTATACATCTAATCTCCTCCTTTCAATATTTGTCACAACGTATCTTACAACCCCATTATATTTGTTGCAACATATATTGTCAAGATAAATATTTGTTACAACGAATATCTTATTCTGAAATAATTAATTCGCATTTACGAATATTTTTCTTTACAATATGCGATTTATCGTATATAATAGGAAATCATATACATGAAAGGTATGGAGAAATGGAAAAAGCAAGAATATTAGAACAACTGATTAAAGATCACGGTTTTAACCTAAGATCATTTGCTGAAAAATGTGGCATTCCATACACTAGCTTATATACCATGATAAAAAAGACGGGAATCAATAAAGCAAGCGTAGAAGTAGTTATTAGGATATGCAAAGAACTAGGCATTACCGTAGAGCAGTTAGATGAAATGTCAAAAGGTGTTCCGAGAGAAGAACCTACATATGATGATTTACAATATTTAATTGCGAGAAATGGTAAGAACCTCTCAGCTGACGAAAAGCTGAAACTAATTAAAATGTTATCTGATTTATAAAGGATGTCTTTCCATGAAGCAGTAATACATAAAGGGTATTAACCAGGGGGTTGTTGGTGGCAAAGAATAACTGAACATGGCGGTAGCGGCATGTAATTTATTGTAGCCCTTCCCCAAATTATTTGTTATAATGGTAAATGATGTAACTAACAATATTATTTTAGGAGGTATTAGCCATGTCAGAAACAAAGAAATGTAAGCAGTGTCAATCTGAAATTGATAAAAAAGCGAAGATTTGTCCGAATTGCCGAAAAAAGCAAGGAGGAGGTTTGAAATTTATAGTTATAGGAATTGCTGCAATTGCTATAATTGGAGCACTGACATCCCAGGGGGAGAAAGACGGTCAATCAAAAAGTAATACTGGAAACCAAACTGAACCCACTTTATCGGCCAATTCTTCTCCTACTGAGGCAGTGTCCTCTCCAAAAGAAGAGGCAACACCCACACCTACTTCTATTCCTACTCCAACAGAGGAGGCTGATACCTTCTCAGATGTGGAAACTATCTATCAATTATCCAACGGCCACTATACAGCCGGAATTGACCTGCCAGTTGGAAAATGTAATTTGACTGCAATATCCGGCGACGGAAATGTAAGCTCCAGCAATATGTTCAGCGGCGGCATAAATGAAATGTTTGGAACCGACGAGGCGAATACAGGATATTATGCCGGGGAATTCAATGGTCTAAAAATGGATAAGGGAGTAGTTCTTAACATATCAAGTGGCGTTACCATACAGTTGGAATACACAAAGATTACTGGGCGTTATACCGGACGTTCCTATGATGAAGAGAATACAATCACCATCTCTAACGGAAATTATGATATAGGTGACGATATTCCTGCTGGAATTTACAATGTTAAAGCTGTTTCAGGCGATGGAAATATTAACAGTTCTAATATGTTTGATGGTGGTATAAATGAAATGTTTGGAACGGATGATAATAACACCGGCTACTATTCCAGTGCGTTTGCTAACCTGACTTTATCCGATGGCGATACTCTGGAAATAAGCAATGGTGTGACTGTTGAGCTTATTCCTACAAAATAAAAAACCGCCCCTGCTGCAAACAGGAACGGCTTTTAATAGATACTATTGCGATGCAGAGCATCGATATAATACCCATACGACAAGGCTATTATATCATTTCTGCCTCTGCATCGCAATAGGTGTATTTTTTATACCCATTAAAGGAGGATGATTATAATGCCCAGGAAGCGAAAAGATGGCAGATACGCTAGACAAATTACCATTGGCATACAACCCAATGGTAAGCCAAAGAAAAAGACGATCTATGGCAAGACAATCAAGGAGTTGGAAAAGAAGGAGCGAGAATATCTAAATTTAAGGGATAAGGGCATTACAACGACTAGCGATAATATCACAGTTGACACTCTGATAGAGATCTGGAAGAAGAAAAAAAAGCTTTCCGTGTCTGATGAAACATACAGGGGCATTGAGCGGGATATGCGGAAATTGTCCAGGGCAATCGGCTCAATGAAGGTTAAAGACGTGAAATTATTCCACATCGAAAACTTAATCGAAGGACTGTGTGAAACATTGTCTGCGGCAAGCACTCAGCTGGTACTTATTAAGATAAAGGAATTATTCCGATATGCCCTAGAAAAAGACATGATTTACAGAAACCCGGCAGAGTTTGCTGTAGGCCCAAAGCCCGAAGAAAGCCATAAAAGGATGCTGACCGAGACGGAAAAATACGTCATTGAAAAAGCGGATTTAGATGAGAAGGAACGCTTCTTTGTATCCATGCTGCGCTATACTGGAATGCGAAAAGGTGAAATTCTGGCATTGGATCGGGCAGATATAGATCTGAGTGCAAAAACAATCGCCGTATACAAGACTCTTTCAGATGGAAGAGGGAAGCCATACATAAAAGACCATACAAAAACTTCAGCAGGTACAAGAACCATTCCTATCCTGGAACCATTGTTTCCAATTGTAGACTTGTATTGTAAAAATCGTATAGGAATGTTAATACCATCAGCTGCCGGAAGATTAATGTGCAGTAATTCGATGTATGTTATGTGGAAGCGTATACTTAAAAAGTTTGCGTCTGCTAATAATGGTGTGGAATTGGCCTCAGACATCACGCCTCATATTTTCCGGCACACCTTCGCATCTGAATTGTACGATGCCGGCATCGATTTAAAGCGTGCACAATACATCCTTGGTCACAAAAATATAAAGACGACCCTTGAAATATATACTCACTTTGATAAGTCAAAGTTAAAGGCCGATGAAATGAACAGATATTACAGACAGTCAAGAGACAGTCAAACAGCAAAGCAGAATGCCTGAATTCTCTGAAAATAAAGGAGCTGGGAAAGTTATTTACTGTTTTGTATACAAATCATCAAGCGGGGTTTCCCGGTCTGTGTTATGATATCATCATACGGTACCGTTATCTGGCTCCCATTCCGGGTTATGGGAGAAGCAAGGCAGGTGATCCTTTGAAAAACTTTTATATCCTTACGGATGCCATTCATTATATTGAAGAAAATCTGTGCAGTAACTTCACCCTGGAGGAAGTGGCAGCTTCCTGCTATTCTTCCCTGTCCGGGCTGAAGAAACTCTTTGCCTATGCCTTTCATATGGGCTTAAAGGAGTATATCTCCAAGCGCCGCATGACCCATGCCGCTTACGATATTCTGAATACCGACTTGAGTATCACGGAGATTGCCTATAAATATCAATATAATTCTCCCGAGGTATTTACAAGAGCATTTTCCAAGGTCTGGGGTACGCCCCCGTCTGCCTTTAAGAAGCAGTGGAGATTCTCCGGAATCTTTCCCAAAATCCTATTTGAGTATGACGGAGGTATGATTATGAGCAGAAGAAAGGTTGATTTGTCAGAATTATATGATTTGTTAAAGAGCCGCAACGACAGCTATGTGCTTTGCTTTGATGTTAGAAACCTTATGCAGATTAATGAAAATTATGGACGCGAAGCGGGAGACAAGGCTATTCTGGAATGTCTCCGGAGAATTGATTCCCTCACCGATGACAGCTGTATCCTGTTTCGCATCGGCGGAGACGAATTTGCCCTGGTCACCGGCCTGACCAATCCTCAGGAGGCAGAGCAACTGGCCCGGAAGATTCTGGCCCTTAATGGTACTCCCATCCTGCATAACGGCACCGAAATTCCGGTTGGCATGAGGGTGGGCGGAACCAAAATCACAGGCTCCAATGTTCGCCACCATGAACTATTTACCGATCTGAACCAGGCTATTATAGCCGCTGCCAGAGGGAATACGGAATGCTATATCCAGTAAGGTATCGCTATAAGTGCTGCCGGTACGGCCGCATAACAGGGGCAGTCCTGAAGTTTTAGGATTGCCCCTGCTGATTGTTCCAAAACCTGCTATGTGCAGGGATACTCCAAACATAATTCCCGTATTCCCCGGTTTTAATCCTGTACAGCCGCAGAGGCCTGTGCTTCTTCCTTGCTATTCATGATATTTCGTACCATTTCAAAGGTTCCTGTACTGGCGAGTCCGCTTGCCAGCCCGCCTAGCAATATCTCCGGTGTAAAGGTCCAGCCATTAATCCACACATTTAATACAATTCCGACTACCGCAAGAATCAGCGGTATAAATTTATTGGGGATAAATGAGATGCTGTGCTTGATGATATACCCCAGGCACAGGCAGATTGCCAGCACCACAAGTACAATATAGCGAGATAACACTTCCATGTCAGTGACTCCTTTCCTGCAAAGATTACACTCCATCTCAAGTAATTTGTCTATTCCAGCTTTACTGAAGCATACTTACTATATCCTATGAGACATCCTTGCCGGACATTCCTATTCTTATCCCAGACATAATTATTTCCTCCATGCGAAGTTACTTTCCTTCCCCATCTTATATTGGGGTTCATAGGCTTATTATAACATACGGCCGGCTTATGCCTTCTGTATCTTCCGGAACTGGCCGGGGCTGATCTGCTCCAGCTTCTTAAAGACGGAACAGTAATAGTTCACGTCCTCAAAGCCGGACAGAAGCGCAATCTCCTTTATTGGCATCCGAGGGTTCTGCAGCAGGAACTCCTTGCTTTTCTTAATCCTGACGGAATTAATATACTGAAAAATTCTGATATTGGTTGTCTTCTTAAATAGCGTACACAAATATTGCGGTGTAATTCCAGCCACCTCGGCCATGGCCTCCAGGGTCAGCACCTTGTTAAAGTTCTGCTCTATATAATCAAATAAGGGCTTAAGCCGGTTATTCTGGCTGACGGCGCTATTATTGGGATTGACGGATGCATATTGCATGATATCGGTAAGAAGGGAATAGATCACACTGGAGTATTGAATGCTCTTTAATGTACAATCAGATTGCCCGATGTCCATCACATGGAGAAGCTTCGACAGGAAAATGTCGGGCCTGGATACGTAAAAAGCCCCGGATGCTTTAATTCCGGCAACATCCCTTAGAAACGCTTCCACCTGATGACCGTCAAATACCAACCAGTTTACAATCCAGGAAGAGCTTATGGAGTAGTACTCATGGGGCGCCCCTTTGAACAGGAGCATTGCATTGCCTTCCTTCACCCGAAAGGTCTTTCCCTCCGTCAGCAGTTCTCCTTCCCCCTTCACTCCCTGAATCCATTGATACAGGTATCCGCTGGGGCGGAGGACGTGCTCCTGATTCCAATCCAATCCGGCATCTACCAGATAGTATGGCAGTTCCTTATCCGATTCCGTAACAATAGGAAAAAGTCTTTTACTCATCTAATAATCCTGCCTTTATAACTTAATATTTTAATATTTTCCTTAATATTGTCAGATTGATCTGTGTTTTATAACACTATATAATATCAATATAACACAATTTTGCTTTATTTACAATGTATACCGGCGGCAATCCCGGGATATGTACATCCGGGTTTGAAGCGTCTGTAACATATATATGATGAAGCCACAAGAAAAGAGGAGAATGATCGATTATGGGCAGAACCGAGACAAAACTGATGAATGGTTGGGAATTTACATTAAAAGAACCTGCTGAGCAGAATTTTCAGCCGGTCAACCTTCCCCACGATTGGGCTATCACCGCCCCCATCAACCGGGACATGGTACAGGGGGCTCCCCAAGGCTTCCGGGATCGGTGGGGAATCGGATGGTATCGGCGCAGACTTGTATTAGAGGAGGTAAAGGAGGATTCTCTTTACTATCTGGAGTTCGACGGAGTTTATGAAAACAGTACGGTATGGGTCAATGACCGGGAAGCAGGCGGCCATAAATATGGATATTCCCGCTTCACTCTGGATATCACAGCCCTGGTTCATCCGGGTGATAATCAGCTTCTGGTTAAGGTGGATAATACTGCGGTCCCCGCAGACCGTTGGTATTCGGGAGCAGGCATATACCGAACCGTTAAGCTGCTGGAACTACCCAAAAACCATCTTAACCCGGAAGAGCTTCAAGTAAAAACAGCAATTCATGGCGATACCGGAAGAGTTATCATCTTTACAGGCACCTCCTCCCCGGTCAAGGTCTGTATCTATGATGAAACCATGCGCATCACAGGGGAAACCGAGAATGGAACGCTCCACATGGATATACCGAAGGTGAAGCTATGGAATCCCGATCATCCCCATCTATACCACCTGGAGATCTCCCTTTGGGAGGACGGCCAGGCAACGGACACCTATAGCCTGAGAATTGGTGTCAGGGAAATCAGGATGATTGCAGGCAGCGGAATGTATCTTAACGGAGAGAAGATAAAGATAAAGGGCCTCTGTATCCATCAGGATGCGGGCTGTCTGGGAACGGCTGCCCCGCCGGAGATCTGGAGGGACCGGCTGCTCCAATTCAAAAAAATAGGGTGCAACGCCATCCGTACCGCCCACCACATACCCGCGTCAGAGCTTCTGGATCTCTGTGACGAGCTGGGCCTTCTTGTGTACGAAGAGCCCTTTGACAAATGGACCGGCGGCGCCTATGGAAGGTATTTTCACACGGAATGGAAATATGACCTGGAATGTATGTTAAAGAGAGACCGGAACCACCCCTGTATCTTCATATGGGGCGTGGGCAATGAGGTGGAGAACCAGGCCCAGGAGTCCATGCTGAAGATACTTGATATGCTTAAGACACATCTGCTGACTCTGGATGACACCAGGCCAGTTTCCTATGCCATGAATCCGCATTTCAAGTATGAAAGTAATATAGATGCTTCTAAGGTAAGGGATATCCAGCAATTTGTAGATGAAATAAGTGATACGGAGATTTATGATTTAGAGGAGAGGGTGGAACGGATCCGAAGAATTGCGGAGCTTGTGGATGTGATCTGCTGCAATTACCAGGAGCAATGGTATCCTGAGATACACAGGGCTATCCCTGATAAATTGATCTTAGGAACGGAGACCTTCCAATTTTTCCGGGGGCATTCGGATCAGATACAGAACTTCAGTGAAGAGGTTCCCTGGATGGACGTGGAAAAGCATGACTATGTCATCGGAGGAATGCTGTGGACCGGCATTGATTATCTGGGCGAGTCCATGGGGTATCCCGCCAAAGGCTGGGCCGGCTCCCTGTTCCGGACCAATAATGAACGCAAGCCCCTCTCCTATCTCTATCAGAGCTATTGGACAGAGGAACCCATGGTGTATCTGGCCGTCATGGACTACTCCCTGCAGGATGAAGGGGTAAAGGAGCACTGGGATGCTCCAAGATATGCAAGCCATTGGAACTTCCCCCAGTTTAACAAAACAGTACTTCCCTACATGATTGCAACCAACTGTGAAGAGGTGAAAGTCGAGCTGAACGGCAAAACCCTTTATGTAAAGAATACCTCTGCCTATCCCAACCGAATGATCACCGGCTATCTGCCCTATTTGCCGGGAACCGTAACGGTAAGAGGATTAAAGGACGGAGCGGAGGTATGCCAGTATTCGCTGAAAACAGCGGGGCCTGCCTGCCGTCTCAGCTTTGACATGGAAGAAATCCGCCTGGAGGCAAAGGACGGCTATGAAAAACTGTTCACGGTCCGGGCCATGGACAGCGAGGGCAATCCTGTGTTCCGCGAAAGCTCCAAGGTCCTCTTCCAAGTGACGGGACTGGCAGAGATTCTGGCTGTGGATAACGGAGATCTTTGTTCCAGCGAGCCCTATGACAGGGACTGGATGCATATGTATCACGGCTGTGTCAGCACTGTGATCCGGCTGACCGGCGAAAAAGGCCGTGTGCAGTTATCTGCGTTTTCGGAAGGAATGTATCCTGCCCAGCTTGTAATTCATGTTTCTTCATAAGCAGGGAATTATCTAACTAAAAGGGGCTGTCGTAAAATAGACTTGCTATCACCAATTCATTTTGCGACAGCCCTCGTTTATCTTACTGTCCTTTTATCTGTTATTGGAAGATAACATCAAAACCGTTCATAATCATATAGATTTCAGGAAGCTCAATGTTTCTTGTAGTAAGATTAATAAAGGTTACTGTCCCGTTACTGGTATACGTAAAGATCGCTGCTCCCAAATGGGGATTGGAGAATCTGGAGGCGGTAGTTGCATCCTTTCCCGTTCCGTCAATGAGGATATTCCGGAAGATAACATTACTGAAGCCCCCGCCGTAACCCATCTGAATTGCATCCCTCTGCGTGGATATAAAAGTCTTTGAGATACCATACCGGCATCGGATTGTTCATGCTACCGAACCAATCCAGCACGTCCTGCGCCTGCTTCATCATGATATCGACCTCCGACTGCCCGAAGGGAATTGCCCAATAAATAGAGGACAATGTATTGCTGGAGATATAAAAGGCTAATAGCTTAAAGAATTCGTGCGGAGGATCACCTCCGAAGTAACCTCGCAGCTGACCGGTTGCAAAATGGGGGCTTGCCGCCGCGCTCCACACGATACGGTTGAACTCTTCCCACGGATCGCCAAAATCGTAACGGTCAAAGTCTATAATTTTCAGCTTACCCTTTTCTATCATCATGTTCCCCACATGATAATCGCCGTGCTGGAAGCACTGGGGGCGGCCTTTCAGCAGATGCCGGCTATTTCGCTTATTACTCCCATGTTTTATTTTACCATATGATTTCCATCAGCACAATCAGACATAGTATTAACTTCCTATTCACGCTTCTACCTATCCCTTGATAAGGAGTAAAGAAATAAAAATTTATTTTCTATTTGACTTTTTTATATTAATCTTGATATGATGGGGAAACAACTATCAGCAAGAATACTTCTGATTAGATTTTGATCAGGACAATGTGAGGAGGCGCAGTTCATGGATGAAACAACAAAAATAATTAGAGACTTTTACAATTCCGACGTCATGAGCGAATGGGAACGGATTGCCAACCGGCCTGAGTTTTTGATTACCTGCCGCTTTATAGACCGGTACGTTAAACCGGGAGATAAGGTGCTTGATATTGGCGGAGGGCCGGGACGGTATTCTCTCTATCTTTCTGGCAAGGGCTGTGATGTAACATTGTTTGATTTGTCCGATGAAAATGTCCGCTTCGCCATGGAACGGGCTAAGGATCAGAATCTCAAGATCGAAGGTGTTGTCGGAGATGCCCGGACAGTGGATGAGATCTTCCGTCATTCCTTTGATCATATCCTCTTGATGGGGCCGATGTATCATTTATTAGAAGAAGCGGACCGCGTCAAAGCGGTAAATGCCGCATTAAAGCTGCTGAAACCCGGGGGAACCCTCTTCATTTCCTTTATTAACATATTTGCCGGTATCATCTACATCATGAAATATGCACCGGAAGCCATTTCCGATCCCCTTGAGCGGGAATTTCATAACACCTTTATTGAGAATCGCAGCTTTTCCGGAAAGGCATTTACTCAGGCTTATTTCGCAAGGCAGGATGAAATCTTACCCTTTATGGAGAAATTTCCTCTTGAAAAATTGCATTTTATCGGGCAGGAAAGCATCTCCTCCCCCTGCGAAGGCAATATTATGAGCCAGTCAAAGGAAGTGGTTGACCTATGGATGGATCTCTGTGAAAGAGTATGTGAACGGGAAGATTTGCTTAGCTGGTCAGAACATCTGATGTATATTGGACGTAAGGTTACATAACAATTTGCCCGGAATGGAATTTTCCCTGGCTCGAAAAGGTAAGGGTATGCTGCAAACCTGACATTTCTCTGTCAGGATACAGGATACCCTTATCTAATTACTTATGCTCTTTCATTGCCTCAATCTACTTTTCTGAATATAATTAAATCAAGATTGCACTAATCATTCGCATCAGCTACTGTATGTACTCCAATTTCACAAGTGTTATTCATAACCTTGATTTCATCAATGTTATAAATATTCCAATCCGCAGGTGCATTCGTTACGCAATCGGCCTCAAAGCTTTCATTCGAACTTTAAATAAATCTCTTCATTTCTTCATCCGTTTCAAGACGTTTTTTCGCCATCACTTCATCTCCGGTCTTTATTACGCCAGCTCCATACTTACGTTGAAGATTCAATAACGCCTCATTCAGTGCCTCTTTCCGCTTCTCCTCTTGTAAATTCGTCATATCATGAAACGTCATCTGACGGAAATCAGATTTCTCAAAACCGCTGAGCGTAATACCTACCAGGCGGATCGAACGTTTTTCTACCCTATCCAACAAGGATGCGGCTATTTTATAAATATCCTTTGCCTCGCATATCGAATCTCCGCTTTGGGAACGGGTGATTAATTTCATGTCCCCGTATTTGATCTTTAAGGTGACAGTTCGGACATAAGTCCCGTCAAGCCGGATTTTTGAACTCAAATCCTTTGCAATCAGCAAAAGGACATCTTTCAAAAAATCAAAATCTTCCGTATCATGCTGAAAGGTATGCTCCTTGCCAAAGGATTTCGCTTCCTCCTCATAATAAGGCACGACCCTGCGTTCATCAATTCCCTCCGCCAGGTTAATTATTTCTCTTCCCTGATTTTCAAGCACGCGGATCACGGCTTGCTTGTTGGCAAGAACATCACGTACAGTATTGATACCGGCCTTTTTCAGCTCTTCGGCAGTTTTGGGTCCCACCCCATAGATAATTCTCACGCTCCGGTCTATGATGAGGTTTTTTAAAGCTTCGGCATCTGGTATTTCAAAAAAACCATCCGGTTTCTTTTCTTCGCTTGCTAATTTAGCTGACATCATAGAATATCCTATTCCTACGGAGCATGTCAGCCCTACTTCTGATTTAATCCGCTCTTTGATGGCAAGGCCAATACTTTTTGCACCGCCGAATAATGCCACTGAGCCGGTAACATCCAGAAACCCTTCATCAAGCGAAATATATTCCACCATATCTGTATAGGACAGCCAGATTTTATGTATCTGGTCAGATGCTTCCTCATATTTCCTCGGATTAGGGCGCATATATATACCATGAGGACAACGCCGATATGCATCTTTTATGCTCATAGCCGAACGGACTCCGAATTTTCGGGCCTCATAACTACATGTAGATACCACGCCTCTTTCCTGTGGCAGGGCACCAATAATCAATGGCTTGCCAAGAAGTTGGGGATTATCCCGAACCTCGACAGCTGCAAAGAAAGCATCCATATCAACATGTATAATCGTCCTGTCCATCCGCCCTTACCTCCCTATATTGCCTGATAATCCGTTCAAACAGTAATTCCGGTTCATTTGCATTTATTATAGCAGAAAAGGACAGCTTGAGCTATTGCTATTCATAGTCATCAATGATTTACATATGAGAAAGGCTGTGAATCAATGAGTCGAATTTACTGTCACAGATCAAGTTTTTCGCCTCTCCGTGTTGTAATAGAAAGATCTTTTATAATTTCATAAACACTGCATGAATATGTAAAATCAAATAAATGCGCAGAATTTATAGTGGTTATATATTCTAGTCACTCGCATCGTTTAAGTTGGTGCCGTGCGTTTTCAATTGAATCAGACATTGCAATCTCCTTACGACATTCCTATTTCTCCCTCATCAGTTTGTCCATCCCATAAATCTGCTGAAGGCAACCGAGTCATAATGCTTTCCTGGATTTTTCCGAATGGCCAATTATATTTTGCCAACTGTATTATTTGCCTCTTATTTAATGTTTTAATTGGATTGATGTCAACACCGCCATCACCATATTTAGTATAATATCCAATTATCAATATACATCATGAAGTATGCACCGGAAGCGATTACCGATCCTCTGGAGCGGGAGTTTCATAACACCTTTATTGAGAATCGCAGCTTTTCCGGTAAGGCATTTACCCAGGCTTATTTTGCAAGGCAGAGTGAGATCTTACCCTTTATGGAGAATTTCCCTCTTGAGAAATTGCATTTTTTCGGGCAGGAAAGCATCTCCTCCCCCTGCGAAGGCAATATTATGAGCCAACCGAAAGAGGTGGTTGACCTATGGCTTGACCTCTGTGAGAAGGTATGTGAACGTGAGGATTTGCTAAGCTGGTCAGAACATCTGATGTATATTGGACGTAAGAAGAAATAGTACATAGAACGAGAAAATGCACCTTGAAGCTTATGTTTTTATGCAGAAGTGGGCAATGAGACGGAGAACCAGGTACAGGATCATGAAGTTAGCGCATAATTAAACAATAAATGCACCTTGAAACGGCTTGTCTCATTCTATTGTGCAGCTGAATCAAAGTGCATTTTTATGTTATAAATCTCATCTCAGACATAGGGCGGATCATTATGCTTCTTCAATATAATGCCTTAGATTATTCAGCCCGATTGTAAGAGCCTGAATATTTTCTTCCATCCCCTCAAATTCAATTGAAATATAACCATTATATTTTGCATTTTTCAACGCTTTGATACAGTGCAGGATCGGAACATCTCCGTGACCAATAATAGCGCCTCTTAAGTAATTGCCGCTTCTGGATCGAAAAAAACCCTCCCCAGGATCTGGCATCATAGCGGATTTGACATGGAAATCCTTCGCATGAGCATAAAAAACATAAGGCGCAAGTCTTCCTAAGGCTTTTTCGGGCGGTTCATCGGCGCATAAAAAATTACCTATGTCTGTAAGCAGCCCAAAGTTTTCATGATTAACTGCATTATATAATTTCTCCATCCTGTCACTGTCCTGACAGAAAAACCCATGGTTTTCTACGGTGGTCCGTATGCCCTTGGAGGCTGCATAAATCGCAGCTTCCCTGCAAGCATCAGCCAGAATTGGCAATACGGCATCAAAGGCTCTGCCGTCACCGATGGTAGCATCGTGCCGTACCAGATCGGTTCCCAGGATAGCCGCAATATCCACCATCTTCTTCACGCCTTCTATCTCAAGACGTGCATCGCCGCCGCTTCCATTAATAAAATCAGCGCCGAAGGTAAAGCAGGAGATCGGCATATCCAGGCGCTTACATTCTTCTGCCAACGCCTTCGCATACTCCTCCTTTGTGACACCCTCCGGTGCAAGTATATCCATAAATTCAATGGCATCAAAGCCCATCTCCTTTGCCTTACGGATACAGTCAATCTGTGTAATTATGCCTGAGTACAACAGCTTCCCAAAGCTGTAGGAACTAACCGATACTTTCATGTTTTTGCGCCCTCTCTATTTATATCCTGAACTTAAATCACATTCATGATCCCTAGCTCCGATCGCATGATTGTCAGCCAGCTCGCATCATGTGATCACACTTTTATTATATCATGAACAAAGGACGTGTTCATGATCTTGTTGCTCCAATCGGAAATCGCAAGCAAGCTTGCATTTCCTCATTCCGCTTTCATTATATCATGAACCAAAACCAGGTTCATGATCTTGTTGCTCCAATCGGAGAATACAAGTAAACTTGTCTTCTCCTCATTCCGCTTTCATTACATCATAATTTTAGCCATCAGGTATCTTAGTATTATAAGATCACCTCATGACCGGCTGCGGCCGATTCATAGATCGCATCCAAAATAGCCATAATATCAATGCCGTCCTGAGCGGGGGACATACAAGGTGTCCCATCCATAATACAGGAGACGAAATGATCGATTTCTTTGGCAAACAAGCCGTCAAAGCTTAGGGAAGTCTGCGCATCCAGTGCAATATCCGCCATATAATCATTAATCTCACTGTAAAGCTCCAGTTCCGGATCCAGTTTGGCACCACCCTTTGTACCAAAAAGCTCTATTTTTCCCTCATCTTTCTTAATATTCAAGCTGAAGCTCGCTTCAACGGAAAGAAGGGCACCATTATCAAAGCGAATCATGGCGGTCGCTAAATCTTCTACATCACAGATATCATGATCCGTAGCGCTGGAGGCCTTATAAGACTGCTTTCCCTTAATATTGCCCCTGTCGCCCAGTTTCTTAAAGGTAGCTCCGTATACGGAGACAGGTTTCGGGTTGCCCATTAAGAACCTTACCAGATCGATTACATGAACACCCAAATCAATCAATGGCCCGCCCCCGGAACGTGCCTTCTCACCAAACCATCCTCCGGGATTCCCTTTCCGCCTCAAGTAAGTAGCCTTTGCATAATAGATCTCACCGAAATAATCCGATTCGATAAATTCCTTTAAAATGCTGCAGTCATTTCCGTAACGTCTGACAAAACCAATCATCAGTAATTTAGCATTTTTTTCAGCTGCCTCCTTCATGGCCTGTGCGGCTTCTTTGGAAACCGACATAGGCTTTTCACACAGGACGTGTTTGCCTGCATTTAATGCCGCTATGGTACAGGGTGCGTGTGCGGAATTCCAGGTACATATGCTGACTGCATCGATTTCCTTCAGGCTCAGCATTTCATTCATATCGGTAAAAGTCCGCTTCACATTATATTTGTCCGCCATAAATTTCAGCCGCTCTTCGTTCAGATCACAGAAGGCATATAATTCCACATCTTTATTGTTCCGGGAAGCTTCGATATGCTGTTCGGAGATAGAACCTGTACCGATGATTCCGATTTTAATCTTTGCCATAACTTCCTCCTATAAACTTTTCATCCTGTTAAGAAAAACCACTGCATTTTTAATATCTTCTTCCGGATTGTCCCCGACCTCGCGCTCAATAGTCAGGAAGCCCCTGTAGCCAATGTCATCCAGAGCATTTAGATAGTCCTTGAAATTAACATCCCCTTTTCCCAGAGGAAGTTCAATAAATGGTTGGTTCGTATCCTGGGAAAGGAATTCATATTCGGCAGCATCACTGGCGGTATTGTCATCTTTAATTTTATAGATAATTTCAGGATCAATCACCTGAAGCCGCCTGCCATCTTTTGCATGGGTGTGTACAATATAATCTTTTAAGATATAAACAGCTTTGACCGGGTCATCTCCCGTAACCATTACAAAATTGGCAGGATCCAGATTGACTGCAACTCCTCTTGAATCGAGGGTATCTAAGAATTCCTTTAAAGTGGCTGCAATCTCCGGCCCGGTCTCAATGGCAAAATGTCCTTTCATAGAATCAGCAAAACGGCTCAAGCTATGGCAGGCTTCCTGCATAATCTTATATCTTTCATGATTCTTATCTGCCGGAATTACACCGATGTGGGTAGTAATAATATCCGTTTCCAGGTCCTTTGCCAGCTCCATAATGCGCTTTGACTTTTCAATGAGTTCGGGATTCTTGTCTTTGCTGCCAAAGCCATGGCCCAAATCCCCACATAGGGCAGAAAAAATAAGTCCATTTGACTTAACCATATCAAGAAGTTCTCTCCTTTTACTTCCCGTTAACGCTTCCGGGGAGTACTCCCCTGAGGTTGCATACATCTGGAGGCCTTTGGCCCCAAGGAGTGCCGCTTTTTCTATAGCATTTTTCGTACTCAGCTTAAAGGAATCCAGCATAACACCAATTGGAAAATCGTACATATCAACCATCCTTTCTATAAAAAAAGTTGTTTGTTTCTAAACCTCATTGTATAATTGAACTATTATGAAGTAAAGAAATGAAGTTGCCGCAAATTAACACTATATTGCTTAAATTCAATTTGAATAGAGGAAGACGACGATGAACGCAAATAATTTATACGAACCCCATATACACAAGGATCCTTCGTTTCCAATTATTTTCCACCTGGATACCATGAAAAAACATTACTCCGATTTTCTGCCTCATTGGCATGAAAACCTCGAGATCCTATATGTTCTAAAAGGGACGATCCATGTGATTGCAGATGCGGACAGTGTCACTGCCGGTAAGGACGAAATCATTGTTATCAATTCAAACAATGTCCATTATATCCAATCCTTAGCAGATGAATCCATCTACTACTGCCTGATTATAGATCAGAAATTTTGCGAGAACTTTAATCTGGATATCGGAGAAGTTGTATTTCAAAGAAAGATAACAGAAAATGAGCTAAGAGAGAAATATGAGATTATTAAAGAGGAATTTCAATTGCAAAAAGCTCTTTATAAAGCAAAAATAAAAGCAGCAACCATGGATTTAGTCATCTGCCTTTATCGGAACTACACCATACTCGAATCCACCTTATCTAAACAGATAAAAAACAACAAAATTGAAGTAATCAAAAAGGCAATCCGGTATATACAGTATCATTATTCTGAAAATCTTTCCATTCAGAGTATTTCAGAGGAAGTTGGCGTAAGCAAATATTACTTCTGCCGTATTTTCAAAGAGGTTACAGGTTACACCACCGTGAATTTTCTTAATATGGTAAGGTGTGCCAATGCAAAGAAGTTATTGCAAAGCAGTAAATATAATGTAGAAGAAGCTGCCCTGCTATGCGGTTTTGACAATCTGTCTTATTTCTCCAAGACTTATAAAAAACATATGAACCGCCTGCCTTCTTCCGATATTCCTTCAAAGTAAACACTATCACTTAACATATTATTTGCCCAGTTTAATAATAGTGGATTTTCGATATGAACCAGGAAGACAATTTTACTGTTGAACCGAAGCAGGAGATAATAGCCTCATGAGTGTGCCATATAAGCTGTCCTCCAGAACCTTCCCTTCAACCTGGATATCCAATCCCAATTCCTCTGCCGTCAACAGCCTCCAGCTCTCCCTATGTCTGAGATTCTCCCCCGGTTTCAGCTTTGTAATAGGACTTAAGCTTTCCAGCTCTATAATCTCTAAATCCGTATAGATTTCAAAAGAAGATCCCATATCAGAATAGTTTGCATCCATGATATGCTTATACTTCTTAAGAAAGACCGTTTGCTCCAGCAAGTATGCCGCCCAGCCCTCTACATTGCCGGTTCCAGCCTTAAACCAGTCCTCAACCCTGCTGTCCTGCTTCAATGCTATGTAATCCTTGCATATATTCAATCTGCTGTCTTCCAGATTCGTATAGGGCCAGGTAACCAGAGCCTGATTTGGCAAGAAGCCGGTATCCCGCTTCGTATTCGGCCATATAGCCAGACCTCCGCCTGCCATGACCGACAGTGCCCAGGCGGTCAGCTCTACCGGCCAGACCGTTTGGTTCCTGATCTCATGAAGGACTTCTACCTCGGCTCCATCCGAGGGTATCCGGATTGTAAGCTGCTTGCGCATGCCGGACAGGGTTTCCCGGTTACCTGTAAGGACAACCCCGTCCTTAAGAAGCTCATAACTGATTCTTTCATTATCCGGCTCATTGGGCCGAAAGCCGATCTGCGGACCATGCCACAGCCGGTGTCCTCCATAGATGCGCCATTCATCTCCGCCCGTCAGTCCCTGCTGCCCTGCTTTTTCATAAAAGATATTATTTCCTCCCAGAAAAGCAAACCGGAGCACCCTGGGACCGATCTGAGTCGCAGCAATCACCTCAATCCTGTCATTGGAGATTCTGACACAATCCTTCCAGCCATTATACTCACATAATTCTACCTTTACCATCGCCATCCCCCATTATAATCCTCATCGTTAATGCAGATATTCACAACACACCCTTCTGCTCGGCTCCTGTTCTCTTCCTTCTTCTGCCTGTCAGCAATCCGCTGCCTCCCGCCGAAGCATAACTGCCTTATTCCAATTTTAACAGAATTGTCTTAATTTCAAAAGGGCGAAAATCAAGTTCCACCTCATGGGCTGTTGCCGGCAACTCTCTTTCCTTCTTCTCCAGCATATTGCCCTCGTATGCCTTAAGTATCGGAAATGCACTGCGAAATGCACAACGGGTGCCCGCCTTCTTGGCTTCATACATTCGAAGAACCACGGTATCACTGCCATCCTCCGCAGGCTTTACCGTCTCGATCATGATATTGGCCTGATCTACGCTAAAGAAGCTTTGTTCACTGGCGAGGCCTGAAGCTGTCTCCAGAGGCACATTCAATTCGTAGCCCTCACGAACCACATCACTGTCCATGAAACTTCCTTCCCAGGCAGTAAAGGCATAGGTAAACCGGTGTATCTCGTTATCCGCGCGCATTTGCGGTGAAGCGGGTGCCCTCAGCAGGGTCAGATTGATAGAATGATCCAGCATGCTGACGCCATATTTGCAGTCATTAAGTACCGCGGCACCGTGGTTTTGTTCACAAAGCGCCGTATATCTGTGATTGCACACCTCGAATCTGTCCCTGTCATACTGTCTGGATCGATGGGTAGGACGGGTGACATAGCCAAATTGAATCTCATTGATTCCCTCTTCGGCCAGGACATTGACCGGGAAGCTGACCTTTAATAACCGGTGCAGCTCCTTCCAGTCAACTGTGGTATCAAAGGTAACTCTGTGGCTGTCCCTGCTCAGTCCAATGATCTGCTCCAGCGAAGAATTTCCAATCTGCTTTTTCACACAGACCGCGCCATATACCGGCACAGCACAGCTTATGCTTATCTCCGCTTTCGGCTCCAGGTTGACAACAGCCTTCTCATAAGGGCTATCAATATCCCAGGCATCAAAATATCTGGGAACATCCTTATATAACAAGAATTGATTCATAGGCTGAGCGGCATATTCACGGCCGGTGGACTTCATTCTATATGAAGTGATCTCCCCATTGGCATTAAAAACGACCCGGACATACCCATTCTCCAGGACTGCACCCTCCGGGGTCACCGCTGTCTGTACTGCCATTCCTTTCTGCACCCCAGATATTATCTGGGCCTTTGTTATATCACTTGCTGCATTTCCTGCTATATCTTCTGCTGTATCTCTTGCCGTATCCCCTTGTGAGGGTGCGACAGGGATCAGAGCCAACACTCCGCAGGAAGGGACGGTAACCTCAGCAATGACCTCACCATCTTTCTCATATACATAGATAAATCTTCCCTCCGCGGTCATGGCTCCCTGTTTGAATTGTCCGGGAAGAACCACGATTCCCGTACGTTCCCAGGAAAGAGAGTTAAACACGGTTACGGCTCCCTCTGCCCTCTCTGTCAGCTTTCCTCTCGCTTCCTGTGCAATCAGGGCCGCCCCTTCCATAACCTCAAGATGTGTCCTGGCAACATCCTCATAGACTCGCGCAATGGAAGAGCCCGGCAGGATATCATGGAACTGGTTAAGCAGAACCAGCTTCCAGTATCGGTCCATGGTCTCAGCCGGATAAGAGAAGACCTTGCGGACACCGGCTATAGCACTCCATAATTCACTTTCCCTGAGCGCCAGCTCGCTCTTTCGGTTCCTAAGCTTTACTGCTGCCTGGGAAGTATATACTCCCCGATGGGCTGTAAAATATAATTCTCCCAGGTAGGTATGTTCCGGAGCGCCCTCCTTCTCCATATCCTGAAAGAATTCCAGAGGATGCGCAAACCGGAACCGGGGTACCCCCTCCAGATTCTCTTCTCTCAAACCATATTCGATAAAATCCCGGCTGGGTCCTCCTCCGCCGTCGCCGTAACCGAAGGGAAGGAGGAATTTATCCACAGGCTCCTCCTTTTGGACCCGGTTATTCCACACTTCAATCAACTGGCGTGGATTAGTATGATAAGTGTAACTGGTGGAAAGGAAGGAGATTACCTTGGAGCCATCCATCCCCTGCCAGGTAAAATAATGATAAGGAAACTTCTCCCCCTCGTTGCAGGACCAGAAGATCTTTTGCGTAAATAAGTAACGGATGCCGCAGTCCTTAAGTATCTGGGGCAATACTGCGGAGTAGCCAAAGGTATCCGGCAGCCAGAGTATCTCACAATCCACGTCAAATTCTTCTTTATAAAACCTCATGCCATGTACCAGCTGCCGAATCAAGGATTCCCCGGACGCCATATTAGTATCCGGCTCCACCCACATGCCGCCTTCACAGATCCATTGGCCCCGCTTCACCGCTTCCTTCATCCTGGCATACAGCTCAGGGTAATTCTCCTTGCATATCTGATATAATTGGGGCTGGCTCTGAAGGAATTTATACTCCGGATACATCTCCAGCAGCCTCAGCTGCTGGGCAAAGGTTCTGGCTGTCTTGCGGATGGTTTCGGCATAAGGCCAGAGCCACATAATATCCAGATGAGCATTGCCGATTGCGTACATAACCGGAGCCGTCGAACCGTTCTTCGCCTCCAGCATGGGCTTTAATATGCCTCTGGCTAACCTGTAATCCTCCATACGTTTATCCAGGGGCTGCTCAAAATCCACGGCATAGGTGAACTTCTTAAGGGCATCTGCTATCTTTGCCGCCCGAAGGCTGTTGTCGTCCAGGCACTGCATGGTCTCATACAAGGTTACCGCATCCAGCCAGAGCTGATGGGCCGTCTCATTCCATATGCCGATAGAGCTGGAGCCGATTCCGGACCGCAGCTCCTCCGGATCGGGCTCTTTAAAAGCCTCCGGCTTCACCGGCCCCACAGCAACCATGCCGAATTTGCTCATAGGAATATGGTGCCCCGCATAGGTCTCCATTACAAGCTCGTAACAGGTACCTTCCGCCCCTTGCTCCGTCAGTATATTATCCTGTACATAATGATGCCAGATACTGATAAAATCTGCCCGCTTAGTGCCAAACTCCCTGCCGTTCACATAGAGCACGGATTCCCCTCCGGGCCAGCCTCCGTTCCCCGTATCCAGGGACATAACGATTTTCTCTCCCTCAGCCTCTCTGGGAAGAACAATCTTAGCCCGGAACCATGCATATTCATACTGATGTCCCCACCTCGTTCCTTCCGGCATCGGCCGGAACTCCTGCTTCATGGCCTCTTCATAGGATAATCTTTCATAGGTGGTAAACCCTTCAAATTGGATTGGCTGTATGGCCGTATAAAAATCCTGGGTCAGCAGATCCAGCCAGTACTGCATGCGTCCTTTCCACTCCGAAATAAACTCCATCTTAATAACCCATGCCTTTCTTTCAACCTATCTCTACAGCAATATCCATGCGCTGCCGCAATCCTGCGAATTGAGACAGCGCACAAATCCGCTGAATGTAAAATCAAGATTTTTCATTCCATTACCGCTTGTCTTGCATAATCTGTTCAGCTTACCTCAAATACAAGGTTTCTTCCCTTTTTTAAAGATACCTGGTATACATCCTGTACCGGAAGCTGATTCCCATCTACCATCAAAGGCCTCTTCGACTTAGCAAAAGAGAATTCTACCTTCTCATCACAGCTTGGCTCCACAACCACCGATTTCAGCTCATATTCTTCTATAACCACGGATATCCTATGTCCGCCTTCGATGGTCATGCTGCGGCAGGAGCATTTGCCCCACTCATCCGGAATACCATAAGCGATATATACCCTGTCCCCGGACCGGTGGACAAACATCTCACTAAGCGCTGCCGGTACAATAAAGCCTGCTTCCACCGTAAAGGCATCTGAACTTTCCCCCGCATTGGTATCCGATACACGCAGAATACCGTTTTGATAGGGATCTCCGTTGACCACAAAGGTATTCCGTGCCCGGAAGGCCATGCAGTAAAGCTCCAGCATGGTGCGTGCCATATTGCCCCTGCCGCAGCGGGATGCAAAGATCGACATATACGGGAAGGACCATGCCGCATATTCCTTTAATCCCAGATCGATTACAGCATTGAGGGACCGCTCCGCTGTCGGGCTGTGGATATCCGTCCCCAGGGGGAATATGGGGAACAGCTGACAGAAATGACGATGGGATTCAAACACATCCTCATCCGGGAATAAAGGATATCCCTTCGCCGTGAGCTTGACCGGGGTCAGCCTCCGGTTGAACTCCGCATAACGGCTGCCATCCCTGCCCAGGAGCTTTGCATAACGCTCCATATGCTCCAGCAGATAATGAAGAGTGGAGATAACCACCGTGGCATCATCCTTAATCAGCATGGGCCCCCGGAATACCTCCGGTGAATTGGTAAAGGGAATATGATAATAGCCGTCCTCACCCGGATATGCAATTCCCTGATACAGATTAAGAACCCTTTCTATAAAGGGATATACACTGGACTCCAATTTCTCAAGGTTTCTGGAATACTCATAATACCAGCAAAAATCTGCCGCTACGAATAATTCCGGTCCCAATAATTCATTCCAGAAGCACCATTCCCCACCGGCTGCGTAGCCCTCCGGCGCCATCTGAACCGGACAGTGAATGGCATTCTTTATGCCGAACAGCTTATACGCCCGTTCTGTAAGACGCGGCATGGCTCCGGTATAATAATCAATGTAAGCTTCCGCCAATTCAATATTATTCGTCTTATATGCCGCCCAATAACAGGACTGCACATTCAGGTCGTTATGCATATCTCCGTACCAGGCGGGTATCTTCGCGTCATTATTCCATACGCCCTGCAGGGTGACGGGCCAGGAGCCCCTCCGTTCATTGGAAAATATTTTATACATCTCCTGATAAAAGGCCTGCTGCAGTCTGTCATTGGGTACGCTTAAATCAAACCGGCTCCAGAATTCTGCCCAGGAAGCCGTATGCGCCTCTCGGAATACTTCCTCATGCTCCAGATATTTCTCCAACAGCCCAGTATTCTCTGCAATCATTTCCTGGCTTGTTTTTTCTCCATAGTCTATTTTTCCGCCATGGTCCGCTCTTTCGCCATGGTCCGCTCTTCCGTTATGGCCTGCTTCTCCATCATGATCCGTTTTTCCGCCATAATCCGCTTCTACATCATAATCCCTAGAGGTATCTTTCTCCTGGATAACATGGGTATCCGCATTCAGGGTGATATAGATATCTCCGGGCTTCTCCATCAAGCTGATTACTGCCAGTCCCTGCCCGGAATAGGGCTGAAGCACATGAGTGATGCTCTCCAGCCTCTGCACTGTATACCTGGAATAATTCCAGCCTGTCAGCTGGGCCAGCTTTCCGTCGGCGGTATCCCAGCCCTTGATCTCAACTGCATACTGCTCCGCATCAAGCTTAACCTTCAGGACATTAACGTTAGAGTCAACATAAACACAGCAATTAACCTGTTTTCCATTCTTTAAGATAACCCGGATATCCGCACTGGCAAGGGTAAGATCCAGTTCTGCGTAGAAGCCGGTTATCTCATCCTCCAATGCGATATTTAAGCTCAGCCCCGGAAGATGGCTGCGCCAAATTCTGGGCTCCGAAAGATTTGTCTGCGCCGTATAGGTTCCATTATGGAACAACTCCGGATTCTTCACAAAGTCTGCAAATTTTGCAGCCGGCATGTCCTGTGTGCTGTCCCTGGTCTCCCAAAGCTGTATACTATCCACGGAGAACCGAAGGGAATGATCCATCACATACAGCAGTCCCCCCATAAATCCGTTGCCCCAGAACAAGCCTTCATTAAAACGCTTAGGCAGTTGATCGATTACTAACTTTCTGTATTCTTTATTCATCAATTTGTCCATCCTTATGTCCATGCCTTTTACCGTACAGATCGCCCTGAAAATGCTGGCATGGACCCGGACCTCCCTTCATTATACATTTTATTTCTATCAATCTTACTCTCACTTTCCTTCGGGCTGATTCTCTATTTGCAAATAAGCCCCTATTGGTGAATGCCCATCGTCTGCCGGAGGATGTTAAATCCCTCTACTACAAATTGAGGATATTCTCCCATGAGATTACTGTTCCTGAATTCCAGCCGGACCCTCTTCCTCTCTCCGGGCATAAGGGAAAAATAATTATCCTCATAGAACACCGGCAATACCCGTTCCCCGGTCTCCTGCCTCAATACCTTGATCCGGATCTGCAAGGCCGGAACCTCCGAAAGATTAGCAAGCTCCATGCTGTATCCGCTCCATCCCGTCTCCTGCTGCCATGTCCCGTCCGTCTCTTCCATACGGGCCTGTAAATGAATATATTCCAGCTGTGACATGGCACGGAAATCCCTGCTGCTTCTGTGGTTGTGCCAGTAGAAATTCTCACCTGCTAGCCTGCCCTCTTCTCTGCCTGCATTGCCAGCATCTCCTGTGTTCCCGGTCATATCTGCATTGCCAGTAATATCTGCGTCACCAGCAACTTTTGCATTCCCAATAATGGATACATTGTCAACAGTGGGTATATCATCCGCAAAGTATACCCAGGTTTTAAGAAACACAATATCCGAAGCATACTCGCTGAAATCTACGGAAAACAGCTCCTGCAGAGAAGACTTCCCTACCTTGGCGGTTTCCTTTTTTTCATGGAGCAGCCTGCCCTGAAGATCATAAATTCTCAGAACCCCCGTCAGCTCTTCCTGTCTGGGTGTGCCATTAAAGAGCACCATCCGGTTATTGGCCCGATTCCATATGAGGTTCACTGGCTGGCAGGCGGTCTTCAGGCCGTAATACCCCCCGTTCACATCATGGTAATAATCATAGCTCTGCCATACCAGGGAGGGCCATGCCGGATTGCTCATCCACATCATCAGACCGTGGCTGCCGGAAGCGATGCAACCCTCGAACATGGCCTTATGCAGCTCATAGCTCTGCATCTGGGCTCTCCGCAGCATCTCTTCAAAGCTGTCAAACTCCCCATAATCCTCTAATTTCTTCAAATAGCCTCCGCCATCCACATTCCACCGAAGGGCAAAATCATGAAGCGCCCAAAGCTCATTATGGGGCCACAGCTTATCTTCCGAAAAAATCATCCGCATCGTCTCTGCCACAGGAATATTCGGCATACCACGTTCACTGTTCATAAGATCCGGAAGGGTATTCTCAAAATAAAACTCCGGAAGCATTGCCTTATGAGGTCCGTCCTCGGCAACCGGCGCCTTGGCCGAATTGGGAATATAGTGCCTGACACCGTCCCGTACCCGTACATACTCTCTTATCCCCTTCTCAATCTCCTCCACCTCCGGATGCATCTCATTGGCTCCGCAATACAGGGCAATACAGGCGTGGCTGCGAAATCTGCATATCCGGTCCCTTACGTTTTCAAGGAACATCCCAGGCTCCTTCGGGCTATGGAGCCAGCATCCGGGAAAGAAGAAATCATCCCAGATCAGAATCCCGTATTTATCACAGGCCTTATAAAGCTGTTCGTCATAGGTCTGACCGCCCCAGTTTCTTATGATGTTAAAATTCTCGTATTTGTGAAGGCGGATCTTATCATCATACCTCTCCTCATCCACATTCAAATGAATATCTTCCAGGCCCCAGTTGCCGCCCCGGATAACAATGCGTACCCCATTGCACAGAATTGCCAGATTATTGCCGTTCTTATAACCATTCCCGTCTGTCTCATCACTCTCCGTCAGTGTATAGGTAAACTCCCTGGCACCAAATTGAAAATGCTTCGTATCCGATTCCTCTTCCTCCGCCGATGCCGTGACAGTCATATGATACAAGGGTTGTTCTCCGTATCCGTTGGGCCACCAGACCTTTGGCTCCTCAAGCCCAAGAGGCCCGATAACTGCCTGAACGCTTTCTCCAGCCTTCAGTACCACCTCCTGCTCAAACACCAGCTCCGGCCGTTCTTCGATCCTTCCCCGAAGGACCGCCGTCACCGTCTCATCCGAGGAATTCGTCAGCTCCGCCTTTAAAGTCATATTCAGCCTGTTTAAATCCGGCTCTCCACTATCCTTCCGGTCAAATACCGTCACCATCCAGGGATCCTTCACCTGAATCGCCCCGGTATAGGTCAGATACACATCATTATAGATTCCGATATTACGTCCCCGTACTGTGGGAACCCAGTCCCAGCCGTTAGCCGCGCTGTAGGTAGGAGCATCCTCCCCGATCCTTCCGTCATTGCCGAATACCCCTCCCATGGTTCCGGGACCATCATTGTTACTGGTATAGGCCGTCCCCGGATCCGTATTCTTAAGAATAAGAACGGCAAGACAGTTCTCTTCCCCATAGCGAATCAGAGATGAAGTATCAAACCTTCCCCGGGTAAATCCTCCATTTACTGCACCCACATAGGCCCCATTAAGGAATACCCTCGCTTTCCAGTTGATGCCGTCAAAATTCAGCCAAACCCTCTGCCCCTTCTTGTCCCCAGGAACGGTAAAGCTGGTGCGATACCAGAAATCACTCTTAAAGTAACTGTCGGAAGCGCACCGCTGCCAGTCCTCAAAGCAAGGATCAGCTACTGCCCCGGCCCTCAGATAGGAATAAAATACTGTCCCCGGTACTACAGCAGGCAGCCAGCCGGATGTGTCATACCTCCCGGATGCAATCCGCATCCCCAGCTCCACGTCGGAAGTACTGCAACTGCCGGTTTCAATCTCCCCTGCCAGCAACGTTCCCGCAAGCGGTACCTCGGGCAAGCCGTCTCGGTTCTCAAGTAATAATCCCAGGCTACCGGCTAATTCCGGGCTCTCGGGCAGTTTCAACCTCTCCGCCCTCTCCAGCTTCCAGGAATTCTGATTTAGGAATTGTTTCCCTTCCTCCTCTTTCCTGCCGCTCTCGGGAAGGTATTTCACATCATTGGTTCCAAAGACTTGGAATTCCCTCACGATATAAGCGATATTCCCCGGATCGGTTTCCTTAAGATACAGCCTTACATATCTTGTGCTACAGCTGGAAAAGCTTATTTCCTTCGTTCCCCCGCACCCTTGGCAATCCTCCGCCACCGTAACCCAGTTCCTGGCGTCCCCGGATACCTGAATCTCATACACTGTGGCATACATGCTGCCCCAAGAAATCTTCACCCCCCGGATAACACTATCTCCTCCCAGATCTACATAAACCCATTCCTTCTGGTTACCTGCACTCATCCAGGCGCTGACATAGGAGAATACATTCTCATCATAGGAGGCCAGAATCCGGCGGCCTTCCGTATCCTGGAGGGACCATTCCGCCATATGAATCCGATCCCCGCTTAACACCTCCTCGACGCTGAGCCGGTAATGAGTATAGCCCGCCGCTTCATCAACAGGATAGGTCTTCGCTTCATGCTGGGCAAACACCTGATTCACCTGGCGATCCAGCTCATGGTATTCCACCCCGTCTCCTGACCCGTACAAAGTCCAGACCGAAGGAAAAGGGCAGGAATCCCCGCAGCAGCTTCCCGCTTTTATCGTATAGCTGCCCAGCCGCGTTCTTCTCGGCAGCCGTACCTGTACCCATGTATCGGTAGTATAAGTCTCAAACTGGGTATCCTTTCCATAATCAAACAGATACTTCACATTACCGTACCTTGACTGATTCCCATCCCTGTGCAAAAATTCATATGCCATCTTCGACTCATCCGCAGGCTCCGGTCCGGCCGTCACCAGCTGCGCCGTCTCATTAACCGTATAGGAGCTGGACTGATAAGCCGCCCGCCGATAGGCAAGATTACGTACTTTCGTTATTTCTCCTGACATAAATCCTCCATATTTATACAACAAAATGTTTCTCCATACTAATGCGGTAAATCTGAGTGGATCGATATCCATATGGGCGCAGACCGGGCTTCCCGTGATTGCCTGCACTTGGCAATCATGGGATGTTAAAGGCAAGCCCATATGGATATCGATCCACTCAGATTTACCTCACAGCCCAACCCATTAAATATCAAAAGGGTCAAAAGGCATCCTGCTCTGATCTATAACCATCCAGTATCCTTTTGACCCTCCTATCATTACACCCGTCTAATCCGGATAAAGCGGCTATCAAAGTCACCCCATAGCCCCGTCTCAAGACCCATCCTCATCAAAGTGCTTCCATGAAGTACCCTGTTATCCCCTTCTATCTGATATAATGCCTGTGGATCCAGTCCGCAAAGCTTCAGACCCGGCATTTCCTTCCCAAACTCATAACCCTGCCGGAAGGCAAATACTACAACTTCACTGTCATCCCTGCTGATATATTCCACCGCATGCAAGGTGCTCTCCCGTACAGAGGACAGGCGGTACTGCTTTCCATACTGCACCGTTTCCCGTATCTCTTTATACAGACTGATATAGTTCTTAAATTCCTCTAAGGTCTCCTCACTAAATTTGCTGATATTAGCCCCAATGCCCAGTCCTCCCATCATGGAAGAATGGAAACGGTAGCTGTAAGGTCTTTCAAATTTATTGGAGCATCCGGAGGAGGAATCCGTAACCCATGCCGTCATAATGCGAGGCGCATAGAAATAGGAGAAGCCCTCCTGAATAAACAGCCTTTCATATGCATCCGTATTATCACTGGGCCAGCATTGGTCTGCAAATTGCAGGATGCCCAGGTCAATCCGGGAGCCTCCGCCCGCACACACCTCAAAGTCCACCTTGGGGAATCTCTCCCGCAGGGTTGCCCATATCTCATAAAGGGCCTGGGCATGCCCGTACCAAAGCTCCTTATCCTTTGCCGTATCTCCCGCACTCACATCCGTCAGGGTCTTATTCATATCCCATTTAATAAAGGTGATATCCTCATGCTTTGATAGCAAATCCGACATGAAACCAATAATGAATTCCTTAACCTCTTTCTTGCTGATATTTAAGGTATATTGATTTCTTCCCTGCATGGGCTCCTGGTCTTTAAAACGATAAATCCAATCCGGATGGGCACGGTACAGGTCGCTGTCCGGATTCACCGCCTCCGGCTCCACCCATATGCCGAAATCCATGCCCAGGGATTTTACATAATCAATGATCTCCGATAATCCGTTGGGGAACTTCTCCTTGTTCACATACCAGTCACCCAGTCCCGCCCGGTCATTATGACGCTCTCCAAACCATCCGTCATCGATAACAAACAGCTCCACACCGATCTGAGCCGCTCTCCGGGCAAGCTCCTTCTGATTCTTTGCGGTAACATCAAAAGCGGTCGCCTCCCAGGAATTATACAGAACCCTTCCCGGCTTCCGCCTGGGGAAGATGTGGTCAACCTCAAAGTCATGGAGCTTACGGCTCATCTCGCCATAGCCCCCGGCGGAATAGCCGAAGGTCATAACCGGTGTGGTGATGCTCTCACCTTTCCCCAGCCTATAGGAAAAATCAAAATTACTGATACCGCCGGTTACCCGTACATTATTATAAATTGTCCTCTCAAAGGTTATCTGCCAGTTGCTGCTGTAGCCCAGGAGCCCGAACCATACACTGCCCCTTGTCTCATCTGCCGTACCATCATCCAGGGCGAAGCTTGGATTATAGTGGGGTCCCGTATTGCCGCAGCGGGACTGGAGGGTAAATGCTCCGGTGGTGAGATACTGGTCATTAACCTGAGTCTCCGCAGCCCATTTGCCGGTGAGATATTTCACACGGTACTTCTCCAGCTTCGGAATACTGACGGAGGCAGATTTCAAATTCTCAAGAATGACCTCTTCTCCCTCGTTGGTGATCTTAGCATACCGGCAGATAATATCATATTCCGCATATACCTCATACACCACATCCGCATATAGCTGAGAGTAGCTGTTCTTAAACCGGAGAGTCAGACGCTCCAGCTTCTCATTCACCTGCTGGATGGAATGCTCCAGATAAACCATATCCAGCTTCCTGATCTCAGGATAATTCACCTTCAGGCAGCTTTCCAGGAAGGAATAGCTGTCCCAGAAGCCATATTCATCCCGTTCCAGGTTGAGGTTCGGATCAAAGCTGCTGTGTCCGCGTTCCTTGACATAGCAGGACAGATCCTCTCCATGAAGCTTCTCACCCCAGTAAATATTCTGCAGGCAGTTGGAGTAGGCCATAACATAAGATGAATTCTTCGTAGTAATATTAAATAAATTATTCTGATGTGTAATCATTCGTTACCTCCATTGCGTGACCAGATGTCACCAAATATTTATACTATGATATTGCAAGCCATAATATGGTCATACCATGATGCGGTAAACCGTAATATGGTCATACCATGATACGGCAAGCAGTAATATGGTCATACCATGATGCGGCAAGCCGTAATATGGTCATACCATGATACAGCAAGTCATAATAGGTCATACCATGATACGGCAAGTCATAATAGGTCATACCATAATACGGCAAGTCGTAATATGATATGCTATGATACTGCAAGCTATCATATAGTGTATCATTACTCTCCTGCTTTGCAGGGACATATCCGGTACAGCTTCGGCTCCGCCTCTGCCATCCGAAGGGTTATCTCTTTCCTTACCGTCTCACGCTCTCCTGACCACAGATCCTGCAGCACATAATCCCTGTCAGGATCAAGCCCCAAACGTTCCAGCTTAAGCTCCTTCACCTTCTTATCCGACGCACTGTAGTTGAACACTGCCAGATACTCGGCAGCTCCCTCTTCCTCCTGCCGGATAAAGGTATCGCAGGCCTGATCACCCGTATTGCCCTCCACTGGACGGAAGGTGATTCCCGCCTTGGCAACCCCGTTGATCTCCTCGTTGGTGAGAATCTCGGCTGTTCGTTCCCTGGCCTCCTTAATCCGGAAATCATCGCTGTCAATCATCATGGTTCCGGAGATTGCCGAAGAGATATAGCGGGTCAGCCCCTCATGATAGAGAATGGGATCCCGGTGGTTATAGCTGTTATACACCACAATATGGTCCGGATCATTGAACCGGTATACGCTGTCGTTCATCCACCAGCCGTAGGTCAGGGAATTCAGCATGTACTCCGCAAAATTAATGGTTCCGAAGATATCACAGGAGATTCTGCGGCTGTGGGCATAGCAGGCGGGGAACAGGGGAGCGATGGACAGGCTGATAAAGAATTCCTGTTTCTCAATCTCCTCTTTCATAATATCCACTAACTGCTGCATTCCGTAGTTATAGGCCGCAATTCCCGTGGTGATATCCCGGTTATAATGAACCCCTTCTACACTGCCGTGGGACATAAAGTCCAGCTTCACATACTGGTAACCCCATGCACGGAATTTCCCGAACAGCTGCTTCAAATGCATGTAATTTCCCGGATGGGTGGGATCGATGGAATAGCCACCGTCATAGGCGGGCAGGATATTCCCCTGTTCATCCTTCAGCAGCAGATCCCTCCAGGTATAAAGCCCCTCCGATTCCTCCACCGGACGGTCAAAATCCTTGCCCCAAAAGGTAAAAGGTGTGGTATATATTCCGGGAAGCTGACCGTTGGCCTTCACATGCCTGGCCGCATTAATCAGCTGTTCCTCCGTAAGCTTGTTCCATCCGGCATCAAAATTAATGTATACCGCCCGGTCGCCGAAGCTTCCGGCCTGGAGCTTTTCCTTCACAAAATCGGAAGCTCCGGTATAAATCTCATAGCTGAGATCCTTGGCTACCGCCGACCAGCTGTTCCAGCCCATAGGGACTCCCCTGTCCCAGGGAAGGGGCGGCGCAATAATCCCATTGGCCTTCCCGTAAGCCTCCAGACCGTCCCTGTAATCCTGGAAGAAGCCGAAAAAAATCTTCGGCGATGATACGGCTTTGCCTGTCACATAGCCATGGGGAAGGCTGTCTCTTGTCAGCTTTGAAGTAATGCCTCCAAACACCTTAAACCCTGTAAGCCCGGCATAACTTTCGGCACAGCTGCCGCTGTCATTGCTGCCGCAGTATTGCCCTGCCTGCATTCCTGTTTTCCAGATGTCATGGCTTACGGAGCCTGCTACCATACCCTTTCTTGTATCATTGTCAAAGATGGATGTAATCTCATAGCTTTCCCCGGCGGATTGCAGGGGCTGGGATGCGTACCGTACAAAATCATCATTGTCAAAGGGTGCGGATAAGAACCGCAGATCTCCCTTTATACTGCATTCCAGCTTTCCTTCCGCCAAGGGTGCAATATAGTTGGTGCTGATCCCGCCGTCCAGAAGCAGCACCGCCTCCAGCAGAAGATAATCATAGTCCTCGTAGGCATAAAAATTCTGTTCCAGAATTAACCCGTCTTCCCGCCTGCTCTGAACAGAAAGCTTTATTCCCTCTCCAAAGCCGTCCCTATGAGCGGCTACAAGACAGTCCGCTTCAGAATTCCTCTTTAGATTCTTACTGCTGATGTGGGTTCCATCCTTCAATTTCGCCTCAGCTGTTATTCCTTTCAGCAGATACTGATTTTCCGTATCCCTTAAAGCAGCAGTCCCTGATGCTATGTCATATTCCATATGGAGCGTTCCGTTGGTTAACCGGATGCTCTGCTCATTCCGCTCTAAGAAAATCTTCTGCCTGCAACAGTCTTTTTCGTGATTCCTCATAATTTCCCCGCCTTTCCTGTTCTGCATGATGCCAACCTTGTATTGTAATGTGCTGTTACTTATAGATCTTGAATATCTTAGGCTGCGCCTCTTCCAGGGTAATCTCTGCCGACCCTTGAATCTCCCGGGTTGTCTTTGACCACAGATCATACATCTGGTATTTTAACCCCGGATCAAGACCGATCCTGGAAAGCTCCACGGTCATCCTCTTATTCTCCGTAGCACTGAAGTTAAAGACCGCAAGATAGGTCACATCCTCCTCCGCGTCATAGCGCGTAAAGGTATCACAGGCCCTGTCCTTTGTGTTGCCTTCCACTGGACGGAAGCTAATTCCGGCCTTTGCCACCTCATTGATTTCTTCGTTGGTGAGAATCTCCCTGGCACGCTCCCTGGCCTCCTTGATGCGGAAATCATCGCTGTCAATCATCATGGTACCGGAGATCGCCGAAGAGATGTAACGGGTCAGCCCCTCGTTATAGAGGATGGCATCCCTGTGGTTATAGCTGTTGTACACTACGATATGATCCGGGTCATTGAAGGGATATATGGTGCCGTTCATCCACCAGCCATAGGTCAGGGAATTCAGCATATACTCCGCATTTCCGATCTCGCCGAACACATCACAGGAGATACGTCTGCTGTGGGCATACTGGCTGGGGAACATGGGTGCGATGGAAAGACTGATGAAGAACTCCTGATTCTTCACATCCTCTCCCAGGATATCCAGCAGCTGCTGCATTCCATAGTTATACGCCTGGATTCCGGTAGTGATATTCTTGTCATAGAATACGCCCTCTCTTGCGCCATGGCTCATAAAGTCCAGCTTCACATACTTGTAGCCCCATTCCCGGAACTTGCCGAACATATATTGCATGCGCATAATACTGCCGGGGTGGGTGGGATCAATGGATACTCCGCCGTCCACCGCAGGCAGAATGGTTCCCTTCTCATCCTTTAACGCAAGGTCCTGCCAGCTGTACTTCTTATCGGTCCCTTCCACCGTACCTGCCGTGTAGCCCCCTCCCCAGAAGGTAAAAGGGGTATAATAGATTCCCGGTATCTGCCCGTTATCTATCACATGCTGGGCCGCCTGCTTCAGCTGGTACTCCGACAGGTTATCCCAGAAGGAGTCAAAATTAATATAAACCACACCATCATTGCTAAAGCTGTTATGCTGTAGATTCTCCTTTACAAAATCGGAGGAATTGGTATAGATATCGTAGCTGACCTTGTCGGCAACCGCTGACCAGCTGTTCCATCCCATGGGAACGCCCTTATCCCAGGCAAGGGGCGGTGCAATCACCCCGTTGGCCCTTCCGTAAGCCTCCATTCCGTCCCGGTAATCCTCATAAAAGCCCAGGAATATCTTAGGAGAAGCCACAGAGGAACCGGATACATAGCCATGGGGCAGAATATCCCTGGTCTGGATGGAGGTAATGCCGCCGAACACGCAGAACTGGGTAATGGCATCGATGCCGCCCTGCTTTACGGTAATCCCCGTCTTCCAGGTATCATGGGTGACGGATCCGGCAATCATGCCCTTACGGGTCACATTATCAAAGACCGCCGTGACCTCATAGCTTTCCTTCGCTGCGATTAACGGCTCCGAAGCATAGCGTACAAAGGCGTCATTATCAAAGGGAGTGAAGAGGAATCGGGTGTCCTCTCCGGGTATATTCAATACATTTGATTTATAATCTCCCTTATTTGCCAGAATAGGTGCCATATAATTGGTCTTTACGCCGGAGGCGGAGCTTACCACGGATTCCAGGAGGATAAAGGGCTGCTCCTCATAGATATAGTAATTCTGCTGCAATGCGATCTCATTCCCTTGGCTGTTCACCGTTACCAGGGCACCCTGGCCGAAGCCGCCGCTTATCTCCTGAACCCTTACAAAGTCCCGGGTATCCCTTGCCAGCTCCGTGCTTTTGACTCCGGTGCCATCCTCCAGGACGGTCTCCGCGTATATGCCGGAGAGAGCGGGAAGCTCCTCCTCCCCCTGGTAAATATCCGCCGTACCTGCGGTGATCTGGTATACTACCTTCATGGAAGAATTGGATATCACCAGTTCCTCCCCTATCTGCTCTACCTGTAAGTTATTCTTATCCAGTAATTTTATCTCTGTCATGTCATCTCCCTGCCTGTCTGCATTCTCATTCTCTCCGGTGTCTTCCTTCTGACCGGCATCCGGCTGCCCCTTCAGACTTCTTCTTACCAGCAAGCCCCCACAGACAACCAATAGGAGCAGACCTGCTATTATTAATATTTTCTTCTTATCCACCTTTACTCCCTTCTGCCCCAGCATCAGCCTACAATACCGACCCTGTCCAGATTCTCTACAATTTTACGCTGTACGAAGAAATAGATAATCATCAACGGTGCCAGGAAGGTAATAATGGAAGCCTGTTTTAAGGCCTCAAAAGCCAAATCATTGCTGGTGGAGGTGTCAAACCACTGCCGTGCCTGGTTATTGATATACCAGTTGTTGGCATCCTTAAAGGTCCTGTCGATGATGACTCCGAAGTAGGGACCGTCCGGATTAAAATAGTTGGTATAATAGGTGTCCCCGTAAGCCCATACAAAAGCCAGAACCGATACGGTCAATATGGCAGGCATGGCATTGGGCAGCATGATTTTAAAATAGGTCTTATAAAATCCTGCCCCGTCAATCAGGGAGGCTTCCTCGATCTCCACCGGCAGTCCCTTGAAAAACTGACGGAAGATGAAGATAAATAAGCTCTGATTGACACTGAAGCCGAAGATCGCCAGCAGGTACAGGGTCACCGGTTTATTGATCAGATCAATGTCGTGTCCCAGAAACAGCTTAAACAGCCCCAGAATATCAAAATGCTTAAAATGCAGGTACTGGGTAATCAAAAAGGACTGCCTGGGTATGAGGAACACGAATATTACCAGGAAGAACACCAGATTCCTTCCCTTGAAATCCGTTCTTGCCAATGAATACCCCGCCATGGCTGACATAAAGACCTGAATGAAGCTGATGCTCAGACCGTAAAACAGGGATTGTACCATAATCATGGCCTCGCCCCGCATGACGGAACGGAACACGAATTCCAGGCTGTTTACCCCGAATTTGCCGGGCAGCCATATGGCATCCGGTGATCCCAGATTGCGAAGGTCTGTAAATACCATGGGCAATAAGGTCAGAATCGGATACAGAATGGCAAAGCATACTCCGATGATCAGGGACAGGAAGAATACCTTTGAGGCAAAGCTTGTGAACTTTCTCATGGTAAAGGGATTCTCCAGATAGGCCGCCTCGCTTAAGGATGTGTTTTTCTTTATTCTCATGTCTTTACTTTTTCTCAATCAGATTCACCACCTTCAAAAACAGCATCACTATTCCCAGTGCTGCCAGAACATTAATCATGTACACGACGGACAACGCGGAACCAATTCCGATCTTGCTCTTGGCAAATGCAAAATTATAGACCTCTTCTGCAATGGTTGAGCTTAAGAACAGATCGATCAGGGTATAAATCACAGTAAATACGGTTACATTGGCCAGCAGCGGGATCGTCACCTTCCAGAATACCTCATAGGAATTGGCTCCTTCGATCTTCGCCACCTCATAATGGGAGGGGCTGATGGACTGAAGACCGGCAAGGAATATCATGGTCTGTACCCCCGTCCTGGAAATCAGCTGAAAGATATTGCCGATGACCTCGGACAGGAAGAGGACCACCCTTCTGGGCAGGAAGGTGTACTCAAACAACAGTCTGGCTCCCATCCGGTTGCCGAACAGTCCTCCTGACGCCGTCTCAATCAGGCTCCTTCCCACACTGTTCTGTGTCCACTCCACAATCAGCGGCAGTCCCAGGATGATGGGCAGGAAGAAGATGACACGGACGACACCCCTGCCGGGAAATTTGGCATTGGCCAGAATTGCCAGGAAGAGACTGAAGATAACAATCAGGGGCAGATTGGTCAGTATCTCCGCATTCTCATCCGCAAACAACCTCTGGATGGGCTGGCTTAAGGTAGTAACCTCCTTGGTAAACAAATCGATGTAATTGCGTATCCCATTGAAGGTAAGCACAATACCTCCCCCATCCCCCACATCCACCTTGTTGAAGGAATACAGTACGGTATTCTTCAGCGGAACTGCAAAGAAGATAATAAAACCCAATAGCCAGGGCAGGACGAAGATAAAGCCGTTGACCCTTCTGCTGGTGGAATATTTCATTTTCCATTTTCTTTCTTTTGGCGTATTCTGCATTAATCTCTCCCACCTTTCGATCGGATAATTGCATATCCAAGCGCTTCAATCTCACGATCTTCCAACTGAACCGGATATTTATTATAGTTGGTAATCACCCTGGCCCCATTGGCATAAGTGGTCTCAAAGACCTGATCTGCCAGAATGGCATGATCCGCAATCTCCATGCTGCCAATCTGCTCATAGGCTTCTTCATATCTTTGATACAGCTCCTTAATGTCCTCGCGGAGTAAGCTGTACTGTCTGGATACGAATTCGGAATAGACCTTATTCTTCATAAGATCCAGACTCTTCGCCGTGATAGTGAACTTCAGGCTGCTTCCCAGCTCCAGTGCCTGCAGGAGGAAATAATCCTCATCCACTCCTGCTTCATTCACATTCAGGGTCGTATAGGAGATCAACCCATTCATAACCAGCTGCCGGAAAGGAATCTCCTCCGCAAAGCCGCCGTATCCGCTGCTCTCCCTGGAGATATTCACCGCATATTTGCCATAGCCAATCTTGTTCATATGGGGGTTATTTAAGGTCAGGGTCTTCTCTTTGCTCAGCTTCGTTAAATTATCATGAACCACTGCCTGGGCCTGAGCGGGCGTCACGATCTTATTCTTGCGGTAATTGGCATAATAACTGACTGCCAGATCATCAATATACAAACTGTCATATGCCCCTGCGTTCTTAAGGAAGCGCTCCACCACCGAGGACAGATACTCCGGAGCCAATATATTGTAGGGCTTAACCAGACTGGTGAACATGCCGGTCGGATAATGGTAGCCGTAGACAAAAGCAGGATATCCGGTAAAGTCATAGGTTCCATGGGTGTTGGCGCGAAAGCCGCCGCCCTCGGCGTATATCCTGGAAAAATCCGTACCCAGGTAGATTTCCTGTCCCTGTTCCTTTGCATAGCCCAGAAGTTCCTTCAGCTCCTTTCCGGAGCCGTTGGCCTTTACCGGTTCGGCATTGCTCATGAGCCGGTTATTCAATCCCTCATCAAAGACTCCCAGGTAATCTACCACCAGGGGGATGTCCTGAAGATCCGTCATGATCTCCTTCAGCTCGGAATAGCTGGTCATGGAAATCACCTTATGATAGGCAATTCCCAGAAGCCGTTCCTCCAGAGTCAACGCTCCGGCCACATCCAGGTGCAGCTTCCCGCCGTCTTCATACCGGCGCGTCAGGCCGTATTTCTGAACCAGATAATCCTGATAGGTTCTGGCCATGGCATAATAGGTTACTTCCTCCGGATAGAGCTTATAGCAGATCCGATAGTCAATATCCATCATCCCCGTACCGGACATGAATTTACCGCCGCTGGAATCATAGGGTCCCATAATACTCACCAGGCTGTACTGGGTGGCATCAAAGCTGGAATACACCCTGTTATAAGTACCGCCTCCGCCATTGGCTTCTGCCGATGCCATAGCCGCCGTAATAAAAGCCGTCTCATCTCCCTGATCAATGATGCCCAGAAAGCCGCCCGCGGCCGTCTCCCCTTTCCCGTAGATCATACCGAAGACGGGCATGGAAAGGGATTCCGGATAGGAGTTCATATAAAAATAGTCATTATAGTAGGTATTGTTGTATAACGCCCTGCTATAGGTACCGTAATTGGAGTTGAATTCATTCAGGTTTAGCAAAGCGCCCGATCCATCCGGTACGAGGGCATAGCCCTCCGCCGCCTGGGCCGGTGACACGGAGCCGAAGTACGGAAGCACCTCGATCCTGGTTATGGTATAGTATTCATTTTCATTCTTAATCTGATTGGCGGGAACCCGGACGATAAAATCATCCCCGTCCAGAACCGCCTCCACCGGGATCAGGAAGCTGGCCGGTTCCACAATGTCCACGGATATTCCAAAATCCGCATTATCCGCCATCAGCTGATCCTTCGTATAGTTTAACAGCTTGGTAATCTGAATCAGCTGGTTGACAACACTGATGGGCGGTGCTTTGGAATAACGGTTATAATAGCAGTTCTTTTCCTCATCCCGTGCATAGGTCAGGGAGAGCGCGGTGTCGTATTTCTCCTTCTCCTCCGGCGTTATCACTCCCTGGGCCGCCTTTTCCTCCAGCCCTTTGACGAAGGTATCCTCATATTTTTCAATTGTGATTCTCTGGGGCACATACTCATTCACCCGCAGGGAATCCAGCTCCTTCATGGCCAGATTAATTCTTACCCCGCCCTCAATCCGTTCCATGGTATAGGTTTTATCCTTTACGGAATACAGAAAGGAGTTCCAGGACAGAACCGTATTATCCTCTCCGATATAGGAAATCTTAAGGAGTGATTTCTCGTCCTCGGTTCCTTCCGGATGAATGGCATTCCAGGTCTTTCCCGTCGCCTTATCCTCTACCTTGAGATTCAGAGTCTCGGAATTGAGATACAGCTTCCGGGTATCCGTCTCTGCAACCAGAACCTCACCGGCATCCTCTTCCACCATTCCTGCGGATGCAGCCAGCTCCCCCTGATATACCCGGGGTATGGGGGTCTGACGTATCTGAAGGGAAGGAAGCCACTTCAGTCCCCAGACCAGCGCACATCCCAGCAGGACCAGCCCCAGGAGTTTTATTACCGTATGCGTCCGGAAGGCACGGAAAATAATTTTCTTGCTTTGATTCATCAGCTCTCTCACCTTGTCACCACCTTTTCGAGATTTCAGTTGCTATGGTGCTGACAAAGCTTATTACCTTCTCCAGAAGGGAGAAATACAGCACCAGCAGGAATATAATAATGATTGCAGCAGCCAAGGTTGCTAACAGAGTAACAATATTCTTTAAAACGGAGTATTCATGTATGGTACATAAGCCGGTAAAGATAAGAAAGCAGAACCAGACCACTCCGAGGTAATTAAATGCCGAAAGAATGGGGCCTTCTTCTATGGTAATGACATTGCTGAGCAGAACCGTGGATACCTTGAACAGGATCAGCGGCAGCAAGGAATAGCAGGCCACAATATAGATATCCTTCAGCTTCCCGTTGCCGTTCATTAAGGTAGTGGTACTCCAATTGCTTATGAAGAACAGAATCACCGGCAGTATGCTTGTCATAAAGAGATTGATGCTGTCCAGGGCAAAGGTGGGATAAAAATTGAAGATAAATCCGGTATATTGGGTGGAGAAGATCCCCAGGATACCATATAACAATAGCAATATCGTAGCCAGCAGGATGTTGCCCTTTCCTCTGAACTTGGTCTCAAAAAAGCCGTCGAAGGGATGAAAAATCACATATTGCAGGTATTTCACATCCATCAGGAATTTCTTCATATTCTCACCCCTTTCTTCTATGGTACCGGAATTCTGAATAAATCAAGGCGCCTGCTGCCAGCAGGAACACCAGAAGGATCCATATAAAATGATCCCGTACCCAGATATTCCGATAACCGTTGTATGCCTGGGAGTAAAACTTTCTGTCATTGCCCAGGTTAAAATAATGCATGGCCGCTTTAAAATCATCCTTCATCAGATAGTACTTGCCCAGGTTCACATAGGCCACGTCGTAATTAGCGTTGAGGCGTATGGCCTCCTCTGCCAGCCGGGCTGCTTCCTCCCACTCCCCTGCATAATAATGCTTTGCCGCGCCCAGGGCTGCCTTGCCGAAATCCGTCATCTCATACACATAGGCACACCGCAGTGTTTTATCCGTTGCAATGAGCTTATCCCCGAACCAGGCAATGGCGGAGGGTGCCCGGAAATCTCCCTTCAGGTCTCCGGAAGAGGCAAAGATATTGATGAGATTGCCGTCAAAATCATACAGGAATATTCTGCCCTTGGACTGATCCAGCAAGGCATACACGCCATAGTCATTAATGGCGATGTCCGTAAAGGCACTTGGGCCGGAATTCATATTAAAGGGCAGATCCCCCGTAACCGTCAGAGACCCCTCCTGGCGAAGAACATTCTCTCCCTTGGGGTTCAGGCGGAATACCATCTCCTGGGCGGCGCTGTCGATGGTGGTGGCATAGATAAAGCCTTGATCATCCACATCAATATTGTTAAAGGAGGGCGCATAGGTCTTCGCCATCTTGGATTTCTGTGTATCGCTGGAGAGGGTTTTCCAGAAATAATCCCAGAAGTTCACCACCGGTTTATTCACACCGAAATATCTGGAGAAGCTTCCCGACTCGTTCAGCTCCACGATCCCCTCAAAGCCTGACTGAACGACAAAATAAATCTTATTGGCCTGATCCACCACGATCTTAGAAGGATTAAACTGGGTAGAGCCGATCATGTTATCCGGTCTTTCGATCATGCGCTTTAAATAATATCCCGTCCCGTCCAAAACAATGATCCGGCTGGCCCCCGTATCGGCAATATAGATCTCATCCATGGGCTCATGATACCAGACCCCCTCCGGATTGGTTAGAATCAGCTGGTTGCCTGTGTCCGGATCCGTCACAATCTTCTTGTCGGCATTGCGGATCAGCTTTACGGAGGTGATCAGATTAAAATCCGCATCCAGAACCTCCAGCCTGGATTCCACCGTATCGATGAGGAAGACCCGGTCCTTTCCGGCACATACATCATTGAAGCCCTGTACCGTAACATCCAGTGACTTTTCATTAATGGTGCGGGTAAGCTCAAAGGCGGGAACACTCTTAACGGCCATCCCCCAGAAATCATAAGTATAAGTATCATCTATACTGCCCGCGGCAAGTGCCGGTGCCCCATGTAAGAAGACAAGGGTAAAGGATAGTACAAAAATGATAATTTTCGCTTTTTGTCTCATAATCACTCTCCTATCCTTTTAAGCCTGAGGTTGCCATGGTTTCAATTACATTACTCTGGGATATTACGAACACAATAATGGGCACCGCCATCATAATCAGCGAGACAGCCGATGCCGTACCGGTTCTGGCAATACCGCCTGCAATGATCTGGGACAGCATATAGCTTACGGGCTTTAATGTCTCCGTATAGATGAAGTTTCCTCCGGTGTTCCCCCAGAGGGACTGGAAGGAGAGGATAATCAGAGTCATCCAGGCCGGCTTTGACAGGGGCATGATAATCTTGAAGAAGATGCCTGCCTCCTTATAGCCGTCGATTTTAGCGGACTCAATAAGCTCTGTGGGAACCTGCACGATGAAATTCTGCATCAGATAGAGCCCGAAGGTGCCTCCGATGACCGGCAGCACCACCGCCCAGTAGGTATTCACCAGGTGAAGCTTCGTCATAATAATATAGTTGGGAATGGCCGTTACGGTCCCGTTGAACATCAGGGAATATACGATGGTGCTGGACATCAGCTTCGAACCGGGAAACTTATACTTTGCCAGGGGAAAGGCGGCCATGGAGCCCAGCAGTACGGAACCGCTGGTTCCCAGAAACGTAATAATTACCGTGTTAAATATATATCTGGAAAAGATGGTATTGGAGGTGGTAATAATGACCCCCAGATCAAAAAAGTTGTTCAAGGTAGGGTTTTGCACAAACAGCCGGGGAGGGAACAGGAATATCTCACTGATGGGCTTAAAGGCTGCATTCACGATAAATAGCAGCGGCCATACACTGACAAATCCGATTCCGCTCAGCACAAGCACAAGAATAATATCCATGGCAAGGCTTCTGTTCTTCCTCCGGAACTTAAACAGTCTCCACCTTTTTCTTAAATACGAAATAAGCTTTTTCATATGACTCCCCCCTATGCCGCAACCTTTCTTAACAGCTTCTGGACAATAATATTAATAAACAGCATCATAAAGAATAATATCGTTGCAATGGCACAGGCATAGCCCATCTCATACCGCAGGTTTCCATAATCATGGAGATGGGTGAGAATGGTATGTCCCGCATACTCTACCGACGGAAAGCCCACCAGATCGATGGAAATCCCCGACACCGACAGGGAGCCGGTGATCTGCATCACGGCACCGAACATGAGCTGGGACTTCATCTGCGGAAGCGTGATAAACCAAAGCTCCTGCCAGCGGTTCCTCACCCCGTCCACCGATCCGGCCTCATACAGAGTCTTATCCACATTCTGAAAGCCTGCGATAAAGGCCAGGAAGCTCACACCGATACTGAGCCATAGCTGTACGATGATCAGAATGGGCATGATATACTCCTTCGTATCAAACCAGAGCCGGGCAGATTGCAGAAGTCCCAGCTTCATCAGTATGGCATTGGCATAGCCGTAGGCATCGGAGGAAAAGATCAGCTTCCATATCATATAAGCTCCGCCGGATATGGAGGGCGCATAGAATACCAGTGTCATCACCGCCCGGACCTTCGGGGGCAGCTCATTGATCACCCAAGCCAGCAGGAAGCACAGCAGATAGCTGATGGGGCCGGTAACGATAGCAAACAGCATGGTGTTTTTAATAGCGGTGAGAAATACCGAATCAAAGGCCACCAGATTGATGTAATTATCCAGTCCCACAAACCTGGGGAATTCAAACAGGTTAAAGGAGGTAAAGCTCAGCACGATGGAGGTGACCACCGGAATAAATGTAAATACGACAAATAAAATAAAAAACGGCAGGATCAGCAGATATTTTTCCTTATGCAGCCTCCAGGTCTCCCGGAGCGGCACTCTGACGGCCTTTCTTTCTGCCGGCGATGATGTAACTGTTTCTTTTCCCATGATCCCACCTCCTTATTGTACAGTGCTCAGGCCAAATTCTTTTCGTTTTTTGGTCAGCTCCAAATTAATCTCTTTGATTTTTAAATACAGGGTCTCTCTGGCATTGGCTCCGCTGGCAACAACAGCCTTGAAGGTATAGTCGATCATACGCGAGGTCATGTAGTGGCCCGGAAGAGGCGGCAGCCCCCTGGTATTCTCAAACTGCTCCAGAAGTGTCTCCGCATCCGCCGTCGACCAGGGCAGCTTCACCAGCACATCACGGTTCGCCGTGGGATATCTGGCGGAGGCACCAAGGATCGCTTCTATGGAGGTGGCAAATTCTGTCTGTACCTCTGTGCTCATCCACCATCTCATAAAGGTCCAGGCATCCTCCATAACTCCTTTTTCCTGTGCCGTCTGCAGCATTACACACTGGGTCGTCGTACAGGCCACAGTATTATCCACGGTGCCGTCCGGACGAAGCACACCCGGAATCGGGCTGAAGGACCACAGGCCCTTGATCTCCGGAGCCAGCAGTTCAAACTTATTATACTCGGTGTAATCCGCGATCCCGATGGGCACTTCTCCGGTCCGGAACCGGTTGGCGAAGTCAACCGTTACCGGTAACTTGTATGCGGTGAAGAAATCCGTCAGCTCTTTGAAGGCTTCCATGGCGCTCTCACCGGCAAGGCCGCTTTCTATTCCATAATCCTTACCCTTCCCAAGGTACACATCCCCGCCCCTCTGAAATATCATGGAGGACAGAGGCGCTACCGTAGGGATATAGGCTTCGTAATTATGCATACTGAGAACCGGGATAATCTCTTTAAAATCCTCCCAGGTCCTGGGCGGCTGTAAGCCAAGGGCATCAAAGATATCCTTCCGGTAGAACAGCATACCGAACATCTGGGTCTCCGGCAGTCCATATATCCCATCCTGATAGGTCACGCCTTCTATGGCGCTGTCAAAGTACTTGGCCCTTTCTTCTTCAAAGCCCTCCAGGGAAGACAGATCCACCAGGGCATTACGCATGGCAAAGTCCATCAATTTCGTCTGGTCTATGCTCAGCACCACATCCGGCCCTATCCCTGCCAGGGTGGAGGGTATTACCACATCCAGGGGAACCAGCTCCAGATTGACTCCGATATTGTATTCCGGGGTAAAGCTCTCGTCGATCATCGCCCGGAGCACCTGGGCCTGATCCCGTCCCGTCGGAATCCATACCTTGATGGAATCACGCTTTACCTGATCCTCCGTATATACCTTGGTGTTATCCACGAAGAAGGTAGCAAAGAAGCGGATCGTATCATTATACAGCTGCTTGAAAAAGCTGGCCTGAGCCTCGGCAGGCTCCTTATCGCCGCCCAGCAGGGTAATGCTGTCAATCTCCAGGGGCATCTCACCGATCTGGATCAACCAGGTGGCAAGAGAGGTAATATTGGACTTAAAGGTGGATAGTTCACCGGACAGAGCCGCACTTTCCGGCTCCTCTTCCAGCCTCTTCAATTGAATCAGCATCTTCTCCACCAGATTGGCATTCTCGCCCTTTTCGCCGGTAATCACCAGCAGCTCGTCAAATACGGAAGCCAGGCGCTCTTGTTCTGTCCGTACTGTTTTAACAAAATCAGGTATCTTCTTAACAATCTCATAATCGATGTACTTGTCGGGAGCCGTTCCGGTGATTTGGACGATTCTCCGGTACAGGTCATTGAGATTATATAGGCTCTCGTTGATCTGGGTATAAGTCTCGCCGAATTCCCCCAGCACAACCTCCATGCTGATAATGTTCTCGCCCTTACGAAGGGGGAACAGATAAGCTCCCTCCTGAGTGCCGTCGCCCAGTATATAGTTGGTCATCCCCGTACTGTAATCAAAACGCAGGGACTGTGCCTCAAGGAAAGGCACTTCGCCGTTAATTCGGAGCCTCCGGTAAGAGGTCACTCCCCGCTTTACATTCTGGCTTGCCTTCACCGACAGTTTATACAACCCGTCCTGCGGCACCCGGATCTTCCATTGGATACTGTCTCCCGGACTCTTCCAGCTATCTCCGCCAATGGTGTTATAAACCACCTGGTAGGGGTGATAGGGCTGCAGGTTTGGATCCGTTACATTATTTTTTGTTGTTATGGCAGAAGAGGACCTTATGATTTCAAGGGTATTTCCATCCGCACGTTCTGCCTGGCATACAATACTTTCCCCGTCATATACGCTGTACCGGTTCCTGAGGGAGTCCGCTACTTCGCTGTAGGACGGTATTTCCGGCATGCTTTTTAAAGTAATCCCGGTAATCTTCATGGGTTCCTTAACGGATATCAGCGTCAGACTATGCTCTCCGCCGGAAAAATAGAATTTATAAGGCTGTGCGCTTCTTCTTTGGGAATCCTCAATATAAACCGTCTGTTCCTGGAATAGTTCCAGAGCTTTCGGCCTTACTTCATTCTTATTCTTAACCTCCGGCACCGAATTGGAATCGGTAAACATCCGGTTAAAGACAAGCTGCCTCAATCCGCTGTGGCTGCTCTCCCCATCAATGTGAAGAATGCGCTTTATCTGGGATTTGGTCCCCTCCAGAGGAAGGTAACTCAGTTCTATATTATAAAAACCTGCTTCTTCCACATAAAAGTTCCAGGTAATACTGCCGCGTTCCTGTGTTATCACACCCTGGTCATCCCGGCTGGCATCCATCCCGTCCGCAGCGGTATAATTCTCCAGATCCACCGGTACCTGTGAGGAAGACATAGTGCCGTCATAGCCTTGGGCGTCCAGATATTCCTGATAGGAGCTCTCGTAGAATTCCTCTGTCGAAGCATCTGCCTTTACCTTTAGGGAATCCTCCGCTCTGGTCACCAGGTACGCCGCAATAGCCCCCAATACAAGAACCGCCGGTATTACATATTTTATTAAGGCAGGGTTTATTTTTCTTTTCTTTTTCATTCAGCATACCCCTCTATACAATAGGATAGGGAAGCAGACTTCCCTATCCTATTGTCATTCTGTTATTTGGTCCAAATGGATTTTGATAGAGGTAATTATTCTTTTACTACTTGCACTATAATGGTTTCTGCCGCTGTATTGCCTGCATAATCGGTAACGGTTAATGCAACATTATATTCCCCTGCGGTGGTAGTATCCAGTTCGGACAGATCTGCGCTTACCGTTCCCTTGATGTCAAGGCCGTCCTTATCGGCTGCTGTCTCCACAAAGTCATCCTTCCAGTTAATCTGCGCGGTATCTTCATTCAGCTTAATGGTTCTGTAAGCATCCGCCGCCTTTACCACCAGGGTCGGAGGTGTTGTGTTATTACCGTCATAGATGACAACCGACTTGCTGTCCGTACCCTCGTTGCCGGCTGCATCCTGAATCGTGTAGTGCAGCTTGCCGTCATATTTGCCGACGGTATTAAAATCAATCTCGCTATAGTCAACAACCGCATTGGCCATATCCAGTTCACCATCCAGATTGTCGGCAGCCGTATTGTACTGCTTCCAATCAATGGCAGCGGGATCGGTACCTGCTGCAAATTCAAGCTTCGGACCTTCTACCGTAGTAAATTTGGGTTTAACATTATCGATGATTTCGGCACTGCTTAAAACTCCGGAATAATTGCTCATCAGGTCATTAATCTCATTCATCCTGGCCTCTGCCTGAACAGCATATTTGGGAGAGCCGTTCACTCCATACAGGGAATAGCCAAGAATGTCATGGCTCCACAGGTCATAGATACCGGCCATCTTGCCGTAGTCGTTCACCGGAATATTCTTATCCTCACTGAGATACTGGAAGGCCTTGAAGATATTAGCGCCGTATTCCTCGTTAGTGATATCCAGGTTCAGACGTACTGCCGCATTTCTGATGGACGCATCCGACTTGATATAATCCATGGCCTTGTCGGAATTAGCCATTTTCTTATGATAAGAGGAGGTGTACTCCTTGAATACCTTGATGGCCAGCTCTGCCTTCTCCTTGGAAACGCCCTTGGGGATTGCATAGCAGTCTGTTGCATCATTCAGCTGACGGTAGCTGGGATCGTCCGCCGCAACACCGTCCGGTCTGGGGAAGGGAACATAACCCATAGCATCACCGCGGTCCGCAAACTGTCCAACCATGTCTCCGGCCAGCCACTGAGGCAGGTTAACGAATGCGGAATGACCCCACTGGAATCTCCAGGTATCCATCAGACCCACTACATCCGCATTGCCGTTATATTGATTTTCGCTGAACATCAGGCCCTTCTGAATAAGACTGTCAATGAAGGAAACCGCCACCTTAGCCTGCTCCGTATTCATACCGAGACCGCTGTCCCCGTATACCTCACCGCCGTTAGCATAGATCGCATAAAGAGCGGCTGAACGGTAATCCGTCTGATATGCACGGTATCCGTCCCATTCCTGCTTGAAATGATCGTTGATCTTCTGCAGATAATCTTCAAATACGCTCCAGGTCCAGTTGCCTTCTGCAAAATAATCGGCAGGATATTTGGTCTTACCATCCACCTTCAGAGCTTCTACCTTTTTGATCATCCCGATGTTATAGCACAGGAGCTCATTTCCTCCGAATCTCATGACATTGTTAAGGAAATAGTTATGTCCGTATACCTTGCCCCAGTACATCCAGGAATCATCCGGATCAGAGAACAGATCCGCATATTCATCAATGGGCTGCAGAACGTTCTGAGCCAGGATCTGTCCCTGGGAACCGTTGGTAACTCTTACGATATCCGCAATGGGATCACCCGCAAGGACGGACTGCAGAATGCACTCGGTCAGATCGGTGGGATACTGAACGAATTCAATCTTGGCATTTAATTTCTCCAGCACCTGCTGCTCCGCATACCTTCTCGCATTCAGTTCCTCTTCACCCAGTGAAGATTCCCCGGTTACAGGATCCACAAAATTGGTGTCCATCTCACGGCTCCAGTTATGTCCCCATTTAATAACCACCGGTTCTCCCGAAGGAACCTCGGCATCGGACGAACCGCCGTCATCCGCGGCAGCATTGGTAGGGGCCGCCGTCGGTGTCGTGTTGTCATTGTCCGAACCGTTGCTTGCTTTGCAGCCGGTCAATACAATTATGAGACATAACAACAGACTTAAAACTTTACTTCTTTTCTTCATAATGATCCTCCCTTAAAATTTTTTACATAAAGAAAATTAAAACATCTCTTTCTTCATTTCTCATTAAATGGGCTGCCATACCAACTTTATCGAAATATGGCATATTACTATATTGCACAAACAGCGCAGATTCACCCATCCAAAGAATTTCCTATCTTTTAAGCAGAATAAAATCCTTTGGTTATTTCATTTTTCTCTTTTCAACTCATTTGGACGTCTTTTGACACATAGGATAAGATATAATTTAGCCAGAATAAGCCAATTCCAAAAAGATAAAAATAGGTATTTTGCACATATAATTTATACAATAAGCATTTTTAACCAACTAGCATCTACATTTGATATTGTTTATTGTACATTTTGAAGTATATCGTGTTGAGCCCCAATAGTAAATAGAAATTTGCTAGATTTATATGGAATAATGCTAGATTTCTGCCGCCAACATTGGATTTCTTCTTGTAATAACAGACAGATCGGATATAATGAAATTGTAGAAGGAAGATAGGAGTGTGAACTTATGGATAAACACATTGCTGATAATCTGCAGCATACCGACCTATACGTATACCAATGCGGGTCAGAGCCCTGCCCCAACGGTCATGCCTACGGCCCTGCTGTCAGGGACCATTACTTAATCCATTACATCCATAGCGGAAAAGGAATTTTTAAGATCGGCAATCAAATCTACAATCTAAAAGCAGGCTCCGGCTTTCTCATATGCCCGGATATTATCACCTATTATAAAGCGGATGATGAGGATCCCTGGCATTACTCTTGGATCGGATTTCATGGAATTAAGGCAGAATCCTATCTTAAGGATGCGAATCTCGCCCTGGATAATCCCATATTCCATTATGAAGAGGATGATTTTATTGAGACATGCTTCTCAGAGATGAATAATGCATATTATCTGAAACGAGGCGGGGAGGTTCAGAGACTGGCTTATCTTTATCTCTTTCTGAACAAGCTGATTCAATTGAATCCGGAGGGCTTATATTATGACTCCGCCGACAGCCGCAGAGATGCCTATATCACCCAGGCCCTGCAATTTATTGAAATGAATTACTCCAGAAAGATTACCATCGATTCTATCTCCAGACATGTGGGATTAAACAGAAGCTATTTCAATTCCATCTTCAAAAATGCTATGAATATTACACTCCAGGAATATCTCATTGAATTCCGGATACGAAAGGCCTGCGAGCTTTTACCCAACCCCAATCTCACCATCGGGAATATCTCCCGCTCCGTGGGATACAACGACCCCCTCCTCTTCTCTAAAATATTCAAGCAGGTAAAGGGCTCGACACCCAGCGATTACCGGAATATCCTGCAGGAGAGCTTTCGGGCAAAATATGCAGATCTTATGGTAAGTACCAGCGAATAAAGGGTTAAAGCGCAGCTATGGCTGCCGACAGATGCCATACGTTGTTAACAACGTATTCTCCCCATTGCAGGGGGGCAATCTGCGGCAGCCTTAAACTTTTTCCTTTACTCTTTACTTCCGATGTTTTACTTGTCCTTCTTCTTTCTACGCTCCCAGTACTTCTTCTTCCTTCTCTTCCTTCAGGCTCTGCATCTCAAGCTGTGCCGCAACCAGCTTATAGTAGAGTCCTTTCTTCTCCATGAGCTCATTATGGGTGCCCACCTCAGCGATATTATGGCCGTCGATAACCACCAGCCGGTCCGCCCCGTGCAGTGTGGACAGACGGTGTGCAATGGCAAATGTGGTTCTTCCCTCCGTCAGGCGCTCCAGGGCCTTCTGGATCAGATATTCGCTCTCCGTATCCAGACTGGAGGTAGCCTCGTCCAGTATCAGCAGCCTGGGATTATTGAGAATAGCCCTGGCAATGGCAATTCGCTGGCGTTCCCCGCCGGAGAGACTATGCCCGTGCTCTCCCACATAGGTGTTATAGCCGTCGGGCGTCTTGCAGATGAAATCATGGGCATTGGCCATCTTCGCCGCCCGGATAATCTCCTCCTGGGTGGCATCCGGCTTGGCAAAGCGAATGTTGTTGTAGATGGTTCCGGAGAACAGGAAGGTTTCCTGAAGCACCACGCCCAGCTGGGAATGATACTTTTCAATCTCCAGGTCATTGATATTATAGCCGTCGATGAGAATCTCCCCGTCGTCCGCCTCATAGAGGTGCATGATCAGATTGATCATGGTGGATTTTCCTGTGCCGGAGGCACCTACCAAACCGATCATCTCTCCCTGCTTCACCTTCAGGTTAATCTTCTCCAGAACCGGTTCGTAGGATTTATATCCAAAGCTTACATTTCTGAATTCCACATCACCCTTTACCTTATGGCTGATGGCATTTTCCTTGTTGGTGATTAGGGGCTCTTCATCCATGACATCGCAGATACGCTCCAGGCTGGTCACCATCTGGGTGATCATTCTTGGCAGATGGGTCATCCAGCCAAGAGGCCCGTAGAGCATCCAGGCATAGGAGCTGAATTGGGTCAGCGTTCCCAGGGTCATCTCCCCGTCCAGGATACTGCGGCCGCCAAGGTACAGGACAAAGTAGATACCCATGCTCATAACGAAGGTAAGCGCCGGATAGAGGGAAGCCCAGAAGATCTCATTCCTCTGCTGAACCGCCGCGTATTCCTCACTAAGACGATCAAACTTCTCCGATTCCGCCTGCTCCTTGCCGAAGGATTTGACCACCCGCATGCCGGAGATTACATCCTGGAGCGAGCTGTTGATCTTATCGCTCTTTATCCATTGCAAATGGAAACGCCGGTGGATATTCTTGCGAAAGGCAGTGGAGATGATAAATACCACAGGCAGGAAGACAACCGATACCAGGGTCATGGTCACATCTATGCTGAACATAATGCTGATGGCGCCCACCATAACCATGATATGGGAGAACATGTGGCCGAAGCCTTCCTGCATGAACCGCTGTATCATCCTGGTATCCTGGGACACCCGGTTCATCAGCTCACCGGGGCGTTTATCCGTGATAAAGGACAGGGTCAGCTCTTGAATCTTATGATACATCTTCCGGCGGATATCCATGCTGAGCCTTGCACCCAGGGATACAAACCACCAGTTCTTGAGCACCTCGGTGACAATCAGCGCCGCGGTCAGCGCCAGCATAACTCCCACGAAGACCAGAACCTCCCGGAGGGTTCCGGAACCGGTTGTAAGGGTATTGTCTATATAGTTCTTTTGGTATACCGGAAAGTACAGATGAAATACTGCCGTACCGCCGGAAAGCAGACACATGATCAGCAGTCCCAGCTTATAGTCCTTCACCAGCCCCCAGAACTTGGACAGCGTTACCAGCCTGCCGTCACATTTGGGACATTTTCTTGTACCCGGCAAGGCCCTGCCGCATTTGAGACAGGTCTTCTCTCTCTCCTTGGCATCTATGGGCCTGTTATTCCTATCCCGAAGCCGTTCCGCCCCCTTTGCCACAAAGGAAACTCTGGTCAGATGATGCATGGAAAAACGGACCACCCGCATCTCGTAATTCTTATTATATTCCTTGATCAACAGGATGCCGTTATTCACCAGCGGTTCGCATTTAATCTTCTCCAGCTGCTGCAGCTCCCATTCATAATCAATCCGGTCACCCGCCGTGATGAAGAGACGCCTGGGCGTAACCACAATGTATCCCGTATCTCCGAAATGTTCCTCTTTTGAGATATCATAGGGAACACAGTATCTGATATCCTCACCGGGGTCCAGGGAAAGAACCCCTCTGACAGATCCCGGCAATTCAAATAATAGCTCCATACTTAAACGATCCTTTCTGTATGAAATGCTTCCAAGGCAAGCTCCGCCAATACCATTCCGTTAAGACGGCGGCGCTCTGCCATGTCACTTTTGCTTGCCCTGCCTCGTGCCCCCAAATTACAGGAACATATCCAGTTTCTTCAGCTCCGGTGCGGTCAGCCTTGTCACATCCGGGACCTCAAAACGGTTTCCGTCCAGATCCGTGATCATCAGACGGGTATCGGACAGGTTCACCACCGAACCTCCGCCCATATGGATCGTGAAACGGCAGGCACCATGATCCGTCAGCACATCAAAATAAGCAAAGCCATATTCATCCTTGATGTCGATAATCTTCTCAATCTTCGGCGTGAAATAGCGCAGGCGGATCTGTTCCTCCAGCATCTCCCTGGTTTCTTTGGAGACATCCTTCTTTAAGCTCTTGATGATCCCGATCTCCTTTGCCTTCTCATCCGGCTCCCGGATGGAAATATAAGCATCGGGATCCGTAAAGGGAAAGGACTGGTGCACCTGCACTCTGGGATAGCTCTCTCCTTCTATCTCAAGGGATACAAAGCCCCCCTCCGTACGCCGGAATACTGCATTCTCCTTAGTTATGAAACGCAGCCGCAGCATCTCCTGTGTTTCCTTCTCCATCATCTCTAAATCAAACTCCTCCGGGTCGGCACCGTCCTTCGTTCCCCCGGCAGGCATGTTGTTTATCTTATCTGGCATCTCTAAACTCCTCCTTACTCTCTTCCCTCATTATTCAATACCGCGAAGAGCTAAAGCCTTCGTTTGCAGCTCCTTCAGTTTATAATAAGTCCCCTTCTTCTCCACCAGCTGGCTATGGGTTCCCTCTTCGGTGATCTCACCGTTGTCGATGACCACCAGCCGGTCCGCATCGCGCAGCGTGGACAGACGATGGGCGATGGAGATTGTGGTTCTGTCCTTAATAAGTACATTAATGGATGCCTGTATGGCCTTCTCCGTCTCCGTATCCACGGAAGCTGTAGCCTCATCCAGGATCAATATCTTCGGATTCGCCAGAATCGCCCTTGCGATGGAGATTCTCTGCCGCTCACCGCCGGACAGATTTCGGCCGGAAGAGCCGATCACCGTATCATATCCGTCCGGCATCCTGCAGATGAAGTCATGGGCACTGGCAAGGACCGCCGCATTGATAATATCTTCCCTGGAGGCAGACTCATTGGCATATGCAATATTCTCCGCCACGGTTCCCATGAAGATATAGGTCTCCTGTGATACCATGGCTACATTTTTACGCAGATCCCGAAAGGCAATGTCCTTAATATTAATTCCGTCCAGGAAGATCTCTCCCTCCTGGGGATCATACAATCTTGAGATAAGATTAACCAAAGTGGATTTGCCAGCGCCGGAACGTCCTACAATGCCCAGCATCTTTCCTGCTTCAATCTTAAGATTGACCTTCTTAAGAATCGGCTTGTTCGGCTCATATCCAAAGGTTACATTCTTCAGCTCTATGTCCCCGCGGATAGTTTCCATCCGGACCGCATCCGGCTTCTCTGAAATCTCAGGAACCGCATCAATAATCTCATAGATTCGCTGGGCGCTGTTCATGCTGTCCGTAAACCAGCGGAACAGCCAGGACATGAAATCCAGAGGACCATTCAGCTGATTCGCATAGCCTACGAAGGTAACCAGCATACCGAATTCCATATTGGTTCCGGTAATCAGCAGATAGGAACCGAGTCCCCAGATCATCACATTGGCAAGACGTTCAAAGGTTACATATAAAGCATAGAACTTATTATCAAAGCCTACCAGGGACATCTCCGCATTTCTCACCCTGTTGTTATTCTTGTCAAAGCGCTTCAGCTCGCTTTCCTGCTGTCCGAAAGCCTTCACCACCCGGGCGCCCGTCAGGTTGTCATTGAGCCTGGAATTCATGGCCCGTTCCGCCCTGTGCCGTCTTCCGTAGAACTGCCACAGGCGCGGCATCAGCCGGAAGCTGATGGTGAAGATAACCGGCACAAAGATAAGGGTCAGAAGCGCCAGTCTCCAATTCATCCAGAACATCACGGCCGCCGTAGCCGCGATGGACAGAAGATTGATCACCAGGTACGGAAGCCCGTCAACAAAGAACCCGGTCACACGTTCCGCATCACTTAACACACGGGTCATAAGGCTGCCCGTCTGACGTTTGTTGTAAAAGCTGATGGAAAGCTTACCCATGGAACGAAATACATGGGTCTTCATCTCCTTCACTACTTTAAAGACGATGGTAGCAGTCAAAATTCCCTGAAGAATACCAATCGCCTGCATGGTAATCCTGGTCAGCAGCATGGTAAGGACGATGAGTCCAAGGGCTGTTACAAACTTTATCCCAGGCAGTCCCAGCATCTGCAGGAAGTGCTCATCCCTAGCCAAAATCCTGTCATACAGAATCGTACCGCTAAAATAAGGCCACACCAGATTAAGCCCCGCGATAGCGATATAACAGATAACCATAATTGCCAGCTTTAGCTTATACGGCGCAAAGTAAGAGAGAGACCGTAAGAATACGGAACGCCGGTCCATACACTTGGGGCAGATCCTGCGTTCTTTATCCGGGTACATGGTACCGCACTTGGGACAGTACTCCTCCTGATCCTCCGTTGCCAGATCCTCCTCCGCCAGAGTTCCCTTTTCCTTCAATGCGTCAAAAAGCTTTACGATATGAAGCATATCCCCCACTCTCATATTCGTAAATGCCGCCAGCTGGACATCCGGCACACTTCCCGGATTATCCTTCTTCGAAGTGGAATAGAGAATACCTCCGCACACCGTCCGAAGTACATCCAACCGCTCCAATTCCTCTGCCGGATAAAAGCTTGCCGCCCATGTCTTCTCCGTCCGGAGCCCCGTCTCACGAAGGCTTCCCGCCCCCTTAAACTGGTATACCTCCGTACGGTCCGGTTCCGAAGCCACCACAATCAGCTTCTTCTGTGTCAATGCCACATAACCTCTTGCAAATTCCCCCTCCAGATTCATGTCCGTCTCTGCGTACGCTACAATGTCCGCCTTGTTCACCTGGTAGCCTTCCAGAAGCTTTATCACTCCCGAAGGCATCTCCTTCTTTTTGTTCAATTTCATCACCCCTGCGATTTGTCAGTTGCTCCTCCAACAAATAATTTATTGTTATGTAATTAACAGCACCACCTATGATACCACATTCTCTCATTTTTTACTATGGGTAAAATAAAATTTCCGAAAATTTGTTCGTATTTTAGCTACAGTTCAGAGTGCAATGTCAGTAAGTTAGGCCAGGAGCACTCCGCCAAGTCACTTTTGCTTGCCTTACCTTCATGCGTTCAGAACGCTCTGCTTCACAAGATGCACTCAGACGGTCAGCGCAAAAGTGACTTGGCGGAGTGCTCCTGGCCTAACTTACTGACATTGCACTCTGAACTGTAGCTAAAATACGAACAAATTTTCGGAAATTTTAT
>JAEWYQ010000007.1 GCA_023395555.1 Bacillota bacterium
TCATAGGAATTACATCAAAAACCTATCCAAAAAAACCAAACCTACAACAACCGTAAATATGCTTCAGTGCTTAATGAACAATAATTTTCTCGTAACAATTTTGTCATAATCTATGAAATGAACGTGACATTCCTTGTTTTTTCCGTTGACATTGTTTCCGTGGAGTGTTAGAATGTACTTCTGTCTAACTGAATATTTACCACGGGTTTTCTTGGCAAAATCCAAGAAAAAAAGTGTACCGGCAAGGTACGCCGTCGCTTGGCAAGATATTTGAAAAAATATTACTACCAGGAGGAACAACATGATCAAAGTGGAACATATCTCTAAGACCTTTAAGGTCAGCCGGCGCAATGCCGGATTCTCAGAAGCATTCAAGGCTTTATTTCACAAGCAGTACGAATGCATCAAGGCGCTGGATGACATCTCCTTTTCCATTGAAGACGGGGAGATGGTCGGATATATCGGCCCCAACGGCGCGGGTAAGAGCAGCACAATCAAGGTATTAAGCGGTATTTTGACACCGGACAGCGGGCAATGCCTTATCGACAACAGAGTCCCATGGAAAGAAAGAACAGCACATGTGAAGGAGATCGGAGTTGTTTTCGGACAGCGCTCCCAGCTATGGTGGGACGTGCCTGTGATCGATTCCTTTGAGCTGCTGCGGGATATCTACCGGATTCCGGAACAGACCTACAAGAACAATCTGGAGGAGCTGGTGACGCTCCTCAATTTGAAGGAGATCGTACGTACTCCCGCCAGGCAGCTTTCCCTCGGACAGAGGATGCGCTGTGAGATTGCGGCCTCCCTGCTCCACAGCCCCAGGATTCTGTTTCTGGATGAGCCCACCATCGGACTGGACGCGGTGTCTAAGATAGCGGTGAGGGATTTTATCCTGGAGCTGAACCGGACCCACAAAACAACGGTAATTCTCACGACCCATGACATGCAGGATATTGAGACACTGACCAAACGGATTATACTGATCGGCAGGGGCAGGATTCTCATGGACGGCAGTCTGGAAGAGATTCGCAGGCAGTTTTCTAACTTCAAGAGATTGACGGTAGAGCATGGCGGAGGAGCCATCGCATTATGCCCGGGACTGCTGCCGGTGGTTACCGGAGACCAGCCGGGAAGAACAGGGAAGAGCCGGATCGAGGCTTTGGCAGGGAACCAGCCGGAAGAAACCGCAGAGAATTCATCGGACATTCCCGCAGAGAATCCATCGGATATTCCCGAAGGAAAGCGTCTGGAGGTATTCGATATTGATCTGGCGAGATTGAGTGTATCCGAAGCGATTACCTGGATCTCAAACCAGGCGGAGGTTCATGATATCTCGGTAGACGGTCCTTCCATTGATGAAGTAGTGGCTGAGCTGTATCATCAGTATCAAATATAATATGATAGCAGGGGTGTTGAAACCGTATCGTTTGGCAGCCCTCTTTTTGCTGCGCATTAATCCTATGGAGAGGATGATTTTATGATAGAAAATAATCGTAAGCGTCGAAGCAGGATGTATTATGCCCTGTTTCGGATGCGTTTTATCGCAGGGCTTCAATACCGGGCAGCGGCAGCGGCGGGCATTGTGACACAGTTTGCCTGGGGCGGCCTCAATTTATTGATGTATAAAGCCTTTTACGAGGTGAATCCGGCTGTGTTTCCCATGGAGTTCCAGGCCCTGTCCACTTATGTTTGGCTTCAGCAGGCATTGCTGGCCCTGTTCATGGGCTGGTTTTTTGAAAATGATATCTTTCAGATGATTGTGGACGGGCAGATCGCCTATGAGCTGTGCAGGCCCATGGAGTTGTACCAGATGTGGTTCTTCCGGTCCATGGCAAACCGTTTGTCCAAAGCCGTATTGCGCTGTATGCCCATCCTGCTCTTTGCCGCGCTGCTGCCCAGGCCATACGGAATTACGCTGCCTGCGGGCGGCATTGCTGCAATCTGGTTTGTCATTACCACAGTCCTTGGGTTCCTTGTGGTGGTTGCCTTTGGTATGCTGGTCTATATCAGCGCTTTTTTCACGATTTCCTCAAGCGGTATTAAAATTATATCCACTTCACTGGGGGAATTTCTGTCCGGAGCCGTAGTGCCCCTGCCTTTTATGCCGGACGGGATAAGACAGGCAGTGGAAATGCTTCCCTTTGCTTCCATGCAGAATGTCCCCCTGCGGATCTATTCCGGAGATATTGCGGGGAATGAGATTTTATACCGGGCAGGTCTGCAGCTGTTCTGGGCGGCTGTATTAATCCTCCTGGGACAGGTGCTCATCCGCACGGCCTTAAAGAGGGTCGTAGTTCAGGGCGGCTGATGGATAGGGACGGATACGCGTAAAGGTTTTGCCGTTTACACACGGGAAAAATCACTGTTAATGAATTCAAGGAGGGGCATAGTTGCTATGAAACTTTATATGAAATTTTTCGGGATACATTTGAAGGCGGCAATGCAATATAAGACATCGTTCTTACTCACTACCCTTGGGCAGTTCTTAATATCCTTCAATGTATTCTTAGGGATATTATTTATGTTTGACCGTTTTCAGGAGGTACGGGGATATGGCTTTGCTGAAGTGCTGCTGTGTTTTTCCGTGGTATTGATGAGCTTTTCCCTGGCGGAAATGTTTATGAGGGGCTTTGATGTATTTGCGGGAACCATTGGAAACGGAGAGTTTGACCGGATTTTGCTAAGACCCAGAAATCCGGTTTTGCTGGTGGTGTCGGGGAAAATTGAGTTTTCCCGTTTTGGACGGACTTTTCAGGCCATTCTGATGCTGATTTATGGGATTGCAGGCTCCGGTATCCGCTGGGATATCACCCGATGTGTTACGCTGGTGCTGATGATTGCGGGGGGAACTGTGGTTTTCGGCTGTCTCTTTGTGGTCTATGCCAGCATTTGTTTCTTCACCCTGGAGGGGCTGGAGTTTATGAATGTCCTGACAGACGGGGCAAGAGAGTACGGAAAATATCCTGTGAACATTTATGGCAGGAGGGTGCTTCGGTTCTGTACCTATATTGTGCCCTATGCGTTGTTCCAGTACTATCCCTTTTTGTATCTGATCGGGAGGACGGAGAATATGGGCTACATGCTGCTGCCTCTGGCGGGCTGCCTGTTCCTAATTCCCTGTTTTCTATTCTGGAAGCTGGGAATCCGGCATTATAAGTCAACCGGGTCGTGAGAAGATGAGAAGAAATGCGGTATGTGCATCCTGTGGAGTATAGTATTATATAGGCGGATAAACTCCTTGCGATAAATAAAGAAGCTGTCAGAATATTCTGACAGCTTCCGGCTCCCCTATAGGCACACTTCAGTATGCATCATAACACACAGAAAAGAAAAAGTCTAGTAAAATTTTTTTTTACTGGTAAGATTAGATTAGAAATCAGCCAGTAAATAAGGGAGGATATGGTGATCCCTATACACAGGATAGGAGACACAGGATAGACTTCGTATGTCACAGCTGCACAGGCAGTAGAAAGGTATGGTTATTTATTATGCAGAACGCAGGAGAACAGAAGGAAGCAGTGGCCACAGAGAGCGCACAGGCACTCCATAACCCGGAGCGGAGGCTGGAGGAACAGCATCTGGAGCAGTGCGTTGCCGTGATACAGCAAAATGTTGATAAATACACACAGGAGTACAAAAAACTCGGTGAGGAAACGAAGGAACTGTACGATAATTACCGTTCCAACAATCCGGAGCTGCACAATGACCTGGTGATCGGACTGGATATGAAGTCCCAGGTGGAACGGATTTTGAATAAGAATTTGCTGGCGTTAAAAAGACCCTATTTCGGGAGAATCGATTACCGGGAGATAGGGGATCAGACCAGCTATTGCCTGTATTTGGGCAAGAACGGGGTAAGAAGAAACATTACCGGGAATATGATTATAGACTGGCGGGCTCCCATTTGCAGCGTCTATTACGAGAACGATATCGGAAGGAGCTCTTATCTTACTCCGGTAGGCGAGCAGATTGAAATTGACCTGTTCTTAAAAAGAACCTATGAAATCGAAAATAGCAAGCTGATTGATTTCTATGATTCCGATGTGGTTGCAAATGATGAATTTCTGACAAAATACCTCAGCAAGAATAAGGAGGTGGTTCTGGGTGAGATCATTGCCACCATCCAGAAGGAACAGAATGAGATTATCCGCGACACACCTTGGCACAGTGTCATTGTGCAGGGGGTAGCGGGAAGCGGAAAGACCACGGTGGCAATGCACCGCATTTCCTATATCCTGTATAATTATAAGGACAAATTCAGGCCGGATGAATTCTATATTATCGGAAGCAATAAAATGCTGCTGAACTATATCACCGGGGTATTGCCGAATCTGGACGTATACAATGTCAATCAGATGACCATGGAGGAATTTCTGATTTCCTTACTGGATAAGGATTTTGACTATAAGAAGGGAAAGTACTCCCTGACCAACAGCTTTCTGAAGCTGGACAAGGGGACATCCCGCAGAGGAGAAGCATCTCAGGAGGTATCCTCTAAGGAAATGTCGGAGTTGAAGCGGTTTAAGGGCTCCATCCATTTTATACGGGCGCTCATGGCATATATGAAGCAATATGAGATTGATACGGTAACGACGGAAACCGTCACCGTGGATCGGCAGGTGCTGTATTCCAGGGAAGAGATTCTATATTTCCTGGATTTCTTCCAGGAACTGCCCCTCCAGGAGAAGATTGATCTGTTGAATAAGCGTTTGGCCTATAAGATTAAATCTCTGGGAGAGGAGACGGAGATGAAAAAGGAGGACCTTCGCGCTGAGATTAACAAATACAGGAATTACTTCGGGAACCGCAGCAAGAAGCCGGATCTGATGGGAATCTATCAGGATTTCCTGGGCAGTCTGCGGGAGGACCGGAAGAGATATCTGGACCAGGGAATCCAGGTGGCGGGAGAGGAGATTACCGGACTGCTTCTTCAGGAATTGGCGGGAAAGCGGCTGGATATTTATGATCTTGGTATGCTGAACTATATCAAAAGACGGATTAAGATGACCCGGGATTATGAATATGTAGGCCATATGGTGATTGATGAGGCCCAGGACTTTGGTGTGATGTTATTTCAGATATTTAAGGTGTTGTTTAAAAATTGCACTTATACCATCATGGGAGATGTATCGCAGAATATTTATTATGATACGGGAATGAATGACTGGGAGATACTGAAGCAGGAGGTATTCTCAGCAGAGAAGGACCGGTTCTACGTGCTGGCCAAGAGCTACCGCAACACGGTGGAGATTTCGGAATATGCAAGTAGGGTTCTTCGGAAATGCTCCTTTAAAACCTACGATATTGAGCCGATCATCCGCCATGGGAAAGAGGTCACACTGATCCGGGCCGGGAAGGAAAAACAGATGGCAGGGGAGACGGTTTCTCTGGTAAAAAATATTCAGGCTTCCGGCTACGATACAATTGCAATTATATGCAGAACCGTGGAAGAGACAGGGAAGGTGAGAAAGCTTCTAAGCTCTTCTCTGGACATAGAACAGTCGGAGGAGATGGAGAATATGACCTTCTCCAACGGGACAATGGTGCTGCCCATCCACATGACAAAGGGGCTGGAATTTGATGCGGTTATTCTATGGAATCCGGATGAGGAAAGCTACCGGATGGGAGACGAGGATGCGAAGCTGCTCTACGTAGCCATCACCCGTGCGCTCCATGAGCTGTACATTGTGTACCAGGAGGAGTTGACAGGGCTGCTATCTTAGCTGTGAAAAAGAATTTATATGTTTTTTATAGATTTGTGGTAATATAAGTTATAGGAATGAATTTATCCGCAAATCTTAACTTGAAGGAGGCAGAACATGCCGGAAATATCATTGTTTTATGGAATACGAGTGACTATGTATTATGACGACCATAATCCGCCTCATTTTCATGCTGAGTATAATGGAAATAAAGCGATAGTAGACATCTGTAAATCCAGAGTGATTTAATGGTTTATTGCCGTCAAGGCAATTGAAGCTGATTTTAGCATGGTGTGTCATTCATCAGGATGAATTAATGCAAAACCGGGAATTATCAAAGGATGGGAAGCCTTTAAACAGAATGAATCCTTTGGTATAAAAGGAGGTGCAGCAAACTATGTTTCGTGAAGTAGTCCAAGTCGTTCCCAATGAAGATTATACGGTCACTGTATATTTTGATGATGGTAAGATTGTTCTGTATAATGTTGCCCCTTTATTAGAAAAGGAAGTGTTCCAGCCGTTAAAAGATAAGAACATATTTATAGGCACCTGTACTATATTGAATGACACACTGGCGTGGGATATAGGCGGAGACAGGGATACAGGCAAGTGTATTGACATTGATCCGGATACGCTTTATGCATTACCGGAAATAGAGGATAGAATAGCATAAGGAACGACGGTCATAGACAATAATATTCTTTTTACTGCCCTATTGACAAAACAAAACAAAGTGAATATAATGGAGAAGTACTTTTTGAAAAGGGATCTTAGCTCAGCTGGGAGAGCATCTGCCTTACAAGCAGAGGGTCATAGGTTCGAGCCCTATAGGTCCCATTTTCTTTGTAATATATGGCGAAGTAGCTCAGTTGGCGAGAGCATGCGGTTCATACCCGCAGTGTCGGCGGTTCAAATCCGTCCTTCGCTATTTCGAATGTGTTGCGGTTGTGCAGCACATTTTTTGGTGGAATAATATTTATGATGGTGGGGCCTATGGAAGAATGGTGTCAGATCACAATACGGCAAGGGGATAAGCAGGTTGCAATAAAATGTATGGAAGGAAAGACGCTCCTGGAGGCGATGCTCCGGCAGGGTGTCCGTTACCGCTGTGATTGCGGGGAGGATAATATCATTCGTGTGCCTGTCTATGAGGAGGATTCCATGGCGATTCTGTCGGCAGGGCACGGAGGAACCGCTCCGCCTGGGGAGAGCCGGTTATTTTATCGGAATTGACCTGGGAACCATCACGCTTGCGGCTCAACTGACCGAAGGGAAGAGCGGAAGAGAATGATCAGGGAAAGCATGCGGACTCTGATTCTTCAAGTAATTCAGGGTGTCCGGCCTGAACGGAGAAAGGCGGATGAAAGCCAATAGAGGGCATCGCCATTGCCGGCAACACTACGATGATCCTCAGCTTGCCAAAGCTGCAATCCGGGCGGGAATCGAATTGCTGTTAAGAAGCTACGGAGCGGATTCACGTTGGACTATTGCCGGAGGAATTAAAGGACAAGTTTATTACGGTGGGCAACAGTTCCCTTGCCGGGGCGGTAAGATATGCCGCGGACCCGGCGTTTGGCCGGAATCAATACAGGCAGGAATATATTTCAAGAAGATAAGGAAGTATAATACTGCATAGCGAAATCAGTGATGTTATTTTGATGCCGGCGAAGGGCCGGTATTCACAAGCTGAGATAGGAGTATAGAGAGAAATGTTGGAAAAATTAAAAGAAATAATTATCGGCAAGCCCTTACACAATAAAGAGCTTCAGGGTGAGAAGCTGGGAGTGTTCTGGGGGCTGCCCATTATGGCCAGCGATGCCATCTCTTCCGTTGCATATGCGGTTGAGGAAATTTTGTGGATTCTGGTACTGGTTGTCGGATTGGCAGCTTATCAATACATGTTTATGGCTGCCGTAGCCATTGTACTGCTGTTGCTTATTCTGGTGTTTTCCTACCGCCAGACCATTGACAGTTATCCTAATGGCGGAGGATCCTATACCGTGGCCAAGGAAAACCTGGGAGAAAAGCCGGGCCTGCTTTCGGGAGCATCCTTAATTATTGGTTATATTCTGACCGTAGCGGTCAGCACCTCTGCGGGTACGGCGGCAATTACTTCGGCGATTCCGGCCTTGCTGCCCTATAATGTGGCAGTTACTCTTTTTCTGATCCTGCTGATGACCATCGGCAATCTCAGAGGGGTAAAGGAATCGGCAAAGATATTTGCGATTCCTACCTATATTTTTATTATAGCCATGTTAATTATGATTGTAACCGGCCTGGTGAAGGTATATATCCTGGGTGAGGTTCCCCGGTCTGTTTATCCGATTCCCGATGCGGTGGGGGATATTACCTTTTTCCTGATGATCCGTGCTTTTGCGGCCGGCTGCTCCGGGCTTACGGGAGTGGAGGCTGTCAGCAATGCCATTCCTAATTTTAAGAATCCGTCCCAGAAGAATGCAAAACGGGTGCTGGGTCTTCTGGCAATGTTCGTCTTAATTATCTTTGGCGGAACGGCATTCCTGTCAACGATCTATCATGCGGTTCCCAATTATGATGTTACCGTGCTGTCACAGATTGCCTCCCAGGTGTTCGGGAATGGAATCTTGTTCTATATTCTGCAGATCTCTACGGCGGTTATCCTGATCATGGCGGCCAATACCTCTTATGCGGGACTGCCCATGCTTTTGTCATTGATGGCGATGGATGGGTATGCGCCCAGACAGTTCGGTATGCGGGGAATCCGCCTTGGTTTCTCCAACGGGATACTGGCCTTAAGTGCGGCAGCCGGGGTTCTGGTTGTTATCTATCGTGCGGAAACCCATGACCTGGTACCTCTTTATGCCATCGGAGTGTTCATTTCCTTTACCCTGTCCCAGGTGGGAATGCTGTTTAAATGGGTGAGGAGCGATGCGCCGGGCAAGGTTCATAAGATACTGATCAATGGCCTGGGTGCGCTCATGACCGTTGCAACGGTATTCAGCATTGCCTACAGCAAGATGCTGGAGGGAGCATGGATTGCCCTGGTTCTTATGGCCGTGCTGATGATTCTGATGAAGATGACCAATATTCATTACAAGGACACGGAATGTCAGTTAAAGCTGGAGCCGGAGGAGGTTCCGGCGGAGAGCAGTGTGATTCAGGTACAGAAGCATACTATTGTCATCATAGGCTCCCTCAACAAGGCTTCTCTGAAGGCAATCAATTATGCACGGCGCTTATCGGAGGATAAGAATATCATTGCCTTCCATGTGTCCATTGATGAGGAGAACTCCAAATATCTGAGAGAGCAGTGGAGAAAGTGCAGAATTCCGGTTCCTTTGATCGTTAAATATTCCCCTTACCGGGAGATTGTCAGGCCGCTGATGAAATATATTGAGTCGGAGGAGCATGCATCCAGCCCCGGAGATATGATTACCGTGGTAATACCGCAGTTTATTGTAAGCAAGTCCTGGCAGAATCTGCTGCATAACCAGACTGCCTTTGCAATACGGAAAAAACTGATCCGTGACCGGCACATTGCCGTTGTTACGATCCCTTATGTGTTGGACAAGAAGGCCTGATGAAGGTCGGGCTGCTTCCGGTACTTCAGGGGCGTGGTATGAAGGTAATTCTTAAAATGCCGGTTGAAGGAGGAGGCATCCCGGAAACCGCAGGAATACGCAATCTCCGACACGGACAGGTCGGAGGCTGCCAACAGCTGTCTTGCGATTTTGATGCGGTACCGGATCAGATACTCTTGGGGAGATTGGGAGGTATCCCGGATAAACAGCTTATAAAGATAGGTGCGGTCAATGCAGAGGAATCTGGCAATATCCGAAATACGGATATCATAAGTATAGTTATTGTGGATATAGTCCATGGCTCTGGAGATGTAATTTTCATACACAATTCCCGAAGGTGTTCCGGCAGGACGGCAAACGTAGGAGAAGCAGCGGTAGAGCTGGCCCAGATAGGACAGCTCATTGCCCCGTTGTTCGGTAAAGTCCAGTATCAGAGCGGACAGCTCCTTCCATAGCAGGCCGTTGCTATAGTCCTTCAGGATCAGGTTGGTGTGGGACAGACCGCAGCCCTTTAGCACGGCGGGCACGTCGTAGCCGTCAAAGCCGATCCAGCAATATTCCCAGGGATCCCGGTCATCGGCACAATAGAAGGTGGTGATGCCGGGATAGATTAAAAACCCCTCGCCTTCGCCCACATGATAAACCGTCCCATTAACATGGTAGGTACCATGTCCGTGCAGGATAAAATGGATCAGATAATGGGGACGGATGGCGGGCCCGAAGGAATGGGAGGGGCTGCATTCCTCATGACCGCAGTGATATAGCACCAGGGGTCTTCCGGGAACGGATGGATTGGCGGGCACCGGTATCATTTTCATAGCAGGTTCTCCTTTCAAATAATGAACGGCGGTGTATTGGCATCAATAGAGTCAACATAATAACAATTTTCCGAAACAAATGACATAGATTCTGCCCTTATTCCATTATATAATAAACGGTATCAGATTACAAACGGTAAGGAGAAGAAGACTATGGTAAAAATAACTTTTATGGGCGCCGGAAGCACAGTGTTTGCAAGAAATGTCCTTGGAGACTGCATGTGTACGCCAAGCCTTTGCGAAGCGGAGATTGCCCTGTATGACATTGATGCCAAGAGGCTGGAGGAATCAGAGATCATCCTTAAGGCAATCAACAAAAACGTTAATTCTTCCAGAGCGAAGATCAAGACTTATCTGGGGGTGGAGCAGAGGAAGGACGCTCTCAGGGATGCTAACTTTGTAGTGAATGCAATCCAGGTAGGAGGCTATGATCCCTGCACCATCATTGACTTCGAGATCCCGAAGAAATACGGTCTCAGACAGACCATCGCGGACACCCTGGGAATCGGCGGAATTATGCGGGGACTGCGGACGATTCCTGTTATGCGGGACTTCGCAAGGGATATGGAAGAGGTATGTCCCGATACCCTGTTCTTAAATTACACCAATCCCATGGCGATCCTCACCGGATATATGCAGAGATACACTAAGATCCGCACCGTCGGCCTGTGTCACAGCGTTCAGGTATGCTCCGAGTGGCTGCTGAAGGGACTGGGCATGGAGGACAAGCTGGAAGGGCGCAGTGAGCTTATTGCAGGCATCAATCATATGGCATGGCTTTTGGATATTAAGGATAAGGAAGGCAAGGATCTGTATCCCGAGATCAAGAAGCGTGCATTAGAGAAAAATACAAAAGAAAAGCACAACGACATGGTGCGTTATGATTATATCAAGCGTCTGGGCTATTATTGCACCGAATCCAGCGAGCACAATGCAGAGTATAATCCCTTTTATATTAAATCGAAGTATCCGGAGCTGATTGACCGGTACAATATCCCGCTGGATGAATACCCCAGAAGGTGTGTGAATCAGATTGCAGGCTGGGAAGAGGAGAAGAACAACATTCTGCAGGACGGAAAGATCACACATGAGCGTTCCCATGAGTATGCATCCTACATCATGGAAGCGGTGGTAACGAACAAGCCTATTAAGATCGGCGGCAATGTGCTGAATACCGGTCTGATCGATAATCTTCCGGGAGATGCCTGCGTAGAGGTTTCCTGTCTCGTCGATGCGGGAGGAATTCATCCCTGCCATGTGGGCAGACTGCCGGTACAGCTGGCAGCCATGAACATGACCAATATCAATGCCCAGCTGATGACCATTGAGGCGGCTTGTACCGGAAAGCGGGAGAACATCTATCAGGCGGCCATGCTGGAGCCTCACACTGCTGCGGAGCTGTCCATTGATGATATTGTTTCCATGTGTGATGAATTGATTGAGGCGCACGGAGAATATATGAAGGATTATTTATAATAAAAATTATTTAATAAGATAATTCATTAAGGCATCAGAAGCATCCTCTTTTGATGCCTTAATTATATTGATATGCCGTGATTTCATTTGTCCTCCGATTTTGGAATTCTTTACTGGATTAACGGAAACGATTCATGTATAATGTAGGCTATCGGAGCTTGCACCTGGCTTTTAATCCGGAGAAATTCCATACAGGCTCCGTATAAATATAGTAAGGAGGGTTTAAACTTCTAATGAGAATCGGATCAGGTTATGATGTTCATAGATTAGTGGAGGATAGAGAATTTATCCTTGGAGGCGTAAAGATCCCTTATGAAAAGGGGCTGCTGGGTCATTCCGACGCCGATGTCCTGCTTCATGCCATCATGGATGCGTTATTGGGCGCTGCGGCCCTTGGGGATATTGGAAGGCATTTTCCCGATAACAGAGAAGAATACCGGGGAGCTTCCAGCCTGGAGCTGCTGAAACAGGTAGGAGGAATGCTGGAGGATAAGCTGTATCTGATTGAGAATATCGATGCAACCATTATTGCGCAGAAGCCGAAGCTCGCGCCCTATCTTCCGGAGATGGTCAAGAATATTGCGGAAGCGCTCCATATAGAGGAGGAGCGGGTCAATGTAAAGGCCACAACGGAAGAAGGTCTGGGATTTACCGGAACCGGACAGGGAATTGCCGCTAACGCGGTCTGTTTGCTGGAAAGCATGCAGAATTACCAGATGGACGTAACACCGAGAGCCATGACCGGAGGCTGCAGCGGCTGCGGAGGCTGTCCGAAGAGAAGCTGAATTTATTGTTCACAGGGCGGTCAGGCGGATGGCACTCCATCAAGTTACTTTTACGCTGACCGTCTGAGTGCATCTTGTGAAGCGGAGCGTTTTGAACGCACGAAGGTAAGGCAAGTAAAAGTAACTTGATGGAGTGCCATCCGCCTGACTGCCCTGTGAACTGTAACACATGAAATAATTGCTTGAAAAGAGGTTGACAAATAGTTCGCTTATGCATAGAATATACAATATAAAAAGCGAGGAACGGAAAAGTACCTTATAGTGCAGCAGCAGAGATAGAATGCCACCGGCTGAAAGCATTCTTTGCGAGAATATGAGGGAAGTGCATCCGGGAGCTGGTTCGGTGAGACAATGGTTTAGCCGGGCCCGGCAGCAGCCGTTATCTGTATTAAGAAGCAGGCCGGATTTACAGATCTGCTAAAGTAGAGTGGAACCGCGATTTTCACCGCCTCTATATTCAGGGGCGGTGTTTTTGTCGTATAGGAAAGTTCGTCCTATATGACAAAATGCTCCGCAGGCGGATTCTTTATTTGTTTCATAGATATTTCATCAAAGGGGGTGTAAATATGGGTATACTAAAATATATTAAAGACGAAATGCAGATCGTTAAGGAACGGGATCCTGCCATTAAGACACCGTTGGAGATTTTTCTCTATCCCAGCTTCCGGGCAATTATCCGGTATCGGATCGCACATTTTTTATTTGTCAGAAAGCGTTATTTTCTTGCCAGATGGTTTTCCCAGAGGACTGTCCGCAAGACGGGAATCGAGATTCATCCCGGTGCCACCATCGGAAGAGGGCTGTTTATCGACCATGGTCATGGGGTGGTAATCGGCGAGACTGCAATTGTGGGAGATAATGTTACCCTTTACCAGGGGGTTACTCTTGGAGGAACGGGGAAGGAGCAGGGCAAGCGTCATCCCACGGTAGGAAACAATGTGATGATCAGTGCGGGCGCGAAGGTTCTGGGCTCTTTTACCATCGGTGAGAATTCCAAGATCGGTGCCGGTTCGGTGGTGCTATCCGAGGTGCCGCCCAATTCTACCGTAGTAGGTGTGCCGGGAAGAGTCATTAAGATGAATAATGTCCGTGTGCCCAGGGAGGATATGGATCAGGTCCATCTGCCGGATCCGGTGAAGAAGGAGCTGGCCTGTCTCCAGAACGAGAATATCTGCCTGCGCAGGGAGATAAAGAGATTAAACAGCAAGCTGGATGAACTGGAGAAAAGAATAAACGCTTAATCTAATAGGAAGAAAGCATGCGCATACAGGTGCATCGAGAGGAGTGGAGAAAAAATGAGAATATACAACACACTAACCCAGAAAAAAGAAGAATTTATTCCCCTGGAAGAAGGAAAGGTAAGGATGTATGTCTGCGGGCCGACGGTTTATAATTTTATTCATATCGGCAACGCCCGTCCGGCCATTATCTTTGATTCCCTGCGGAGATACCTGGAATATCTGGGGTACCAGGTGAATTATGTGACGAATTACACCGATGTGGATGATAAGATTATTAAAAAGGCAGTGGAAGAGGGTGTCTCGGCTGCCGAGATTTCGGAGCGATATATCAAGGAGCTTCGTATTGATATGGAAGCGCTGAATGTAAGGGAGGCAACCTGTCATCCCAGGGCCACGGAGGAAATCGAAGGCATGATTGAGATGATCAGCCGGCTGATAGAAAAGGGTCATGCCTATGAGAAGAACGGAACCGTCTACTTCAGAACCAGAAGCTTTGCCGAATACGGGAAGCTGTCTAAGAAGAAAATTGATGATCTGGAGGCCGGTGCCCGTATTGCGGTCAATGACGAGAAGGAAGACCCCATGGACTTCGTATTGTGGAAGCCAAAGAAAGAGGGGGAACCCTTCTGGCCTTCTCCCTGGAGCGAGGGCCGTCCCGGCTGGCATATTGAATGCTCCGTTATGAGCAAAAAATACCTGGGTGAGCAGATTGATATTCATGCGGGCGGAGAAGATCTGATCTTCCCCCATCATGAGAATGAAATAGCCCAGAGCGAGGCCTGCAGTCATAAGCAGTTCGCCAGGTACTGGATGCATAATGCATTCTTAAATATTGATAATAAGAAAATGTCAAAATCCGAGGGGAACTTCTTCACCACCCGTGAGATCTGCCAGCAGTATGATCCCCAGGTGGTACGCTTCTTCATGCTGAATTCCCATTACCGCAGCCCGTTAAACTTCAGCAGAGAGCTGATGGAGGCGGCAAAGAACTCTCTGGGCAGAATATTGACGGCAGTGGGACAGCTGGATTATCTGCTTTCCGGGACATCCCTGGGAGACGGGGAACTGATGGAGGAGGAGCGCCAGATTCTATCGGAAGCGGAAGCGCTGCGGCTGAAATATCTGGCGGCACTGGATGATGATTTCAATTCGGCTGACGCCATAGCGGCTGTTTTTGAGCTGGTGAAGCTGTCCAATACCAATTGCAGCGGAGAGAGCACCCGTGCCTTTGTAAAGGCTCTTCATGAGCTGATCGGTCAGCTCTGCGATATCCTCGGGATTATTACCCATAAGAAAGAAGAGCTGCTGGATGAGGAGATTGAGAAGCTCATCGAGGAACGCCAGGCAGCCAGAAAGAGCAGGGATTTTGCCAGGGCGGATGAGATCCGGCAGCTGCTGCTGGAAAAGGGGATCATTTTGGAGGATACCAGAGAGGGAGTAAGATGGAAAAGGAACTAATGCGTATTGCCGGATACATCAGGGAGACCATGGGGCTTCAGGAGACGGACATACGAACCTATTCACCGCTGACGCTGGCGTTTATCGGAGATTCCATCTTCGATCTGGTAATCCGCACCTGCGTCGTGGAGAGCGGCAATGCGCCTGTCAATAAGCTGCACAAGCGAGCTTCGAAGCTGGTGCAGGCCGGCGCCCAGGCCGAGCTGTATCATCTGATTCAGGACCGGCTTACCCCGGAGGAGACCGCCGTATATAAGCGGGGCCGCAATGCCAAATCCTTTACCTCGGCCAAGAATGCCAGTGTGGTGGATTACCGGACCGCCACCGGTCTGGAGGCGCTTATGGGGTATCTCTATCTGACGGATCAGATGGATCGCCTGCTGGAGCTGGTGCAGCCTCAAATCAATAAAATGGTGACAGTCTAGACAGGGTAAGGAGGTATTATATTCTCCTCCCGTATCCCGCCTGAGCTGTTACATAAAATAGTCAATATTTTGTAAGAAAATTGCCATTAAATTGACTTATTAGCGTCCTAGAATACAAACAGGATGTGAAAACGCTGGCAATTATGACTTTTATTAGTAAAAATATTTCCGAGAATGAAAGAGCCTATCGGGAGAGAGTTATCCTTCCTTAAGTATAAGCTGTTAAGCATCCTGTGAACCGGTATCTGCTTAAATAACTTATATTGTAATAAGGAAGGAAGCCTCTCCCGATTTCTTTGTCCTGTAAAGGGAGAGCGGGAAGACATTTTACTGGCAAGGAGAAGAGGATGAAAATGAAGAAGAAAAGATTAAAAATGGCACGGATCATAGCCGCGGTTTCTTTTGCTGTGCTATTTGCGGTATTATTCAATATCGGAGGCTTCGTCAACCGGACGGCGGAGGCGGAGACCCAGAAGGAGACGGTAAAGCTGCGGATTCTTGGAACAACCGATGTTCACGGCCAGGTTAACAGCAAGGATTATGAACAGGGGGTAGATTATAGCAACGGCGGACTGGCCAGACTCTACGATCTGCTTAATAGAACCAGGAACGAGGTTCCTGCGGAAAGCGTAATTACTCTGGATGCAGGGGACACCCTCTATGACTATACAACAGAATATATATTTGCGGAGAACCAGAACGCAATCCAGCCGGTTTATATGGCTATGGCCCAGATGGGTTATGACGCCATTACTCTGGGAAATCATGATTTTGATTACGGTTATGAATATATCCTGCGCCAGCTTAACGGCTCGGGTCTGAAAAACATCACGATTGTGTCCAATGTAACGGACTCCCAGACCGGAGAATATCCTTTTCTGGAGAACATGCTGATTACAAGAACCTTGACCTCTTCCGCAGGGAATAAGATTGATGTCAAGATCGGAATCATCGGACAGACCATTCCTACCCTTACCTCCAAGACCCATAGCTACAAGGGGATTCTGAAGACGGAGGATATGGTGGCCAATGCCAGGACACAGGCACAGAAGCTGAGAGAAATGGGGGCGGATGTGGTGATCTGTCTGTCACATACGGGAATCGGGCCGGAGAATCCGGAGCTGAATTTTAAAAATGTGGCCTATGCTCTTTCCAAAATTGATGATATCGATGTGGTAGTGTGCGGACATGAGCATAATCTGTTTCCCGCCACAGATATGACTTCTTCCTACTACATGCTGCCCGGAGTGGATAAGAAGACGAATCTTATGAACGGTAAGAATGTAATTATGGCGGGTAACCGGGGAAGCTCCCTGGGCGTGGTGGATCTGACCTTGACCGTATACAGGGATCATCTCAGCATTTCTGACCGCAGCTCGGAGCTTCGCATGGTGACGGAGAAGAATACCACAGAGAATAAAAATATAGCAAATCTTTTCGGAAACTGGGAGGAGGAGCTGCTGAATTACTCCACAGATGTAATTGCCAGACTGGAAAAGGGAGAATTAATTCATAATTTCTACGGCATGCTGGGCGATAATGCCGCAATCCAGCTGCTGAATGATGCGAAGATCGACTATGTGCAGAGATATGTCCAGACCGTAGGAACCCAGTATAAGGATTATCCCATTGTGGCGGTTTCCAGCTATGCGGCTTACGGAGCAGACAATATCAATGATTTTATCAATATTCAGGAGGATATTACCGAATCAGATCTGACTGCCATACAGCCCTATAATAATTACATTTACATTTATACCATAACAGGAAAACAGCTGCGGGAGTGGCTGGAGTGGTCGGCCAGTGCCTTTGAGACCACAGTAACTGGTTCCAAATGGAGCAATGGCGTTATGAGCTCCCTCATGCAGGAGACGGGACTCAAGTCCTTAATCCGGGAAGACTGGCTTGATGACTGGAGCAATTTCTATATTTTTGACGGGGTGGATTATGTAATTAATCCTTTTACGGAACCCCGCTATGATCTCAGCGGCAATAGAATCAGCGTGAGCAGCCGTGTCAGTGAGCTGAACTATAACGGGAAGCCTGTGACGGATGATATGGAATTTCTGATTGCCAGTAATAAGATTACCCAGCCCTCCACGGCCAACCGCGGCGTGGAGACCCAGACCGTGCTTAACGGTTTTGTGCGCACCCAGACGGTATTGAGCAGATATATGCGTCAGATTGCCGATGATGAGGGATTGATTCCCAAGATAGATAATAACTGGCGGATCAATATGGACGGTGTAAAGAATTTTATTGTAAAGGTTCCTTATTATGCCGCAAGCCTCTTTGAGAAAACGGACTGGCATGTGAACTATCTGAAGGATGCGGATTCATATAAATACTATATTGCTTCCTATCCCTTGGATCAGGGGGATACGGTGGCCCCGCATATTGTTGCCACGCCGGTAATTACCAGCGCTACGGCATCGCCTTATAAGATTGTAATGAATATTACAGACCGCTCTGCCATAAAATCGGTTCGTTATGCCAAGGGCAATGAGAATCTGGAGTATTTTAACAGCCATACAGGCCTTGAATTAAAGAATGCCAAGGTGGGAATATATGATTTTACCGTCTCGGAAAACGGTACCTATACGATTTTTGCCGAGGATGTGAAAGGAAATCAATCCCTGTATCATGTGACGATCAACAACTTCAGGGATGACCTTTTGTCCTCCCCGACGATCGATACCTATACCAACCGGAAGACCAAGATTTCCGGGCGGGGAGAACCGGGTACTACGGTTGTTTTTGAGGCTCATACCGGTATTTATGAAGGCGAGGTTAACAAGGACGGCACCTTCTCCTATGCATTGCCGGCCCAGCCCTCCGGCACAGTGGTATCTGTCTATTTGAAGGATCCGGCAAAGGGACTGGAGAGTGCCAGAGTGAATGTTCCGGTGAAGAGAACAGGCCCTAATCAGCCCAGTGTCAACCCCATAAAAAATACCAGCGGAGTGATTACCGGGGAGCTGGGTGATCAGGATGCTTCCCTGATTATCGCTACCAGCGATACGGTCTATGTTGCCAGGGATGGAGGAAAGGAGCGGTACGAGAAGAATACCGAGATCTATAATCCGAGTTTGGAGGTTGTAGAGG
>JAEWYQ010000031.1 GCA_023395555.1 Bacillota bacterium
GCCTGACACCGCTATACTATGTATCACAATGTTGCATCGGTGCCTGGCACCGCTTCCCGCTTACGCTTAGATGAAAGCAAGAATAACGAAATTAGCGATAAATAAGACAGAGGCAACCCATACTACAGGGCTGATTTCCTTTATCTTTCCTTTTACCAGCTTAACAATTACATAGAAGATGAAGCCTGTTGCAATACCGTAGGAAATGCTGTAGCAGAAAGCCATGAAGATTGCAGCGAAAAATGCCGGAATTGCTTCTTCAAGATCTTCCCAATTAATCTCCTTGAAGGAGGAGAGCATCAGAATACCTACTGCAATCAATGCAGGAGCTGTTGCCGCAGAGGGAACAATTCCTACTACCGGCGCAAATATAATGCTGACCAGGAATAAAGCTGCTGTTACAACAGAAGCCAGACCGGTACGTCCGCCTGCTTCGATACCTGCAGCACTCTCAACGAAGGTAGTGGTATTGGAAGTACCCAGGACGGCACCAATGCTGGTTGCGACAGAGTCTGCAAATAAAGCCTTATCCATCTTGGACTTGAAGCCCGCACCGCTCTGAAGGGCTTTCTCATCTGCCGTATCAAAGATACCGCTCTTCTTGCCGGTTCCGATAAAGGTACCGATGGTATCAAAGGTATCGGATAAGCTAAAAGCAAATATAGTCATAAGAACGGAGGGAATCTTAGAGGCATCCGCAAATAATGACTGAATTCCATCTTTTCCAAAAGCAGCAAAGATTGTGGTTCCCAATTCTGAGAAGGATTCTGACAATCCGGAAGTAGCGGCAAAATCAAGCTTAGTAACTCCCACAGGGATACCGATAATGGTTGTAATCAGGATACCGATAATAATTGCTCCCTTTACCTTTAAGAGGAGGAGAACCAGAATAATAACCGTACCAACTATCGTAATGATAAGAGCCGGCTTGTTAAAATCAGCAAGTGCAGGAACCGCACCAAATTCAATAATACCTACATTCAATAAACCAATGTAAGCAATGAATACACCGATACCGCCGCCGATTGCACTTTGCAGGCTCGCGGGAATCGCTTTGATAATCATCTTACGGATCTTGGTAACCGTAATTATAATGTTAATAATACCGCAGATAAATACCATTGCCAGCGCCTGCTGCCAGGTGAAACCCAGACCAAAGCATACCGTATAGGTAAAGAACGCATTGAGTCCCATTCCAGGAGCCTGGGCATAGGGTACATTAGCAAATAACGCCATTACCAAAGTGCCTGCAACCGATGCAAAAATCGTTGCAAGGAACACTGCCCCGTAAGGAATTCCTGTCTCTGACAGAATACCGGGATTAACAATGATGATGTAAGCCATTGCGAAGAAGGTAGTTATACCCGCTATGACTTCCGTGGAAACGTTTGTTCCATTTTGCTTAAGCTTAAAAAACTTTTCCATAAAAACTCTCCTTTTTCTTTTTTTTATAAAAAGAGCAGTCATAGAATAAGACTCCCCTATTATACCCTGGACAGGAATGCATGTCCGCTCCCAAAGCAGAAAGAAAGGGCTCTGTATAATAAAATAATAACCTGATTTTACTATAAAACAAAACCCTTTCTAATTATACCATAGTTTTCTTATGAATTACAGAACAAAATGATAGAAGTTGATAATTTTTTATCTATAATTTTTTGTGCAACCAGACAGTACTTCAACTTAGTTGGTCTCTGTCTCTTCTTCCTTGGCGTTCTCCTCGATTACCTTCTGCTGTACATCGGAAGGAGCCTGCTCGTAACGGGAGAATTCATAGGAGAAATCACCGATACCGCCGGTCATGGAACGAAGATCCGTGGAATAACCATACAATTCAGATATCGGAATATCCGCAATGATCTCCTGTTTGCCGCCATGAATCGGATTCATGCCCAGCACTCTGCCGCGGCGCTTGTTAAGATCGCCCATGATATCACCGGTAAACTTATCCGGCACCACCACCTTCAGAGAAGCTATGGGCTCCAGTAACACCGGAGACGCCTCCATAAAGCCCTGCTTAAAAGCCTGGATGGTAGCCATCTTGAAGGCCATTTCAGAGGAATCGACCGGATGGTAGGAACCGTCCACCAGGGTAGCCTTTAACCCGACTACAGGATAACCGGCCACCGGCCCTTTGATTACACATTCTGCAATTCCCTTCTCAACCGCGGGGAAGTAATTCTTCGGTACGGAACCGCCGAATACCTTCTCCTCGAAGATATAAGGAGTCTCCATATCACCGGAGGGCTCGAACTCGATATGAACATCTCCGTACTGTCCATGGCCTCCGGACTGCTTCTTATATTTGCCCTGAACCCTTACCTTCTTGCGAAGCGTCTCCCGGAAAGGTACCCTGGGCTTCATTACTTCAATCTCAACCTTATACTTGGTCAGCAGCTTATTCACTACCACATCCAGCTGCTGGTCACCGATACCATACAGTAAGGTCTGCCGGTTCTCCTTATCGTTCACCATCTTCAGGGTCAGATCCTCATCCATCAGCTTCTGAAGCGCCTGGGATACCTTATCATCATCGCCCTTATTCTTGGTCTTAAAACGCTGATAGGTATAAGGGGTCGGAACCTGAATACGGTCATATACAACGGGAGCCGCCTTGGTGGAGAGCGTGTCACCGGTCACCGTCTCAGATAATTTGCCCAGGGCGCCGATATCGCCTGCATGAAGCTCGGTCACCTCGATCTGTTCCTTACCGCGGAGCACATAGATACGGTTCACCTTTTCTTCGGTTTCCTTATCCGCGTTATATACGGCTATATCCGATTTCAACACGCCGGAGCACACCTTGAAGAGGGAGAACTTACCGATGAACGGGTCGGCAATGGTCTTAAATACCCGTGCCGAGAAGGGCTTCTTCTCATCATAATCCGCTGCAAAGACCTCTCCCGTCTTGGTGTTTTTGCCGCTGATGCTCATTCTGGTGGGATCCGGGAAATATTTCTCAATGGCCTGTAACAGCATTGTCGTGCCCTGGGCATTCACAGCAGAACCCATCAATACGGGAACAACGGTACCATCTATCACATTATTCCGAAGTGCACTGGATATTTCTTCCTGGGTAAACTCTTCGCCGGCGAAATACTTTTCCATTAATTCTTCGCTGGTCTCGGCTACCGCATCCAATAATACCTCTCTGAACTTCGAAAGATTTTCCTGGCTATAATCAGGGATCTCGCATTCCACATAATTGCTGGCTGTGGTGAATCTTCTTCCGGCCATCTTAACCACATTGACAAATCCCACAAACTTCTCATTCTCCCTGATCGGAATATGAAACGGAGCTATTTTCTTACCATAGAGCTCGGTCAGTCTCTCTACTACTTCACGATAACTTGCATTGTCATCATCCATATCACTTACAAAGAAAATTCTCGGCAGATTGTATTTCTCACAGAAGTCCCATGCCTTCATCGTGCCAACCTCGACGCCTGCCTTCGCCGAAACAACAATAACCGCAGCATCCGCTGCCTGTAAGGCTCCTTCCACCTCACCTACAAAATCAAAGTATCCCGGGGTATCCAAAAAATTAATCTTAATATCCTCAAATAAAATCGGTACTACTGTCGTATTGATAGAAAAGAGTCTCTTCTGCTCTTCCTTATCATAATCACTGATGGTGTTTCCTTCTTCTACTTTTCCCTGACGTTTGAGTATTCCTGCTGTGTACGCTATGGCTTCGACTAAAGTAGTCTTGCCACAGCCACCGTGGCCTAACAAAACAACATTGCGAATCTTTTCCGAAGTATAAACATTCATTCTGATTTCCTCCAATACGCTTTTAGTAAGTAGTAGGGTCTGATGTGATGCCCATAGATACCTCTTAGTATATTTTACTAGACAAGCACGATTTTTACAATAGTTTAATGGAATAATTAACAAACTTATTTCCCCTTTCACCTTTTCCACTTTAAACCGTTACGCTTTAAAGTCTCATAGTATTGACATCTCAAAAAATACAGCGTATAATGGCGTCCAACAACAAAACCAGAAGGGGAAATATTATGATTATTGTAATGAAGCCGCAGGCTAAAAAGGATTCTATAGAAAGAATTAAAAATTTAATTGAGGCACAGGGACTGGAAACCCATATCTCCGCCGGCCGGGAGGTTACTATCATCGGCGTGGTCGGGGATAAGACAAAGCTGCAGGATCAGAATCTTGAAATCTATGAGGATGTGGATAAGATTGTGGCGGTAACCGAGAGCTACAAGCTGGCCAACCGGAAGTTCCATCCCGAACCCTCCAGGGTGAAGGTCGGCAATGTGACAATCGGAGGCAATGAGCTGGTGATCATGTCCGGCCCCTGTGCCGTGGAAAGCCGGGAGCAGCTGATGCAGACCGCTCATGCCATCAAAAAAGCCGGCGCCCAGATTCTCCGCGGAGGTGCCTATAAACCCCGTACTTCCCCCTACGCCTTTCAGGGCCTGGAGGAGGAAGGGCTTCTATATATGAAGGAGGCAAGAGAAGCAACCGGACTTCCTGTCATATGCGAGGTTACCAGTCTGAATGCCATCGAGGCTGCTGTAAAATATGTGGATATGCTCCAGATCGGAGCCAGGAACATGCAGAACTTCTATCTCCTGAAGGAAGCAGGCAAATCCGGACTCCCCGTTCTCCTTAAGAGGGGTCTGTCAGCCACTATTGACGAATGGCTCAATGCTTCCGAGTATATTATTGCGGAGGGCAATCCCAGTGTGGTATTATGTGAACGCGGTATCCGCACCTTTGAAACCGCAACCCGCAATACTCTGGATATCAGCGCTGTCCCGGTGATTAAGGAGAAGAGCCACCTTCCCATTATCGTAGACCCCAGCCACGCCACCGGAGTAAGGGCTTATGTAAAGCCGCTGGCCATGAGTGCCGTTGCGGCAGGTGCCGACGGACTCATGATCGAGACTCATCCGAATCCTTCCTGTGCGCTGTCGGACGGCCCCCAATCCCTCACCTTTGAACAGTTTGAGGATTTAACCAAAGCCTTGAGACCGTTGGCTGCACTTATGGATAAGAGGCTTTAAATACAGGAGGATTATATGAAGGATTTTGAAAGTGATTTTAAGAGCGGCTTTAAAGCTGGATTTATTGGTCTGGGCCTGATCGGCGGTTCTATCGCCAGGGCTTTAAAGAAAATCAGTCCGGATTGTTATCTGGTTGCCTATAATTACCGCGGAAAGGACCCCAGCGGGGATTTACAGGCAGCCCTCAATGATCAGATTCTGGATCAGGTTACCTCCGCCCTGGAGGAAGGCTTCCCGGATTGTGACCTTATCTTCCTGTGTGCCCCGGTGCTGTCCAATATTGAATATCTAAAACAGCTGAAGCCCCTCCTTAAGCCCCGTTGCATCCTTACGGATGTGGGAAGTGTCAAGAGTAATATCCATGAGGCTGTGGAGAAACTGGATCTGGAAGCCTGGTTCATCGGAGGTCATCCCATGACCGGCTCCGAGAAAACCGGCTACTCCAGTTCCTATGCCCTCCTGCTGGAAAATGCCTACTACATCCTGACTCCCACTCCCAAGACTCCGGATTCCATGCTGCAGACCCTGTACCAGCTGGTACAAAAGATGGGGTCCATACCTGTAATTCTGGATGCCAGAGAGCATGACAGAATTACCGCCGCCATCAGCCATGTTCCCCATATTATAGCGGCCCAGCTGGTGAACCTGGTGCGGGAAGCCGACGATACGGAGGAAAAGATGCGCTCCCTTGCTGCCGGAGGCTTCAAAGATATCACCCGGATTGCCTCCTCTTCTCCCGTCATGTGGCAGAACATCTGCCTTACCAACACTGAGGAGATCAAGGACTGTCTGGATGATTATATCGCATCCCTCCAGGCTGCCTCCGATGCCCTTTCCCGCTCCGATGAGGATTTCCTGTACCGGATGTTCGATACTGCAGGCGAATACCGCAGCTCCATCCCGAACAAATCCATCGGCCTCATGAAAAAGATGTTCGAAATATATCTGGATATCGTGGATGAAGCCGGTGCCATTGCTACCATTGCCACCCTTCTTGCCAGCAATCAGATCAGTATCAAGAATATCGGCATTATCCATAACCGGGAATTTGAAGAAGGAGTCCTGCGCATCGAGTTCTATGACCAGCAGACACAGGAAAAGGCCAGTACCATGCTTGCCAGATATAATTACCGCATTTATGAACGGAATTAATTCCGCATTAATAATGAATATTTTGCATCCTGGAATGAATACTATGTAGAGTAATCATTGATTATCCCAGGAAGGTGAGTGCTACGAGTGATATAGAAGATACCCTGAAAAATCGCCAAAACAGTCTGGACTATTACAGCCGCTCCCTGCGCAGCTCCTCCTCCGAAATATACACCCGTAAGATCAACCGGCAGATTCAAGAAGAAAAAACCATAATTAATGCTCTGGAAAGAATGCTGCCCAAAAGACCTCTTCAAGAAGACCGCGGTTCCATGATGGTGTATTTTTGTCCCATATGCCGCGAGGAGCTCAGTGATCCCCAATCACAGAAGTACTGCGAAAATTGCGGGCAGGCTTTGGATTTCCCTTTGCATATGGATTAGCCTGCATTCATATCCTTTTATTGTATCAAACTATAATAAAAGGATATGAATGTATGAATAAGACTCCCCTCTATAGAAAAGCTATTGTCATTCTTCTGTTCATCCTGCTGTCCATATCAATCATAAAGGATTCCGTAGAGCTGTATATCAAATCCTCCGCCAACAGTCGCTCCATCTATGTACCTATCGTCATGTACCACCGTGTCATGAACACCGAGTTGGGGAAAAATGCGATCACCCCTTACGAATTCGAATGTGATCTGAAATATCTGAAGGAAAATCATTATAACACCATTACCATGTCACAGTTAATTGATTATGTCTATGAAGGTGCCGAGCTTCCGCCCAACCCCATCATACTTTCCTTCGATGACGCGCCCATCGATACCTATAAAAATGTATTTCCCCTGCTGAAAAAATACAATATGAAAATTGTGCTGTCCATCATCGGCAAAAGCACGGAGGATTTCACCCGTGTGGGCGGCAGCAATGCGGATTATGCTCACATGACCTTTTCCCAGATCAAAGAAATGGCGGATTCCGGCCTGGCAGAAATACAGAATCATACCTATAATCTCCATGCCATCAAAAATGGCCGGTACGGCTGCGGACAGATGAAGAATGAATCCCTCTCCAGCTATGAAGAGCTTCTCACCGCAGATGTATGTTCTTTTCAGGATACCGTATGCAGGGAGCTCAATATCACCCCCACCACCTTTGCCTACCCTTACGGGAAATACAACAATAATTCCGAAAATATCTTACGGAAGCTGGGCTTTAAAGCAACTCTCACCTGTACCTACGGTGTCAATATTATTACGAATGATCCCGAATGCCTGTATGAATTAAAACGGATCGGCCGTTCCCATAACGATGGTATTGCCAAATTAATTCAAGATGCCATGCTGACACTGAAATATAACAAAGAACTGAATTAATTCTGCAAAGAAATTCCGTAATGGCAAAGCCGCTGTAAATATAACAGGAAGAAGGATCGGGTTCCCCTGTTCTGCCCTATCCTTCTTCTATACTATCCCTATAAGGCCTCTTTCTATTTAATAAAGAGAATTCTCACAAACTTCTTCTTCCCTATCCTCATAACAATCTGCTCATCACTGAATGTCTCCTCCACACTCTCCAGCTTTTGTTGATTCACCTGAACTCCGCCCTGACGAACCAATCTGCGGAATTCACTGCTGGAGGGAATGATCCCATGCCTCATAAGAAAGGGAATTATACCGATCAGAGAGCTGTTTTCTGCGGGAACCTCGATGCAGGGCATATTCCCGGGAAGCTCCCCCTTCTGAAATACGGTATGGAAGTATTCCTCCGCCCGGCCCGCTTCCTCCTCTGTGTGATACAGCCTTGTAATGATTCTGGCTAACTCCAGCTTACAATCTCTAGGATTTCTTCCTTCTTCCATTTGCTGCTTTATCTCCTGTACCCGATCCGGATGCTCATCGGTAACCAGTTCAAAGTAACGTATGATCAGATGATCCGGAATCTCCATCACCTTTTTAAACATAACCTCCGCCGGTTCATAGATTCCGATATAATTCCCCAGGCTTTTGCTCATTTTCTCTACTCCGTCCAGCCCTTCCAGCAGGGGCATGAACAAGGCAATCTGTCTGCTCCTTCCCATACTGCTCTGCAGATTTCTGCCCATAAGAATGTTAAAGGTCTGATCCGTGCCTCCCAGCTCAATATCCGCATTGATTTCCACCGAATCATAGGCCTGCATTAAGGGATAGAAAAATTCATGCAGGCCGATGGGCTCCTGTCTGCGGAATCTCCCTTGAAAATCATCCCGTTCCAGCAGCCGTGCAACGGTGGTGCTGGCTGCCAGCCTGATTACCTCCTCAAAATCCAGCTTAGCCAGCCACTCTCCGTTAAACAGAACCTTTGCTCTCTCCGGATCAATAATTTTAAAAATCTGATCGGTATAGGTCCTTGCATTCCTCCTTACCTCCTCATCACTTAAGGGCTTCCGGGTCTTTGACTTTCCCGTGGGATCCCCGATCTTGCCGGTGAAATCTCCGATGATGATCACGGCATGGTGCCCCAGGTCCTGCATCTGCCGGATTTTACGAAGCACCACCGTATGCCCCAGATGAATGTCCGGTGCACTTGGATCCAGTCCCAGCTTGACCACCAGGGGCCGCCCCTCCTTCCCGGCTGCAATGAGCTTCTCCCGCAGTTCCTCCTCTGAGATAATCTCAGCCGCTCCCTTGCCAATGATCCTGATCTGTTCCTCAATGCTGATCTCCTTCTTCTCGTCCCTGCTGTTTTCTTCCTTCTTGTTGATTTGCATTTTCATTTCCTCCTTATTTTTAGATTGAATAAAGAATCTGCTTGCAGACTCTTGCACTGCCGCGCGGTTGCCTTCCGGCAGCATCTTCTGCTTTATGCGCGGCATCCTGCGGAGCATTTTGCCGTATAGGAAGAACTTTCTATACGACAAAAAACCCGCTCCTCTAATTTCTTAGAGGGCGGGATTACTCACGCGGTACCACCTCATATTTATCAGCTATTCACATAACTGACCTCTTTAAGTACGCCGGAACAAATTCCGGTTATACTCTAGCACGATAACGGGTGCAGGGCTCCGTCAGCAGCCTACTTAGATTCCTCTGTTCGGTGTGAAGCTCAAAGATGTATTCAAAATGAACGTTCCTGCCCCTCTCATCAACCGGTTGCTTTCTGTTAGTCCGTTTCATTTCTACTCTTTCTTATCAACGCCTTTTCTATATTGCAGAAGCACATTACCTGTTCCTGCAATCGGAATACAGTAATTCTATCTGTCTGCTTCCGATATTACTGGCAAGTATACTCACTTCCGCCGGCTCTGTCAAGTACTTTTCATAAAGTCTATAAAAATGATTAGAGCCGTACCTCTCTTCCTTCCACATACTTCGCCTTTACCTCACGGTTATCCGAAAGATAAATCAACCGTTCCAGTCTCTTTAACGGATCTAATGGCTGCGGGTGCTTCAGACGGCTGTCATCCAGAACCAGAGCATCGAATGCATATCCCTCCTCAAAGCTGCCCACCTTTCCAAAGAATTCTCCGCCGCCCTTGGTGGCCATATAAAATACTTCCTCCGCTGTCAGCGGCTTCTTGGAATTGTCCGAAAGTCTCCAGCGCATTTTAGATGCCTGAATGGCATGTGCCATGGAAGTAAACAGATGGCTGGAGGAACCTCCTGCCACATCGCTGCCGATTCCCACCTTCACTCCATGATCCAGGAACTCTCTCACCGGTGCGACTCCGGAGGAAAGGTTGATATTAGATTCCGGACAATGGGCAACAAAGACTCCATTTTCCTTCATCCGAAGGATCTCACGCTCACCGGAATACACACAGTGCGCCATAATGGTTCTGCCCTCCGTACCAAACAGGCCAAAACGATCGTAGGCATCTCCGTAGAACTCTGCCCAGGGACAAAGCTCCTTCACCCAGCTAACCTCTCCCGCATTCTCCGACAAATGACTCTGCAGCGGCAGCCCGCCGGTCCCCTGCAGCTTGCCCAGATCCTCCATTAATTCATCCGTACAGCTGGGGGTGAACCTGGGTGTTAAAATAGGAGCGGTATTCTTATAGTTTCTCTGCTGGACCTCCTGAAGCCACTGCTTCGTCTCCCGGACGGACTCCTCTGCGGAAGACTCTCTCAGATAGTCAGGGCAGTTGCGGTCCATATTCACCTTTCCCACCTTGGTAACCATGCCGGTTTCCTCCAGCATATCCATCAGCAGCAGGGTAGCCGGACGATGGACGGTGGCAAACACACAGGCCCTGGTGGTAGGACTTTTCCGCATATCCTCAACAAATATTTCATAAGCCCGTTTTGCATACTCAATATCCCGAAACTTGGCTTCCTCCGGAAAGGTATTGGCTTCCAGCCATTCAATCAGCTCCAGATCCATTCCCAGTCCCCGGAAGGAATACTGGGGCGCATGTATGTGCAAATCAACCAAACCGGGAACAATCAGTGAATCGCCATAGTCCTTTAAAGGAGCATTGCAATACTGTTTCGGCAGCTCTTTGTATACCCCCTTGGATATGCCGTTTTCACAGACCAGATATGCATCCTCCATTAAAACCAGTTCATGGATATCCTTGCTGTAAATAACATTTCCCTTCAAAATAAAAATAGCTTCATTCATCAGTAGTCTCCTCCTTTACAATAATCCCTCTCCGTCTGAAATACCGACAGAGAATCCCTGCCGATACTTATAGACAACTATTAAGGTAGTTGGTAGAAACGTTCATCCGATTATGAACCTATATAAGTATTCTCGTGTTATTACACACTATTTAGTTAAAATATATATTCCGGCGGCAGCTTATTTTTCTGCCCTTATCTATTATATTATAAAATAATGAATTTATCCACCCTTTTTTATATATTTTTACGATATTGCAGGCGGCGAATAACAGATCAGCCGGTGTCAGGGAGGAGGACATGGTGCTCCCATAATGCACTATATGGAAGAGATGTGATTGGATTTGTATGGCACAGACGAACAAACTTTTGTACGGTTGTGACATACAAATCCAGTCATATGTCTTCCATCCTGTGTGTGAGGGAGCACCATGTCCTCCTCCCTGCCACCGGCTGATCTGTTATTCGCCGCCCTCTACTTTTCGTTAAAAACCGGTGCTTTCTCTACCGTGCTTTCAATTAATCCCTTTCGTACTCTTTGTTTGCTGCTGCCAGCATCAGTTTGATTCTGTTCAGCTGATTTACGCCGGATAATCCGGGATCGTAGTCAATGGGCATGATATTGGCTTGGGGAAAGCGTTCCTTCAAGGGCTTGATCATTCCCTTTCCTGTAATATGGTTCGGCAGACAGGCCAAGGGCTGGATACACAGGATATTTTTCGTCCCCTGCTCGATAAATTCCATCATCTCCGCCGTGACCAGCCAGCCCTCCCCCGTCTGGTTCCCCAGGGAAAGCAGGGTGGATGCCATATGGGCAAGCTCCTCAATGGGCGTCGGGGCGGGAAATCTCCTGCTTCCCTCCAGCTCCCGCTTCATGATATCCCGGTAACCATCCAGGTAATGCCGGGCCAGCCGGCTCAGCCGGCAGCTTAATTTCGACCCGGCAAGATATCGGAATCGGAATTCCGAATTAAAAGCAGAATATAAGAAATAATCCATAAGATCAGGTACAACGGCTTCCGCGCCTCCTTCTTCAATAATCTGTACGATATCGTTATTTGCCGTAGGATGGTATTTCAATAAAATCTCTCCTACCACACCAATTCTGGGCTTTTGGATATCCAGGAGCTCCAGATGGTCATACTCTTCCACAATCCTTCGGATGTTGCTGCAAAACTCTTTTCTTGTTCCTGCCTCCAGCTGCTTCTTTGCTCTCTCCTTCCATTTCTCATAAAGCATCTGTGCGGAACCGGGAAAGCGCTCATAGGGCCTGGTGCGGTACAGCAGGCGCATGAATAAATCCCCGTAAATCACGGCCATAATGCAGCGGTTAATCAGTCCCGGAGACATCCGGAAGCCCGGCTGCTTATCCATGCCAAGGGTGTTCAATGAAATTACCGGAACCTGTTCAAAGCCTGCCTGCTTCAGCCCCAGCTTCAGAAACGCAATATAATTGGTCGCCCGGCAGCCTCCCCCGCTCTGGGTAATAATCACAGAGGTGCGGCTGATATCATAGCTGCCGGATTTCAATGCCTTTACCAGCTGTCCGATCATCAGCACCGCCGGGTAGCAGGCATCGTTATTCACATATTTCAGCCCCTCCTCCACCGCAGTCCTGTCCACCGCAGGCAATACCTCCAAATGATATCCGCAGGCCCTTGCCGCCGCCTGAACCAGTTCAAAATGAATCGGAGCCATCTGCGGTGCCAAAATCGTATGCGTCTGTCTCATCCTTCTGGTGAATACAGGCCGCTTCTCCTCCCTGTCCGAAGGGGAAAGGGGATTTTGCTTCCAGCCCCTGTCTCTGACCGCGGCCTGAAGGGAACGAATTCGGATTCCTGCCGCCCCCAGGTTATTTCCTTCATCGATCTTCAGCATGGTATAGATCTTTCCCCCGGATGCCAGGATTTCCGCGATCTGGTCGGAGGTTACCGCATCCAGCCCGCAGCCGAAGGAATTCAGCTGGATCAGCTCCAGCTCCGGCACCTCCGCCACCAGGGAAGCGGCCCGGTACAGCCTGGAATTGTATACCCATTGATCCACAACCCGGAGCTTCCGGCGCAGGGGCGAAAGATGGGCTACGCTGTCTTCCGTCAATACCGCCATGCCATAGGATGTGATCAATCCCGCTATCCCGTGATTGATCTCCGGGTCTACATGATAGGGCTTGCCGCACAATACAATGCCCTTAAGCCCTTTCTCCCGGATGTAGGCCAGAGCCTTTTCCCCCTGCTGCCTCAGCTCCTTCTTATACTGCTCCTGTTCCTGCTCCGCCTGGCGAAGCGCCCTTCTGATCTCTTCCCTGCCGATGGAATAACTTTGCAGCACCTCTTCCATCCGCCGGATTAATTTCTTTTTATTATCCAGGGACAGAAAGGGACTGATGAGCCGGACAGGCTGCCGTTTCCGTTCCTTCCGGCCATTCAGATTCTCCTCGTGCAGATCCCGCTCATCCATATCCCATTCATCCATATCCCATTCATCCATATCCCCCGGTTTTAACCCATCTATATTCCCTCTGACCACCTCCGGATAGGATATTACAATGGGGCAATTGTAATGATTGTCCGCCTCCTTATATTCCTTTGACTCGTATACAACCGACGGATAGAAGATGGTTTCTAGCCCTTTCTCCATCAGATTTAGAATATGGCCGTGACATAGCTTCGCCGGATAGCATACAGATTCCGAAGGTATGGTTTCCAATCCCTTCTCATACAGCTCCTTGGAGGAGGGATCGGAAAGGATGACCCGAAAGCCCAGGGAAGTAAAGAAGGTAAACCAGAAAGGGTAGTTCTCATACTGGTTCAGAACCCTGGGAATGCCGATCTCTCCCCTGGGAGCTTTCTCCTGGGGCAGCGGCGAATAAGCAAAGGTTCTTCTATATTTGAAATCATAGAGATTCGGCAGGGCATTGCTCCCGGAATGCTCCATCCCAAGTCCCCGCTCACAACGGTTCCCGGCAATGTAGCTGCCGCCATCCGAAAAGGTATTCACTGTCAGCAGACATTGGTTGGTACATTTTCTGCAGCGGTGGTGTTTTGATTTCAGAGAGAAGGCTTCCAGTCCCTCCTTGGTCATGAGAGTGCTCTCCTCGCCTTCTATGAAACGCTCTCCGGCAATCAATGCCGCTCCATAGGCTCCCATGAGCCCGGCAATATCCGGCCTCACCGCCTCCCTTCCTGTGACCAGCTCAAAGCATCTTAGCACAGCATCATTATAGAAGGTACCTCCCTGCACAACGATATGTTCTCCAAGATCCTGCGGGTTTCGCAGCTTGATCACTTTATACAGAGCATTTTTTACTACCGAATAACATAAGCCCGCCGACAGGTCCGACAGACTCGCACCCTCTTTCTGGGCCTGTCTCACCTTGGAATTCATAAAGACCGTGCATTTCGTTCCCAGGGGAGCAGGATTTCTGGATAAAAGGGCTTTCCCGGCAAACTCCTCCGCCGTCAGACCCAGGGATTTAGCAAAGCCCTCCAGGAATGAACCGCATCCGGAGGAACATGCCTCGTTCAACAGAATGCTGTCAATGACTCCATTCTTCATCTTAAGGCATTTCATATCCTGGCCGCCAATGTCCAGAATAAAATCCACTTCCGGAAGAAAATGCTTCGCCGCCTTGTAGTGGGCGATGGTCTCGATCTCTCCGATATCCGCATGAAGTGCTGCCTTCATCAGCGCCTCCCCATAGCCTGTGACGGCGCATTTATTTATCCTTACTCCCGGCGGCAGGCACTCATAGAGCTGAATCAGCACCGGAATCAGCTTCTTCAGCGGTTCTCCCTCATTGCCGGAATAATGGGAGAACAGCAGCTCACCTGCTTCGCCGATCAGAACCACCTTCGTCGTAGTAGATCCGGCATCGATTCCAAGAAAGGTACGGCCGGAGTAAGTGCTCAGCTCCCCTTTCTCCGTCCGGGCAGCTCTATGACGCAGCCGAAAGGCATCATATTCCTCCTGGTCGGTAAAAAGCGGCTCCAAATCTCCCGGCCTCTCCCCCCTAACCTCCCGGATTCCAGGACTGTCCAGTGAGACCTGCTGCTTGCCATTATCTGTAGAACGTGCTGCTTGCTGCGTGCCATTGTTTAATATATGGCAAGAGTCTTTCCTCTCGTCGTTGTTGAACATAAGACAATCGCTTTGTTTTTCATCGTTATTGAATATAAGACGAGCGCTTTGTTTTTCGTCGTTATTTATTCTGCTGGCCAGCTCACCCAATTTTATTTCCTTCTCTTTTCCGGAGGACAGAGCTGCTCCCATCGCTACATACACCTGGGAATGCTCCGGCGATATGGCATGATGAATGTCCAGCTTAAGGCTGCTGCAGAACCGTTCCCTAAGCTGGGAAAGGAAATACAGCGGCCCTCCCAGAAATGCCACCCTGCCGCGGATCGGCTTACCGCAGGCCAGACCGCCAATGGTCTGATTCACGACCGCTTGAAGGATGGAAGCAGCAATATCCTCCTTGCAGACCCCATCGTTAATCAGAGGCTGGACATCCGTCTTGGCAAACACCCCGCACCGGGAAGCAATGGGATAAATCACCCGATGTTTTTTGGCATATTCATTCAGCCCCTCGGCATCCGTATCCAGGAGTACCGCCATCTGATCGATAAATGCCCCTGTCCCTCCTGCACAGCTGGCATTCATTCTCTGCTCTATTCCACCCCGGAAATAGGTAATTTTGGCATCCTCTCCCCCCAGCTCTATGGCAATATCCGTTTCCGGAATATATGCCTCAACTGCCCTATTACAGGCAATCACCTCCTGTACAAAGGTAAGGTTCAGCCATTCGGACACGGATAGCCCGCCAGACCCTGTGACGCAGATCCGCACCGGCATTTCTCCCAACCTCTGATAGCATTCCCGCACCAGCTGCTGCAGGGTACTTCTGATATCCGACAGATGCCTCCTATAGTCACTGTAAACCAGCCGGTTATCCCTGCCCAGCAGCGCCAGCTTAATCGTAGTTGAACCGATATCAATTCCCATTCTGTATTGTTCCATTCTTACCTCCATTTCGGTCTGTACATTATTGCATATCCATCCTTTTGCACATCCGAATTGATGCAAATTCAATCTGCCTTTCAGAAGGCACAAACATAATAAGCCCATCCTTTCCGGCGATTGCTTTGGATATCTATTTATTATCAACACATAATGGAAAATCATTCAAAACCCGGCAAAATCAAAAAATCTGCCGCATAAAAATACGGCAGATTTTTTTCTTCGTTGGGAAGCTTCGATTGTAAACCGGAATATTTAATTTTTAAATTGCTTCATGCTCTCATTCAGTTTCTCAGCTAATTGTGACAGAACATTGCTGGCCTCCGCGATCTGGTCCATTGCTGCTGCCTGCTCCTCCACCGATGCCGATACTTCCTGCGTGCTTGCCGCACTCTCCTCCGAAATAGCCGACAAGCTGTGAATCATATCAATGATGGATGCATTTTTATTTGCTATTTCATCCGTAGAACGGCTGATTTTTTCAATATATTCTTCAATATCATCAATGGCATGGGATATTCCTGAAAACTTAGCTTCCGTGGAAGATACACTCTCCGACTGTGTTTTTACAGCCATATCCATCTCTTCTATCGTTTTAACAGCATCCTCTGTTTTGGACGCAAGCAGATTCGTTATGTCTTCAATTTCTGAAGTAAACCGGTTCGAGCTTTCTGCCAGCTTTCTGATCTCGTCCGCTACAACGGCAAAGCCTCTACCGTGTTCTCCTGCCTTCGCCGCTTCTATGGCTGCATTCAAGGACAAAAGATTCGTCTGATCCGATATCTCCTTGATCATCGCGCTTGCACTCACAATATCCCTCACACGCTCATTGGTCTCCGCTATGGTAGCCTGGACTTCTCTTGCAGCCTCTCTGTTTTGCGTGTTTTTTTCAATCAAATCAGCCAGAATTGCCGTGCCTTCATTCTTAAGCTCATTGACGCGGGCTGCTGCCGCTCTCAGCTCCTTCACCTTGTTTTGATCCTCATTCACCAGCCTTCCAAGACCGTCCAGTTCACTGACACCTTTCTGGATTTCCGAAGCCTGGTCCGTAGCTCCCCCGGCAATCCCTTCGATGGCTCTGGCAATCTCCATGGAAGAATTTGAGGTTTCAGAGCTTATATTATATAGAACAACGGAAGACTCCGTTAGCCTATCCGAGGTAACCACAAGCCCTTCGATCAACTCCTTAATATCATTAATCACCTTCTGGAAAGCCTGTGACAGCTCCCCTATTTCATCCTTACGGTTTAAAAACTTTACCGGTATTTTTTCCGATACATTTAATGCCCTTATCATATGGATCAGCTCTTTCAGAGGATTGGAAATCCTTTTTGAGCTTATAAACCAGATAGCAGCAAAAAGAACTATATTCATCGCCATCAGAATTACTTGTACATATTTTAAGCCTATGACTTTTTTGGCTGCAAAGACTTCGGCAGCCGCTACCGCCGCATTGGTAGTTTCAAAATAACTCTCGCTTTCCATCACCAAGGGCTCAAAATTCCCCGTTTTTCTGGCCTCCTCAATGGATGCCTTCAGGGACTGCCATTCACTCTTAACCTGGTTCATCTGGTTGATAAACGATTCATCCACAGCCTGGGGCAGCCCAAGCTCCGAGTTCCCCTCTATCAAGCCGTTTATAATCTTATCTAATCTGGCCCTGAGCTCGTCATTGGGCTTTTTGGCCATCTCCAGCTTGATCAGCCTCTGTGTTGCTCCCCGCACAACGCCTGATGAATTGATTACGGCCCCGTCTAACTGCATCTTATCAATCTGATAGAATACCACAACCGTGCTTGTCACAGAAAACACTAACAATAAAACAACAATAATCCTTAATGTGTTTCTTATATTCATATCCGAAGCCTCCTTTGTTGACTTTTTTCATTATTTTTCACGGTTCGTATTCCATTGCGCCTCTCCGTTCTCTCAATTTACCACAAAATTCTACATGTTTCAATACACCATATCGAGTGGGAAAAAATTTTTCTAATCATCTCCGCCATTTGCAGCGCGCATATACAAAAAAACAGCGCGGCTCTACATGTCCGCGCTGTTTTTCTTGCAACTCAATATTTGTAATTTCCTTTATTTTGCACAGGCTCAGGATTGAAGTTGGATGATAAGATTGGACTATAACTCTTCCGAAACGATATCATGAATTTCATCAGCAATTCCCTTGGCCTTGTTCTGGTCTAATTTGATGTTCTTAGCAACCGCAAGCAATTCTTTCATTCCGGGATTCCTTCCATTTCCATCCACTGTAGTCGCATGCTCACCGCCAATCGAATTGCTATAAGTCAAATCATAGGCCGGTGACAAAACCCACTGGCTTTCCTCCTCGTTATATAGAAAAGAAAAGTTCTTTGAATGGTCATCCCTGTTATGAGAAAAAACGTTGAAGCACATAAGCCGGAACATCTGCCAGACTTGGGTATAATCGTTGGTGAGCCGTAGGGTCAGCTGCATCAAAACATTATAATCCAGATTCGGAAACCGATGGGAGGTCTCAAGCAGCGCGCTGACAGATAGCATATGAGTTCTCTTCTCTCCATCCCTGTCGAATCTCTTCGTTGCAAAAAATCCCCCATGCTCTTCTGATTCTAAAAGCCTTGTTTCCGCCATATGAATTCCGCATTTGCGCGCGCATAAGGAATACTCATATTCCTGTACTCCAACATCATCCCCATCCTGGGATGACGGGAATTTAACGATCCATTCCTGACCATCAATTTTGTAAAAAACCTTTGGCCTTGCACCGCCGGAAGATCCGCCCATCCGGAAAAGCTCATCCAGATTGTCACTGTCCTTGCTTTCAAATATCTTCTTACATTCCGCTGCAATCTCATCCAGAGAAAGCTCTGACCGTGCAAGGGATAAACTACTTTCCGGTTGATAGGTCAATGCTCCCATACCCGAAGCTCCGACAATGGCCAGTCGATTCATCGCATCAACCTCTGCCGGATTTATTTTTTCTTTCAACAAAAGCCGGTCAACCAAGAGCCGTCCCCATCCATCCGGCAGGCTGTCTGAAAACACCCCGAATAAACCCTCAAAGGGATCATAGCCCTTCGGCACAAATACCCCTTTTTGCAGCGGCAGCGAGAATGGACTGATGGAAAATCCATTACGAACCCACTCATCCTCATATTCAAATGCAACCAGATGGTTCGCTGCTGTCGCAAGGGTTCCCACCTTTCTGTCTCCGAACATTACACTTAGTGATTTATTTTTGTTCATCAATTACCTCCTGAATGGATGAATACCCCTTCTTAGAAAACAATTCGTCAAAATCATTTTCACATCCCAGGGCAAATGCAATCTTAATGAGCGAGGATAATGATATCTCCCCGGTACGCTCAAACCTCTTGATGGAGCCCAAGCTCACATCGGAGGAAGCCGCAAGCTGTACCTGTGTTATCTTCTTCTCCTTTCTCCTGATGCTCACTCTGTTTGCAATTTCCATATTCAAATCATTCGGCGATCTTAAAAAATCGAAGCTATTCATAGATAATATATTATCCCTTTTATTATTAAAAGTCAAGTTATGGTTAATGTATTAATCTTTAATATATATTTAAAAATATAAACAGACAACTCTACATATAAATTCCCTAAGACAATAGGGATAATGGCTGTTTTTAATCGATCCTTGTGATTGCAATCGGGTATTTTCAACGCTTTTAGTAGTGAATTTATCACAATTTAAGTAGTGACTTACAAGTCGCACACTACGACCTCTGCTGACTTCTCATAATAAATCTTGTTTTTAACCATAGCCGCAAATGTTCTATTGTACTGGCTATGTCCATGACATCTCCCCGGGTACTCACACGCTCTTTCCTCTTATACTCGTTCCATAAATACTAACTGCATTTCTGTGCAGTTATCAGATTTTGGTTTGTCTTGCAACCCAGTCCATACAGTTAGCCTCTGATGTAACCAGCCAGAGTTTTGCTTAGACCTTTCTTCAGATTCCACCTCACGGTGGACACCCTTGGCTTCAGCTGTATCCTTCCCACTGCCGGGTGGATTGGGGTCTTTCACCCGTTAGAACGTGTGCATACCGGGCACACAAGCAGGGACCGTTATCTGCTCCCATAACGGCCCCTGTCATCAAGGTTATTTCATCTGAGACTATACCGGCAGCAATACCTGCCGTTTGCTTGCATTTTGCTCAGATGCAGCCTTTTTATTCTACTTGCTGTACACTTCAAATTCCGCTATCTGGCCCCCGCCTGCTCCCGAATTCTCCGTAATCACCAGCTGGACGAACTGAGTGGTGATCTCATCGAAGGGAAGCTGCACTTCATTGCCGAAGGCAGGATCAAAGGTATATTGCTTTGTTGCCAGCAGCTCTGTAAAATTCTCCCCATCATCACTGATCATCACCTGGATGGTCTGGGTCCGCTTGCCCCAGATGGCTAAGGGATTGAGGGCCAGACGGATGGCATGGATCGGAGTGGGTGCTCCCAGATCCAGAGTCAGAGTATTGGGATATCCCCCTGATCCTTCCCAATAAGAGGCCCCGTCACAGGAACCATCCACTGCCTTGGGCGCGTTGTATACCTGGGTAAAGCCGCTGGCGGTAATGCTCTTTCCCAATGCGGCATTCTCCCCCTCCGGCAGCACCAGCTTATATTCTTCCACAATGAAAGCAGGATGCTCCTCGGCTTCCGTCTGCTCCCGTGCTTCCACAATTGTTACATTGGCCGGAACAATACTCTGGGGAGGCTCATGGATGGAGGTATTATAATAATAGATAATACCGGCATTGGCTATCACCAGTAACAGGATCAATATTCTTCGTGCTATTTTCATAATTGGCCTCCCTCCTATTCAATGGTCAGATTCTTTGCAGAGGCTTCATCAATTTCAAATTTCCCCTGCTCAAAGCTGGTAATTTTTTTGCCCAGTACCTCAAGATTACGGATTGTAATATCCTCCACCGTATGGCTTTCATCATAGCCATGGATTCTGGAGGGCGCCTCCTTGCCTGACAGAACCTTAACCCCGTCGATTAACACATTTCTGATCTGTCCCCGCTCCCTTGTGGTGGACCAGTTGGAACTCTGTGCGATATTGAAGTCGATGAGATAGGGAAGCTCATCCCCGTCCCCGGAACCCATCTGCGCATTCTCTACAATAACATTGCGGAAGATAACATCAGTAATCAGCGCATCATCGGCATTATGAACGGAAATAACCGGCTTGTGGAAATTATTCAGCACCGTGATGTTCTCAAAGATGATATCGCTGATTTTAGCATCCTCCTTCTTCCCCTTGTTGGTCTCGTAGCCGATTTCCATGGATTGGGCTAGATCAGTCCACAGCTGATTGTTGGAAAAGGTGATATTCTTCGAGTCACCGGTATAGTTCTTCACTACCAGGGAATCATCCCAGCTTCTTACAAAGCAGTTCTGAACCTTATAATTTTCACAGGACTGCAATGTGATGCCGTCTCCGTTGGGTCTGGAGGAAATAATCCGGATTCCGTCAATCAGAGCATTTTTGGAGGTGCTGGCGGAACATACCCAGGCATTAGAATTCAGCACGATCACGTCCCTGATCTCTATTCCGTCACAGAAATCGAATTTGAGGGGAACCAGCGCTGACTTGCCCTGCCATCCGCTGAAGGTGGAGCCGTCAATAATTCCTCTCCCCATCACCTTAATATTCTTCGTATAATTGGACTGTACCACGCCGTGGACAACCGCCCCTCCGGCAATGTAAAGCGTCTGATTCTCTTCCAGCATGATGGAATCAATATTCCACTCTCCGGGGCCGATATAGACTACATTCTCATCCCCCTCCTTCGGAGCATCCGTCTCAATGGGGTTGGTAAAGATATGCAGGGCACGGGAGGGAGAATTATTGAAGGTCACGGTATAATTATCCTGCTCCGTTACCCGGAAGGAGACCGTATGATTATCCGCATCGATCACAGGCGTAATACCATAGCTTTGAGGGCTGACCTTCACCGTCTCCAGCTTGATGTCCGGAACAGTTACCACAATATCCGCAATCCCTTCAAAATCAAAGTAAGTGACAGGGGTCCGGGACTGGGTGGGAAGATAGTCGCCGAACCACACCCGGTTATGATTGACATTGGTATCATACACATAACAATCATAACCGTTTACACTGACCTTGGTATCCGTGCAGTGCATCAGGGAGAAATCCCTCTGCATCTCATTCACCGTCTTGAGGTCCTCCGCTGTGGCATCCTTCAAAGAGGTGGGTCCCTCATAAAGAACCAGCTTGGAGTCACTCATATCCGTCATGGCGTTCACCGCCTCCATACGGCTCCTGATTCTCAATACGCCCCACGCTCCTGCGGCCAGGAGCAGGATTACAAGGAGCCATTCCGTAATTGTAAGAATTGTCTTTTTCTTCATATTCATCTCCATTCTGCCGCCAGAACCGGCGGCATATTGCATGTCATACTATCAGGATGTTGCAGTTCACAGGGTGAAGGGGCAGAGGATATGGCACGCCCATAATGCACTGTATGGAAGACATGTGATTGGATTTGTATCTTCCATCCTGTGTGTGAGGGAGCACCATATCCTCTGCCCCTTCACCCTGTGAACTGCAACACCAGGATTTCTTTTATAAATAATTATTATTGGATATCTGTACATTTTCGCTCCCTTATGCTACACTGGAATATAGAAGTTTAACATTAAACCTAAGAGAAAGGAGCGTTATTATGACTACAATAAAAGATATTGCCAATGCTGTCGGTGTAAGCTGTACAACGGTATCCAATGTGATTCATGGAAGAGCGGGACGTGTTTCTGCGGAAACTATTGCCCGGATCAATGATGCAATCGACCGGTTGGGATATGTACCCAATATGTCCGCACGTTCTTTGGTTTCCAGCTCCTCTAAGGTGATAGGAATGATAAGCCATCTGACTGCCAATAAAAAAGAAACGATTATTGAAGACCCTTTTCATTCTGCCTTCATCGGCTCCATCGAGAAAACCCTCCGGGAGAACGGCTATTATCTGATGCTGCGCGCCGTGGAGACCTCCTCGGATCTGTCCGCCTTTCTCCGGAACTGGAATGTGGACGGCCTCTTTTTCACCGGTGTATTCGAGGATGAATTCTACCATACCTTAAAGGATTTGGACGTCCCCATTGTATTAATTGACAGCTATGTCCCCATCTCCAATATGTGCAATGTGGGCCTGGAAGACTACCAGGGCGGTTACACTGCAACCAAATATCTGATTCAACAGGGACACAGCAAAATCGCCTTCGCCTCTCCTCCGATCAAACTCCGGGGTGTAGTATCCGAGCGTTTCCAGGGCTATAAAGACGCATTATCGGAAGCTTCTCTTTCCTTTCGCCCGGAGCTTGTATTTGAGCAGGAGCTGGACACGGAGACCACCATTAACCTGGGCCATCGACTGGCGCAGCGCACTGACATCACTGCCGTCTTTGCAACCGCGGATATTCTGGCGGCCGGTATTATGGCGGGAATTCAGCAGTCAGGCAAGCGTATCCCGGAGGATATCTCCGTCATCGGCTTCGATGATATCAATCTGTGCCGGCTGATCTCTCCTCCCCTGACCACAATCCACCAGGATGCCCCCTTAAAGGGTAAGCTGGCAGTTACCTTCCTGATGGATCTGCTGGATAAAAACCCCCTGCTGAAAAAAGAGGTTATCCTTCCGATCCGGCTGGTGGAACGAAACAGCGTACAAAGGATTTGATCAGATTAACCCTCTGCCTTCTAATCAATTAATGTCAGGCTGCCTGCCTCCCTGGTCACCTCGGCATGATAGAGCTGGCCGCGGTAAAATACATGAAAACTCATTTTCTTCCACCCGGAGGGCAGGCACGGCTTCAGCTTCAGTTCTCCCTGTTCCGTGTGAATTCCTGCAAAGCCTTCGATCGCCGTCATATAGGCACCCCCGGAAGATGCCGGATGTGTGCCTCCGATATAGACCAGACCGGCCCATTCCTTGCCTCCTCCTTCCAGATCGGATAAGGCGGATTTCATGAAGAATGGGTAGGCTTTGTCCGGCATATGGCATTTACAGGCCAGCATGGCATACATGCAGGCGCTCAGGGAAGAGCCATGCTCTGTTCTCGGCTCATAATACTCCCAATTCTTAAGCAGGATACCCTCGTCATATTCCTGGGAGAACAGATTCAGCATCGTCACCACATCCGCCTGCTTAATCACCTTCGTATGTGCCGCCACACCGTAGGCTCCGCCCCAGTATTCCTTCTCATGGAGCAGCCTTCCTTTCAGCTCCTCAATCCTTGCGTCCTCCAGCTGAAAATATCCGTCAAACTGCTCCACCACACCGCTTTCGCTGTCCGGTCCGGGAATATACAGCCTGGATGCGGCCTCGGAAAATTGCTGTGTCAGCTGCCGGATATCATACGCTGCCGGCAATATCACCTCCTGCTCGTATCCCGTCATCCCGGTAAGAATCCGCAGGGCGCTGTCAAACGTGAATTTCGCCATACGGTTGGTATAGGCATTATTATTCACTCTCTCATGGTACTCATCCGGTCCGATGACATCATGAAGCTCATACCGCTCCCGATTCACCCTTTTAACCAGCAGATCATAATAAAAACGGGCACATTCCAGGATCACCTCTGCTCCGCCCTGAACCAACAGCTCATCCCTTCCGGTATAATCCGTATATCTCATAATTCCATATACAATTGCCGCACTGATGTGAATCTGCTTATCCTTAAAGAAGGTCCTCATCTGTCTCCCGGTAAATACATCCGTTACATTATAATCCGAACAGGCGTCATATCCGCCCTCCTGGCTCTCCCAGGCGTAAAAGGCCCCTGATAACCGTAATTTCTTGCTTTCTCCATTGCTCCCGGAAGGGTTTTAATCCGGTACTCCAGCAGCGTCCTGGCAACGGAAGGCTCTGTCAGCAGGAAGAAATCCAGCATAAACATCTCCGTATCCCAGAATACCGCCCCCTTATAAGTCTGCCCCGACAGCCCCCGGGCCGCAATGGACAGCTGGTCCCTATGCCTTGGAGCGATGCAATGAAGGTGGTACAGAGAATAATTCAAAGCCTCCATGGCTTTTTCATCCCCTTCAATCGTAACCTGGGAGACACTCCACAGCTTCTCCCACCGGACCATGTGGGAATCCCTTGCCTCCGCATAGCCCTCCTTCTCTGCCGCCATAACCAATTCCCGGCCGCATTCCCGGAAGTCCGATATATCCTTGCTTGTATATACGCTGATATATTTATATAAATGATAGGTAACTCCCGGCCTGGCAGCAAAGGTGAAGCGGCGCAGCAGCCTCCGTTCTTCCCGGATATACTCTTCCCGCACATCAAAATTCGTATCACAGGCCTCATAGACACATACCTGATCCCTGTTCTCATGGGTAGCCGCCACGGTATAAATCAATTCCCGGCCTTCCATGCCTGACGGCTCTCTGCCGAATTCCATTTCATCGTAGTGGGGACCGTGAATATCCCATACCATGCCATCCAGACCGGTATAGAGGCTTACCTGTGCCCCTGCTTCTATTTGAAAGCTGTATTTCATACAGATCAGATGCTTCTCCGCCATGGAAGCAAAACGCTGCATCTTGAGGGCCAATGTTCCTGCCGGTGTATTCCATCTGGTATCCCTCTCATACAGACCATGCCGGTAATCCAGGCTTACTTTATGAAAGACAGGCGGCCTATCCGGAAGACCATAGCTCACCCCATCCAGCTCCAACCAGGTATATAATCCGTTCGGCGCATTCAGAGGCTCCCTCCATCCGTCACCCACACGGTCATAGATACCCGCCAGATTCACTGCGGTATACTCTTCTCTTCCGTATTCCGGCAGGGTTCCCCGGATTCCCATATAACCGTTTCCCGTGAGAAATTTATTCCCCTGATGGGATATCTCTTCCCTGTCAAAGCCTTCTTCCTCAATCCTCCAGTTAATCATACGCACCCCCAAACTTTTCTTTCCCGTTACAGGCTTCTCCACTCTTGGGGTACCGGAATTCTTACCTTCTCTCCCCCAAGAGTAACAGGCTGGTCATAAACTGATATCTCAATCTCTCTTCCCTCCAGGGTATAGAATACGGCCTCCTCCTTCGTGATTTCCGCCTGTATCGTATCTCCCCCGTAACGGATGCGGAAGGAAAATCCGTTCCATGCCTTCGGTATGGAGGGTGCAAAGCGAAGTCCCTTTCTGTCGGAGCGCATTCCTCCGAAGCCGTAGACAATGTTCATCCAAGCCGCCGCAATCGATGTGGTATGCAATCCCTCTGCCGTATTCCGGTTATAATTATCCAGATCCATCCTTGTGGCGAAGCCGAAGAAACGGTAGGCCTCCTCGTGCTTTTGCAGCTGGGCTGCCAGAATGGAATGAACCGACGGGGAGAGGGAGCTCTCATGAATGCATCTCGGCTCGTAGAACTCATAATTTTTCTGCAGCTGCTCCCTGGTAAAGCTTCCGTTGAACAGAAGCATCAGCATCAGCACATCCGGCTGCTTAATCATATCATTCCGGTAGATCCGGTCATAGCTCCAGTGATGATACAGCGGGAAATCCTCCACAGGTATCTGATCCACATCAATATGGGGCAGGTTAAAATACCCGTCATGCTGTTCAAACAGCTTTGTTTCTTCCTCATAGGGGATGTACATATTCCCGGCTGTAAGGCTCCAGTTCTCCAGCTCTTCCCGGGTCAGACCATATTCCTGGAACAGCTCCTCATATGCGGCCCGCTCCTTCTTCTCAAAGCGCTCCAGCACCTCCAGGGTATATTCCAAAGTGAACTTCCCCATAAAATTAGTATAGCAATTATGGTTTACCATCATCTGAAACTCATCCGGCCCCATAACACCGTAATATCCAAAATTAGTATGATCCGCATTCCATGCCCCTCTGCTCACCAGCATCCGGCTGACTTCAATCAGAACGGGCAGGCCGGTGGAGAACAGGAACTCCTCTTCTCCGGTAACCGTCTCAAAATGCTTCAGTCCATAAGCAACCGCTGTGGAAGCCTGTAATTGCAGGCTTGCATGCTGCCACAGGCTGCAGCATTCTCTTCCGCTGATGGTGGCAATGGGGTAAAAGGCTCCCTCACAGTCCAGTGCCCTGGCCCTTTCCCTGGCCTCCGGAAGGGTAAGATAGCGGAATTCCAGCAGATGCTTCGCCGCCTCCACATTATTAAAGATATAAAACGGAAGGCAGTAGGTCTCCGTATCCCAGAAGGTATTGCCGCTGTAAGCTTCCCCGGTAAGCCCCTTCGCTCCGATGATGGTTCCCCTGTCCGCCCCGTGATAGGTCTGATGCATCTGGAAGATGCAATAACGGATTCCCTGCTGGTTCAGCTCATCCCCGTCAATAACAATATCCGATGCCTTCCACATGGCATCCCACCACAATGCATTCTCTTTTTTAACCTCGTCATAATCAAAGGTATCCATGGTCTGCCCGGCTTCCTTACATTTAACGTTAAATGTATGAAATTCCCGGGAAGAATTCTCCTTCCTCACCAGATTCATAACCAGTCTTGTAAACCGGGTCTTCTTCCCCTCTGACAGGCGCAGGGTAAATACCTTATAGATTCCCTTGTCCTCCTGTCTCTCCTGTTCTGCTATTCCTCCGCCGTCAATACGGCCCTCCTCCGAACCGGACTGATCCAGATCAAATTTGCTCAGGGAATAGACGGACTGGTTCGTGTTAACCGTATCCGCCTTCATAGCACACCAGTCCCGGCCGGTTTCCTTCTCCTGACAATTCCAGAGATTCCTGCCCACCATCCGGTGGGGCTGGGAGAAGTCAAGTCCCGCCGTGATCGTTATCTCTCCTGAGAAATTCAAAGGCGTGAAGCTTATTCTCTGCCCGCCGAGACAGGCTCTGTTCATGGACAGGAACCGTTCAAACTCCAGAGCCAGCCTCCTTCCGTCCTCCAGAACCCAGACATAGCTCCGGGTCAGAACACCGGTGCGAAGATCCAGCTCCCTGCGGAAATTCTCCGCCCGCGACCGGTCAAAGCGGAGCATTTCCTCTCCTGCCTGGATGCGCAGATACAGCCAGTCCACGGAATTCACCATGAATTCTGTTTTATCAATAACTCCCTTATAAGCGGAACCCTCTGTCTTCGCTTCTTCATAAATTCCGTTAAAATAACTTCCGATCAGGCTCTCACACTGATACCCCTCTTCAAAGTATCCGCGGATTCCCATGTATTCATTACCCAGGGAAAAAATCGACTCGGATACCTGGGAATAATCCGGGTCAAAGCCCTCTTCAATAATTCTCCAGGGGTCTGTAATATAATATTTATCTGCTACTTTAGCCATGCTCTGCCTCCAAGTTATCCCTTAACGGCACCGGTTGTGGCGCCTGCTGTAATCTGTTTCTGGAATATGCTGAATAAAATAATGGGCGGTATGATTGCAAATGCCACCGCACGCAGTACTTCCACATCCGTTGCATTGGAGGTCCGGAACATGAATAACCGCACCATGACCGTCTCCTTGCCGGAGCCGCCAAGTACCAGATAGGGAAGTAAGAAATCCGACCATGCCGCATTAATAGTAAAGATCGATATAACCATAATAATGGATTTGGACAGCGGCAATACAATCCGTGTAAAGGTCTGCAGCACGCCGCAGCCGTCCAGCTTCGCCGCTTCAATCAGCTCCTTGGGCAATCCCTCAAAAAACTGCTTGAACATAACCACATAAAAGGCATTGGCACCCATGGACAGCCATAACGGAATAAAGGACCGGTTTAATCCAATGCGGTTAATATTGACAAAGAGTGCAACAACACTGGTGGTAGCCGGGATGAGCAGTCCCCACATAACCAGGGTATGAACCAGCTTATGCCCTCTGGGCTTAAGAATCGCCAGACCATATGCCAGAAGCCCATTGAACAGGACTGAGCTGGCCACACAGCCTGCTACCACGATGAGCGAATTAATATAAAACTTAGTAAATTTCAAATCATTCCATGTCTTAATATACGCCTGGAGGCTAAAGCTCCTCGGCAGGATGGTCGCTTCCTTCCGAAACTCGGCAATATCCTTAAAGCTGGCAAGGAACACCCAGATGGACGGAAATATGGCAACCACCAGCATTCCCAGGCATATCAGATAAATCAGGATACAGAGTATCTTATGCCTCAGCGAATGAAGATCATAATAGCGGATGGTTCCGTCTTCTTTTCCAATATATTTATCAAAAAACATAGCAGCACCGTGCCTTTCTATTCTTATGTCCACGCCTTTTACCGTGCAAATCACCATGAAAATGCCGGCATGGACTCGGTCCCCCTTCAACTATATACCTTATCTCTTCCAACCTCATATAACCTCTGACATCAGTCCTTCGATTTTGTGATCTTGAAATACAGTCCGCTTAATATAATCAGTATGATGCATATCATAACCGACAGAGCGGCTGCCGCCGGATAATTAAAATCCCGGAACGCGTAATTGTATACCAGCTGCATAATCGAAATACTGGCATTATTGGGCCCTCCGTTTGTCATAACCAGGGGCTCATATAAGATTTGGAATACGGCGATAATCTGAAGGATCAGCAAGGTCTTCGCCAAAGACAATATATTGGGCAGCGTTATGTACCGGATTCTCTGACGGATTCCTGCCCCATCCAGGGTTGCGGCCTCATACAGCTCCGGGTTGATCCCGTTAAGCCCTGCCATATAAAGAAAGGCGGTGGCACCGGCACCCTTCCACGTCATTGTCACCACAATGAGCGGTATCGTCAGCTTGGGATTGGACAGCCATACCAGAGGCTGCACACCCAGCCTCCCCAACAAAATATTCAGCACTCCCGTATTGCCCGGACGGAAAAAATATCCCAGCATCATTACCATCGCCATACCGGGCATAATATTGGGGAAATATACGCCGATCTTAAACATTCCCTTCAAATGAACTGTTTCTGTAATCAAAATTGCAATAATAACAGGGGCCATGAAACCGATCACCAGAGACCACAGTATATATTTTAGGGTGTTGGTCATTGCCGCTGTAAAATCCGGATTCTTCAGAACCAGCATATAATTATCCAGTCCCACGAATTCCTGAAGCCTTATTCCCTTTGCCGTATATAAGGAGAGGCGGACGCTTTCCAATAATGGCTCCCAAACAAAAAAGGCGAATAATATAATTGTGGGAAGCATAATCAGCCAGCCTGCAACATCTCTTTGCAGGGCCGCCTTTCCCTTCCCTCCCGGAGACAGCTCCCTTTTGACCTTTACCATCTGATCTCCCCTCCTTTATTCTGATTTTCCATGACTTTTCTTCTCTTCCTCTGCTTTTCTTTCTGCTCTTTTACAGCTATAAAATTTTACTTTTTGAAAGATAAAGGGAGTCAGAAGCCGTGACACTTGCCGGAAGAAAATGACTTCTGACTCCCCGGTCTTATTATTTATTTAACGTATTATCAAGTATGGACTGGTAATTCTCATCCGCTTTCTTCATCAGGGCGGCAACATCTGCATTCTTATCCGTAACCACTGCCTGAAGAACCTTGGTCAGCTCGGCGTACAGCTTCTGTGCATCACCAGCCTCCTCCAGACGGAGATTGCCTTCCTTCTTCAGCACGTCGAAATAGGATTGATACAGCTTGGTATCCACATTGCCGAATTCAGCGACAATTGCATCCTCTGCTGCCAGCACATCCTCTGCAACCCAGCAAGGGAAGCGGGGAATGACGGGAACACCATTGGCAATACGGTTCTGGGCATCCGCTCTCATACCTGCAATTGCATCATCCGTCGCTACCGGCGCCTTACCCATAACCTCAAGATAATCCAAAGCCGCATTGATCTGTTCCGGGGTAGCGTTCTTGGCAAACATATAAGGAGTTCCTCCCGATAAGGAGAACTGCTTTCCATCAGGTCCGGCCGGAAGCGCGCACATGGCAAGCTTATCTACGGGAAGGCCGTTAACCTGTGTCGGCTGATTTACCGCATCATTGGCCGCGATATACATAGCAGCCGCTCCGGTTCCCAGGCTGACAAAGCCGGAACCCCAATCCTCATTAAGGGGATCTTCCGTAAGCACATCATAGTCCCAGCGCAGGCTCTTCACATACTCCATTGCTGCAATTGCTTCAGGCGTATCCACATTGGCAACAAACTTTCCGTTTTCCTCCAGGGTTAAGGTTGCCCCAAAAGCCCAGGCGATATTGCTGAAATGCCATCCGCCTGCTTCATTGGCAGCCAGCAGGCAAAGTCCTGCCGATCCGGTAGCATCCTTAATCTTCTTCGCGGTCTCTGCCAGCTCCGCCCATGTCTTGGGATACAACGGAACACCGTCTGCATCCACCAGGCCCGCCTGCTCAAAAAGCTGTACATTCAGCATCAAGCCCAAAGCATAGCCATCACGGGGAATACCGTAGATTCTTCCGTCCTTGGACAGCAGTTCCCGGATGGAAGGATTGATCTTCTCTGTCCATCCTCTTTCATTGAGAATATCGGTGATATCGGCTACAAAATCACCATTGATCAGCTTCTGAGGCTCCGTATACCAGGTCTCAAAGATAACCGGCAGGTTACCCGATTCTGCAAGGGGTACAAAGGTGTCCGTAGCATACTTATAATAGGAGGGAACCACCTCTACATTGGGATGGGTTGCATTAAAGGTTGCCACATATCCTTTATGTAATTCTATGTCAGCCGTAAGGGTATCCTCCGGCCATATGCCAAGGGTCAGCTGAACCTTCTCCGTCTTCTCTTCCTTACCGGAAGCATCTTCCTTCGGTTCATCCTTCTTGGTGTCCTCTGTTTTATTATCCTCTGTCTTTGCGCCTTCTGTCGGAGTCTTCCCTGCCTCCTCTGTCTTGTTGCCGCAAGCGGATAACAGACTCACCGTCAGCACCGCACACAACAGGAGACCTAACCATCTTTTCATTTTCTTCATCTTCCCTGCTCTCCTTCCATCCAATTATAACCTCATCATTACCGCTCCAAATATTATTTCCCTGAAGTTTTCCTCTTCCTTGCTACTGCTGTCAGGCCGGCTGCACATGCTGCCATACCTGCAACGGCGAAGCCGGTCATTCCCGCAAAATCACCTGTCTTAGGCATTGTTTCCGCAGGGGCCGCTTCCTGTGCTGATTCTGCAGCAGGCTCTGCCGCTGCCAGTGTGGAGGCCGCGTCATCAGAAAGGAATACATCCTTAATCGTATATACACTGCTGCCGCCGTCAAGGCCCATGCAATTCATCCAGGAAAGCATTGTGATTCCCTTTTCCTCTACCGGAAGAACTACATCCTGGTATTCCTCCGTCAGGACAACGCCCATGTCGGCAAGTACAAATGTGTACAGATCCGATACGCCAATCTGTGCCGCTGCCGTATCTCCCGTTGCCTTGAGAATGACATGCAGATAAGGTGCATCCACAGCCGCGTCCCCCAGATTCAACTGTGTCCAGTTACCAGGACCCTCAATCGTCCCGTCCTTTGCTTCCCCGGCATTCACGAAGCCTGCATTTGCAAAGCTGCCATCCTGTACCAGATAGGTAGTTGCGGCAAATGCCTGTACGCTCATGGTCATCAATACTGCAACCAGTGCGATGGAAGATAATGCCTTGCATAATTTAGAACATCTCATATAAAATCCTCCTCTTTCTTTGAATGGTTTTACGTTAAACGTGTCATAGTTTATCTTTTTACCCCAAAAACACATTGTTAATATCGTACACGTTTTACGTTTAACTTGATGATACCATTTGTACTCAATTATGTCAATAGTATTTTGCTATTTTAACCAAAATATTTATTTTGTATAATTAACCTTAATATTTACACAATTATATATCCAACTTATACAACGGGTATATATTCTGTTATTTGCCGACTTTTATGAAAAATTTTTCTGGACTAAATCATCATAAGTTATTATAATAGATATGAGTAAATTTCACAAATATATCATGATAAAAGGAAGTGATATCCATGGCAAATCGAGATATTCGCAAAGAGGTTAAGAAAAAGAAAAAGACGGATACCACCAGCGCTATTCCGTCCTTAAAGCCCATTATGCCCGAACCCGAGGTTATAAAGAAACCGAAAAAGAATGCATAATACAACAATCGCCTGTCCCTTCCCGGCGCACTAAGACCACTCTTAGTTCTTGTGGGAAATGACAGGCGAATTTTAGGTCAGATTTCATCACTTTTATAATATCGAATGACCTGACCGGTAAGCCCCTCATAAATACGCTGCTTTCTGGCCATCTCCACCCCGCAGTAGTCCAGTCCCTGGTTAATCATGCACAATATGGGGGAAGACAGCTTCATTCCTTTCTTTACCAGCCAATTGACTAATTTACGGTAAAACTTGAACATTCTCCAATCGAATTCTAAAAACAACAATATTCTCCATTCCTTCATTGCTTCACTTCTCCTAATCATTAGCATTCTATACTGCTGCCTTAACTATTGCTACAACATTTTTGCCTGATATTGTGTGGCTCTCCTGCGAATGGTAAATCTTGTCCTATTTCTTAATATTATATACTTTCTTTTCAGAATATACAAGGGGCAATTCCCGATGATTTCAGACAATTCAACAAAATTCAACGAAATACACGGCAATTGCCTGTCTATTCTATAGAATGTCCTCAAATGAAAAAGTTTATACCAAGTCATTTTTTAATCAAATCCGACATCTCTTCCGATAAATAAAGCTTGACAAATTCTGGCTGATACTATCAATCATTTGTTACATCGCCGTTTCCGCCGACCGGAATCGCTTCCCCCAAATAAGTCGGTTCGGGCTGCAGCAGACAATAAACATAATCCTTCGCCCTGGCCAGCAGCTCTCTCAGCTCCCTGTAGTTCTGACCGGCATAGCTTCTCTGGTCCGACGGCACTCCATAGGCATCCAATCCCAGCCTCCTGGCATCATACAGCGCCCGGTACAGATGATATTGCTGGGTTATGATGACAACCTTCTTCACCTGGAACACATCTCTGGAACGATACATGCTCTCGTAGGTGGAAAATCCGGCGTGATCCATGAAAATATCAGAAGACGGCACCCCCGCTTCCATTGCATAATTCTTCATCACATTTACTTCATCATATTCCTTTCTGCCATGATCCCCGCTCATCAGAATACGGTCACTGATCCCCCTTTGATAGAGCAGAATTCCCTGTTCCAGCCTGTCCTCCAGCATGTGGCTGGGACGGTCATTTCCCCATACACCGGCACCCAGTATCAGAATGCAGTCCACATTGGCAAGCTTCTCCGCCTCCGCCGGAGTCAATATCCGTTCCTCCACAGAAGTTTTTATATAGGCATTTAAAATAATCAGAATCAATCCTCCGCTCATACCGCAGATTAATCCAAACAGCAGCATCCTCAAGATCCGGCTCCTCCACTGTCTCCCTTTCATTGTCGGCCTCCTTCCCGCTGCCTCCGGCAGCTCAACGAGTGCCGCTCTATGCGAATCACTCGTATGCTCATGAAAAGATATTATATCAAGCATATCACAATTTCATATCTGGCACTAATTATTTTTTCGTAATCTTCTTTCCTATTTTGCCACAATGTTTACTTTTTTAATACGATCCAGTCTGTTGCAATCCTTTCACAAAAGGTTTGGTCATGCTCCACAAAGATCATAGTCGGCTGGTATTTCAGAAGCAATTCTTCGATTTGTATCCTGGAGAACACATCCACAAAATTCAAAGGCTCATCCCAGAAAAAAATATGGGCCGGTTCCGCAAGACTCTTTGCCAGTAATACCTTTTTCTTCTGCCCGCCGCTGAATTCCCGGATATCCTTCTCAAACTGCACCCTGGAGAAGTCCAGCTGCCGCAGTATTGTCTTAAAGATGGACTCATCCAATCCATAATTGGAAGCAAAGTCCTTCAGATTGCCTTTTAAATAGGAAGTGTCCTGGGACACATAGGAGATCTTCAGACCGGGAGCCACATAATATCTGCCGGTATGATCAATCTTCTCTCCCAGCAGCAGCTTGAATAAGGTGGTCTTGCCGGAACCGTTCTTTCCCCGGATTGCCATGCGGCTCCCCCTCTGTATGGTAAAGTTAATATCCGCCGCCACTTCCTGCCTGCCATAGAATAGGCTTAGTTTCTCCGCTTCCGCCAGCCTCTTTCCCGGAAAATCCAAAATATTGATCTTCAGGGCATCCGTCTGCTCGATATTCTTAAGCAGCCCCTTCTTCTCCTCGACGGCCTCCAGCTTCCGGTTCTCGATGGACTTTGCCCTTTTCATCATCTTCGCCGCCTTATGTCCGATAAAGCCCCGGTCATACGTATGGGTGCCGATCTTGGACCGCTCCACCTGATCGGACCAACCGGCAGCCCTTTTAGCCGCATCAGACAGAAGGAGGATATCCTTCTTCAGCTGCTCATTCCTCTCTATCTCATAATGATCCTGATACTCCTTATTCTGCTGCCAGCTGGAGTAATTTCCTTTCTGAACCTCAATATTCATCCGGTTAATGGACAGCACATGATCAATACATTGATCCAGGAAGCTCCGGTCATGGGAGACCAGAATAAATCCCTTTTTGCTTCTGAGGTATTGGGCCAGGGTCTGGCGTCCTTCCATATCCAGGTGGTTGGTCGGCTCATCAATGAGCAGAAAATTATTCTTTTTTAAAAACATTGCCGCCAGGGACAGCTTCGTTCTCTCTCCGAAGCTTAGGGTGGCAAAGGGCCTGGCCAGAACCTCCGGATTCACCCCCAGCTTTCCTATCTCCTTCTCAATCATTTCATCAATCACATAGCCATCATGGGCCTGATACAGCTCCTGCAATCTTCCGTAGCGTTCCAGAGCCTCCGGAGCTTTTCCCGCCAGGGCATTCCGTCCCGCACTGGCAGCAAGGCATGCCTCCATTTCGGCCTCCCATTCACCATAGGGAGCAATGATATTCCGGACCACGGACAGCGTATTCTCTTCCGGATTGCTGACCTCAAAGGGAAAATAGCTGAATTCTACGGATGCGGCGATGCTTCCTCGATAGGGGTATCTGCCCAGCAGCAGGTGGAGGAAGGTCGTCTTTCCTCTGCCGTTTCTTCCCACAAAGCCCAATTTCCAGTCCGTATCCAACTGAAAGCTTACATTCTCAAAAATCGTATCATAGCTGGTATCATAGCTGAAGGTTAAATCATTTACAATAATCTGTGACATCTCATTTCTCCTTTCACCGCAGTCCGGTGAACCTCTGCTTCATTTCACTCCCGGGCCTTTTCCTGAAATAAAAACGCCCACAAGAAATCCATCTCGTGGGCAAATCATCACAGTTTATCAATATAACCTATTCTAATTCCGGCTCTCCCCAGGCTGTCTGATCAATGCCCGGAGACCGCTGTAATCGCCGCATACATCACAGCTGAACCCATGGTAACTGCCATGCCAGCTGCTCTCTATAATTAGAATTGGATCAATAATAACTTGCCCGCTGCAATCGAAACAGACGCTTCCTATCCCAATGCTTCCTCAGAAGCACTGTATGCCAGAATGCGCACTTCACTGCGTTCGACGCAAGGATACCTTACTGCAAGGCATCCCTTGATATTAACATATACGCCAGCAGCGTATATCGATTAAAATCATGGATCGGCAAGTTACCTCTTCATTTCTCATACCTCAATTGTTTTTATTTTTGTAATATCATAATCAATTACCTGATTATATTAACATTTTCCCGATGTAATGTCAATTACGGCCTGCTCACTTTTACCTGAAAAATCATTTGACATTTTTTCTGCAAAAACCCTGGCGATCTTGGGATCAAACTGGGTTCCTGCCTTATCAAGAATTTCGAAAATCGCCTCTTCCCCGGATATTGCCCGGCGGTAGGGACGGTCCTGGGTCATTGCTTCATAGGCATCCGCAACAGCCAGAATTCTTGACAGCAGCGGAATCCGGTCCCCCGTCAGTCCCTGGGGATAGCCTCCGCCATCCCAATGCTCATGATGAGTCAGAATGGGATAGGCAATGGACATCAGACCAGGGGAGGCCATGGCGATCCGGTATCCGATTTCCGAATGCTTCTGCATCTTCTCCCATTCCTCCCGGGTCAGCTTGCCGGGCTTATTCAGGATATGGTCATCAATCCCAATCATCCCAATATCATGGATGGTGGAAAGAAGCTCCAGCTCATCCGACTGCTGCCTCGTCAGCCCCAGCTCTTCTCCCACCATTCTGGTAAGATGAAGCAGTCTGCCGGCATGCTCCTCATTTTCAAAGCATTTCTCATAGAGGACGGTCTTCATGGAAGCTATGATGGAGCTGTGAAAGCTTCTGCCCTCCAGCAGCTTTCTTTTATACATATAATCCTCGGCCTGTTTGATCACACTGTCCATGGACTGCTTCTTCTCCGTCCTGGAGGCCGCCCCAAGGGAAATACTGATATGATAGACCTCACCGGCCAGCTTTTCATTATATTCCTCACAGGTATTGCAGATCCGGTGAATGATCTCTATTGCCTCTTCTTTATCCGTGCCCGGAAGAAGGATGTTGAATTCATCGCCGCCCAGCCTTGCAATGATATCCCCTTCCCTGCAGCAATTCTTTAATATATTGGCTATGGAGACCAGGAGCTTATCCCCCTCATCATGCCCCAGGGAATCATTTATCATCTTCAATCCATTGACATCTCCCACAATAACAGATAAGGGCATGGTCTGGGTCTGTTCCAGACGCTCCAGCTCACGCTCATAAAAAGCCCTGTTATAAAGCCCTGTCAGATAGTCATGCTGGGACAGATACCGTATCTCCTCCTCCTGCTCCCTTCGCCGGGTGATATCCCTGCAATAAATCAGAATTCCCTGAACCGCAGTATCCTGCAGGAGATTCACCGCCGTCAATTCGAGATAGCCGGACCTCTCCCGATGCCGATACCTTACCTCCTCCGTTACTCTCCTCCCTGACTTCGCTCTCAGCTCATGGAAAACAGACCATAAATGCTCCGGCTTCTCCAAATAAAGCTCATCGATAAAATTACTTCCCAAAAGGGTTCCTGATATCCAGGGAAACCGGTCATACAGATTGGAACTATAATAAAGAACCTTGCCTGCCTCATCTGATATCAGAGCCATATCGGTGCTGTTCTCAATCAAAGCCTTAAGTCTGATCTTTTCTTCCTCCGCCAACCGGAACTGTCTGTCCAGATGGTTATAAATACCCCTTGCCGGCAACAGAAGCATCAAACTGCAGGCCTGCATAACTGCCGCACAGACTATCCATATCTCTTTATACTGTCCGCCCCCGGTATAGTCCGAAGCTCCTATGTATGCGTTACCGGCATCAAGTATCCCGGCATCAAGGTATGGGCCGCGGTTAAGATATAGTAACAGTGCCATCACCAGAAACACCGCATAATTTAATAGCCAAAAACGGCGGAGCTGCTTTTTATCCAGCAACAGCCCTGCCAGAAACAGTATGAAGGCCGCAACAATCATGCTGCCCATAATTCCGGCCGTAAAGGTATGGAACAAGGTTCCGGCATAGACGGCCCATATCAGTAACTGCTTCTTTCTCCCTGCAGCAATTCTTTTATTCCATATAACTGTCCCAACAAGTGCCTCCAGAAGCAGGGGAACCATTCCATGGGCAGCCCAGCCTGTCCGGTAATAGAGAAATCCTCCGTATATCATAAAGGGTATGCCGGAAAAGAGCGCCGTAACAGCAAGGATATAAGACAGCCGGTCTCTCCAATCCCCGGCAGCTTCCCTGTCCTCACAAAAGCTCTGTCTGTCAATCAAATTATCCCAATCCCCTCTTAAGAAGGAACCCAATAAATTGTACCTGCTCTTCATGGCATTCTTCCTCATTCTTATCCGTACACCTCATATTATTAAGATATCGGGAAGCCAACCTTTCCGCTTCCGATAAAAGACAGTTGTCGTCAAAAGCTTTACTAATACCCTCAAAAAATAGGACATATTTACTATATCACAAACTTTTTAAAATAGAAATATTAAATTCAAAAAAATATCGACACAGGATAACATGAAATTTTTTAAGAATCTCTTCCAGAATCCATTTACTGCGGTCTTCCTGGTTCTTCACTGTCCGCCGCAATTTCAACCGTAAATTCTATCTCCCGGTCTCCCAACTGGGGCTGACTGATAAAAAGCCTTCCCTTCCCGGGGCTCCCCTGGGTTTTTACGTAGATCCCGCCCATCCCCCCCTGGAGGCTTATGACC
>JAEWYQ010000034.1 GCA_023395555.1 Bacillota bacterium
TTCTTTGTCTCACCGTATTTGATAGAAAGCTGGGTACAGGTGGCCTGTCCGCCGTAATCCTTCATACGCTTCATGATTTCGAGGCTGCTGGTATGGAATATGGTGTTGTCCTGCAGGAGTTTTACCCAGTCGCCGACGGATAGCTCCGGTGAATAATCCGCGGGCCACCATTCTTTGGCATATCCGCCTTTCTGTTCACTGTAATAACGGCTAATATAAAAGCCGACATCAATAGTAAGAGTATGAAGCGCAGGATCAGGATAGCAGCTGTCAGTAAGCTGTGATTTCAGCAAACCGATCAGTTCTTCCTCCTGCTGTAATTCAGTACAGACTTCGTCATATAGCTTTAGGAAATTCCTGATATTGTCCGCATATGCGCCTCTCTTGAAGCCGTAATTGCTTTCCAGCTCGCTTGCAACAACTTTAATCTCACTTATTTTATAGATGTAATATTTATCCGGGTAGCGAAGCCACAGGTATGTACTGATGGTATTTTCGTTCTGATAATGCTGACCCGCGCCATTGCCGTACCTGCCAAGCATTGCGGCGGACTTCATTTTAAAATTCTCAATGCGTTCATAGACCTCCCTGCTTTCATCAAAGAGATCAATAAACATAGCGCGCACTTCCTCCGGCGCTGCGTTGGCAAAAATCTGTATCATTTTAGCCGGGAAGTTATTCACAGAAGCAAGCAGATTATATGTTTTAGCAAGAGCACGTGTGAGCATGTCTGCAAAATCTGATGCATTGACATTCCAATTGTCTTGAAACCACTTTACGGCTTCCCATTTATATTTTTCATTTGGCCACTGCTGTAAGATAAAATCTTGTTTATAGCTTACCAGAACCTCTTTTAGACGGAATTTGTCAAACATGATATCTCTCCTTTGTGTTTATCGCAATGAGTCTTGATCTTTACCCCAATAGGCTCAGATCATTTTCTATCGTTTTCTCCAGCTCACTCCATTTCCGAACCAGAATATCATAAAAGTCCTCCTTTTTCGTGACGGATAATAAATCCTCCTTGGTAATACACAGAACGAATCCTCCCATCAGAGCCAGTTGCCGAATCTCATCCGCTGCCGCTTGGGTCACTCCGCCTTTACTGAATAACAGCGTCGTCTTGTTCCCTTTCACTTGCATAATTTCTCCAATATTACGGACAACAGCAACCATCCGCCTTCTTCCCCAAATTCTTGCATTCCACCAAAATCAAAGCGCCAAGATCCCAAAGCTTTTCATCTGTGGATATATTCATACAGCACAAATCAATCTCCTGTCTGGCAACAGACAGCCGTTTCCCTCCGATCCTTAGCCCGGTAATCCTTTCCAGCATATATTCAGCAGCATTCTCCCAAATAACTCCCTTTTCATACGCGGTCCCCTCCTCTGTGCTATTCAGCAGCCTTCGGAAGTCATCCAACCGAAAAGAAGGGGTATGCTTACCGCCTCCTTCATCCACGGAAGCCGTTCATCCTTGTATTCCAATCCAATTCCTAAACAGCTAACCGCCAAATTCCCGCCCTTTTTAGCAAGCTGGAACTGCTGAAGCGCATAGAACTGTCCCCTACAGAATGTATGCTTTGCAATAATCCAAGCCAGATGCTCCGGTAATCTGTTTCTTTCCTCTTGCTCTTTCAGCTTCTCTATTATTACTGTCTCAAAATCAAAATCATGACGGTTAATGATATGCTGATAAATTTCTCTTTGGGTTTTACTTATCTGGTCTGTAACCTCTTTTGTCTGTAACGCCGTGCCTAATATGCAGTAGATTTCTAGTATGTCCTCCGGTTGTACATCACCTGCTTCTGATTTTATCTCTGATATCCTCTTTGGAAAATCACTCAGCGCCCATCGTAAATTATGAACTGCCTTAACCTCAATACGCCCTGTTTCTACATCTCTTAGGGCAATTAATTATACTATCAGCATCCCTGCATATTCCAATCTTATTTCCCCTCCAATTTATCCATAATCCTATGAACCCACTATGAGCTAACGGACTTAGCTCCAAACACTTGAAAATCCCTTGTTTTCAGTCTTTTCATTTATTTCTTATGAAAAGCGCAGCCCCTGCTCCCCAGAACGCAACTCCTAAAATAAACAAGCCTGCGGATAAACCATCCAGTATCCCCGGTAAAAGCTGTGAATTCATACTTTCCATATCCAGCTTGAGAAGCTCCGGCAGCCGATCGCCTACATTCATTAATAATAAACCTATCGCGGCATATATAATCATTCTTTTTTGTTTCTTCAAGGCTTCGATGATTGTTGTGAGATCAAGGATTGTTTTTTCAGAATGCGTCATCTGTTCCTCCTCCAAACTTTCCCCGCTCAGCAATTCACTTACCGTGATGCCCAGTATTTCACTTAATGGTTTCATCAGCGCCGCATCCGGAAGACCTCTTCCGCATTCCCATTTGGAAACAGCCTTGTTTGTAATTCCTAGATGCTCTGCTAATTGTTCCTGGGTTATATTCTTTTCTTTTCTTTTTTGGGCAATAAATTTGCCTATCTTTATTTGATCCATATTCATCACTCCTTTTCCTAGGCTGAGTATATTATTTTTTCAGATAAATGTCTTCCTACCAGGAGTAGAATATGGGTAGAAGCTTATATTTCTTATCATCCCAGGTACCGCTGCAGGAATACGGCTGCCTCTGCAAACCAATTTGAATCACTGTCATCAGACCAGTCAATCGTTTCAGTTCCAAGAAAAATTTTCCGGTTTTTTTATATCAACATTGTCATCTTCTGAAGAAGATAATTGATTCAAATCTGTGAAAACTCCATTGACATAGTCATATACAAAAACACCGTTTTGGGTTCTGTATTCAGTATCTTTAACTTGATACGAAACAAGTATACGAGTGCTGTCCGGTGACCATTCGATAGGCGACACATATGGGTCGGGCCGGTCTGGATTTATTTCATAGTCAAATTTTTCTCCCATATTCTTAAAACTGTCCATGATGTCAAAAATTGATTGCATACCGATTTTGTCATGTGTTCGTACATCCAATATGGAAAAATCAGACCAAGTCCTTCCATGATATGCAGCCGTTATATATTTGCTGTCTGGCGACCAAAGAAAATCAAAATCTTTGCCTACAATATGAAACGTACAAATCATGGTATATTTTTCGTTGTCATACAACTGCACATCGTAAATGCTGTAAAGTAAACCGTTTTCATCCTCTAAATCTTCTTTAATGTACTGGCACACTGCCAATTTGCCGTTTGGTGATATCACAGCATCATCAGGTATGATATATGCTGTTTTTGGGGGAGTATTATCATGAGCTGCACAACCAGTTAAAAACATAATCCCACAAAGAAAAATAGTAATAATCTTTCTCAAAACAAATATTCCTCCTTGTTCAATTAGAATTTATCGATTTGTACATTTAATGTATTCCGCCACCAAATAAAAATTTTCAAGGTCTTTTTCATCAAGACCTCTATATGCAAAGAGGTCGTTATAAATTTTTTCTGAACCCTCTACGCAAAAATAACCAGTAACTAAATCTATACCAATAAATGCCTTATCTTCCTCAATATAATAGGTTACAGGATTAGGTGATACACCCTGCGGCAGTTTTTCTTTGAATGGTTCATTATTCATAATATTTTCAACAACTACTTTATTTGCATTATCCGTATTTATCAGTGATACAGGATAATGTGCTTTCAGGTATTCATCTAACTCTATCCCTGTTTTCCTGTTAAATCCAAGGAAATCTCGCTTCTCTTTATATATCTTTTTCCATTCTTCAATCATTTCTGGTGTTGCTTCTTTTGTCATCATGAACTATCCTCCACATTCAATTTTTTCAATTTGATTATTCATTTAACTTCAATACTATACACCCTTGAATCTTCTCCATTCATATCCTTCATCATTTGGTAGAATGAATATCCGTATTTCTCATATAGTCCTGTTTCATTAGTCGATATATAAATCTGATAAGCACCTTTGCTTTTAGCCGCCTCATATGCAAACTCTAAAAGAAGTCCCATATATCCCTTCTCCTCTTGTTACGACGGCTCATAAGGGCAAAAATGAGGGAAAGAAATTTCTATAACAAATTATAACACGAAACAAAAAGGACGAGAAGAACTGATTGAAATGTTTTCTTTATTTCTCCAAAATCAAAGAAAGGACTGATAAGAAATGAGATTTCTTCATGCTGAATTCAACATGTACCACAATAGTATTGACATTAACACCTATGCAGGATATATCCTAAGAATTGACTGCAATGTAGCAGAGGACGGATTACGGACAACACCCGGCTCTCAATGTACCTTAAATGCTCTGGCAATAGACGAACCGCTTGAATGTGCGCGATTAGCACTTGAAGGGCGTCTATGCGTCTGGCTCTTTGACGACATTTTAATTGTTATTCACTGTAAATGATGTAATCCGATTTCTTTTCCTTGTCAATTAGTTATAATACTGTGCCTGCGCTTGCCAGAGTTCATAATACTTTCCTCCATTGTCCCGCACCAGTTCTTCGTGACTGCCGTGCTGAACAATCTCACCATGATCAAAAACAATGATATCATCACAGAAACGACAGGATGAAAGGCGGTGACTGATAAAAATGGACGTCTTGTCTGCCACGAGACGGTTGAAATTCGCATAGACCTCCGCCTCTGCGAGCGGATCGAGCGCAGCAGTCGGCTCATCGAGCACAACAAACGGTGCATCCTTATAGAGTGCCCGTGCGAGTGCGATCTTCTGCGCTTCGCCGCCGGAAAGGTCAATCCCGTCATTCTCGTAATCTTTGCCTATCGCTGTCTCAATGCCGTTCTCCAAGCTCTCCAATCGCTGTGCAAGCCCCGCCCGCACCAAACAGTCACGCAGCCGCTCACTGTCATAATCTTGCTGCGTTGAGACATTTGCGGCGAGCGAAAAAGCGAACAGCTTGTAATCCTGAAACACCACGGAAAACAGCTTCAGATACTCGTCGTAGCTGTAGTGCGAAATATCAATACCGTTCAGCAGAATCTCCCCTTCTGTTGGATCATACAGCCGGCACAGCAGCTTAATAAAAGTAGTCTTCCCGCTTCCATTCATGCCAACTATAGCTAACCTCTGCCCTTCATGAAGCGCCATTGATACGTTACGCAGTGCATAGTTCTCCTGACCCGGATACTTAAAAGACACATTACGAAATTCGACCTCATATCCTTTTTTGCTGACCGGACTATCCCCTTGATTCATTTTGTTTGGCATATCTAAAAATTCAAATACAGTATGTAAAAAAGAGGTATTATTCCTTAAATCACCTAACGTTTCAATCAGCATGGCTAAACCGTTTGATAACGCAATAATAGCACTCACATATTTTACAATTGAACCCGCACCGAAAGCACCTCCCAGTGCTTTTAAGCATACAAAGATATATGC
>JAEWYQ010000066.1 GCA_023395555.1 Bacillota bacterium
CGGCGGCCCCCCCGTATGTCGCCCCCCCACACCGCTTTGTTATTGCAAGAGTTATCAGGCGAATAGAAACTGTCGATAGGGGAACGACAATAACATCACATTGATATAATAGGTATGATTTGATGAGGGTCGGTGTAAAAAAGCATGATATTATCCTGCGAGAACAATCTACCGCTATGAATATGGCAATGGAATGGTATCCCGCTATAGTATTAGCGAAAAGGATGACATTCCCGTGAACAGGCAGTGAATAAGTCCTGTAAATGGAAGATATCTGTTGGTGAAAATCAGTTCACTGATACCATTGCGGATGCATCGGATAAAAAATACATGAAATTGAAACAGATGATAGGGAACGAGGTATCAGTGTTCAATCCATACCTTAAAAATACCCCCCGGAACCGATGATATTCGATGCCGGAGGGTGTATTTTTGTATTAAGGAAAGAAATCTGTTTGATCTGCAGCCTTAATCATTGGAAGGAGCTTCGTTCTTTTCTCCAATGGAGAGGAGAAGATTTAATACGATACCTGCAACAGCTGCGGTTGCCAGAGCAGGGAACTGATTTCCAAACATGGGTATCATTCCGTTTTTAAAGCCAAAGTTGCCACCAAGACCGATGATTAAAATAATAGCAATGACGGCAAGGTTCTTGGATTTAAACATGTCCACTTTACGGTCCATCATAATGGTAATACCCTGTGCGGCGATTACACCGAAGAGATAAACGGAAAGACCGCCGATTACCGCTGTAGGAATGGAGTACACCACATTAATCAGGGGAGTGAAGCAGGAGATAACCATGGTGATGCAGGCGGCAGTGATGAGAACCGGGATGGAGAATACCTTGGAGATCGCCATGGTGCTGATGTTCTCGCCGTAGTTGGTTCCTGCAGGTCCGCCGATCATACCGGATACGATATCGCCGATACCATCACCCACCAGGTTTAATCCCAGCTTGTCCGCGATGTTAAATTTCTTTCCTGACTTCATCTTTTTAGCCAGATCATTTACATAGATATCCAGCTGGTATACATGTGCAGTGGATTCCGGAATGGTTGCAATTGCAATTGGCATAATCGCGCCCACCGCAGCCCAGGTAGGCTTGGGAAGAGTGAAGATAGGAAGGCTGAAGATGCTGTCGGTCTCAATGGTATTGAAGTTTACAAAAGGGATTCCGGTGATCAGGCCGATCACCACCGCAGCAGCATATCCTGTCAAAAGACCAAAAAGAATAGGCAACTGACTCAGCTTGCCCTTCAGGTATACGGAATATGCAATTGTGGAAACAAGGGTAATAATGGAGATAACCCAAGCCATGTTCTGTGCCAGCACTGACTGAATCTCGTCAACCTTGGGGAAACTAGAGGCATTGCCCATTGCATTGGCTGCAAGGGATAATCCGATAATCATTGCGATACTGCCGGTAACTGTAGGAGGAAGAATCTTGTCGATGGTGTTTTTACCGGTACGCTGGATAATGAGGCCGGCGGCAATGGATACAAAACCTGACATTACGATACCGAACTGTGCAACGGCGATTCTGTCGTTCAAGCTATAACCTGCAAATTGCTCCGCTGCCATAATGGAAGAGATAGCGGTAATGTAGGAGAAGCTGGAACCGTAATAAAGGGGAATCTTTTTGCCAGTAATTAAGATAAAGCAAAGAGTGGCTAAGCCGCTGGCAAAGATGGTTGTTGATACGTGGAAGTTGGTGAGCAGTGCAACAAGAACGGTTGCAGGAAACATTACAACGATCTGCTGCAATGCAAATAAGATGAGTTCCACGATCGGGGGTCTTTCATCCGGCAAATAGCCGATGGGTTGATTCTTTGATGCCATAATACTTATTACCTCCTGGGATTTTTTATATTTAACCATATTTTTTGACTTTTGTAAAGATGGAATCGTCGCAATCGTGCGAGATATTAAAAAAATATAAGAAACATGTCAAAAACGGATGGAATTTGAGGTGGTGTGTGGTATAATGTCCACGATGAGCAAATTAACCTGTGATGGCTGGGGGATCGATCAAGCTTGCTTAAATCAATCTTCCGGACGTCATGGATAAGTGCAACGTGAACGAAAGGGCGCGGTCCTTAAATTCCTAATCTGTGGATGTGCCAGCAAACAACAAATTTAGGAGGAGTGGATATGTCCAGTATATTTATGAGATTTCCCGGAGAAAAGAGAAAAGCGCTGACCTTTAGCTATGATGACGGAGTGGAGCAGGATATCCGGTTGATTTCTATCATGAAGGAATTTGGATTAAAGGGAACCTTTAATTTAAACAGCGGCCGTTATGCAAAGGAAGGAACCGTATATGCGGAGGGAACGATTCACCGCAGGCTTTCCAAAAGCCAGGCGTATGATCTGTACAGCGCCAGCGGTATGGAAGTGGCGGTTCACAGCTTTACCCATCCCTTCCTGGAACAGCTGCCTTCCAACCTGTGCATAATGGAAATTGTAAAGGACAGAGAGCATTTGGAAGAAGAGTTCGGAAGAATTATCCGAGGAATGGCATATCCGTTCGGAACCTACAATGATGATGTGGTGGAGTGTCTTAGGCGAGCGGGTATTGTATATGCAAGAACAGTAAAAACCACGGGGAATTTTTCGATACCGGAGGATTGGCTCAGAATGGAAACAACCTGTCATCATAATGACAGCCGGCTGATGGAGCTGGCGCATCAGTTCATAGAGGGGGCACCGGAGAGAGCGCCCTGGCTTTTCAGCGTATGGGGGCACAGCTATGAATTCGAGAGTGACGGGAATTGGGAGGTTTTTGAGCAGTTTGCAGAATGTACCGGAAGAAAAGAGGATATCTGGTATGCTTCCAATATTGAGATCTTTGAATATGTGGAAGCATATCGTAATTTGATCTTCAGTATGGACGGAACCATGGTGCATAATCCTGCCGCAATCCCCCTTTATTTTCAGAAGGAGCAGAATATATTCTGTGCGGAGCCGGGAAAAACAGCGATTGTAAAATAATTGGGTATAGAGTTTATAGAATCAGGCTCTGTCAGAGCGATGACCGCTTGTGATGTATTTATTCAGCGGTGTTGAACTGGCGGAGCCTGAGTGATTGTTATGAGCCGCATGATATACGTATGATATGCGGATACTATGAATAGCTGTCACAAATAACTGCTGTGGTTGAGCCGCTGTTATGGCCTGGTTGCTGCAAGATCAGGAGCCTGCAACGGTAATATTGTTTGTTCTGGAAATGTGCCTGCACCCGGTGGTGGCCTCCTCCAGCAATCGGGCATAGTCCACCGCCTGATCCCAATCAGCATATTGCCTGGAAGGAAGTGCCAGTTCAGGAGCGATTACCGGATCGTATCTGCCGCTGTAGGCGAGTGCCAATAATTCCTTCCATTCCTCCCATAGAATAGGTCTGTTTGTATTGTTGTATTTTTCTAAATAATACCCATTCTGTTTTGCTGCAAGAAGTGCCGTCGATTCTTTGTCGGGAGATAGTTCAGTTCCTCCGGCCGATGTTTTTGTTCCTTCTGAGGAAGATAACTCATATATTTCCCGAATGGGATTCCTGGCAAAATATTTACATGACTTTTGAGCGTAATCCAATGCTTCAGTTACGGTGATTTTACCGGACTTGCTGCTGTCCGGGCTTGCAGGCTGGGGAGGCGCCATCCATCCGCTGACCCGGGCGGGACTGAGGAGTGGACGGGAGGATTCAGCAAAGAGGGGCCTCAAACCGGATAAATCGGAGCGGGTCATAACCTCCTGCCGAATGAGGTGCGCAACGGAACAGGCGCCATAATCATTGGTATGAGTGTAATCTCCCGGATAAAAGAAGGGTTTTGCTCCTTCCAGACCAAGCTCTTTGATCCAGTCCACGCTTACCTGATGTAAATCGATGCAGGGAACACCCGCCTGATTTGCCGCATCGATGGCGGCCTGGGCATAGTCCAGCAGCAGGTCGTTGTAAAGCCGGCTGCCGCAATTCCAGGTATTTCGTGCAAGGGGAGTAACCAGAACCGGCATAGCCCCTTTTTCCCGGACTTCCTGTATATAACGCAGCAGATTTTCATAATAACGGCCCCTTGGCAGGAGGGACGGCAGTTTTTGATCATTATGTCCGAATTGTATTAACACATAGTCACCGGCTTTCAGGCCATCCTGTATAATGGAGTAGTATCCTCCTTCACGGAAGGTGTCCGTGGTGAGTCCGCTTCTGGCCAAATTCCGGAGGGCATATCCAGGGGAGAGAAGAGCGCCCAGCATCTGTCCCCAGCCGGCATAGGAAAGGCCGGGCTCGTATGGATAGGAGCAGCTCTGGTCGGTCACGGTGGAATCGCCGGCCAGCCATATAACCGGAGCTTCGGCCGAGTCAATTTGGATGGATATAATCTTCGCCCCTCCGCAAAAGGTAAGTACAATTTTATTGTTTTCCTGTCTTTTATTATTATGGGAAGCAATGATATCTCCCACAGACAGGGTGAAGGAAAGGCAGGTCTCTTCCTCGCTGCCGCAAACGGCATAAAGACGGCGCGGTCCGGCAAAGACATGACCTTGACCAAGAAGCCGTATTTTGACGGAATAGATACCGGGAGAAGCATCTGCCATAAAGATGGCAGGAGGCTCAGCAGCGGGCTCTAAGAGAAAGCCGCCATATAATTCTGGAAAATGCTTGCTGTCAGGAGGGAGTTCCTTCAGAAAGCCGGATTGTTTTTCGGGAATGTAAGCGGGGTATTGCTCATTATTAAAAGTATATAGCATGGTATGGTCTCCTTTCGCTCTTCCTATGGCCATCATTATACAAGCTCATATAAAAAAGAGCAATATAATTCAAGAGAACTTTAAATGCGGCTGCTTGGTATGAAACATGGATTTGCCAGGAATAATAACACATGATATAATGAAAGCGTAGCGAACAGTGCGAGAAGGGCACCCGCACATCAAGCATGCTCGCGATCATGCGAACGGAGCCGGAGATCATGAACATGTTCTATGTTCATGATATAATAAAAGCGTGAAGGAAAGCGAAAAGAGAAGAACGGACAGGAGGCAGGGAGAATGAATGGGAAGATCCGATTAAGAGAAAAATGGCAGGGACTGATGGATACGGTAACCAGATTCCCCATGACAGTATTACTATTGGTAGCGGCAGTAGTATCCAATGCCCTGGCAATCGATTCAAATTATAACAACATTTATAGCGAATTGCTGGTTACGTTCCTCCTGGGAGCTTCGATTTATGTTGTTTTACAGATACTCCATGAGAGATTTTTTGACCACCCCATCCTTAAACTGGTCTATATTCTGGCAACAACCGTATGCTCTATTGTGTATTTTATGATAATTCATGGGGCGGACTGGAGAGTGGAGTTAACGGTCCGTACAACGGTGATCTTCTTTATTTTATTGACGGCATTTCTATGGATACCGGCAATCCGCGGCAAAATCAGTATTAATGAGAGCTTTATGGCTGTATTTAAAAGCTTCTTCAGTGCAGGCTTTTTTTCCACGGTGTTGTATCTGGGTGTGGTGCTGGTGATCGGCGCCATAGATATTCTGATCTCTAATGTGCAGGGAGATGCTTATGTTCATGCGGCTAATCTGGTATTTGTTCTGTTTGCACCAATCTATTTTCTCTCTATGATTCCCCGCTATGGGCAGGAAGAAGAGGCGGATAAAGAGACAATATCTCCGGCTTCGCAGGAGAAGATAGCGGAAGAGAGCAGGGGAGTGACTGCTCCAAACCGTTTTCTGGCCACCTTAATTACCTATGTTATTATTCCGATTACAGCTGTCTTTACCGCTATTCTCTTACTTTATATCCTTCTTAATATTACCGGGGAATTCTGGAGTGAAAGCTTGATGGAGCCGATTTTGGTGACATACTCCATTACCGTGATTATCGTATATATTCTTGCCAGCACCGTGGAGCATTCTTTTGCAAAGTATTTCCGAAAGATTTTTCCTAAGGTGTTGGTGCCGGTGGTATTGTTCCAGACCCTGGCCTCTGTTCTTAAGATACAGGAGGAGGGTGTGACCTATGGCAGATATTATGTGATTTTATTCGGTGTTTTTGCAACCATTGCCGGGATTCTTTTCTGTTTTCTTCCGGTTCGCAAGAATGGAAGAATTGCACCGATTCTCATTCTATTGTCTGTGATATCCATAATCCCCCCGGTGGATGCGTTTACCGTCAGCAGGGTGACCCAGACGGCAAGATTAGAAAAGCTTCTGGTCAGGAACAATATGCTGAAGGATGGTCTCATAACACCGAATGCCCAGGTGGGAGAAGGGGACAGGGTGGATATTGTCAAGGCGTTGGAATATCTGGATCAGATGAATTATACGAAGAGGATTGATTTTCTGCAAGGCTACTCCGTATCCCGTGACTTTGAGAAAAGCTTTGGTTTTCCCAGGTACGGCAATACGGGTACCAAGGAATACAGCAATTTTTATTATAGAAGAAACGGGGAGGAACCGCTGCAGATAACCGGTTATGATTATATGGTCCAGTGGAACCTTTATACCGGACAGGTGACGGGCAGTAAGGAATTTGAGATAGGAGGCATCCGGTACCGGATAAAAGAGGAAGGGACGGATGCCAATAACCGTATTTTCCTTCTGGAAGACGGAGAGGGAAGAGAGCTGATCCGGTATGAGTTGAACCATCTGCTGCAGCGATTGCTGGGACTGGGTTCGGAAAAGGAAGAGCTGTCAACAGCGCAGATGACCGATACGGTTGAAAATGACGCGGCAGCCATGTCTGTTATTGCAAATATTGTCAGTATCAGTGAGAGGCAGGAAGGAAGGGACATTTCCTCGGAATTGATTCTGTTGGTTCATATAAAGGAATGAAATTTATGTAATTAGTGAGGTATTTAACAGTCTGCAAGTATATGCAGAATTTAGAGAATAGGAATTGATAGCGGGAAGAACGGATACGTTTAGAAAAAGGTATGTATCTGGTTCTTCCTGTTATTTATAAAATTTAAAAACTGTTATAAATATACATAAATAGTAAAAATGTTTGTTGGTTTTTACAATAAGAAAAAGATTTACAAAATACCATTTTCGAGTTATGATTATTACTATCAAATTAATTTGTCTGTTATCTAATAGTGAATTTTTATGTCTTAATCTGTTTTATTCAAGTTTTTAATCTGGTTTTGTTTTATCTTATTTCATTCCCCAAACTAATATACAAAGGAGGTTGTTTTGTGAAGGTTGCATTTTGGAGCAATTCCAATGAATTATGCGGAGTTTCTGCGAATCTGGCTGCGGTCAGTGTAATAAGCGCCATCCGGTATTCCTGTTCCATCATCACATTGGAGAATCGTTTATCCCATCAAAATCTTGGGGTGGCGTATAACGGAGGGAGCTATACCGATGTGCTGCATGAGGCCGGAACCAATTATTATGACGGAAGCGGTATTGAAGGGCTGCTTCGAAAGATATACAGAGGGGATCTTTCTCCGGGAGGTCTGATGGTATATCTGAAGGAAATTATACAGGGAAGGCTTTATTATCTTCCTCAGAGCAGGGTAATCCATAATGAGATATTTGATTATGAGCTGGACCGCTGTATCAGACCCCTGTTTCAGATACTGGAAAAAAATTCGGAGCTATGCTTCATTGATACGGCCAGCAACCATAGCTTAAGTACCCGGATTATTTTAGAAGAAGCGGAGCTTATCGTCGTTAATCTCTGCCAAAAATCTGCTATTCTGGAGGATTTCTTCCTCAATCATTCTTCCTTGATTTCAAAATCCATTTTCCTGATCAGCAATTATGAGCATCATTCCCTGTATAATATGAGGCAGATAGCGAAACTGCTGCAGGTGCCGTCGGAACAGATCATCCCGATCCCGGTTAACGAAGGGTATCGGGCGGCGTACCGGGGAGGATATGTCTATGAATATATCTCCCGCAATCTGGGCTGTGCCAGAGAAAGCGGCGATTATATCTTTATCCAGTCTGTAAAAAGGGCTGCTTATCTCATCATGAAAAAGGCAAAATCGATGCCGGGCTGTGCGATGCCCCGCTCCTGCGCCAGATGATTCTGCTGCGTATCTTAATACTTATCTTTATCGGAAGCCTTCTTTTTCTTATCCTGCTGTATCTTATCCGTTTTTATGACCGGGGCCGTATCAAACGGCGTGCCGGGCTTCGTGCAGAAAGGCCGGATGCTTTCAGAAAAGGACCGGTTTTTGCGTATCTGTTTCTATTAATTCTTATCATTATCCTGAGCTTTATGATTATAAAACAGAATATAGGAAGGAGTGAGTGGTGAGGGGTGAAAATTAGTTACCGCTTAAGACGAACAACAAAGCAATATATCATAGTGTCTCTGATCTGTATTGTAATGATTGGAGGTGCCGCGGTCTTTACTGCCTGTGTCATAACCCGGCAAATAAGGGAGGAATATGAGCTTCTCCTTAAGGAGGCGAATCGGGACAGGAGCATGAACCAGAGGGAGGTGTATGCAGCCGCGGCCAATATCGCCGCAGGGGATGTTATAACGCCCGATAAGGTGGTGAAGAGGAAGGAATATTCCTCCCAGCCCCAGAACGGTTTTATTACGGAGAAAGAGATGGGCTCCCTGGCGCTCATTGATATTCCGGCGGATACCCAGCTTCTGTATTCCATGATCACGGATCCGGCAATTTCATCCGAGCTTCGTGAGGTGGAATATCAGGTAATCAATATCAATTCTAATATTAACAGCAATGACACGGTTGATATACGGATTTTCTTCCAGAACGGGGAGGATTATGTGATCTTGCCCAAAAAGGTGCTGAAGGGATATACAGCGGAATCGGCCAGCTGCTTCTTGTGGCTTACGGAGGAGGAGATCATCCGTGTGCGCAATGCGGTGGTGGATGCCTACCTGTATCCCGGGTCCTGTCTTTACACTGCGAAATATATTGAACCAAACATTCAGGAAGCATCTGTCGTCACCTATACTCCTTCCGTTGAGGCAATTGAATTGATCCGGCAAAATCCCAATATTACAGATACCGCCATGAATGAACTGAGTCTGATGGTAAGAAAGGCGCTGGAGAACCGGCTTACCGATGCCTCGACAAGGGATAGCGCCGCCCGGCAATGGGATATCGGCGATAATTATATCTATCAGCAATATGAGGTTGGCATGCGTGACGTGGACGAAGGACTCCAGGAATCGCAGCATGGAAGAGATGCCGGGAATACCGAGAATACCAGGAATACCGAGACTAC
>JAEWYQ010000042.1 GCA_023395555.1 Bacillota bacterium
GGACCTACCGGTGCTACTGGGATTACTGGAGCTACCGGACCTACCGGGGCTACCGGAGCGGATGGAGCCACAGGACCTACCGGAGCTACCGGGGTTACTGGAGCTACCGGACCTACCGGGGCTACTGGGGCTACTGGAGCCACAGGACCTACCGGGGCTACCGGAGCGGATGGAGCCACAGGACCTACCGGGGCTACTGGGGCTACTGGAGCTACCGGACCTACCGGGGCTACTGGAGCTACCGGGGCTACTGGTCCGGCAGGCGACGGAGCAATTATCCCGTTTGCGTCCGGTACGCCTGTTGCCTTGACCACCGTAATTGGTGGATTGCTTAACACCTCCAGCGCAATTGGATTCGGGAGTAACCTTGCCGGCATATCCGCTGCCAGCGGAACCATCAGCCTGCTGGGGCTGACGAACTTTGCATTCTCCGCGCCCAGGGACGGGGTTATCACCTCCTTGGCCGCTTATTTAAGCATCAGCGCCGGGCTCAACCTGATTGGCTCGACTGTAACGGTATCCGCCCAGTTGTTCCAATCCACCACACCTGACGACACCTTTGTTGCGGTGCCAGGCGCACTTGTCACGCTGGCGCCTCCCCTCTCGGGATTAATTACTATCGGTGATATCAGCAGCGGTATCACCACCGGGCTGAGCATTCCCATCACCGCAGGAACCAGATTGCTTTTGGTATTCTCGGCAGAGGTCACGGCTGGTCTCGATCTGGTAGCCGCCATCTTGGGCTTTGCCAGCGCCGGCCTTGGTATTTCCTAAGAGAATCATAAAGCGACCCTTACAATCGTATATTTTCAAAACGCAGCATTGTTTTGAATAAATCTCAGCAGTTATCGCGGTTGTGTTAGGGGTACTGCTGTTATCCTCCAGGGTGTTACAAAACCCCCTTTTTCCGTATTTCAGGAGAAAGGGGGTTTTCTCAAAATTGATCAAAGGGATCTCATAAGCAAATTCAATTCAATACTTAAATATAATGGTATGAATAATCAGGACATAGCTGACAGACTAAGTACTTATGCGCTTATTGTAGCGGCCTTGAGCCAACAGGAACCAACTCTTAATGAGAGCATAATGCTTGCACTATACGGATTTATTTACTTCGCCGTTTTATTGATAAAATCAATTTCATACTGCGCTTCACCGTATTTTCTTTCGTTGTCAATAATAGTACCTTCTGTAAGAGTGATACGCAGAACAATTGAGCTCGGATTGTCTTCGTCGCCAACTTCATCGAACCAGTCAAAGATTTTTTTAAATTTCCCTCTGATTTCCGCATTCTTCTCGTCCTTGACCCAACCGAGATTTTCAGCCGTGCCCTGGAGAGCATACCAACCTAACCCACCGACAGAAACCTCGTTGTTCTTCTCAATTTGCAGCATTTTATTTTTTTTGGCGTCCGTAGAAACATAAAATACACCGTCTTCATAATAAGCGCAAACCATGCGGACAGCAGGACGGGGATTACCGGCAGCGTTCGGGGTTAATGATATTGTCCCAAGGGCAATAATTTCTTCTTTCCCATTTCCGCAGCGTTCCTCCATAAGTTTCATCGCGTTTTCGTATTTGCTCATTTTAGTTCTCCTTTAAAATATATTTAATTTATGCTGTAACTATAGTCAAACCACTTGAAACGCAGCTCAAGATTTACAATTCCGGCTTCAGCCACAAAGCGGGACGGACGCCGCCTGTACATTTGCCGTCGCTGAGGTTGCCTTTTAATATATTGTTGCCTTGAATACCGATATTACCGTCAGTTCCAAAGATGTACACGGCTTTTACATTAACGCGGCCGGGCGACCGAAGCCACCACCACCAACATCCTTCTTTACCCCGAAGTCTTGCCAGCCGCTTACTGTTGTTTTCATCTTTTCTTTCAAACCAATATCTTTGATTTTTTCCTGGGTTTTGCAGTTTTGAGCGGCTGTCACCGAAATATTTACACACTTCCTCAAGGCTTAATAAAAATATACAGTCCCTCGTATCCGCTCCGCCCTTTGAGCCATACCATTGATTATCCGGATTTTTATTTAACACCGGAATTATTCTTGACTTATCCGTTGCGTTGAATTTGTCATAGAACTCACTGTTAAGATATTTTCTTAAGGAGCAGTCAGCCCATGTTATATCTTTATAAGCGTCATGGTAAGCACGTTGTTCAATTATTTCTTCCGTTATAACCAAAGCCGCGTTATTTTGTATGTCAAGCACACGCCAACTGTAGTCACCGAATGATATGATCGAGCCAATTTTATAATCTTCCATTTTCCTTCTCCTTAATAGGGAACAGCAAATCAAGCTGTAAATAATTCATTTCAGAATTGTGCTTTTGAATAAAGTTATAAAAATTCAAAGTTTCTTCAAAACCTTGTCCAAAAAATGTTTCGGGAGATTCCCATCGTGGGGAACCCCAGTCATTATCGTATTTATCGCTTGCATTAACCCATTCCTTAAGCCGCCGCCAATCCTGGAAGTCCCACGCCCTTAACACATGAGCGGCATATAACCCGCCGCTGAACTCCCGTCTTACTAACGGTGCGGGTATCTCCATATGATCGGGAACAGACACCCATACTTCATATACCTGTGAGTTTTCTCCAATTCCTACCGGACCTTGAGAGCAGTCAAAACCGAAACTGCGTGCGTCGGGTTTGATTTTTAACAATCCGCTGTCTTTTGTAAATTTACTTACCATGTCCAATGCTTTGCCTTCACAGCCTTCTCCTGAAGCGTAAGCGGCGGCTATGGTCATGGGCGGAAGGTAAACAATCCGCACATCCTTGTCTTCCAGTTTCATTAATTCTTCATTCGCTTTGTTTAATTCCTCCATGGATAAATTCTCCTTCACTTCTTTGATTTGATTATCAGAAAAGGAAAGAGAGCTTATAACAGAGAACACAGCTTCATCGCCGAGGAGTTTTAAATTAACATCGGCTTTTTCATTGATTTCCTCAACGAAACGCATCAATATGGATTTAACGGTAGACAGCGCGGTAATTTCGTCGTCTATCTCGCTTATGTTTTGCATGAAAATTTCCACTGCTTCCGCCGCGTCGTAATTATTAAGTATGCTTATGATTTGCTTCACGGGAACCCGCAGCTTACGCAGGACTATGATTTGCTGCAAACGGTTCATGGCGTTCTCGTCATATACCCGGTAGGCATAATCATCTTTCCGCAGACTTTGAATTAATCCCACTTGTTCATAATAGCGCAGCATTCTTGTAGAAATTCCGTAATTCTTTGATACCTGACTGATCGTTTGGAGCTCCATATTATAACCTCATTTCTTTTTCTTATTTTGATTATAAAGCACGACACGGTGTCAGAGTCAAGAGGCTTATATAGATATCGTAACTTTTGAACAGGAGAAAGTGCAGAATCTGCCATACCTACTCTGCCAATAAAAGCTCCATGATATAAGCCTCACGCAGCAGAAAATCACTCTCATAATTATTGTCCAGAAGAATATTGGTCTGCCTTGCGGTTTCAATATCAGTAAATTCCAGATAATATCCCAGTTCCATTTCATATTCATCCAGGCTTAATTGTTCCATTTCCTCGCTTACATCAGCAAAATAATAATGGGAATACTGTTCAAAAATCTCTTTGTTTCCGTAAATACTTCTTCGTTTCTCAAGTAAGGTCCCGAAGCCGTGTATTGATTCAGGAACGATATGCAAACCCGTCTCCTCCAAGGTTTCACGGATCAGTGCCTCCATATGGCTTTCACCTGCTTCGATTCCGCCGCCCGGAAATTTATAATACCCTTCCTTTTCACATTTAACCAAGGCCAGTTTATTATCCTTTATTATAATTGCCCTCACTGCTTCCCGCTTAAAACAATTCCATGAAGCTTTATAATTGTTGTTATCAAAAACACGAAGTATTTTCATTTGTTCCCCCCTATTTTGTTACCATTATTTTCACCGAAGGAAGCTTCCTTCTTCTTGCAGTGCTTCATTTCATGGCCGCATACAGTACCAGCGCTACCAGATACCGGTTGCCGTACATATATTCATCGGCGATATCCCAGCAACCTGCATCCTCAGGAAATTCATAGAATTTGGATGCCCTGGTCCGGAGCGCGTTTTTACCCCAGGGTTCAGTTCACAGTTCTTCCGCATCATAATGAAAAATCAATTTATTATCCCTCTTCAAAACTACAATTTATCTATTTTTATTATAACTTTCCTATGATTTTAATCAATAGCTGATTGTTCGACAGATAAAAACTACTATAGTTACTATAATTTGATTATGCTTGTCGTTTTTATATGCAGAAAAACCATTGGAAGCAAAAAAAGTGCAGACAATGTGGTAGATTTTAATACGATGAAAATCACGAAGGCACGTAAACAAGCAAAACAAAAACCCGCAACCCATTGACTTTACTAAGGTTGCGAGCTTTTTCCCGAATGCAGTTGAGGGGACTTGAACCCTTGCCCCCTGTAGAGATCGTATTCCTATTCATTCATGATATCATACTCTCTTATGGAAAAAAATATTTCGGCATAATGCCAGCGCGTTAGATTATCCGCCCTTTTCTAGGCGCGCTCAGCCTTTTACCGCTCCGCTGGTCATACCGCTTATTATATATTTCTGCATCAGGATAAAGATCAGCGCAACAGGGATAATCGTTACAACCGCAAAAGCCGTCAGATAGCTCCATTTGGTTCCATACTGTCCCAGGAAATTAAAAATACCGGCTGTAATGGGCCTTCTCTCCTGATCGAGAATGAAGGTCATGCCATAGGCCAGATCCCCCCAGCCGTAAAGGAAGGAGAATACCCCGCAAACAACCACACCGGGCTTTGCAATTGGTATCAAAACCCTGATAAATCCCGTAAACTTATTACAGCCGTCGATATAGGCTGCCTCTTCTATTTCCTTGGGTATCGCTGCAAAGAAATTCTTTAAAATCAGAACCGAAAAAGGAATTCCGATGGTAGCATCCGATATTATCGTGGACCACCAGGTATTATATAAATGCATCCTCTGAAACATAATAAACAAGGGCGTCAGCAGAACGGAAACCGGAAGCATCTGTGTTATTAAAAACCCCAGAATAATGGTCTTTTTACCCTTAAAGTGATACTTGGCAATTCCGTAGGCTGCCGGTACGGCTAACACGATGGCGATGAGCATAGCCCCTACCGATATTATCATACTGTTTCCAAAGGAACGGAACATATTAAAATCACCGGTTTGTACCTGTGCCAGATAGGATTTTGTATTCAGTACCTCGGGCCAGAAGGTAGGCGGTATCTGGAATATCTCCTTTTCCGTTTTTATCGAGGTTACAAAGATCCAGTAAAGCGGGAACAGCAGAATGCATAGCAGTAATACGGAAATGATACAGAATAAAGCGTTCTTTTTCTTACTCATTTTTAAATCCGCATCCATTACTCCTCCCCCTCTCTGTATACAAATTTCAGATAAATCAAACTGACAAGGAACAAAATCACAAACAGGATATTGGCAACAGCCGCTCCCTCACTATATTTGAACATTACAAAGGACAATTTATAGGAATAGGTAGATAACAGCTGCGTAGAATTCACCGGTCCTCCACTGGTCATTACATAAACCAGGTCATATACCTTAAAAGTATAAATAAATCCCAGAAGCAATACGGACTCCATCGTAGGCTTCAGCAAAGGTAATGTAATTTTCCTGAAAATCTGAAACTTATTTGCTCCGTCAATGGCAGCACTCTCATATAATTCTTTTGGTATTGTAGTAAGTCCCGTTGCTATTAAGATCATGTTAAACGGAATACCGATCCAAAAATTTGCAAAGATAACCGCGGGCATTGCCGTCACCGGGTTTGTGAGCCAGTCAATATTATGCTGTATGATTCCTAAGTTACGCAAAATAAAATTAATGATACCGACATCCGTACTGAACATGAATTTGAAAATCAGTCCGGTAATCGTCATTGGGATCATCCAGGGCATGAGAAGCAGTCCCCTCACCGGTTTTGCAAATTTAAAATTCTTATTAAAGAATACTGCAAGAGCAAATCCCACAACAAACTGAAATATAATGCATATCACTGTAAAATATAAAGTGTTCCACAGAGCCGTCCTTAGAACAGTATCCAGCTTAAAAAGACGGATATAATTATCAAAGGCCACAAATTCCTTGACATTACTTCGCAAAGTTTTTACTGTTACATCCTGAAAGCTTAGAACAAAATTGTAAATGATAGGATATCCCACAAAAACAATCATATAGATAAACGCCGGCAATACAAACAGGATACCAGCATTATCATATTTGAAGTATTTTTTAATACCTTTCATGTCATTCCTCCATATATAGGTAAACAACCAGCGGCACGTGGTGCAAACCACTCTTATGTTTAAAAAGGGGCAGGTATCTCACTTTTCGTGTATTTCCTGCCCCTCCCAAACCTCTATAAATTATTTCTTTAAAATTGTGTCGATGGTTGTCTGTGCCTTTGCCGCAGCATCTTCCGGTGTGCTTATACCGGTCATAACCTCATTGAATGCCAATGAAATCGCATTTGATATTTCAGGCCATTCAGCCAGGGGACCTCTTGCATTTGCATACTGCATTTCTTCAACAAATGCTTCATATACTTCGTCTCCGGCAAACTGATCCTTTGCAATGGTAGAGTCTGAAGAAATATATCCCATAGCATTCATCATGAATAAGCACTGCTCTTTCTGAGTGGCAAATTTCAAAAATTCTATGGCAGCCGCTTCATTTCCGCCTGCAATCACCGAATAATTTTCACCGCCAAGACCGGAGGCCTGCTGTTTATCCATAGGGATCGGAGCCACACCCCAATTCAGATCGGGAACCTGTTCACGCATTGTGGGCACCTGCCAGGTTCCGTTAATCATCATGGCAAGGTTTCCTGAGATAAATTGATTCATGGTATCGCCCTGGGTCCAGTTAATCGCTTCTTTTGGCATAGCTCCCGAATCAATCAGATTTTTCATCATGGTTAAGGCTTTCTTTCCGCCTTCCGTATTGATCTCGTAAGCAGTAGCTCCTGTTGACCATACCCAGGTAAGGAAGTTGAAGGTCCCTTCTTCGTTCTGTACACTGCTGTGAGCGAAGCCATAAACATTGTCCTTGGTACATTTCTTAGCAGCTTCCAGCAGTTCATCCCAGGTTGCCGGAACCGCAGCGCCTGCCGCATTCAGCATATCCTTATTGTAATAGAGAAGTAAATCGTTGCTGCCAAAGGGAACACCATATAATTTCCCGTCCAAGGTACAGGAGTTAACAGGTCCCGGATAATATGTACTTACATCAAACTTACCGGTAATATCTGCGAATATCCCCATTGACGCGTATGCAGCGGTATCTGGATTGTCCTGGACAACGATATCCGGAAGTTCGTTTGCGGATGCACCGATGGATAACTGCTTCTTAAAATCAGCAAAAGGAACATACTTTGCTTCCACTGTAATACCGTTCTGCGAAGCATTGAATTCCTGAACCAACTGATTTAAGGCTTTCTGATGACCTTCTGTTTCCCAATAATACCAGATCGTAACATTGTCCGAAGCCCCGCCCGCCTGATTAGCCGCACTATCCGCTGATTTGGTATCCTTAGCAGTCGATGATTCCTTAGTATCCTTCTTGTCTGCTGATGCAGCATCATCCTTCTTTGCGCTGCAGCCCGCAAGGAGCATTGTTAACATTGTTAATGCAATGAGTATTGACACAACCTTTTTCATGTATTTCCTCCTCTTTTATTGAACATAAGAGTGGTTCGCAAAGCGTACCACTCGTTGTTTGGTAAGCTCATTATAGATAATCAGCCTATGTAATAAAACTCGATAAAACTTTAAAAGGTGGAATATCCTAAAGTCATTTGTTTGTCTTTCTATACTCTGCCGGTAACTGCCCGGTATTATCACGGAATACCTTGCTGAAATATTTGGCATCGGAATAGCCTACTCTTTCCGCAACCTCACACACTTTCAGCTTGCTGCTTATTAATAATTCTTTTGCTTTCATTATTCTAAAATCCTTTATATAGGTACTGAACTTAACCCCCTTCTCCAAATGAAACTGATTGCCAAGATACTCCGGCGTCAAATCAAGCTTATCCGCTATTTCTTCTAATGTGATTCCGGTTTTATAATATTCCAGGATCATATTTTCAGCTCTCTTAACATTTAGGCTCAGATCCGCTTTTTCCTCATAGGGATCGTCTTTGATGCATGAATAAACCTCTTCTGTCACATCCCTCAGCTCTTCCTTATTGATGGAACCCATGATTTTCTCCAGAAGCTTTTTTTGTTCTATCTGATCATAATTTAAAATATTGATTTCCTTGGCGACATTTATCATTGCCCAAATAAATCTGACATAGCATTCTTTGATATTCTTTGGCTCATAAACATTGCCGGTTTCAAAATGCTGCGTAAACTGTTCCAGACATTTATAGACCTTATTGCGGCTATAGGAGCATAATGCCGACTTAAGGCGGTTCTCGATATCAATGGGATAAATGCAGAGCATAGTCTGTACATTCATTATCTTCGGATACGAGATCATAATCTGATTCCCAAAGGTAATGCTCCAGTCCATATATTGTAATAATTTATAATAATTGGCCCTTAATTCTTTCATGCCCGATGCATTGATCCATCCATAATTACTGTCTGCCGTATAGGTACCGCGAGTTCGGGAAACAACTTCGATTTGAAACCATCTCTCCATTTCCTGCTGATCATCATATCCATATATAATAGCTAATAGCAGCTTGTCCCTGGGTATCTCAAGAAGATAATAATTCAAATTCCTTCTCTTTGAAAAAAGAGCATCTAAATTACGTTTCGTCAGCTCCAGCTTTGCATCATACTGTTTGCCTAAATAGATCTGTATCTCACTGAACTTTGTATCCTTATGAAGACCGTACCTGCTGCCAGCAAATTTCTCCAGGTCTTCATCAACCTCAATTCCTCCGAATATGATACCAAGCAGTATATTGTCGAATCTCTCCAGCGTTTCCGAATTCTGCTTTTGAATCTCCTCCAATTGCATTTCCGTATTTTTTATTGCCTGTACAATTTCATTGACCACCAGCGGCTTCACCAGATACTCGCTTACTCCCCACCGTATTGCCTGTTGGGCATAGGTAAATTCCGCATATGCGCTTAGCACAATGGCTTTGCATTTCATCTTTTTTTCATTGAGGATGGAAAGCATCGTAAGTCCGTCCATTAACGGCATCTTGACATCCGTAATGACCAAATCCGGACACTCATGGAGTATCAGCTCCAGTCCTTCTTTCCCGTTTGCAGCACTGCCCGCCACTTCATGCTGGGGGAACATTTTTGCCAGTAAATTGCATATTCCTTCCCGAATCCTTATTTCATCTTCAACAACAACAATCCGCATATCTATATCCTCCGTGGAAGCAGGAGAATAACTTCTGTTTCTTCTCCCATAATGCTGCTGACCTTTACATTGGCTTCTTCTCCATAATACATACGGAGCCTGGAGATTACATTCTCCATTCCGATATGGCTCCCTCTGTCCATACTGCGAAACATTTTACAGTTAATCTCATCAACTAATGACGGCTCTATCCCTTTCCCGTTATCTTTAATTGTTATGCAGATATCATCCTTTTGAGGTTCTAATCTGATTGACAGAAAATGCTCCCTGGCTACTCCGTCAAACCCATGAACAATTGCATTCTCAATAAAAGGCTGTAAAATAAGTTTATGAATCTTACAATCCAGAATCTCAGGGTCCGCATTCACTTCATACCGGAAGGAATTCTTCAGTCTGATTTGCTGCAAGAACACGTAATTTTTCAACCACTCCAATTCCTGCCGGATCTCAACCATTGCATTACTGTTCTTAATGGCATACCGGAGAATCTGAGCGAGGGAACTGATCGCATTACTTATATCATAATCCTCCTTATCAATCGCCATCCAGTTGATGGTATCCAGGGTATTATAAAGAAAGTGGGGATTTATCTGTGCCTCCAATGCTTTTATTTCTGCCTCCAGCTGACGCTCTCCCGCTTCCTTTTCTTTCTTCATGGCTTCATCCAGGATGCCAAGCATATCATTAAATTGTATTGCTATATATTCTACTTCCAGCGGCATCTTTTTTTCAATTTCAACTCTGGATTTTAAATTACCCGAACTGACCGCATGCATTGTTGTAACGACCTTCTTTACGGAGGATACCAATCTTCTTGATAACAGTACGGTTAGGGTAATGGCCACAAATAAGGATACCATGCTTACTACAATAACGATTCTCTGCTGCAAGCTTAATTTACTGATCGCATCCCGCTGATTGGTAACATTTATGATATCCCAGTTCAGGTCGTCATTATGATAAACATATACGGAGAGATAGTCTTTTTTTACTTTCATTTCGTCTGTAGCAAAATTTAAATATGCTTCTTTTCTTTCCTCTGGTGCAGACATGGAAGCTGCCGCTTGATAGGTAAGCTTTTCCTGGTCTATATAAGAAATAATCCTTCCTTTCTCATCAACGATAAAATTAAAACCGCTCTCACCGTTATCCGCTTCAGATGTTGTCAGACAAGCTTCCCGCAGCAGCTTTTCATCAATACTGACTATGGCGATGGCATTCCTTTTATTTAGATTCTTATAATCAATAACACGATGAGCCAGATGAAACAGATAGTAATCTTTATTCGCAAAACTGGCTCCGTATTCGGTAGGATATGTATGAGTTAAATTATCCCCGGAGATCTCAGTATACAGTTCCTCCTGAGAAAGACTGAAATTTTCAATCCAGGATTGGACATTTGATACGGCAGACAATTGATCGTAGGATATAAGCATCCCACCCGATGTAATGATCGTGATGGACCGGATATACTCCTTGGTATATAAAATCCCCTGCATAAACCTTCTTAACTGATTTTTTGATACCGCAACATCCTTACCTTGGTTCAGATTATCAACTAAGGCAACCACATCATCATTGGTATAGATCTGATAAAGGATATCTTCATAAGATTCCAGCCATATATTCAGGCTTTTACTGGTTTGCTCCAGATTATTGACCGTCAATTCTTCCGTATTCTTTTTTAATGTATTGGAGATGTTATAATAAGAAAAGAAACTGATGAAAAGAATCGGAATTGCAGAAGCGATAAGAAACAAACGTATCAGCTTGGTTTGCAAGCTGGCTTTATTGAACATAAGAGTATTTCGCAAAGCGTACCGCTCACTGTTTTTACGGGATAAACTATTTTTGATACCTTCCCCATCCGTTCCTCTTGTCACAATGTTATCTCCCCTCTTCGAAACTACAATTTATCTATTTTTATTATAACTTTCCTATGATTTTAATCAATAGCTGATTGTTCGACAGATAGAAATTACAGTAATTCGATGAAAGCCAAAAAGGCGCGTAGACAAGCAAAACAAAAAACCGCAACCCATTGATTTTAATAAGGTTGCGAGCTTTTTTGCAATTAGGATGATTTGCCCCGCCAAGCACCGAAAGCCCATACATAATCATCTGCAAACCAATGTGAACATGATCAATCGGATAAAACGTTCCTGCCATATCTTTGATGATTACCTTTCCGGGAGCGTCAGAACGGAATGCAACATCGGGTTTATATAAAAATTCATCAATGGCTCAAATTGCGGCAAAATAACATCTATTTTTTTCAGCTCTGCCGCAAGTAAAAGATATGTGGTAGTTTGTCTATAGCAGCCCATATCCGGCAGCTTGGAGTCATTTCCTTTATAAGCTATTGTAGCTATTTCCTGGTTACTATTTCAATGTGTGCGTTCATCTATGTTGACGTCGTGAGGCGTCACATCAAAAAAATGTACATAATCCTCTGCGAGGTTGGGTGCCAGTCTGCGAATTTCAATTTTTTACATAGTAAGTTCCTATGCTTCCATTAATAATTTCATCTTGATAGTAACTCTTGTTCCAACATTCTTTGTACTTTGAATACTTAAACCACATTCCTCACCAAAATGCAGTTTAATACGCATATTAATATTCGCTAAGCCTATGCTGTCTTTTGAACTATTTGTTTCGGTTATATCTTTTTTATACTTCTGATAAATATCATTTAGCTCATTTACCCTTACATCTTCCATACCTACACCATTATCTTCAATATTTAGTATAGCATAGCCGTTATCTATCCAACCGCGGATTTTAATTAATACATCATCTTCCTTTGCTTCCAGACCATGAAAAACTGAATTTTCAATGATCGGCTGCATAGACATCTTCAATGCACTGTATCGATATAAATTTTCATCTACATCAACGATAAGTTTTAGTCTGTTATTATAACGCACTGCAATGATCTTATAATAATCATTCACACATTCCAATTCCCTTTTGATAGTAGTTATTAATCCACCTTTTATGCTATAACGAAAGATTCTTGACATGCTGGTTGAAATATCTGATATCTCGGATATTTTATGAATTGCTGCAATGGATCTGATGCATTCCATGGTATTATACAAAAAATGAGGATTGATTTGACTTTGTAAAGCAAGCATTTCAGCTTCCTTTTGCATAAGCTCCTTTTCATATAATTCTGATTGCATATCAAATATCCTATGATTCATTATGTCAACATTATCTAACATCGTATTTATGCTTTCGCTTATAGTACCGAATTCATTATTATTATCGACTTGTATTCTTTGTTTTCTTTTACCACCACCAATGGTATCTAATACTGATGTGATATGTTTTAATGGTTTCGTTATGCTCTGTATCATAAACATTCCAAAAGTTAATAAAATAATGATGGATGCTACTGCCAGAAACATTCCCAGATATAGGACATGAAAGGATTCCTTATAAACACTATAAATTGGTACGATGTTAATTGATTTCCATCCGGTATATTTATGTTCTTTTATCAGAACAAAGCTTTTCTGGTTCATAAAATTCATTTCCTGGATGGTTCCCTGTTGAAAATCCATGTGATTTAAAGATATTCTATTAATCTCCTGAGTCAGCTCTGCTTCAGTATATATAGAATTTCTAGCCATAATCATACCTTCACGGTCAATGATTAATACTGTTGCTTCATCATTCACTGCAGTTGTCTCTACAATTTCATTTAACGTTTCTTTCCTACACCAAATGATACAGGTACCAAGTCTCTGGTTAATCTTACTAAACTGCCTTGTAGTTGTATAATATATTGGCTGGACATATCCAAATCCATAATTATTTTGGTCGATTTCCTCTGATTGAAAATAGGATGTAAAATATTTCTCTTCCACGTTATTTATATCGTATTTTTTGTTAACTAGATTAAAGGTAGAGTAATCAAAACGATTGTTCGGTGCAGCAATTGAATTAGAGTTATCAATTATGGCTATATCCTTTAGACACTCATTCGCTCCAATGATACCTTGAAGATAGTTATATATGAGATTTTTTAATTCCATTCTTCGTTCTATCTGTGTCTTGTTATCAGTACTATTATTTAAAACCAGCATTTCCTGAATATAGCCATTATTCGAAACTGTCTTTCCTATCGATGCTATCCTCTCACATTCCAGTGTCAGCATGATATCTGTCTGAGCTATGATATTATAGCAGTTTTCTCTGTTCTGGTCATAGTTTCTCTTAAAAATGTTGATACAATAAAATAACTGTGTCACCATTACCAAAAGAATACATATTGTAAATAAGATTACCAGCTGCCTTCGTAGGCTATAGTTCATAATTTTTTTAACCATGTTAGCACCTGACTTCATCTTCGCTTGTTGCTTCTGAAGGCATCTTCCTGTATTGTGATGGAGTTACACCATATTTCTTCTTAAAGGCTTTACTAAAGTAGGAATAATCCATATAGCCTATCATCTCAGAAACTTCAAAAATAGTATATTCTGTTGATACCAAAAGCTTTTTAGCCTGTTCCATTCTTATCTTATTAAGATAATCCGAAAAGGTCATTCCTGTATTACGTTTAAATATATAGCTAGCATAATTTTTATTAATATAATATAGTTTTGATATATCTTTTAATTTTACCTGTTCATTATAATGCTGGTTCAGGTATCGTAATATCTTACTAAAATTTGAACTGTCATCATTCTCGGTTAAATCATAGTTTATCGTAGACGTACCGTAAATATACTGTGTTTCTCTGATCAATATTTGAACCATATTATTGATATCATCAAACTCTGTTTCAAGTTGGTACCATTCCATGGTATTAAGAATAGATTGCTGAAATTTATTAGGATATAATAACTCTATATGCATTATGATATGATTCCATAAAAAGCACAAATCTTCAATGCTATATCGGTTATCTCTAAAAAGCTGAGGTATTTGCTTTACCAATTGACTAAACTCCGAAAGTTGCCCATCGTCTAAAAGCTTCGTTGTACGTACAACGAAAGGTGTAATTATATTAACTTGCATTGCTTTATAAAGGTTTGTAGCTTTCTTATTATTTATAAAATATTCTGTAGTAGCAGCTACTGCTGCCTGTGTCATCATTTTACGAATCATTGAAGAATATCTATATACCATACTTAATCCGATTATTTCTGAAAAGTTCTGATTATGTATTTGTGATGATATATCCTTCTTACAATTTATTATAAAATATTGTCTTCCAGACATAATAAAATCTGTATATGCTACATCATCTAATTGGCCCAGAAATTCATGGAAAACATCAGTACCATCACCAATCCATACAGCAACTTGATAGTTAGCATATTTACCCGGTAAACCATATTTCTCTAAGAGTTCTTTCTCTTCATGTTCCTCATATAATCTTGCGAAATGAGACTCCTATATTATCTTTGATTCCTTATTAAGTTTACCTACTGCAAAGTTAGCGCTTAATAGCAATATACAATTGGTTATTCCTTTAAAAAGACCAATTGCCGTACTAACGCCATAATCAGCTGATTGTAGGAAAGTAATACGGTAAATATAGGTATCGATGATATCTGCTGCTTTATAAACCGTTGGATTATATAAGTTAAATATCTGATCGAAATTACCACTCAACAACCCCCCCACTTGTAAAACCAACAGGATAGCAGCTGTTGATTTTATTGCAGGCCATGTTATATGTAAAGCACTTTTGAAACGATTCGCCCCGTCAATTCTTGCACTTTCATAGAGGGCTGGATCAATACCGGCTATTGCTGCCATATAAATTATACAAGTCCAACCTGCTTCTTTCCAAATATCAGTAAAAACTAATATTCCTCGAAATATAGCGCCGTTACTTAACCATGGAACAGATGCCTCTCCGAGAGAGTTTATTAATCCATTAACCGCTCCGTCTGTTGAAAACAATGCGAGCATGATACCACTTATCGTTATCCAGGATAAAAAGTGTGGTAAAGTTAAAATAATCTGTAATACTTTCCTTAATTTGTTCGATATAATCTCATTTATCCCTATCGCTAATAAAATTGGTACCGGAAAACCTACAATAAGTTTCAAGAAAGAAATCTCTATTGTATTTTTAACTGAAACCCAAAATTCCGTTCTGGCAAATAATTTCGTGAAATTATTCAAGTAAACCCAATCACTGCCCCATATCCCTTTACCAACGCTGTATTTTTTAAATGCTAATTGAATACCATACATTGGCGCATAAGAAAATACCAAAAAAAATACAATTCCAAATAAAGCAATCAGATAAAGACTACGGTAATACCAAATTTCTTTTAGTAATTTACGTCTTTTTATTTTTTTTTCTGAAGAAGCTTCTTCATTAATATTAAAAGTTCTCAATTAGATCTTCCTTTCTTGGTCTCTATTCGAGTCGATACAATCGTGTAGAATCATATTTAGAGAATTTAGATGCTTTTTCTGCGGATCCTTTTTGATTGTTTAAAAATATTATATATGACTTAATAAGTATATAATCAAACTTACTTATTTAAAATGTTTAATGGTTCGCTATTATGGTATTAAAATCAGATTCTCCATGGTTTCGCAGCTGCACTTAGCTTAGTATAGCTCCACCACTCCGGATCTTTTGACACTTACTTAATAGAAAAAATGCAGAAAGCCTTGAAATCCTCCCTCATTCCTTGTGAGGTAGTAAAATCACCAGCTATTAATAAACCTAATATTTCTCCACTAAATACCCAATTGATGCCACTCTCCGGCACCTTTTTGAATTTGCGGAAATTCTTCAACTCCTTGGAGTATTGAAGAAAAACGATAAGGAGGGAATCTGTAGGAATAGCGAAAATACGCTGCAGAATTAATGCCCAAAGCATTGCATGAAGAGGGTATTTACGAGGTCTTCCGATTGATGCATAAAAATGATTTCGAAAAGAGATCGAAATAAACTCACACCCGTTGAAACGTGCGCCCGCCAGGCGCACTATAAAACGAAAGAAGCCAATCGCAACAGCAATCAACTTCTTTCGACAAAACATTATGATGCGCCGCAGTTGAGGGGACTTGAACCCCTACCCACGTTAAGCGAACTAGAACCTGAATTCTGTGAGGTGATTATTTTGTTTTATTCTTAAGTTAATTTCTTTATTTCTTGTACTTTTCATATTGAGATTTTTCTATAATGTTACATGGATTCTATTGTTTTATACCGTAGTTGCATTCCCAATTGCATTCCCAAATGGGTTTTCAATCGCTTATAGCATCGTTTTACACCGATTATAATGGAAGCATGGATTTCACTATCTTCTAAACGGGATAAAAGACAACATAGTTCATTGCCTATATTGATCATCATTTGATTTTTAAGAAGATTGAACACTCCCATGCTATTTTATCCTTTTGAAGTCTCCTCCCATATTATTTGATTTCCATTTGTCCTCTATGATGTCTATATTTTTACTTATCCATTCTTGTATAATATTCATATCTTGTGTGCCAACAGAACCATACTCTGCGACTGTGGAGGTTCCATCACTGTGAACCCATATCTTCGCAGAGCCTCTTTCTATAGGCTTATCTTTGTTGGCATGAACATGTATTACACCTTCATTTAAACAAAGCATTGTATAGTACAGCCAATACCCCGCTATTTTATTTTCTGTGTATTTGCCCATTGCATTAATCCCCCAAGCAGAAATTCCTTATTCCTTTCAACTAATAGCATTACCTTATATTTATTGGCTTCAGATAGGTTTGAACTGCTCAGTAACAGCTGATTATTAACTGCCCTGAAATGTGCCATTGTTTTTGTATTTTTCAGGTTGATAACAGTTACTATTGGCATTCCTTCATTTATACTAAATAAAAATGCCATGTCTGATACTATCATATATGCAGATTCTTTTATATGCTCTGTCTTATTCATTCACCTACACCTCACTTCTATTTCTGCTATTGTTATCCCTGCTAACTGTTTCTCTAAATATTTAATGTATTCCCTATCGTAGTTGTCATTCTCTAATGCTCCTAATATATCAATATATTCTTCCCCATAATTTGTCTCTACTTCAAAATAACCCGTATCATAGTCTATCACTTTATAAATGTTATCTAACTTCTTAGGCACGCTAAATGATAGATTATTTTTCTTATATTTTATGTCTATTAAATTTAATGTCCTGTCTAAGTATAGATACAGTCTATTATTAGTATCAGTTTGTTTCAACCTTCTCTGCTCCTTTCTCCGGGATTCGTTCTTGATTTTTTGCATCAGATTTTTGCTGATACATCTGCAGTACCTTTTTTCTGTTTTCCAAGCATTTTATCTTACTGGCAATTACTTCTTCACCCGGATAGCTATAGTGTCTATTTTAATAGCCTGTATAGGGTTTCCTTTAACTTTTCTATTTCACCTAATCCGTAAACTTTTTCTATTGGTATATGGTCAGAATGCAAATTGTCTTCTGACCATATAGGTTACGACCAAACCAAAAACGGTATGATGATAAAAACGGCACTCCCTCATGATTAATATGCTCCGTAAAAATATCAAGGTAATCTTTCATAACGCTATCCTTCTAAAATACTTATATTTTAGAGGAAAAGGCCCGAAATGACAGAACGTTATTCTCATTCTTTTTCTTTGATATTTTATACTTTATGATTGGCACAATCCTCAATATAATTATAACACAACTTCATAAAGAATCAATTCCGGGATTTGTAATATCATATATAGTAGAAGACTGGGGAAGATGGTTATCATTATAAGCTATCAGGAAAATCAGATAGGGATGTTTTGCTTTCTTCTTCATATATCCCATCCTGTATATTGAAGAACCTATTATTTCTATGCTAAAAAAACATCGAAAACAGCAGTTGGAAAGGGGTCTATTGTGTGGTGATGCCTATAGCAATAGTGGGTTTGTATTTACGAATGATTACGGCAACATAATACACCCCAGAAGTATACAAGATCATTTTAAAAGAGTTGAAAAAAAGATGGAATTACCCGATTTTCATTTCCATTGTTTGAGGCATACTGCGGCTTCAATCATGTTGTATCAAGGGGTCGATATAAAACCTGGATTCCCGCCGTCTCATAACGAGACGGGCGGCTCCACTCCAAGCTTAAGGTATAGGTCTTTTTGCTTTTCAAGGATTTCCCCGACACGAAGGTCCTGACCAGGATTTTCAAAGCATTCAAT